>URDG01000053.1 GCA_900546515.1 uncultured Eubacteriales bacterium | reverse complement strand
CTGCGCAAGCGACCGGTATCCATCCAGAAAGAGATAGTCCGCCACGCCCACCGAGCCGGGCAGCGGGACGGCGTTGGAGCCCAGGATCACCATGGTCTGTGCGGCAAACGCCTCGCCTATGCGGGCGCGATTGCCGCCTTCGGCCAGATACACGCACACGGGAGACAGCACGATGGCCAGCCGCTGCGCCAGGTTAAAGACAAAGCTCAGCAAAATCAGCTTCCATTGTCCGCGCAGCGCGCCGGAGCACTGCTGATAGTCGTCGCGCAGCTCGGCGTATTTCTGCTTGCGGCTTTCGATATCGCGGATCAGGTGCAGCTTATGGCCGATTTTCAGCGCCCAGTCCGCCAGCCGCAGGAAGATCGGCTCGTGGAAAATCAGCAGCGTCAGCCCGGCCAGCAGCGCCACCTGCGTGCCCGCGCCTACCCAGATCAGGATCCGCGAGGCGGGGCCGAACAGCTTCAGCAGCCCCGGATGCAGCGCAAGGTCAATGCCATAACCTATGAGGCGTCCGGCACTGCGCACAAGAGAATCTATGCCGCGCGGAGTGACAAACATGGATTTAAGCCCGTCAGCATCGCAGAGAGATGATGCGTCGATCACCGTAGGCACGCCGACTGCAATAACAGGTACGCCGAGACTGGCCTCAGACAGAGCTTCCCTGTTGTTGCCGACGCCTGAGCCGGGAGCAATACCGCTGTCGCAGATTTGAACGGAGCGGCACAGCGCGTCAAGCTCCGACCCGGCGAGAGCATCAACGGCGATGACAAGATCGGGCCGGACAATGCCGCATATTGCGCGTATCTGCGCCGCACTCTCTACGCCGGTAGTGCCGAGAACGCCTGTACGGCACAGAGAAGTCTCAATGAACGGGGCAAACTCTTCCGGCGCGCCGGCTTTCAGATGGCGCGTAACGATAATACTGGACGCGGCAATCGAACCGAGAGCGTCAGGAGTGATGTCGGGATTGCCGAGCGCGGCGATGAGACAGCTTTTTATGGGCCGCACACCGGCACAGCGGCGTATGAGCTCACAGACGGCACCGGCGGCATGGGGGAAGCTCTCCGCGCCGCGCTCAAAATGCGTGCCAAGTTCAAGCGTGAAATATTTTCCGGCAGGCTTGCCGATGACCGCCGCGCCCTCGTCGGATATTATCTCGACCGCGGTGACATGCATTCCGCCGATATTCTCCTCACGCGCAATGATACCCTGCTTCTCACCGATCTCCGGCGAGAGCATGGAGCGTGCCTCACTTGCAAGGTCTGTTCTTCCATAAAATAGCACGGTATGACCACCTCTGAATTTGTATATGACAACAAAAGTATACCCAATATGTTGTGCTTATTTTCATCCGGGCGGCACAGTACGCAACAGAGAAAAAATATTAATTTTTTTTTGAAAAAACCCTTGATTTTCAGCATGATATTTGCTATAATCTCTAAACGCGAGTTGTTGATAACTCAATTTTATAGGAGGAGGTGGCGATTGAAACATGGCCAACATTAAATCTTCTGCCAAGAGAGACGAAAAGTCCAAGGAGCTCAGAGCAAAGAACCGCGCTGAGAAGACCGAGCTCAAGACCATGATTAAAAAGTTTGACGCAGCAGTTGCCGAAGGCAACCGTGACACAGCCGTCAGTGCCTATAAAGTTGCTGTTAAGACAGTTGACCGCGCGACCGGCAAGGGTTTGCTGCACAAGAACAATGCAGCTCACAAGAAGTCCGCGATGGCTATCAAGCTCAACGAGATGGCTTGAGTTTTGAAAATGGTAACGTGAACGGGATGCATCTGATGCATCCCGTTTTTCGTTTATACATGTGTTGTACGATATAGGAAAACTATCTATTGACAAGGTGCGGTATTCATAATAAAACTTATTTTACTGTAATAAGCAATGTGATAATGATACCATCAATTGACAAGAGCACACACGCCTAACAGCGTGTCTTTCCGGTGCTTTTTGTCCTTTTCACCTTGACGGGCGTCAGCCCGTCTGCGTCTCAAAAACCAAAAAATCACACAAAAATCCATCACTGTCAGGTGCAAGCAGTTTTGCCGGAGCAGAAATACGTTCAGGCAATGAAAAGCCCGCAGGTAATACTTTGTGTATTATCAAGGGCTTTGAAGCAGCATGGGCGTTTTTCTG
>URDG01000052.1 GCA_900546515.1 uncultured Eubacteriales bacterium | reverse complement strand
CACCGCAGGCGTCTCCGGCGCAGGCATGATAATGCTGGCAATGGTCCTTACCTCCGTCGGCCTGCCGGTCGAGGGCATTGCGATCATCGCAGGCGTCGACAAGCTCTTCGACATGGGCCGCACGACCCTCAACATCACCGGCGACGCGACCTGCGCAATGTGGATCTCCCGCCTCGAGCGCGACAAGGCTGCAAAGAAGGCTGCAAAGGCCAACGCATAAATTATCCTGACCGCAAATTTAATAAAATAATTGTAAAGTGTCCGTTTCGTGTTATAATGAAACGGACACTTTTTATCAATTTATACGGCCTTGCCGTATGGAGGCAGAAAATGAAAACTATAATTGGTATAGTCGGCGGCATGGGGCCAATGGCCACGGTCGATCTCATGACAAAGCTCATCCGGCGCACCGACGCCGAAACGGATCAGACGCATGCACATATAATCACCGACTGCAACACAAATATACCCGACCGCACCGCGGCGATACTATCCGGCGGCGCAGATCCGCTGCCTGAGCTTGTGCGCTCCTGCCTGCGTCTTGAAGCAGCCGGCGCCGGTGTGCTCATAATGGCATGCAATACCGCGCACTACTTTTATGACCGGATACATCCCTTTATACGCGTCCCGATGCTGCACATGCCCAACGAGACCGGTAAAAAGGCCGCAGCTCTCGGATATAAAAAATGCGCTCTGCTCGCAACCAACGGCACCGTACAGGCCGGCATATATGACCGCGCTTTTGAATCGGCCGGTGTCGAGCTGTTAAAGCCCGACGCTGAGGGGCAGCAGGCTGTTATGGACATGATATACAGCGGCGTAAAGGCCGGGAAAGCGGAGTATGATACTTCCGCGGTCTGCGCCGCTATCGGCCGGCTGAAGGCTGACGGCGCAGAGGCATTTATCCTCGGCTGCACCGAGCTTCCCATAGCCTTTGCAGATTACAGGATCGACGCCGTGACGCTTGATCCGACCGATGTTCTCGCCGAAGCCGCGCTCCGGGCCGCCGGTGTAAAGATAAAAGAATAAAACGGCTCATCCCTGACGGCAAAAAATCTAAACAGAAAACTATGAATTTTAAGCGGAGAGGCACATTTTAACCTCCGCAATTTTTGATTTATATATACGTTACTTTCAGAAAATGGGCAATTCCGGTTGGAATTGCCCATTTATTATGCCGGTTATTCGTTTTTATCAGATGAAGTGCGTCACATTTATCCGGTAAAGCATGACATCCTCAAATCATTTTAGTACAGCTTTGCGCCTGCCGGAATGTGAGGATCGACCATCAGCAAGTGAAGCTTCTCTTCGCCGTTTTCGTGATGCACAGCAGAGATCAGCATACCGCAGGAGTCGATGCCCATCATCGCTCTCGGAGGCAGATTGGTGATGGCGATGCAGGTCTTGCCAACCAGCTCTTCCGGCTCATAATACTCGTGAATTCCGCTCAAAATGACCCTATCTACGCCGGTTCCGTCGTCCAAAACGAACTTTAAGAGCTTTTTGGACTTCTTCACAGCTTCGCATTCCTTGACCTTTACGGCGCGGAAATCACTCCTGGAGAAGGTGTCAAAATCGACCTGATCCTGAAACAGCGGCTCGATCTGCACGTTGGAAAAGTCAATTTTCTCCTCGACTTCGGGAGCCGCCTGAGCAGCCGCCGCAGGAGCAGAAACTTCCTTGGAAACCTTCTTGTCAGAGTCTAACGGCTTCATTGTGGGGATAAGATTCCTCACATGGAATAGCTGTGTAGAAGCCCTGTTAATACTGTGCTTTGCTTACAGGTCACATTTTCCCGTGTGTGATAACTCTGTACATTTCCCTGTTGAAAGCATACACCATAGTGGTGCTCCAAGTGGTGTATGTGGTGCAACTCCAACCTTTCGCACCTCCGAAAGATTGTAGTTAATATTATAACAGTAGAATCTCAGAATTTCAATGGGTTTCAGGTCGTCCCGTAAGGAATTCAGAAAAAACTTCAATACTCTGCTTACATTCACTCTTTATATTGTGCCGAGCCATTCATCTATGGTCAGATCAAGCTCGGCAAGGGCAATCACCAGCAGCTTCATCTCATTCTTATCAATGCCGAAGTTTATGCTTATTGTATCGTAGTTCTTCGGAAGCTGCAAGATATATCGTGCCTCGTTGCGTTCATATCGCCTGAGTAATTCAGGCTGATCCTTAAAAAACTTTCTTCCGGTAGTATAATTTAATATAGTATAGATGAGCGAGCAAAGCAAGACGCACTCAATATGCTGCTTCCCATGCAGTAAAAACGAATCAAAAGAACTAAGAGGAACTGCAAGTCGCAGTTCC
>URDG01000051.1 GCA_900546515.1 uncultured Eubacteriales bacterium | reverse complement strand
CAGCCCGTCGCAGTAATCGTCCCGCATCAGCTGCGCCTTGCCGTCCACCATGGCGATGGCACCCTCGTGACACGCCTCGGCGCAGGCGCCGCAGCCGTTGCACTTGTCCCTGTCGATCTCAATGATTCTCCGTACCATATTTTTGTCCTCCTTGCGGTTCTTCTTGACTTTGTGGCTTCATTTTACTATCATAATTTATGAAAGTCTGTTGGCACGCCAACGAAAAGGAGAAAAATATGCGGATCAATTTGGGAAACACCCCGCTATTTCGCGGCATGACGCCGCCGGACATCGAAGAAATGCTATGCTGCCTGCGCGCCGCAGAGCGCAGCTATAAAAAGGGCGCGGTCATCCTGCCGGAGGGGACGCCCACGGAGCAGCTGGGCGTGGTGCTGTCCGGCCGTGTCATCATCGAGATGGGGGACGTGTGGGGCAACAACAGCGTCCTCAGCAGCGTGGGCGCGGGCGGCATCTTTGCGGAGGCGTATGCCTGCGTGCCGGGTGAGCCGCTGATGGTCAACGTCACCGCTGCCGAGGACACGGAGGTGCTGCTGCTGCACATCGGGCAGGTGCTGGAGCCCTGCGCCAAGGTGTGTCCCCGCCACCTCCGGCTGCTGCGGAACCTGCTGACACTCTCCGCCGGGAAGAATTTGCAGCTCTCCCGCCGGGTGCTGCACACCTCGCCCAAGTCCATCCGCAAGCGGCTGCTGTCCTATTTCTCGGAGTGCATCAAGCGCACCGGCAGCTACGAATTCGACATACCCTACAACCGCCAGCAGCTGGCGGACTACCTGAACGTGGAGCGCAGCGCGCTGAGCAACGAGCTGTCCCTCATGCAGCGGGACGGGCTGATCCGGTATGAGAAAAACCACTTTGCCGTGACGGAGCAACTGGGGCAGCGGTGAAGAAAACAGGGAAGCGTGCGGCGTGGTAGGATGGTTCGCTTTTGTCGGCGTGTGCGCTATAAGTGTGCTGCGAACCGGCTTTTTGAGATTTGTTGACCTTTCAACGAAAAAATTTGACTTAATTAGGCAAATAATACTCTGATGTACCAAAAAACGGCATAAATTTCCCTGCGACTATAAGTATATAGGCGGTTGCACATTTAGGATATTAAAACATGAGCAAAATGCACATACAATACAAGTTAAGAACACTTCATCTGCAGGAGACTTGTTTGTATGATAGACTACGCATTTATAGGCGCACGGCTCAAGGAAGCGCGCATACGGAAAAACATGACGCAGGAGCAGCTGGCTGCGATGACTGATGTGGGGTCTACACATATCAGCCATATTGAAACCGGCATGACGATTCCCAGCACAAAGCTGCTTGTGCAAATGATGAATATTCTGGACTGTGATCCCGCCGAGGTGCTGTGCATGGAAATGCGCAGTGCGCGGCCTGTCCTGAACAGTTGGCTTTCTGATCTGGTCGCAGATTGTAACGAGGATGAAATAAAAATCATCACGGATACTGTCACGGCACTGAAGGCAAGCCTGCACCGTAACCGAAGCGAAGATAAATAAAGGGGATAAGCCCACTTTTGCATATTCTGCAAAGGTTGGGCTTCATTTTTTTACCGACACACACCAAAAAGACCTTGCCTGAACTATGGACAAGATACAAAGTGACGCTAAAGACAGCCCTTTACGCGAATACGTTTTGAGCTGAGACAACGCCGTATATCAAAACGCCCGCATTCTGCCCTGAGCAGAATGCGGGCGTTTTTCTTGTGTCGAAAAGCAACGAAAAACGCCGTGCGGTGCAGAGGCCCGCCCATAATGGCCGTTCCCCCAACGAAACCATTATGATAAAGGAGGCCTGCTGCCATGCGGGATAGTCAGTACAAGTCGTGCGCGGTACAGAACCAGTTTACAGCCTATCTGATTGCCGCGATTCGCAATTACAAAAGAACGTATTTAAGGAGAATTTCCACAGCTCTTCGGACAGAACTGCCCATGGAGGGGCACTGCGAGGTGATGGAATTATGTGAGGAAACGGACTTCTTCTGTGGGCTGCCGCTGATGCAGCGATTGGAGAATGAGCGTCTGTTCGCTGCTATGCAAGGGTTAAGCGAGCGAGAGCGTTACATATTTCTGTCTAAAGTCCTTGGAGAGATGAGCCTTTCCGAGATCGCGCTGTCGCTCGGTATCACCTATGGAGCTGCGGCCATGTCCTATCATCGCACGGTCTTGCGCCTGAGAAACGCTGTGGGAGGTGGTAAAGGTGAATGATTTCATGGAGCTGTTCATGAGTGCGAAGAACGGGGATTCGTCTGCAATGGAGGAACTTCTGCATATGTACTACCCGCTCTTATACAAGGAATCCGTGGTCAACGGGATCTTTGATGAGGATCTGCTTCAGGAACTGTGCCTGCTGTTCTTGAAGTGCGTGGCAAAGTTCAATATTCGATAGAGAGAAATCTCCCGTCGCATTCTAAGGAAATTATGGTTTAGCCGCTGCATGGAAGAAGCCCAGTTCGCATGAAAGGCGAGCTGGGCTTCCCAATTTCACTAATAACTATGCATTTTCAAGTCTCTCAACGGCTTCTTCATAGGTGTATACCGGCAGAAACCTCGTCCCTTCGCAGACCGCCGAGAACACGGGTGGATGACCTCCTGCATCGCAGGCGAACACCCCTTCTGCCTCTACGGCGGCATTCAGTCGCTCCAAGTACATATAGAGGTTCCCGGAACGATCCATCCTATATTCCGGTGCAGAGCCAATCTGATGCTGCCCCATATAAAGCCGCGTTTCTTCCGGCAGGGGCATCAACAGCTTACATGTGGCTGCCCGCGACGGTCTTTCCACCATCGGAGCAAAGAGGCTGCTTTGCTCTCCAAACATGGAGCCGCGTGCGTGTACGCGCTCCTTATACGGGAAGTGACAGGTGTTTTGCCAAAACATAGCGGTTAGCCTGCGGACATTCTCGCACATGGCATAGGTGTCGATCATCTCATGGGGACGGTGTTCATTGAAATAACCTGCGCTGATATTGACAGCCGCAGTTTTCAAGTGCGGTGCGACCACAGAGATGTCGCTGAACGAGCCGGAGTTCTCCTTGAAACCGAAGCTGCAAACGAACTCCGTGAAGTCAGGATTATCGCAGTGATAGAATACGGCGTCATTTCTGCCGCGCCGATCCAATTCAACGATATAGTTGACCTCCGGACGCAGCTTGCTGTTGGTAAATTTCCTTGCACCCACACCGCCGAGCTCCTCGTCTTCGCAAAATAAGATATGACAATGGCACTCGCGCATCAGCATCAGGATCATATACACACCGGCACGGTCATCACCGCCGATCCCGTAGGGCGACATCAGGTAGCGTCCATCCTCGGAGCAGCAGATGATATCCGGCCGATGGGTATGAACCGTGTCCAGATGGGCAACCAGCAAC
>URDG01000050.1 GCA_900546515.1 uncultured Eubacteriales bacterium | reverse complement strand
CTCGTTGCCGAGCGCGGGGAGAATGTTCTTGATCGCCTGCGGCAGCACGACGAGCTTCATGCTCTGCCACGAGCTGAGACCGAGCGAGCGCGCCGCCTCGTTCTGTCCGCCGTCCACAGCGAGAATGCCCGCGCGGATGATCTCCGCGACATACGCCGAGGAGTTGAGCGCAAGCGCCACCACGCCGGGAATGAAGCGGGAGAGGTCGATGAAGCCCAGGATCACGACCGAGGGGATCTTGATCACGCTGAAAAGGCCGTAGAAAATAATGTAGAGCTGCACCATCATCGGCGTCGAGCGGAACACGGCGATGTATGCGCCGGAGAGATTCCGCACGATCTTGTTGCGGCTCAGACGCATCAGCGCGAGCGCGAGCGCCGGGATGACCGCGAGACCTACCGATATGATCGAGAGCAGCAGCGTATACTCGAGTCCCTGCACGAAGAAGGAAAGATACTTTGGCAGGAAGGAGAAATTGAAGAAGTTCGCCGGGGACATGCCGGCAAACAGGTTGGACCACCACATAATACTATTCCTTGACCTTTTCTGTATTTGGAAGCGGGAGAGATCAACGGCACATATGCGCCCTGCCTGCTTTCACAGACAGGGCGCACACGCTTCAAAGAGAAGGATGTACGGTTTAGCCGATCGCCTGATCGCTGAGAGCTTCGGCGTCAGCGATGTACTGCTCGATCTTGCCGTCGGCAATGAGCTTGGCGATCGTGGCGTTGATGGAGGGCAGCAGGCCCTTCGGGTCGCCCTTCTGCACGGCGACGCAGTAGGGGAAGGCTTCGCCGAGGCTCACGTCCGCCACGACGAGATCGCTGTTGGACTTGGCATACTGCTGCGCAACGGCGCCGTCAACAACAATGGCGTCCACCTTGTCGTACACGAGCTGGTTGACAAGGTCGTTCACGCTCGTGAGACCCACGAGATTCGCGCCGGGCATATCGCTGGTGACAAGGTCGGCCTTGGTCGTGCCGGTCTGCGCGCCGACGCTCTTGCCGGAGAAGGACTCAATGCTGGTGTACTCGCCGGCCTTGTCGGCCTTGACGAGGATCATCGGAGGCAGATCGGTGTAGTAGGGATCGGAGAAATCGGCGGCCTCGAGACGCTCCTCGGTGACCTCGATGGCGGCGAGGACGATATCGGCGTCGCCCTTCTGCAGGCCGGCCATGAGGCTGTCAAAGTCCATGTTCACGACCTGGAGCTCCTTGCCCATATCCGCGGCGATCGCCTCGGAAACGGAGACGTCGATGCCGACGTACTGCTGCTCGTTCTTGTCGTTCAGAACGATGAACTCGTACGGGGGATAGTCGGCGGAGGTCGCCATGACGAGAGTTTTGCTTTCGGACGCAGCGCTGCCGCAGGCAGCGAGGCTCAGCACCATGAGCAGAGCCAGAACGATTGCTGTTACCTTTTTCATTTCTTTTCTTTCCTTTCCATTCAACGGGAATGAATTTGTTTCAGGTTGGGCATAGTATAATCGTATATTTATACAATGTCAATGGTTTTTAATTCGATTTCTTCTGTTTTTCTCTCTCGGTTTTTGGTGATATTGCTAAAAGCCGGAGGTTCCTATTGCATAAATGGCTTTTATGCAATATAATATGCATCGTTTCCGAGCGTTTCCTGCCGCATATGGCAGTTTGGATATGCACAAGAACGGTGAATATGTGAATATTTCAGAGGCGGTATTATGAATTATTATATGAATAGCTTGAATAATTCCTATTTGGCGGTGCATACGGACGCGCTGTGCGCGAACGTTGCCGCCATCGAAAAAACGCTCTCGCCCGGCGCGGAGATCATCCCGGTACTCAAGTGCGACACTTACGGTCTGGGTCTTTCGCTCACCGCTCCGGCGCTTGCGGCGCTGCCGGGCATCCGCACATTCGCGCTCGCGCATGTGTCCGAGGGTTTGGCGCTGCGCGCGCTCGGCATCGAAAAGGACGCGCTCATTCTCGGAAACCCTCTGCCGCACGCCGTTCCCGACGCCGTGAACGCGCATCTCACGCTCACCGCCGGACGGCTCGGTCTGCTTCCCGCGCTTGCCGCGGCAGCGGAAGCGGCGCAGACGGAAGTGAAAATACAAATCAAGATCGACACCGGTCTCCACCGCGTCGGCGTGACACCGGGGGACGAGCTCGAGGCGCTTTTAAAAGAGCTCTCCGCCGCCGGAGAGCGTATAAAGCTCGCGGGCGTCTACTCCCATTTTGCCGACACCGCAAAGCCGGAGCTTTGCCGCGCGCAGGCGGAGCTTCTGCTGCGCAGCGCCGAGCAGGTCGAGCGCGCGGGCTTTGCGGTGCCGATGCGCCACATCTGCGACAGCGCCGGGAGCGAGTATTACCCCGAATACCACTTTGACGCCGTGCGTCTCGGGCGGCGGCTCATCATGGACCACCCGACGCAGCCGCGCGGGAATGTGCGCGAATGCGCCTCGTGGCGCAGCTGTATCATGGCCGTCCACCGCCGCCATGCGGGGGAAAAGCTCGGCTACGGCGGGGTGTATACGCTCGATCATGACGCGGATGTCGCCATTGTCGGCGTCGGCTACGGCGACGGGCTCTATCTCCCGCTCGTAGAGATGCACGGCGACATTCTCGTGCGCGGAGAGCGCCGGCCGATGCTCGCGTGCTGCATGGATCAGTGCATGGTGGACGTGACCGGCATGGAGGTCCAGATCGGAGAGGAAGTCACGCTCTTCGGCTTTGACCGCGAGGGTAACGCCCTCCTCTCGCAGGACGTTGCAAACTTCTGCGGCGCGAACGAGGGGTGCGCGCTCACGAGCGCTCTCTCGCCGCGCGTGGAGCGCATTATCGAAAACTAAAGAGCTGACCGCCCGACAGCGTATTGCCGTCGGGCGGATTTTTTGCTATGATGCAAGCGTCGATTAACAAGAGCACACACGTCGGACAGCCAGTCTTTTCGGTGCTTTTTGCCCTTTTCTCCTTGGCGGGCGACAGCCCGCCTGCGTCCAAAAGAACAAAAATCCCTCGAAAATCCAAGGCTGTCCGATGCGAAGCAGTTCTGCCGGAGCAGAAATGCTCGCAGACAAGGAAAAGGCCGCAGAGAATACTTTGTGTATTCTCAAGGGCTTTGACGCAGTATGAGGGCATTTCCGCCCGGCAGAACCGCGTGTGCCCTTGTCAATCGACGCAATGCCCTGTAAATAAAAAATTGAAGGAGAAAAGTACATGAAAAAGACCCTTGCCCTTGTGCTCGCGCTCGTCATGGTGTTCGCGCTCTGCGCGTGCGGCGCACAGGCCCCCGAAACCGGCGACAACGCAGGGACCGGAAACACCGGTTCCTCTACCCTGATCGCCGACGAGAACAACGACGGCCAGATCGAGATCGGCACCGTGGAAGATGTGGAAGTCAACGAAGCCAGCGAACACATGGACGCTGCCGAGGCCTCTGCTTCCGGCAACTGGGAAGCGCTGTTCGTCCCCGTGCAGGTCGAGGGCCGCGCGATCGAAATGACCGATTTCGATCTCACCCCGACCGCGGAAGAACTTGAAGCCATGAAGAATGAGCCGGCTTATGGCCGTCCCATCGTGTACCTCATGTCCGACGGCTGCACCTCCGGCCCGACCATGGCTGATCATCTCGGTTATTATGCCGAGGCCGGTCTGACGGCCGAGGGCCTGAAGGGAACCACGGACGTGGAAGGTCTCGGCACCGGTAAGGTGGATGTTGCTTCCGGCATGATGGCAAAGATGCTCGTT
>URDG01000049.1 GCA_900546515.1 uncultured Eubacteriales bacterium | reverse complement strand
AGTGCAAGCTTCTTCTGACGCCGTCAGGCGTGTGTGCTCTTGTCAATTGATGGTACAGAAACTTTTATACGAAAACTTGACGTGGAGGGCGTAAATACTTTATAATACCAGAAGTAATCATGTGACAGATAAATAAAAGAGGATGTGCAGACGGATGCAGAGGACATTTCCGGAGACGCTGTCGCTGCTGCGGCGGGAGAGGAATATCAGTCAGCGGCAGGCTGCGGCGGAGCTAAATATCAGTCAGGCGCTGCTGAGTCATTATGAAAACGGGGCGCGCGAGCCGGGGCTGGGCTTCGTATGCCGCGTATGCGATTATTACGGCGTGAGCGCAGACTACCTGCTGTGCCGCACGGATGAACCGGACGCTGCGGCGCACGCGGCAAAAACGGCGGGTGATTTTCTCGCCGGTATGCGCAGTCTTATTGATTCCGCTGAGGCGGCATTTGAGAAATTCGAGGATAAAGTATGATCGATCAGAAGCTTATAAGAAACTTTTCAATAATCGCACATATCGACCACGGCAAGTCCACGCTGTCGGACAGGCTCATTGAAAAATGCAATGCGGTCGAGAAGCGGGAGATGGAGGATCAGATCCTGGACAATATGGATCTGGAGCGTGAGCGCGGCATTACCATCAAGGCGCGCGCAGTCGGGCTGAACTATACTGCCAAGGATGGAAACAGCTATACACTCAATCTCATAGACACGCCGGGTCATGTGGACTTCAACTATGAGGTCAGCCGCTCTCTCGCAGCATGCGAGGGCGCAGTGCTGATAGTGGACGCGTCGCAGGGCGTCGAGGCGCAGACGCTCTCAAACACCTATCTGGCGCTCGACAATAATCTGGAGATACTTCCGGTGATCAACAAGATCGACCTGCCTGCGGCGGACCCTCAGCGTGTGAAGGACGAGATAGAAGAGATAATCGGCCTGCCCGCGCAGGACGCGCCTGAGATCAGCGCGAAAAACGGCATAAATATAGACGCGGTGCTTGAAGACATTGTGGCAAATGTCCCTGCACCGGGCGGCAATGTAAACGCGCCGCTCAAAGCGCTGATATTCGACAGCCAGTACGACAACTACCGCGGCGTCATAGTCTTTGTGCGTCTGGTGGACGGCGTTATCCGCCGCGACAGCGAGATATTGCTGATGTCCACAGGCGCAAAATATAAGGTGGTCGAGGTCGGACATATGCGCCCGATAGGGCTCGACCCCTGCGACGAGCTCGCTGCGGGCGACGTTGGCTACTTTACGGCCAGCATCAAAAATGTTGAGGACACCCGCGTAGGCGATACCGTCACCTCTGCCGAGTGCCCCACGGCGGAGGAGCTGCCCGGCTACCGTCCGGCGCGCCCGATGGTCTACTGCGGTATCTATACCGAGGATGGCTCCAAGTATCCCGATCTGCGCGACGCGCTGGAAAAGCTCAAGCTGAACGACGCCTCCCTGTCGTATGAGCCGGAGAGCTCTGTAGCGCTGGGCTTCGGCTTCCGCTGCGGCTTTCTCGGTATGCTGCATATGGAAATAATTCAGGAGCGGCTGGAACGTGAGTTTGACCTTGAGCTTGTCACAACGCTGCCATCCGTTATTTATAAGGTTATAAAGACCGACGGCAGCGTCGTCATGGTCGATAATCCGCACAATTATCCTGATCCTGCGTCGATCGCCGAGGCGGAGGAGCCTTTTGTCAAGGTCTCCATCATCACGCCGAACGAGTTTGTGGGAAACATCATGCCGCTGTGTCAGGACCGCCGCGGCGAGTACAAAAATATGCAGTACCTTGATACCCGCCTTGTCGAGATGCACTACGAGATGCCGCTCAATGAGATAATCTACGATTTCTTTGACACGCTGAAGGCGCGCACGCGCGGCTATGCTTCGCTGGACTACGAGCTGAGCGAGTATAAGCCAAGCGACCTTGTGAAGGTAGACATGCTGCTCAACGGCGATCAGGTCGATGCGCTCAGCTTCATTGCGCACAAGGACAAGGCGTATCCCAGAGCGCGCAAGCTCTGCGAAAAGCTCAAGGACAATATCCCGCGTCAGCTTTTCGAGGTGCCGATACAGGCGGCCATCGGCGGCAAGATAATTGCCCGTGAAACGGTCAAGGCCATGCGCAAGGACGTTCTTGCCAAGTGCTATGGCGGCGACATCACAAGAAAGAAGAAGCTGCTTGAAAAGCAGAAGGAGGGCAAGAAGAAGATGCGCCAGCTCGGTACGGTGCAGATACCGACCGAGGCGTTTCTGGCCGTCCTCAAGCTTGACGAGTGAGCTTGAAAAATTGAGCCCCCGGCGTTCCGGTTTCAATGGAACGCCGGGGGCTTGCATATTATTCAGAACATTGAAAGCAAAAAACATCGGGAGACCGCTTTGCAGCGATACTCCCGATGCTTTTATTATATTGGGCCGGTCAAAACAGACGCTGTTTTACGACAGCCCTGTGTGTTTACCGAATCAGCCGTTCTTGATCGCAGCCTGTGCGGCAGCAAGGCGGGCGATAGGAACGCGGAACGGGCTGCAGGACACGTAGTCCAGACCGACTTTGTGGCAGAACTCGACGGAGCTGGGGTCGCCGCCGTGCTCGCCGCAGATGCCGAGGTGCAGCTCAGGACGGGTTGCACGGCCAAGCTTTGCAGCCATGTCAACGAGCTTGCCGACACCGGTCTGGTCGAGACGTGCAAACGGATCGCTCTCGTAGATCTTCTTGTCATAGTATGCACCGAGGAACTTGCCGGCGTCGTCACGGCTGAAGCCGAAGGTCATCTGGGTCAAGTCATTGGTGCCGAAGGAGAAGAACTGAGCCTCAGTTGCGATCTGGTCAGCGGTGAGAGCGGCTCTGGGGATCTCGATCATAGTGCCGACAAGGTACTTCATGTCGGAGCCGGCGTCAGCAATGAGCTTGTCTGCAACGGCGGTGACAACATCCTTGACGTACTTGAGCTCCTTGACCTCGCCGACCAGCGGGATCATGATCTCGGGAACGAGGTTCCACTCGGGATGACGTGCCTGAACGGCAAGAGCTGCCTTGATAACGGCACGGGTCTGCATCTCTGCGATCTCGGGGAAGGTGACAGCCAGACGGCAGCCGCGGTGACCCATCATCGGGTTGAACTCGTGCAGGGAAGCAATGATGTCCTTGATCTGCTGAACGGTCTTGCCCTGTGCCTTTGCAAGAGCCTCGATGTCAGCTTCCTCAGTGGGAACGAACTCGTGGAGAGGAGGATCCAGGAAGCGGATGGTTACGGGGTAGCCGCCCATTGCCTCGTAGATGCCCTCGAAGTCGCTCTGCTGCATCGGCTCGAGCTTTGCAAGAGCTGCAACGCGCTCTTCCTTGGTGTCGGAGCAGATCATTTCACGGAAAGCAGCGATACGGTCGCTGTTGAAGAACATGTGCTCGGTACGGGTAAGGCCGATGCCCTGTGCGCCCAGCTCACGCGCCTTCTGCGCGAGCGGGGCGCGGAGGTCGTTCTCGGCGACAGCCCCGGTGAGCCGTTCACCTCCGTGGTGCTGGGCCGCGTGTACTCGCTCGGCGATTACGCGCTCTGCGAAGCCGCCGGCGGTGAGCTCAACCGCGACTTTTCGCATCACACGGTCGAATTCCCGGACGCTGTCACGGTCAAAAGCTTTGAATACAGCGCGTGGCTCGAAAAATGCGACGCCGTCATCAACTTCTCCAAGCTCAAGGCTCACGGGCTCATGGGCATGACGGCGGCGGTAAAGAATCTTTACGGCGTCATCCCCGGCACGGTGAAGAGCGAGTACCATTTCCGCTACCCCGATCCGATGGCGTTCGCCAACATGCTCGTTGATCTCAATGAATTTGTCCGCCCGGCGCTCTGCCTGTGTGACGCCGTGGACATCATGGAGGGCAACGGCCCCACGCAGGGAACGCCCCGGCACATGGGCGCGCTCCTCGCCGCGACGAGCTCCTATGAGCTCGACCGGCTGTGTGCGTGGATGCTCGGGTTGGAGGAGAAGGAGCTGCCGTATCTCACGGCGGCAAAGCAGCGCCGGCTGCTCTCTGAGGCGGGCGAACCGCTCGGCATGAAGGACGCCGCACCGTACCATGTAAACGACTTTGCCCGCTCCGGCGCCACAAGCAGCTGGTTCGTGTCGAACCCGAACGATAAGCCGTTCCGGAAGCTCGTAAAAAAATGCGTCGCCGTGCTGCTCCGGTCCAAACCGGCGCTCGGCGAGGGCTGCACCGGCTGCGGCCACTGCGCGCGGCTCTGTCCGGCGGGCGCGATCACGATCGTGAACAAGCACGCCGTGATCGACCGGAAGAAATGCGTCCGGTGCTTCTGCTGCCAGGAGTTCTGCCCCTCGGGGGCGATGCGCGCGCAGCGCTCGTTCGTCGCGCGGCTTTTGAGCAAATAGCGGCATAGAAACCAAAGAAAGAGAGAAAATACGGGAGTAATACGAGGAAAAATATCCATGCATTTCTTTTCACAGTATCGGGGACTCCGCCGGGAGAACTATGTTCTCTTCTTCGGGCGGATCGTGACGAACATGGGCTCGATGGTCTGGCCCATGCTCACGATGATCCTCAACCAGAAGCTCGGTATGAGCGCCGGGAACATTGCCATACTTACGGCGGTGTTCGGCATTTTGATGATGCCGGCCACGCTTTTCGGCGGAAAGCTCGCCGACCGGCTCAACAAAAAGAACATCATCATTGTCGGCGACATCGTTTCGGTCGTGTGCTACATCCTTTGCGGATGCGTTCCGCTCGGCATGGGGACGATCGTGCTCATGTTTGTCGCCAGCCTTTTCCAGACCATTGAGGGTCCGGCGTACA
>URDG01000048.1 GCA_900546515.1 uncultured Eubacteriales bacterium | reverse complement strand
GTGGGCGAAAGTCAGAGAACTGCAAGCTATGTAGGCATCAAGGTAGATAGAGTTATAATGAGAACCATACTTCTGTCAGGAGCTATATGCGGCTTCACAGGCTGGATGATGGTTTCAGGCATAGACCACACCATCACGACAACCCTTGCGGGAGGCAGAGGCTTCCTCGGCATAATGGTTTCATGGCTGGCGCAGTTTAATGTGGCTGCTATGATATTTGCAAGTCTGCTGATAGTGTTCTTAGGACAGGGAGCAGGAGAAATTTCAACCAGCTTCGGTCTGAACGAATCGTTTTCGGACATACTCACAGGAATAATCCTGTTCTTCATTATAGGCTGTGAATTCTTTATAAATTACAAAGTTCATATAAGAAAAAATTCAGGAAAGGAGGAAGCGACGGAGTTTGCCGCACAGCATGCCGCGGAATATGATATGCTTGCCTGCATCGGCGGCGACGGTACGCTCAGCGAGGTCATAGCCGGATTGATGAGGCTCAGCCCGGAAAAACGGCCCCCGCTCGGCTATTTTCCGATGGGCACCACAAACGACGTCGCCAATACGATAGGGCTGCCGAAAAACAACACGGTAGAGGCGGCGCGGCGTATTATCGGGGGTGAAGCGCATCCGTTCGATGTCGGAGGCTTTGACGGAGATAAGTATTTTGCCTATATCGCTGCATTCGGCGCGTTCACCGAGGTAAGCTATGCGACGCCGCAGCATAAAAAGAAGGCGCTCGGCCATCTGGCCTACGTGCTTGAGGGTGCAAATTACCTGCCTAAGATAGGCAGCGTGAATACGCGCGTGGAGTATGACGGCGGAGTAGTCGAGGCAAAGCTTCTCTACGGCAGCATGTCGAATTCCACGTCAGTCGCGGGTATCGTGAAATTCCGCAAAGAGATGGTATGCCTCGGCGACGGTGAGAGCGAGCTTGTGCTCGTGAAGGATCCTGAGAGCATAGAGGGCTTCAGCGAGATCGTGGCGAGCGTCCTTTCGCAGAGGTTCGACAGCGACAAGCTCCTTATACTGCATACGAAAAGGGCAAAATTCACGTTTGAAAAGCCGACCGCGTGGACGCGCGACGGGGAATCCGGCGGAGAGTTCACGGAGGTGGAGCTGTGCAACCATAGGGCGGCCGTACAGCTGATATTCTGAAAACGGCGCGCACGCTGTGACTGCGGCATTATTATAATAAAGTGTTGAAAAATCAGGCAGAAGTGTTTATAATCATATAATCCAATATAGTACAGGTTAGAAGAAGGGTATTGCTTATGGAACGTCAGAAAATTTCCGGCATATTTGCCGATCCCGCCTCATTCGGCGGCAAGAGCATGAGAGTCTGCGGCTGGGTCAGGACAGTCCGTGATATGAAGAATTTCGGCTTTATCGAGCTTAACGACGGCAGCTGCTTCAAGTCGCTGCAGGTAGTTTTCGAGCGCGGTACGCTTGAAAATTACGATGAGATCGCACACCAGAATGTCGGCGCGGCGCTTATCGTCCACGGCACGCTCGTGCTTACGCCTGACGCAAAGCAGCCCTTTGAGCTCAAAGCCGATAAAATAGAGGTCGAGGGCGCATCGACTCCCGACTATCCCCTGCAGAAAAAGCGCCACAGCGTGGAGTTTCTGCGCACGATACAGCACCTCAGACCCCGCACGAACCTCTTCTCCGCGACGTTCCGCGTGAGAAGCGTGGCGGCGCAGGCCGTGCATGAATTTTTCCAGAGCCGCGGCTTCGTATATGTCAACACGCCTATAATCACCGGTTCAGACTGCGAGGGCGCAGGCGAGATGTTCCGCGTCACGACGCTGGATCTCAACAATCTCCCTCTCAAGGAGGACGGCACGGTCGATGACAGCAAGGACTTCTTCGGCAAGCCCACCAGCCTCACCGTCTCCGGACAGCTCAATGCCGAAAACTTTGCCATGGCGTTCGGCGACGTCTATACCTTCGGCCCGACCTTCCGCGCCGAGGTGTCCTATACTCAGCGCCATGCCGCCGAGTTCTGGATGATAGAGCCGGAAATGGCCTTTGCAGATCTCAATGATTACATGGATACTGCCGAGGCGATGGTCAAGTATATCATCAACCGCACGCTTGAGCGCTGCCCGCAGGAGATGGAATTCTTCAATTCCTTTGTGGATAAGGGACTGCTCGAACGTCTGCACAATGTTGTGAGCAACGAGTTCGGACGCATCACATATACTGAGGCTGTCGATATTCTCATCAAGAGCGGCGAGAAGTTCGATTACCCTGTCGAATGGGGCATTGACCTTCAGACCGAGCATGAGCGCTATCTGACCGAAAAGGTGTTCAAAAAGCCCATTTTTGTCACCGACTATCCCAAAGACATCAAGGCCTTCTATATGCGCATGAACGACGACGGAAAGACCGTCGCTGCGGCGGACTGCCTTGTCCCCGGAGTAGGCGAGATCATTGGCGGCTCCCAGCGTGAGGAGCGCTATGACATGCTCGTCAAGCGCATGCACGAGCTCGGCCTCAAGGAAGAGGATTACTGGTGGTATCTCGACCTGCGCCGCTACGGCAGCTGCCGTCACGCGGGCTACGGCCTCGGCTTTGAGCGCATGGTCATGTATCTCACCGGCGTGAGCAACATCCGCGACGTTGAGCTTCACCCGCGCACGACTGGCAACGCCGACTTCTGATATTAATTGATATTAATAACGAACGCTGCCCCTGTCTAAAAAGACAGGGGCAGTTTTGTGCTTTATATTCGCAAGCCTTTATGTCACGAGCGAGCCCAGAGTGAGGATAGGGAGATTCGCCTCGTATATTCTGTCGAACTGACTCAGCGGCAGCGGGTTTTCTCCGAGTCCGGCCTCTATAGTGTATCCGGGACGGTCGTAATTCTGAATGAACCAGTCCTTGTATCCGGCAAAGCCAGAAACAAACGGAGTATCCTCCAGCGCATAGCCGGAGAGCTGTGAAAACGCGCGGCCGATCTCATATGCGCCGGCAGGCTCGTAGTCCGTGAAGCGCCAGTATATCACCTCGCCCTGAGTGTGGTATGCGAGAATGAGCGCAGGGTCGACGGAGAGAGTATAGTCGTACATCGCGCGGCTTTCCGGCGCGGAGAGCGGCGACGCGCCCACAAAATCCGCCGGAGCGGGAGACGTTATGCCGAGCGCGGCTTTGTTTTCCCTCGCCTGCTCCCAGCCTGCGGGATATTGAAGATTGAGGTCAATGCCGCGGATGTTCGCCTTCCAGCCGGACGGAAAAGGAAACTGAGGATACCCTGACGCGATGCTCACCGCCGTGTCGTAGTACTCCCCCGATGTCAGCTCGCCGGTCACAAGATCGATCCCGTCCGGGTCCACTGCCGGGATAATGAATAAGGAAGCATAATCGAGAAGCTCTGCCGCGCTCTGCCCGTAGATAAAGCCGCCGGAGGCATAGGCCTTGGCGAGCTCCTCGGTGAATTTCAGCAGGACCGGCAGCGTTATCCATTCATTCGCATGGTGCGCGGCGCTGTACATCACGCGGTTATCGCCGTGGCCGAGAGTGAGACTCCACAGCGGCCGCCCCATCACGCTTTTGCCGATCTCGCCGGTGGTGATGAACGGATAACGGGCCGCAAGCCCGCGCACACAGTAGCCGGTAAGCGCGGAAGAATAGTCGATGGAGGTTGGCACGACGTCAAACGGCAGCGGAACGATAATAGAGCCGCCGGCAATGACGCTCTGCGCATCGGTGTCCGGATTTGCCAGCAGCAGCGCGTTTACCGTGGCGCCGAAGCGCTGCGCTATCGACCAGAGCGTGTCGCCGCGCACGGGGCTGTATACGAGATAGCCGGTGTACCATGGGAGAAGCGCCCTGTGTGTGAGCGGCCCGGCCGTGCCGTCGGCCTGAAGAGAGTTTGCCTGCTGAAAGCGGCGCAGCGCGTACTGCGTGGCCGTGCCGAATATACCGTCTGTTGCAACGGGGCCGAAGCCTGCGCGTCCAAGCGCAAGCTGCAGAAGCTGCACCGAGGGGCCAATGCTGCCCAGCCTGAGAATTTTCAAAGCCTGTGTCCTCCTGAAAGTATACTTGAAAGAATATATGCGCCGCCGCGGCAAAAAAGAAACTGCGCGCGGTGAAAATTCAATATCGGCGGAGAGACTATCAACAGCATCCGGCGGGGCAGGCGGTAACGCATCAGTCAACGGCCTTTTGCCGCTCTCAGTGCAGCTTGCACAAATTCGGAGCCTCATTTTTGGATTGCAAAAATTTGTGTGTTAATTTATACTGTATACGGGTTTTTATGACCCGCAATATCTGACTGCGTGTCCGGCTCTCCGCTACTAAGCCGCGCACAGCATTAATAAGGAGGAATATGAACATCCCTGTGGCTCGGGGTACGGCATTGTTGGAGACATGCCGCAAGGCGGTGCGCGTATGCGGCCGCGAGGTCATGCCAGGCAGAGGCCGTGTGACCGGAGCCGGAATGTATGGCAACTGTTCAGCTGAAAAATGTAAAAAAGATTTACCCGTTCATCAGCGGCGAGGGTAAGAAGAAAAAGAAAAAGGACGAGGGCGGCGAAGAGAAGAAGGTCAATCTTCAGATCACCGAACAGGGCGTCGTTGCGGTTCAGGAGTTCAATCTTGACATTGCCGACAAGGAATTCATCGTTCTGGTCGGCCCGTCTGGCTGCGGCAAGTCCACTACCCTGCGTATGGTCGCCGGTCTTGAGGAGATCACCGAGGGCGAGCTGTATATCGACGGCAAGCTCATGAACGATGTCGCCCCCAAGGACCGCGACATAGCAATGGTTTTCCAGAACTACGCTCTCTACCCCCATATGACCGTTTATGAGAACATGGCGTTCTCCCTGAAGCTCCGCAAGGAGAAGAAGGACGTCATCGACAAGAAGGTCCGCGAGGCTGCCGAGATCCTGGACATCACCCAGTATCTTGACCGTAAGCCCAAGGCACTGTCCGGCGGCCAGCGCCAGCGTGTCGCTATCGGCCGCGCGATCGTGCGCGACCCCGCCGTCTTCCTCATGGACGAGCCTCTGTCCAACCTGG
>URDG01000047.1 GCA_900546515.1 uncultured Eubacteriales bacterium | reverse complement strand
CAATTTTTGAGCTAACCTGTTTGCCCTCTGCCCTTAAAAGCGTTGATTTTACTGGGTTTCTGCTTGTTTTCCTATGTCAACGCTCTTAAAGCGGTGCTTTTGTTTAGACTGCGTTGCTCTTTTTGTGGATCGCATGACTTACCGATAGGCCAAGCTTATATCGGTCATCTTTTCGCCGAGAGTGAACGTGACGGTCTTTCCGTCGTGGGTGAGCTTGTAGGTTTCGCCGATTTCGCCCTTTTCCAAAAGGTCATTGAGACTAAATGCGGAGCTGGCGCCATTTGTGACAAAAACTATCTTTTCCACGCCCTGCGCTTTGAGCTGCTCTATTCCGGCGAGAGTACCCGTCAGTACGGCATGATCTTCGTCTGCGGTGATGGTGAGCACGCCGCCGTTCTTCTCCGCTTTATATGCGATGTCAACGCCGTCCTTGTCTGTCACGCGATAGAGAGGGGCGGACTGCACCGCTTCCGCCGGCGATTTGGGTTCAGGAACCACAAACGTGCCGATCTGGAATTCGATCGTCTCATCGTCCAGCCGCACCACGCAGGTGACAGGATATGTGCCCGGCGCTGTGGGAACAGTCTCGCTGCCGCCGTAGAGTATCTTCTCCACGGTCCCCTCGCCTTCTGCCGTCACGGTGAACTCGCCGTTTTCGCTGCTGATATCCAGCTTTGTCAGGTTTTCCGGCTCTCCGTCGTTGTTTTCCCTGCTCAGGCGCATGTTGATATAGTCCTTCAGCGCCTCAATATCGCTGCCGCTCAAGCCGTTAATCGTTACATCCGGGCCGATAATGTAATGACCATTGCCGCTTTCGTGGTTACTGTTCTGGCTGTCGCCGATGTAGCCGATGTAACCCTCATCCAGCGTGTACTTGATCTCTTTTGTCTTGTAATCGAAGTAGACGTCGTCATCGTCGAGAACACCCGTGGTAACACGCGCATTACCAATGATGATAATGGTTCCGGTCATTTCATACCCGTCATCGCTGCCGATGGCGGCTGCACAGTCACCTGCTATGGCAGTGACCTGCGCATTGTCCTGAATGATGATCAGACCCTTCATCTTTTTATCTTCACCCGGGCCGATGCCCGCGCCGTTGCGGCCGCTTTCAGCCGTTACCTGCGCGTCGCCGCCGATGGTAATGTCACCGGACATATCTTCGTTCTCGTAACTGCCGATCGCGGCATTATTGTTATTATCGCCTTTGCTCTCAGCTTTCAGCGCGCCGCTGCCGGTGATGGTCACATCGCCGTCGGAGACATGCAGGCCGGAGCCGGATTCGGAGGAGAGCTTGTTATCGCCATTCAATGTGATGTTCGCGCTGGAGCTGCCGACGTCGATGGAGTCGCCGCTGCTGCTGATGTTTACATCCTCAATGGTGACGTTTGCCGTCGCATCGTCGGAGGTTGATATGGTGATGGTACTGTCCGTTGCCGCGGAACTGTCGCGCTGTTTGATGACAGGCGCATCATCTGCGACAGACGTGCTTCCCTGAGACACTGTCTGACCGGAGCTGTCCGCGCTTACGGTAATGTCGCCGTCCTCCAGATACCAGTCTGCGGCAAGCGCCGACACCGGCAGACTGACGATCAGCACCAGCGCGAGTACGCTTGATAGGAACCGTTTCAGTTTCATTGGATATATCGTCTCCTTCCTTGCCTTGACCCGTACCCTGCGGGCTGGCAGTCGGGGGGGATCGCATCGGGATATATCCCGATGCAAGGAGATGAAAACCGGCGAGATTCCCCGTAAATAGGGCTTGAAACAGGGCTTGCCTGCGGGAAGCCGGCAAAGCCCAAGGACGGCGCGGAGTTCTGCCATGCAGTTATTAAAGTTCCGTCTCGCGTATAAATCAGCAAAAAAAGAGCGCCGCATTTCTGCGGCACTCTCATTTTATAAGTCTATATCAGAATAAGTACGCCTGATAAATCAAGCCTGCTTCTTCTGCTTTGCCATGACCTGTACGCCCTCGATAACGAGGATGACAGCCAGAACGACAAGGCCGATGGACCAAATCATCTGGAACCAGTCGCCCCATGCAGCACCGGCAGCAGCAATCAGCTTGACCTTGCCGATGATGGTCATAACGAGGGAGGTAAGAGTTGCGGCGAGCATGAATATCATAGGAACAAAGAACATCTTGTTGTTCTTGCCGATGTTACCCAGCCATGCAGCAACTGCCAGCATTGCGATACCGGCAAGCAGCTGGTTTGCAGCGCCGAACACACCCCAGATCTGGGACAGGCTCATGAAGCCCATGCCGCAGCCGATGATGACCATGATGAGGGTGGAGACCAGAGGATGGGAGAAGAACTTGCGTGCGCCGGTCAGCTCGTCGCGGGTCTTGCCTTCGGGGATGAACAGCTCGGCAAACATGTAACGGGAAAGACGTGTGCCGGAGTCAAGAGAGGTAAGAGCAAAGACGGAAACTGCCAGAGTCAGCAGAGTGTAGGTGGTGTCGTATACGGGGTTGGTGAAGTCTGCCACACCGCCGAACATGGTTGCTACCATGGTTGCAACGCCGCCTGCGAATATCGTCGGAGGAGCAGAGATCTTGAACAGATCGCCGCCACCGAGGTCGGTCTTGGTGAATACAACGCCCATAGCGATAAGAGCAATGATTGCAAGAGCGGACTCAACGATCATTGCGCCGTAGCCGATGACCTTTGCATCCTTCTCAGAGTCGAGCTGCTTGGAGGTCGTGCCGGAACCGATCAGGGAGTGGAAGCCGGACACAGCGCCGCAGGCGACAGTGATGAACAGGGTCGGGAAGAGGCTTGCTTTGTTGTTGAGGCCGGTCCAGCCTGCAAATGCGGGCAGATCAACGGTCGCACCGGAGAAGATGATGCCGACGAATGCAATGATCATCATACCGTAGAGCAGGAAGGAAGAGAGGTAGTCACGCGGCTGGAGCAGCATCCAGACAGGAAGCAGAGAAGCCACGACTATGTACACTGCGATGAAGAGAACCCAGAAGGTACGGCTCGCGTTGACACCGAAGTTCAGGCCGGCAAGGACTATCAGAACGATACCGATGATGCCGACGATGGTTGCGGGGCCGATCTTCACGTTCTTGCGGTACACGAAGTAACCGAAGATGAATGCAATAACGATGAACAGAAGAGAGGTGGTTGCGGTGGAAGCGTTGCCGCTTACGTTCGCACGGCCAACAGTGAACACGGGGCCTTCGGAAACGAAGGTACCTGCGACAACTGCGGTGAAGGAAGCGATGACGAGAATGAGAACAAGCAGGGCAAAGATCGTGAACAGTCTCTGTGCCTTTACGCCTATCTCATCCTTGATGACTTCGCCGATGGAGCCGCCGTTGTGACGGATCGAGGCGAACAGAGCACCAAAGTCATGCATTGCACCGAAGAAGATGCCGCCGATAACGACCCACAGGAACACGGGAACCCAGCCGAAAACTGCGGCCTGGATAGGTCCGTTGATGGGGCCTGCGCCCGCGATGGAGGAGAAATGATGTCCCATCAGGACAGCAGGGTTAGCCGGGACGAAATCCTTTCCGTCATAGCTGGTGTGTGCCGGGGTCTCGTGATTGGGGTCAACGCCCCACTGCTTTGCAAGCCAAGAGCCATAGAAGATGTAGCCCAGAGCAAGCAGAGCGAATGCGATGAGAAGAATAAGTACTGCGCTCACACTTTTCACTCCTTAAATAAAAAATGTTTTATATAAGCTATCGCCGTGAGCCTCTCAATTTCTCGCAGCGAAAAGCTTTCTGAAGTAAGCGTCCAGCTCGTGACCGGCCCTGTTCGTATAGACCGTTCTCTCCGCCAGATCGACAGCCCCCGCCTTCAGCTCCGTATAGCCGTGGAGGGAAAACTTATAACTTTTACTGAACTTTTTCTTCTTTATATATTCAATTGTGTCCCTGCTCAGAGAATCTGCAACAAAGACGACCTTAACATTCGTATACTGGTGCTCCTTATGCGGTTTAACACGCGGCAGCGACTCGTAAAGCGCACGGGCAATACACTCATCCACTGCGGCTCTGTCAAATGCCGGAGCCTGAAATATATAGGCGAACTCGTTGGTCTCGTTTCCCCAGATCTTGATGTTCTTTGTCAGCCAGTATCTCTCATCGCGTGAAAAATAATCTGCCCGAAAAGCAAGCGGCGAACCGTCGTCTCCGCCGGGGATTATATTATAGTAGGCGCTGTATGAATCTTTCAGGACCTCGAGAAATTCAGCACGATCCATGCAGAAGCCTCCCTCCGAACGCCATGTGCACGTTCTTTACGAGCCTGCACATTCTTTTGCGCAATTTTTGTGGTTTTGCAGAATTCATCGCATCCGCTTTATTAGTCAAGCGTAATTCTTAGCATGAATATAACGCATTTTCACAGAAATTTCAATAGACAATTCACAAAAAATCCATATTTTTATCGTCAACATCGTCAACTTATAGTCAATTTGCCTTATGTCAACTTATATGGCGTCAAAAAACCGTCTTTATAAATTTTAACAAAGAATGAACTTTTAATTTTCCATTAATTTTCTCTCTCTTATTCATTTACAGCTTCAAAACTTTGTTGTATCATAAGCTTTATTAGTTTAGGCATATAAAAGAGGTAAAAATGGATTTCAAACTTTGCGTCCCCTGCCTGCTCGGTCTCGAAGGTCCTATTTCCGACGAGCTCAGGCGGCTGGACATGGCGAACGTCACCGCTGAAAACGGCCGCGTATATTTTACAGGCGATGAAAACGCCGTTGCATCGGCCAACATAAATCTGCGCATAGGCGAGCGCGTCCTAGTCGAGCTCGGCCGGTTCAAAGCCGAGACCTTTGAGGAGCTTTTTCAGGGCGTCAAGGCTATCCGCTGGGAGGATATTATCCCGCGGGACGGCGCTTTCCCCGTCAAGGGCTACAGTCTCAATTCAAAGCTTTTCTCCGTTTCCGACTGTCAGAAGATCATAAAAAAAGCTATAGTCGAACGTTTGAAGAGCGTGTACGGCATCGAGTGGTTCCCTGAGACCGCCGAGTCCTACCAGGTGCAGTTTTCAATAATGAAGGACAATGTGTCCATCTGCCTTGATACCTCCGGCGAGGGGCTGCACAAGCGCGGCTACCGTCCTGCGCACAATGCCGCGCCGCTCAAGGAGACGATGGCCGCTGCAATGGTAAAGCTGTCGCGCTACAGAGGGAGAGACGATTTTGCCGATCCGTTCTGCGGAAGCGGCACGATCCCGATCGAAGCCGCTCTCATTGCGCGCAACATTGCTCCCGGCATCAACAGGAGCTTCTCTGCGATGAACTGGCGCATTTTTGACCGGCGTATATGGGCGCAGGCAAGAGAAGCTGCGCGCGACAGGGAATTTCACGGGAATTACAACATCGTAGGCTCGGACATCGACCCGAAGGCGATAGCGATCGCGTGTGAAAACGCGGAGCGCGCCGGTGTTGCTGATGTGATCCGCTTCGAGGTTGCCGACGCCGCGGCCTTTGACCGCAGGACGGAGCGCGGCGTTATCGTCACAAACCCGCCTTACGGCGAGCGCATCATGGAAAAAGAGCAGGCCGAGCAGCTATACAGGTCTTTCGGAGAAGCCTACCGCAAGACGGCAAACTGGCAACTCTACCTTCTCTCATCGCACACGGAGTTTGAACGCTGCTTCGGCAGAACTGCCGACAAGAAGCGCAAGCTCTACAACGGCATGATAAAGTGCGACCTTTTCATGTATCTGAAATGATTCTGTTACCATCAATTGACAAGAGCACACACGCCTGACGGCGTCAGAAGAAGCTTGCACTGTTCCGCTTC
>URDG01000046.1 GCA_900546515.1 uncultured Eubacteriales bacterium | reverse complement strand
CCTTTGCGGACGCGAAGGGAGGTGAATACATGAAGCCTCATTCGCACGAAGAACACATCCAGCACTCCTTTGATGCGTTTTGCAAAAAGGTACTGCGGAACGAAGCGCGGGACTACCAGGACGAACTTGCACGGAAAAGAAACCGTGAGATTTCCTTTTCCGATCTGCCGGTTGAAGTTATGGAGCAGCTTTCCGTCTGCGATCTCTATTTTGTAGAGGACAAGACCTTTGGCGTTCTTGATTATGCGGTGTATATCGAAAATGACGATCTGGCGCAGGCGATTGCAGCCCTGCCGATGGACAAGCGCGATATTATCCTGCTGTCCTATTTCCTTGATATGTCGGACAACGAGATCGCCAAGCTGCTGAATATGGTACGCAGCTCCGTTGCATACCGCAGGACAAGCACCTTGAAGCTGCTGAAAGAACTGATGGGAGGTAACACAGATGACACATAACAATGTGAAAGCGCATCTGCTGCCCTTTTCTGTCATTCAGAAAGCGGCAGGCGGCGATGTCGAAGCCATCAACGCTGTTTTGAAACACTACGAGGGGTACATAGCCAGACTGTCGTTGCGCGAGCTGTACGACGAATACGACAACCCTCATTTGTGTGTGGACGAAGAACTGCGCCGTAGGCTGGAAACGAAGCTCATAACGAAGATTCTTACTTTTCGGGTGAATTGACCCGACTGCCGGACAAGCGTTTCATTCCCCTTTCCGTCTGATTCGGCTGATGCTCCTTGACAAACACGCGCCCGCCGCGTCATAAAGCACAAAGGACACATCCCTTTTGCGTCGAGCCGTGCGGCGGATGCGCCAAGACACATATCCGGGAGGATATGCCGAGCGACAAACACTATCACCGTAATGCAGCGTGGCAGCTTGCGGGCGAGGACGCGCAGAAGGAACAATGGTACTCATTCGCAGTCACAGTCCGAGCGTGATAAAACCGTCGCAGGCAATGAGCGGATCTCCGGCAGACCGTCGGAGGGGTGGAACTCCCGTGGAGCTGCGCCAGCAGCCGTCCTTTGAGCTTCTTTATTTTGATTTATTTTTCTATCCCATGAAAGGGGGATTTATTTCTATGAACACAGCAATCAATCAGAAAGCAAATGTCCCCGTTGTACGAGAGTACAAAATCGGGGACATGACATATATCGTGAAAGCCGTCGTTAAGGACGGCGCAAAAGAGGACGCCGCGACAAAAATTCGCCGCATGATAAGAAATGATATGCAGCAGGCAAAGAGCCACAAATAATTAACATCTTGCCTACTGACGGCGAACAGGTTTTATGGTATAATATGAGCAACCTGTTTGTCCGGCTGCCGGAACAGGAGGTAAACATGAAACAGCAGCCAGACAAGATGACCGCATACTACTATCGTGCGGCGCATATCAATACAGATTTGTACCTTGACAATCAAATGTACCGACTTCTCCACCATGCAATGACAAACGGTGTGTCCCTTGCTGCGAAAGGTGGTGACTGCAAATGATGAACGGAATCCAGTTTCAGAGTGTGCAGACGCCCAACGCTTTAAGCAGCGAACTCCGCAGCGTGATCCGTGACAATGTTCTGCAATTCTATGTGCAGGGCAACGGAATGGATGCACAGGAAGAAGGCATAACCGCCCTGTATGAACGCTTGTCGCAGGAAGATAAGTTAGACGGCGAGAGCAACAGTATTGCCAATCAGAAGAAGATTCTGGAACGCTACTGCAAAGATCACGGGTATACCGCTATCCGACACTATGACGAGGATGACGGCTATTCGGGAACGAACTTTAACCGTCCGGGCTTCCAGCGTATGCTTGCCGATATTAAGGCTGGTAAAATCAAGCGCGTCATCGTAAAGGATATGAGCCGATTCGGGCGCGACTATCTGCAAGTGGGTATGTATACGGATGTTCTTTTCCCGGAGTTTGGCGTACACTTTATCGCCGTCAATGACGGTGTTGACAGTACACGCGGAGAAAACGAGTTTACCGCTATCCGCAATGTATTTAACGAAATGTACGCCCGCGATACTTCCAAGAAGATCCGCGCCACATGGCAGAGCAAAGGAAAATCCGGCGAACATCTGACTACCATTCCCCCATACGGGTATATCAAAGACCCGGAGGACAAAAAGAAATGGATTGTCGATGAAGAAGCCGCAGCCGTCGTACAGAAGATATTCTCCCTGTGCGCGTCTGGCAAGGGACCCACGCAGATTGCTAAATGGCTCAAACAGCAGCAAATCTTGAACCCAACTGCCTATTGCCATGCGAAAGGTCTGCCGACCAGCAACAAGCCGACAGCAGACCCGTACAAATGGACAAATGAAACGGTTTCCCGCATTTTGGAGCGCGTAGACTATCTGGGGCATACCGTAAACTTCAAGACCACAAAGAAGTCCTACAAGAGCAAGAAGAAAATCTGGAATGACCCTGAGAATTGGGTGATCTTCGAGAACACCCAGCCGCCGATCATCGAGGAAAGCGTGTTCCTGATTGTTCAGAACATTCGCAAGGCGCGTCGCCGTCCTACCAAGATGGGTGAAATGGGTATGTTCTCCGGACTTCTGTATTGCG
This sequence comes from uncultured Eubacteriales bacterium, assembly GCA_900546515.1. GTDB lineage: Bacteria > Bacillota > Clostridia > Oscillospirales > Oscillospiraceae > Limivicinus. The sequence goes on along the minus strand of URDG01000046.1, from coordinate 4,946 downwards.
CAGAGTGCGGCGGCAAAATGTATCAATGCCGCGCTACCAACTTTGCAGAGAACCAGAAATACTTCATCTGCTCTACCTACCGCAAGGGCAAGGATCTCTGCACGACCCATTCTATCAAGAATGTTGTGCTGCACGAAATTGTTCTGCGAAATCTGCGGGAAGCAATCTCCTATGTTTCAGAACATGAAGCGGAGTTCATTCAGGACGCAGCCGAGAGCAATATGCGGGACAGAGATGCAGAGTTTGTTCGGAAGCGTGAAACGCTGGCAAAGGCAGACACGCGGATTGCCGAGCTTGACCGCATTATCTCCCGACTGTATGAGGACAACGTGATTGGCAAGCTGTCAGACGAACGGTTTATCAAAATGTCCCATGACTACGAGCTGGAACAAAGCAACCTGAAATCAATGGCAGATGTCCTGCGCAAAGACCTGAAGCAGCAGGAGCAGCAGAAAACCAATGTTAAGGCGTTTATCGCTGCCGTGAAGAAGTACACGGATTTGCAGGAGCTTGACGCGGCTGTTCTCCGTGCTTTCATTGACAGGATTGAAGTTTCCCATGTTGACAAGAAATCTAGAACGCGGGAAATCACCATCGTCTATAACTTCATCGGTGCATTTGACTTCACGCGGGCAATCGAAAATGCCCGCAACACAAGTAAAAAAGAGCAAAGAACGGCATAGCCGTTAAGCTACACCGTTCCTTGCTTCAATGTTTTCCTAAGTCACCGCCGCATTTTCGGGTGATTTTTTTATACCTGCAAAAGCTTCATTATCTCTCTCCGGAGCTGCTCGATTATGCGCTTTTCCAAACGGCTTATATAGCTTTGCGATATGCCCATGATGTCCGCTACCTCCTTCTGCGTGTACTCTTTGCCGCATGGCAGACCGAAGCGCATCATGATTATGGCCCGCTCACGTTCGCCGAGCGTTGAGATCGCTTCCATGAGCATCTGCCTGTCTGCATCATCTTCAAGCGGCCGGGCGACCTCGTCCTCATCTGTGCCGAGAATGTCGGACAGAAGCAGCTCATTGCCGTCCCAGTCGGTGTTGAGCGGCTCGTCAAAGCTTATTTCCGTGCGCTGCGTACTTATCTTGCGCAGATACATGAGTATCTCGTTTTCGATGCAGCGCGAGGCATAGGTGGCAAGCTTGATGTTTTTGGAGGAGTTGAAGGTGTTTACGGCCTTTATGAGCCCGATCGTGCCGATGGATATGAGGTCCTCTATGTTTATGCCGGTGTTTTCAAAGCGCTTGGAGATGTATACAACAAGACGAAGATTGTGCTCGATGAGCAGCTTGCGTGCGCTCTCGTATCCGTTCTCGGCCCGGCGTATGGCGTCGTCCTCGGCCTGACGCTCCAGCGGGGGCGGCAGAGTGTCGCTGCCGCCTATGTAAAAAAGCGGGGGCGGCTTTATGCCAAGTATGCTGAGTATATGTTCGCGCAGGAACAGAATTTGGGGTTTGCAGAGCATAAATACTTCCTTTCTTATCACACTATACCTTCATAGCCGTCGCCGGAGGCGTCGGACGATACTGCGGCGAGAATGTCACGCGGTTTTCCGTCAATAACGGCGCAGTCCGGCTTGAATGCCGCGAGCATCCCGCCCCCGCCGACAGCGGAGTACGGGATCAGCCGCAGCCGGCCGTGAAAAGCCGGGATGCCTGATGCGGCGCTGAAAAAACTCACGGCGTCAAGCTCGAGCAGCGCTGAGTTTGCGCCGAAAAGCGGCGCTGCGGCATGCGGACATATTACCATGACAGGGCAGCCGCTTACCGGGTCGGCAAGACTGTTGCCGGTGTCGACAAGCGCAAAAAACTTTGACACTCTGCCGTCGAGCGTGAGCTCCACGGCGGCGCGCGGCCTGTCTGCAAGCTTGAGCCTGCGGCTGAAAACGAGCCGAAGCAGCACATAACAGAGCGTAAAGGACAAAACAAGCGTGCGCATATCAAAGGCCGGATGTCCTCCGGCAAGCGCAAGCGCCCAGATAAAGCCGCCGAAGGCCGCCGAGACGCACAGAAATACAAGCGCGCAGCGCAGCATCCGCTCCTCTCCGCCGAACGCGATAAGCGACATAAGCAGCGCCGCGGCGAGCTTTAGAAGCGGGGAAGCGAGAAAACCGAGACGCGGCAGATATACGGCCGCAGCATAGGACGCACCGGCAAGAGCCGCTGAAATATAACGCAGCCGCCTGAGCCTGACGCCGCAGACCTGAGCCGAGGCGAGCACCAGCAGATAATCGATCACAAAGTTGAGCAGAAACACGCTGTCTATGTAGATTACTTCCATGCTGCAATTATACCGCAGGGCGTGCAGATATTTTGTCATTTGGGAATTGTCAAAAAAGACATACTGTGGTAAAATCGAAAAGCAAAATATGCGGTCATGGAATTTGTGATCTGAAGAAAGAGGTTTGATGTTCCCATGTGGTTTTGGTTTGCGTTGATCGCTCTGCTGTGCTGGAGCGGTTCCGATCTGTTTTCTAAAATCGGATGTCAGGATGCGTCCGATAAGTACAGCCCGCTGAAAATGGTCACGGCGGTCGGCGTCGTTATGGGGCTGCACGCCGCGTATGAAATATTTTTCGGCGGTGTGGAGATAAATGGCAGCATACTGCTGACATATCTGCCGGTCTCCCTGCTGTACATAGGCTCGATGGCTATAGGATATCTCGGGCTGAGGTATATTGAGCTGTCCATATCCTCTCCGATCTGCAACAGCTCCGGTGCGGTCGTCGCGGTGCTGACCTTTGCAACCGTCGGAATCGGCGATGATCTGCCGCCGCTGGCGCTCGTTGCAGTCGCCTTTGTCTGCGTCGGCGTGATCGCGCTCGGCATCACCGAGGCGAACGAGGATGAGGATCTGCGCCGCGCGCGTCAGGATGAGTCGAATCATCATTATGCCAAGAGCTGGGTCGCGATTATGATCCCCGTCATATACTGCCTGCTGGATGCGCTCGGCACGTTCGCCGACAGCCGCGTGCTGGAGGTCCTGGATGAGGATTCGGCAAACGTGGCTTACGAGCTTACCTTCCTTATAGCCGGTATTGTGAGCGCCGTGTATGTTCTCGGCGTCAAAAAGCAGAAGCTTATTATCAAACAGGAAGCGCCCCGCTACACCGGCGCGATTTTTGAGACGATCGGTCAGTTCTTCTATATATATGCGCTGGCTGATACACAGCATGTGGCCTTTGCCGCGCCGATCATATCCTCCTACTGCGTGGCCTCCGTCATATGGGGCCGTATCTTCCTGAAGGAGAAGCTCTCAGCAAAGCATTACCTTTCAATTGCTCTGGTGGTCGTTGGTATAGTCATTATGGGCATACTTGATATATAAAAGGAGAAGCAGGATGAAGAGCATATACAGACGCGTACTTATTAAAATAAGCGGAGAGGCGCTTGCTGCGGAGAAGAAGACCGGCTACGACTTTGATTTCGTGATGAAGGTCTGCAATGCCGTGAAGGACTGCGCCGCAATGGGCGTTCAGGTCGGCATCGTCATCGGCGGCGGCAACTTCTGGCGCGGCGTTAAGGACGGCGCGGGCCATATCGAGCGCGTGAGCGCGGATCGTATGGGCATGCTCGCCACTGCGATGAACTGCATGGCCGTGGCGGATGTTTTCAAGCAGCTGGGCGCGGACGCGCGCGTCATGACTGCGGTCGACATTCAGGGCGTCGGCGAGCGCTATGACACGAAGAAGGCCATTGAGTATCTTGAAAGCGGGAAGATAGTCCTGTTCGGCTGCGGCACCGGGCTGCCGTTCTTCTCCACGGACACTGCCGCCGTGCTGCGCGCGGCGGAGATACATGCGGATGCGATATTGCTTGCAAAGAACATAGACGGCGTGTATTCAGCAGACCCGAGAGTCGACGCTTCCGCAGTGAAATTTGACGAGATAAGCTATGACGAGGTCCTCTCGCGCCATCTCGCCGTTATGGATACCACGGCCACGAGCCTTGCAATGGACAACAATATCCCTGTCATCGTCTTTGCGCTGGCCCAGCCGGAGAATATAGGCCGCGTGCTCAACGGTGAAAAGCTCGGCACGACTGTGAAATGATTTTACAGTACGTACAGACTCAGTTAACAAATAAAAAATAATAATATGTAATAATAAACCGGAGGTAAGAATATGTCTGACTATCAGGAATTTGAAAACAAGATGAAAAAGACCTGCGAGGCTCTCGGCTCTCAGCTTGAGTCCATCCGCGCCGGCCGTGCAAACGCCGCTGTCCTCAACCAGATCGAGGTCGACTACTACGGCTCGCCCACTCCGATCCAGCAGGTCGCATCCATTGCATCCCCCGATCCCCGTTCTCTCGTGATCCAGCCGTGGGATAATTCCGTGCTCAAGGGCATAGAGAAAGCGATACTTGCGTCCGATCTCGGCATCAATCCCCAGAATGACGGCCGCATGATCCGCCTTGTGTTCCCGCCTCTCACTGAGGAGCGCCGCAAGGATCTCGTAAAGCAGACCAAGAAATACGGCGAGGAGGCCAAGGTCGCCATCCGCAATATCCGCCGCGATGCGATAGAGAAGTTCAAAAAACAGCAGAAGGCGTCCGCTATCACCGAGGACGACTACAAGATAGCCGAGAAGGATATTCAGAAGCTGACCGACGACTACACCAAAGAGATAGACAAGATCACTGACAGGAAGGAAAAAGAGCTGACCGAGATCTGAGCCAGCGCTGCCGCAGGCAGAATGGAGATTTTAAATGGCTGACACCATTAAGGCGGGGGAGCAGGAGAGATCCGGCCTCCCCCGTCATATTGCAATAATACTCGACGGCAACGGCCGTTGGGCGACCAAGCGCGCTCTTCCGCGCACAGCCGGGCATAAGGCCGGCGCGACCAAGTTTGAGGAAATCACCGAAATCTGCCATGACGCCGGTGTGGAAACCATCACGGCGTATGCCTTTTCGACCGAGAACTGGTCTCGCCCG
>URDG01000045.1 GCA_900546515.1 uncultured Eubacteriales bacterium | reverse complement strand
GTATGGGGCAGACGGAGAATCCGTCCCAAAATCTGCTCCACGTCAACTTGGCTTGTCTTATTGGCAAGAGACGCAAGGATATAGGCAAAGGGGCAATCCCAGCCCTCTTTCAGCGCATTGACCGTGATAATATACCGAATCGGGCAGTTTGCGGACATCAAATCGGTGTTTTTCAGCTCGTTCACATCGGCGGTACGGATAGCGATTTGCTCGGCGGGAATCCCAGCATCCACCAGCTTGTCCCGCAGCTTTTCAAAGGTTGTCGCGTCCTCCTTGCCTTTCGGCTGTGCCTGAAACAGCGCGATAGGACGGATATATTTGCCCGTCTTGGTGTACTCCGCGCTTGCGATTTCTTCCAGTTTGTTCCGCAGGTCGATCGCGTCAATCAGCACCTCGGATTGGCTGTCCCGGTTATAGACGATCACGGGCAGCTTTACCATGTGTTCGTTTTTAAGCTGTACCGCGTCCACATAGGAGATGATATTGCTCTCCTTTTTCGGCGTGGCGGTCAAATCCAGCACAAAGCAGGGATTGAAGTTTTCCAGCATTTCAAGGCTCAATTCCGACCGGGCATGGTGGCTCTCATCCACGATGACAAGCGGGTTAAGCTGGTTGATAATCTGGAACAGGGCGGTTTCGTCCGCTTTTTCAATGGGGCTGTCGGGCTTGCCCAGCACCTTTGCAAACTCGGCAAGATTGCTGTTCTCCTGATAGGCTTTCAAGACCTCCTTGCCGCGCCCACGGAACGAATCGTAGGACAGCACCATAACCGACAACTGCTCCGTTACGGCGGTGGGGTTGAAGTTCTGACCGTTCAAAAGCTCCTGCTTGGTGTAGACCTCCACGCGCCCGCCGAAATCCACGTCGATTTTCTGACGGTAGGGATGGGAGGTGTCTTTCAGGGCTTTCGCCGTCTGCGTCAGAATCGCGTCCGAGGGAACAAGCCACACGACCGCCTTTGTCTTGGTAGCGGGGAGTGCGTCAAAGATAGGGCGAACGGCGTTGCAGGCAATAAAGGTCTTGCCGCCGCCTGTCGGCACCTTGAAGCAGAGGTTCGGGACGCCGGGTATAACGTTTTGGTATAGCCCTAAAGTCGGGGCTGATTTCTCCTGCCAAAACAGGCGAAACGCCGCCGCGTCACTCTTTGTTTCGTTCAGCAGTTCCAGATAGCGGGTCAAGTCCGCTATCACCTTTTTCTGATATGTTTTCAGTTCCATACAGCGAACACCCCCTTACAGTCTGCTAATGTCTCTCGGAATCTTTTTGAATGTGACGCCCATTTTTGCCAGCTTGTCCTCGCTGATAGAGCATCGGTCAGCATAAATCACCGTGCCGTCCGCCTTTTCCGTGATGGTGGAGAGAAACGCATAGTCCAGCACCGTCACGCGCTGCGGCTCGTAGTAGAAGTAATAGCCTGTGCTGTTGTGCTTGCCGAGGTAATACGGATTGCCGCCGTTGGGTGGGGCGTAGGGCTGCTTGGTTTCCATGAACCAGATGTATTCCCGGATTTTCTCCGGGGCAACCGCTTCATTCAGGCAATCGCCCACAAGCAGCGGTTCGCCCAAGTCATAGAAGCTGAAATTGCCGCCCGTGCCCTCCACGGCGTTCTTGCCCTCGCCGTAGCCACGGATCACGCGCTTCACGCGCTCGGCGGTGATGCTGTCGGCGTAGTCCATCATCTCGACAAGGATGAACTTGCGGTGTCCGCCGTCCGCCTTGTTCATGTTGAGGACAGCGTGGGCAGTGGTGCCGGAACCGGCAAAGGAATCGAGGATAATAGAATCAGGATCAGATGCAATTTGCAGAATACGCTCAATTAAACGAGCTGGCTTCGGATAATCGAACACAGCTTTTCCCAAGATAGCAGCTAACAGCTTGTTTCCTTCTTGTGTATGACCTACCTCTTCGTGCGTCCACCAAGTCCAAGGAACCATACCCGGCATTTCGGAAAGGAAACGTTTTACAGCAGGCGCACCATCACCATTATTGCCATAAATCATCTTATCTTCTTCGACAAAACGATCAAAACCTTCTTTTGTAACGCGCCAGCATCTTCCTTTCGGCGGCGTTACCACTCTGCCAGAGGGTAATGTAATTTCGTACATCTGATTTGGACGAAATCCCGGCGCAGTAAAGTCATTTGCTTTCCACGGACCGCGAGGATCATGGTCAGGATTAGAAAACTGCTTTGTCTGAGCTTCTCCCAGCGGAAGAAGGTGTCGTGTTTCCTTGAATATTTCTGGATTACGGGCATAGCAAAGGATAAATTCGTGAGCATCGCTAACGGATGTACGCACATCGGGAGAATACCTTTTTTGCCAGATAAAAGTCGCTACATGGTTGCTTTGACCGAAAATCTCGCCGCATATTAGCTTCAGATTTGCAATCTCTGTATCATCAATACTGATGAAAATAACGCCATCATCCGCCAGCAGCTTCAAGCGCGGATACATCATGCACAGCCGCTTGTCGTGGCGGATCAATGTTCCTGCTGATTTTGATACAAAAAGGAAAAGCCCTCTCCGGCACAAAAGTGCCGAAAAAGGCTTGAAATCAAGGGCTTCCGAGGTCAACTGCTGACTTTGGAAGCCCTTTTTCTGTTTATTCGATTGTGGGATTCCAGCGTTCAGATGCTCGGCAGCGATGTGGCACAGGAGTCTTGCGGTGTACGGATTTTGGAATAATACCGACGCCGGGGATATCTGTTTGCTATGTATCAGCTTGCGAGTATCTTGTTTATGCGCGCTTCCGCTTCCTTTGCTATTACTTCGGGGACGATGCCGGTGGCGACGACCTTGTCAAAGATCTCGCCGCACTTTTTCTTGCCGAGCAGTTTTATGGGGTACTTGAGCAGTTGAGGCGCAAGCTCCTTGATAACGGCGGCGGTATCGGGATTGTCAAGCAGCTCCTTGACGGTAAGCTTTCTGAAATCCACGGCAATACTCCTTTTCGTTATTGCGCGGAGTTGCCCTGCAGATGCCTACATTATAGTCTCCGCCCCACAAAATGGCAACAGATTGACAGACAGGCTTTCATTTAAGCGTACTGTTGGGTACGTCGAGCACAATGTCGGACATAGGGAAGGACGCGCAGGGATGGATGTAGCCAAACTCGATATCGGCTCTGCGGCGGCCGTCGGTCTTTTCCGGGACAAAGACCTTACCCGAGACGAGCTTTGAGCGGCACCATGAGCACTCGCCGCTGCGGCAGCGGGAGGGAGTGACGATGCCCGCACGCTCGATGGAGGTCAGCAGCGGCTCATCGGCGGAGGCGGTGATGTCGTATTCCCTGCCGCACTGAATGACCTTAAGGTTAAAGGTCTTGCCGCGGATATCCTCCGGGTAGCCGGGCTGATTCCACGGGTCCTTTATCATGCCGAACAGCTCACGGCGCACGAACTTGCGGCGCAGGCCGAGCTTTGCGATCTCGCCATCGAGGAAGTTGTACATCGCCTGCGGACCGCACATGAAGACGCTGTACTCCTCGCCACCGTACTTTTTGATAAGCTCGGCGGTGATGAAGCCGTGCTCATAGCCGGGCTTTTCCTCGTCTGACAGGACATGCACGACGTGTACCTTGTCGCAGGCGGCACAGACCTCGTCAAGTTCTTTCTTGTAGACAATGCCGTCTTCCGTGCGTGAGCCGAAAAGTATCGTCAGGTCGAAGTCCTCAAAGCCGTCGCGGATGGCGTATGCCATGCCCATGAACGGAGTGATGCCGGAGCCGCCCGCGAGTGCTACGACCTTCTTCGCGTCGCGCAGGCGCTCATAGTAGAGGTGACCCTGCGGCCCGGAGATAGTGACATGCTGCCCGACGACCCAGTGATCCTGAATGTACGGGCTGACAAAGCCGGCGTCGTCGCGCTTGACGGTGATGTTGTATTCGCCGCGTTTTGCCCACGCCGGGGACGAGCAGAGCGAATATGAGCGCGTGGTCACGGTGCTGCCTATGGGGACGCATACGCTGATGTACTGCCCGGCTCTGAACGGGGCGAGGGTGGAGCCATCCTCAGTCTTGAGGACGATCGTCTTTGCATCGGCACCGTTCCGGCGTATCTCGGCCACGATGACCTCCTGCTTCTCCGGGTGGCGCTGCTTTGCCTTTTCGTTGGTGGTGAGAGTTTTCGGCAGCGGAGCGGAGGAGGCCGCCTGTATCGCCTTTTCGCGCACCTTGGGCATGTTCTTGAACCTGAGCATATCAAGCGCGCCGATCATGCCTACCTTGTAATTGAGCTTATCTGCCATCTTCTCAAGCCTCCTCTTCTTTCATTTCTGCGAGAGTCTTTTTTGCGAGCGTATCTCCGCTGAATATCGCGGAGTTGTAGCCGTCGCCGCGGATGCTTGCCGCACCGACAAACTTCAGTCCTTTTACCGGAAACTCTGTACCCATCATCATCATTCGCGGCATCATGTTGTCCCAGTCCTTCAGCTCGAAACCGTAGGCCGCGCCCTGAGGAACGTTGACATAGTTGCACATCGTCCACGGCGTCGCGATCTCAAGCTCCTCAATGTACGGGGTGACGGTAACGCCATAGCGCTCCTCGAAAAGCTTTATCAGCTTCTCGGCAAAGGCGGTCTTCGTCTCTACGTAATCATCCGGATCTACATTTGCCCAGTCATCATCCATGAAGGTGCTTGTGAGGGAGACAACGCAGGTACCCTCCGGTGAGAAGCCGGGGTTCACAACGTTGTAGCACACCATGACCTGGTTGCAGTTTGTCGCGATGGTTTTTCCGGATTCGTACTCCTTGGCCGTGTCGGCAGAGGTCGGGAGGAAGACGGTGTAATCGCGGATTCCGAGTTCCTCGGCGCTCCTGTCAAGCCCCATGTATACGACGAACATTCTCGCCGAATAGGTGCGGGCATTGCCAAGCTTCACCATGCGCTCCGGTACGACCTCCGGCGGGCACATCGTGGCGTACACCATGTTCTGGTTCATGTTGCAGAGAATGTGTTTTGTCTCGACCTCGCCGCAGGTAGTCTTAACGCCGCGGACGGCCTTGCTCTCATCGAAGAGTATCTCGGTCGCGGTGCAGTTCATCCACACCTCGCCGCCCATGCTGCGGAAGCATTCGAGCAGCCCTGTCGTCAGCTCGTTGCTGGTCTTGTCGGGTATCCACGCGCCGTGGTTTACGTACAGCCAGAGCATGTTGACGTACTGGAGGAAGGACAGATGGTCGGCGTCGACGCCGAGATAGCCCCAGTAGGTGTTCATTATATCCTGCGCGAGCTTCGGCATCTTCATCGCCCTGAACACACGGTTGACCGTGTAGCTGCCCAGCCGCAGGAAGTTGGGGAAGTGCTCCTGCATATACTTCGGGTCTGTCTTGCCCGCGACGCTCAGAGAGTAGTCGCCGGCGGCGTGAAACTCCGTGCCGAGGTCGAACAGATCCTGTATGGATTTGCGGCAGCCGGGCACAAGACGCTCCATCTCATTGACAAACTCCTTTACCGTGCATGGGAGGGTCGCGTCGATATGCGTCCTGCCGTCGGAGGCGGTGGTGATAACGCGGAAGTTATCCGGAACCATGTGCCACGGAATGTCAAGGCCGAACTCATCACAGATCCTGCGGCAGCCGCCGGGGTTTTCCTTTGTGCCCCATTCACAGATCTCGTGCAGCGCCGTTTCAAATTCAAAACGGCCTCTACGGAAGCTTGAGGCGCAGCCGCCGGGCATATTGTGGCGCTCGATAAGCAGGGTCTTTTTTCCACCCTTTGCCATGCGGCAGGCTGCGGCAAGACCTCCGTTTCCGGCGCCGATCACAACGGCATCATATTTTGGCATCAGTATCTCCTCCTTAATTTGTGGTAATACCACGTGTTTGTACTGTGCATTTTATAACAATCACCGGCAAAAGGTCAATGCTGTTGCCGTATTTTCAGCGGAATAGTCAGCATTACGCTTGACTTTTAAGCATCTTGCAGGTAAAATTTGAAACGTGGAATTTGGTATGACCACAGGCAATCCGCGTTTGGGAGGCAAATATGGGGTTCAATAAAATAGTAGCGGTGTCCATGACGGAGCTGTTCGTGCAGCAGATTGAAAACATGATACTCTCCGGGGAGCTCGCTATCGGCGAGCAGCTGCCGCCGGCGCGGGAGCTGTCGGTAAAAATGGGCATCAGCAGGACGGTCATTTCCGCGGGGCTTGTGGAGCTTGAGAAGCTCGGCTTTGTTGAGATTCGCACGCGGCAGGGCGTGTTCGTCTGCGACTACCGGCGTAAGGGCAGCCTTGAGACGCTTATCGCCATCATGCGCTATAACGGCGGCGCGATGAGGAAGAACGAGGTAAAATCCCTGCTCGAAACGCGCGACGCGATGGAGTGCCTGTGCCTGCGCCTTGTGTGCGAGAAGAACGACGTGGCCGAGCTTGAAAAGCTCAGTCCGATCCTTGACAGCATCCGTGACGCACGCAACGCCGACGAGGCCGCAGAGCGGGTATTCAGCTTCCACCATGAGCTTGCGATAATGTCCGGCAACGTGCTGCTGCCGCTGCTATACTATTCCTTTAAGACGCAGGGCGAGTACCTGTGGTCACTCTATTGCAAGCGCAGCGGTGTGAAGAAGCTGTATGAAATAAAGCTTGCGCTCTTCTCGGCACTTATGAATAAGGATATTGATTCCGCGATAGAGCAGACGCACCAAATCATGGATGTCGCGAAGAACGACCTTGGTTTCTACGGGGCGTGACAACAGAAAAAGCTCGTTCGGCTCAAAGCACCCTTACGCGCTTTTTCCTTGGCGTTATTAATTAAAAGGTTTATTTGCCATCAACTGCAGTTGGGTGCAAAACGTTGGTAAGGATTTTCTCAATCCGCTGTCCCAAGAGCTTGTTTTCCGCCGGAGCCTTTCCTTGAAGGTCACCCGGATATTCTTTTTGCTGTGAACGGTGATGTAGTCCACCATCGCCAGCCAGTCTGTTTCCCGGAACTCCGTCAGCGGCTCCCGGTTCCGCAGCTCCCTCAGGTAGGTTTCGATCTGGTGCCTTCTGGCCGTGCACTCGGCAATCAGGTCAGTGACCTCGGTGTGTCTGGCCTTGGCCTTATCGAACCGAGCCACCAGACCATCGTAGCGTTTCTGGTATTCAGCCTGATCGATGGCTACGTGAGCGTTTTCCTTGATGCACTCATCAATGAGCTCGGCAGCAATGTTGATCTCAGCTTCCAGATCCGAAAGCTCACTCTCAAGGGCCATGGTATCGAGGCTCCTTGAAAGGACCTGCTTGTATATGGCTATAAACTGTTCCTTCTGGTCAATTACCTGATTGGCGGCCCAGAGGAACAGTTCTTTTATTTCATCCTCGGTGAGTGTTGGGGTGGCGCATTTCTGGCCGTCGAACTTGTGGTTGCACTGCCAGATGACCTTCCGGTAGGCGTCGTTGCTGTGCCAGACCTTCGGCCCGTACCAGCTGCCGCAATCGCCGCACTTAACCTTGCTGGAAAAAATGCTGACCGAGCTCTTGCGGTTCCGGCCCTTTTTGCGGGTGGCCATCAGGGTCTGCACCATGCGTTGGCGGCGTACCGCTGGATCTCCTGCGATGAGTCTTTGAACAGGGTGTCAACACCTCCGACCAGCTGTTCATAATCAGCATAGGCGGCGATGACTTCTTTGCCGAGCTTTACGGCGGCGGCCACAGCACCGAGTGCCACACCTACGGTTTTGAGAACCTTGCCGAAGCCTTCAAACTTACTGCCGGATTCCTCCGCAGCCTTGCCGCCATCCTTGATGGCTTTTTCGTTTTCGTCCAGCTCCCGGTTCATGTCGTTGAGGGCGGCTTCGGCATTGTTGAGTTGGATCTGCCAGTTTTGGGTGCGGCGGTCGTTCTCTCCGAAAGAGTCGGCAGCGTTC
>URDG01000044.1 GCA_900546515.1 uncultured Eubacteriales bacterium | reverse complement strand
ACATGTGCTCGGTACGGGTAAGGCCGATGCCCTGTGCGCCCAGCTCACGTGCCTTCTGAGCATCGTAAGGAGTATCGGCGTTGGTGCGGACCTTGAGACGGCGGTACTTATCGGCCCATGACATGATGCGGCCGAACTCGCCTGCGATAGTAGCGTCGACAGTGGGGATGATGCCGTCGTAGATGTTGCCGGTGGAGCCGTCGATGGAGATGTAATCGCCCTCGTGGAAGGTCTTGCCTGCGAGCTCGAACTTCTTGTTGGCCTCGTCCATCTTGATCTCACCGCAGCCGGAGACGCAGCACTTGCCCATGCCGCGGGCGACGACTGCTGCATGGCTGGTCATACCGCCGCGAACGGTCAGGATGCCCTGTGCAGCCTTCATGCCCTCGATGTCCTCGGGGCTGGTCTCGAGACGAACGAGAACGACCTTCTCCTTGCGCTCTGACCATGCCTTTGCGTCCTCGGCGGTGAAGACGACCTTGCCGCATGCAGCGCCGGGAGATGCGCCGAGGCCCTTGCCCATCGGAGTGGAGGCCTTGAGCACCTTTGTGTCGAACTGCGGGTGGAGCAGAGTGTCGAGGTTTCTGGGGTCTATCATGAGAACTGCCTGCTTCTCGTCGATCATGCCCTCGTCAACGAGGTCGCATGCGATCTTGAGAGCGGCCTGAGCGGTGCGCTTGCCGTTGCGGCACTGGAGCATGTAGAGCTTGCCGTTCTCGACGGTGAACTCCATGTCCTGCATGTCGCGGTAGTGCTCCTCGAGGATGCCGCAGACCTTTACGAAGTCAGCGTATGCTTCGGGGAACTGCTCTGCCATCTGTGCGATAGGCATAGGAGTGCGGACGCCGGCGACGACGTCTTCGCCCTGTGCATTGACGAGGAACTCGCCCATGAGCTTCTTCTCGCCGGTGGCGGGGTCACGGGTGAATGCAACGCCGGTACCGGAGTTCTCGTTGAGGTTGCCGAATACCATGGGCATGACATTGACAGCGGTGCCCCAGGAGTAGGGGATGTCGTTGTCGCGGCGGTAGACGTTTGCTCTGGGGTTGTCCCAGGAACGGAACACGGCACGGATGGCTTCGTAGAGCTGGGTCTTCGGGTCGGAGGGGAAGTCCTCGCCGATCTGCTTCTTGTACTCGGCCTTGAACTGCTCTGCGAGCTTCTTGAGGTCGTGTGCATCAAGCTCGAGGTCGGAGGTAACGCCCTTCTCAGCCTTCATCTCGTCGATGAGCTGCTCGAAGTACTTCTTGCCGACTTCCATAACGACGTCGGAGAACATCTGGATGAAGCGGCGGTAGGAGTCATAGACAAAGCGCTCGAACTTGGGATCGGGGTTGCCCTTGATCATGGCGGCGACAACGTCGTCATTCAGGCCGAGGTTGAGTATGGTGTCCATCATGCCGGGCATGGAAGCGCGTGCACCGGAACGAACGGAGACGAGCATGGGGTTGTTCAGATCGCCGAACTTCTTGCCGTTGATCTTCTCCATCTTCTCGACGTACTCCATGATCTCAGCCATGATCTCGTCGTTTATCTGACGGCCGTCCTCATAGTACTGGGTGCAGGCCTCAGTGGTGATAGTAAAGCCCTGGGGGACAGGAAGTCCGATGTTGGACATCTCTGCAAGGTTTGCACCTTTGCCGCCCAGCAGCTCGCGCATGTTGGCATTGCCTTCGGAAAACAGATAGACGTATTTCTTACTCATTTTGTTTTTCGATCCTTTCTATTGTATAAATAAGACTAAACTAAAACTTAATCAGCCAATGCTTAGAATACCACAATGTGGCTTGATTAATCAATAGAATTTGTGCACAAATATCCGCTTTTTATTCTTGCCTTTTGGCCGCCGGTGTAAACATCGTGTACAAATCGCTAATTTTTTCACATATAGCCGCGAATCCGGCAATGTCCAGCGCCTCTCCGCGCACCCTCGCGTCGAAACCGCAGCCGGTTATCGCGCGCTCAAGCTCCGCTTTATCCAGCCCCGTTGAGGAAGAGAGCGCATTGACAAGAGTCTTTCTCCGCTGATTGAACGCTGCCCGCACGATCCTGAACAGCAGCTTTTCGTCGCGCACCGCAGCCGGCGGCGCGCTGCGCCTTCTGAGACGGATCACGCTGGACGTGACCTTCGGCTGAGGAATGAAGCAGGACGGCGGCACGTCAAAGAGCAGCTCCGGCTCTGTGTACCACTGCACGAATATCCCGAACGCGCCGTAGTCCGGCGTATTTGCCGGCGCGCAGATGCGCCGCGCGACCTCGCGCTGGATCATTACGGTCACGGTGTCGAAAACGCCGCTCTCTATGATCTCGGTCAGCACCGGGCTCGTGACGTTGTAGGGGAGATTTGCACACACAACGGGGCGCAGTCCGGCGAAGCGCTCGCCTGCAAGCGCCCTGAGATCCTGCCTGAGCACGTCGCCGTATATTATCTCTACATTATCTGCCCCGGCGAGCGTCTCGGCCAGCACCGGCCCGAGCGATTTGTCAAGCTCCACGGAGACGACTTTGGCCGCGCGCTTTGAAAGCTCGTTTGTGAGGCAGCCGATGCCCGGACCTATCTCCAGCACGCCTGTTTCACCGTCAATAAGCGCGCTGTCCGCGATCCTGCGCGGCACCCAGTCTGCCGTGAGAAAATTCTGCCCCAGCGACTTTGAAAACCGGAAACCGTGGCGGGCAAGCAGCTCACGTATATCGTTTATGTCCGTCAGATTCATGGTCATTTCATCTTCCTGTAGCGCAGCCACTGCCCCGCGATGCACATGCCTATCAGCACCAGCCCGCAGATACGGGTGAGCGTATCCGCACTGCTGAAAAAGAACAGCACGACAAGCACCGCCAGCGCGATCACGGTCCATATTATTGCGGCGGCAAGGTAATATGCAGGACTCTTTCCGTTATTCATAGCAGCCTCCAGTTTTATTTTCTGTTTTTCAGTATCTTTTCAAACGCCTGCCGTGCAGGATCGTGCAGCGGCTCGTCGCACAGAACATTGCCGCGGTAGCGGTAGCCGCATTCCCGCAGAAGCTTCTGCATGGATCTGTTTTTTCTGTGCGTATCCGTGCGTATGCATCTCAGGCCGTATTCCGCAGCCTGCTGTTCGACGCATTTCATCATATACTGCGACATGCCGCTCCCGCGGTAATCGGCCGAGACGGCCGAGCGGTGCAGCACGCAGTACGGCATGTCCGCCGTCCACTTGCCGTCGGTTATATGCGCATAGCCCTCCTCGGGCAGCACAGACAGGGTGAACATACCGGCGACCTCGCCGCCGTGCGTCAGGACAAAGCACTCGCCGCGCTCAATATCCGGCTCAAAATCGGCGGCCTCCGGGTATACGCCCTGCCATTGGTCGACATGGTGCCTTTTCAGGCTCTGCCGCGCGTCCGCGACGATGCGCATGATGTCCGGCAGGTCGCTGATTGCGGCGCGCCGGCACTCGAGCGGCTCGGTGAGCTTTTTCCGCTTTGCGTCCTTTTTTATCTCTTCGAGAAGCTCCAGATCTGCCTTGTCAGTCAGCTCCAGCTTTTCAAACATGTCCGGACGCTTCTCCATCGTGCGTTCCAGCTGCTTTTTTCGCCGCCATTTGTCGACCTTGCTGTGGTCGCCGTTTATCAGCACCTCAGGCACGGAGCGGCCCTCCCAGACCTCCGGCCTCGTGTACTGCGGATATTCCAGCAGGCCGTCCCAGTGGCTCTCGCCGGTATAGCACTGCTCGTCGGCAAGGACGCCCGGCACCAGCCTGCACACGGAGTCCGCCACGGCCATCGCGGCGATCTCCCCGCCTGTCAGCACGAAGTCGCCCAATGAGATCTCCTCGTCCACACACTGCTCGATAAAGCGCTCGTCCACGCCCTCGTAGTGGCCGCAGACCAGCACGAGATGGTCATAGTCGCGCCTGAGGCGCTTCGCTGTTTCCTGCGTATACGTCTGCCCCTGCGGAGACATGTATATCACGCGGGAACGGAGCCCATTCGCGCTCTCCATCACATGGTCAAGGCAGGCCTTGAGCGGCTGCGCCATCATGACGCAGCCGAAGCCGCCGCCGTACGGATAATCGTCGACCTGACACTGCTTGTTGTCTGTGTAGTCGCGTATCTGGACACAGTTTATTTCAACTATCCCTTTTTTCGCAGCGCGGCCTATGATGCTTTCGTGCAGCACGGCGTTCACGGTGCCGGGAAAAAGGGTCATTATATCTATGCGCATTTACATCCCCTCTATCATATGTACGGTAATGACGCAGGCTTCGGCGTCGGTATTCAGAATAAATTCCGGCACTGCGGGGATGAGGTGCTCAGCCGCGCCGCGGACGACGTAGATCATGGATGCCGGCGTCTCCATTATTTCCGCGAGAGTGCCGACCTCGCGGCCCTGCTCGTCGACGACGGATGCGCCGATAATGTCCTGAAGAAAGAACGCGCCCCTGGGGAGCTTTGCGTCGCTGCGGTCAATAAAGACGTTTTTTCCTTTCAGGCACATTGCGGCGTTCACATCGTCCACACCCTCAAGCCTTGCCAGCAGAAAGCCCTTGTGCTCTCTGCAGGATAAGATCCTGACGGGATTCCCGCCGACGAAGATACGCCCGCATTTTTTCATAAATTGAGGCGAGTCGAGCCAGACCTCTATTTTGACTTCGCCGTTCACGCCGTGCGTGTTGACGATGCGTCCGGCCTCTATATACTGCTGCTTATCCATATCCAAAACGCGGCGGGGCTGTCCGCCGCTCCTCCGATCGTATTCTGAAACAATTTATTATAGCATGTACAGGCCGCATTGCCAAGGGCAAGATTGAGCATAAACGCCATAGGCCTGTATGATGAAAGCTTATGCGGCGCGGTGAGCGGCGCCGGCGCAGCATGCGCGCTCCGGCTTCATATATGGCGCAAATGACAGGTTTTTCCGTTATGATGTACAAATTGCAAATACAGAATTTGTGCATCATTTCTAAAAATTTACACGATTTTCGTGCAAGGTGAAATATAACGCCGAGAGAAGGCCTTGTTTTTTCGGCGCAGATAGATAATTGTAATCCCGGCGACCGCGGTGTTATAATTGATCCCGTAAGCAAGCTTAATATTCAGGTATAGGCGGGGAAGTCATATGGGCCCCGCGTCTCTACCGGGCAGCCCTTGAATTGCCCGACTACCGAAATCGGAAATACACACAGCTTTCCGGCTGTGTGAGGTTTCCCGTTCGGTGGAGAGACAAACTCTCCACTTTTTTATTTATCTTTGCAGGAGGAAACAGCATTGAGAACAAAGAAGATCAAGGATCGTTCCCGGCTCATTAAGGCTGCAATGGGTCAGATACCCTGCGACCTTACCATAAGCAACGTGCAGTTTTTTAACGTGATAACAGGTGAAATATATCCGGCCAGTGTAGATATTCTGGACGGATTTGTCGTTCTTGTGCGCGAAGAGGGGATGGAGGAGATCCTTCCTGCAAAAACACGCTATGATGGCAAGGGGAAATACCTCATTCCCGGCTTCATCGACGCCCACATGCATGTAGAGAGCACGATGATGATCCCGGAAAACCTCTCCCGCGCGATACTCCCGTGGGGAACTACTACCATCTGCACCGACCCGCACGAGATAGGCAACGTTATGGGACTTGAGGGAGTCAGGTTCATGCTTGAAAATGCCGGGCGCTCAAAGCTCCGCCAATATGTTCTGGCGCCATCCTGCGTTCCCGCCGTTCCCGGTGTGGAAAATGCGGGGGCGGCGTTTCTGGCGAAAGAGGTAGGTGAGCTGCTTGACATGGATAACGTTATCGGCATCGCCGAGGTCATGGACTACGTCGGTGTGATCAACGACTGTGAGAGGATGCACACCATAGTTGATGAAGGGCTGAAGCGGGGCGCGTTCATTCAGGGACATGCGCCTTACTGCATGGGGCGCGAGCTTGCCGCTTACCTTATCGGCGGGCCGGTTTCCGATCATGAGAGCGTCAATGCGGCGGAGGTCCGGGCAAAGCTCCGGGCGGGCATGCATGTCAATCTCCGGGCAAGCTCCCTTATCGACAGCCTCTCTTTTCTTGTGGACGGCTGCAAGGATCATCCATGGCGTGATTTCGTTTCCATATGTACTGACGATGTGCATGCAAAAGACCTTCTTACGGTCGGACATATCAACAAGGTCGTCGGCAAGGCGGTCACCGCAGGACTTGACGGCCGCGAGGTCATTAAGATGGCGACGCTCAATGCGGCCCGTGAGTACGGCTTTGACGATCTGGGAGCCATTGCCCCCGGATATATCGCTGACATTCAGCTGGTCGACGCCCTTGACGGCAGACGCCCCGCAGCAGTGTTCGTCGAAGGCGAGCTCGTTGCGGAAGACGGCATTTACCTCGGCAAAGATCATATGGAAAGGGAGTACGATCTGCCGAATACCGTAAATATGCCGCAGATAACCGGCGCGGATTCCTTTAAGCTGCGCGTTCCGGAAGGCTTTGCCGGGAATACGGTCACGGTGAATGTAATGACTCCGGATAAGGGGAATCGGATACTGCGCTATACCGTTCCCACTGAACTGCCCGTTAAGGACGGCTGCGTCGACATAAGCGGCGATCCGTCGCTTATCTTTGCCTGCTGTGCGAACCGTTACGGCAATGGGGGAAAGACCATCGCGGTCTACAGAGATTTCGGCCTTGAGGAAGGTGCTCTCGCCTCTACGGTCTCGCATGACAGCCACAACTTCACCGTGTGTTACCGTGATGCGGAAGAGGCTTTCCTCGCTGCTGAAACGCTCCGCGCCTGCGGCGGCGGTGTCTGCGCCGTCAGGGACGGAAAGGAAACTCATATCGCGCTTCCTGCCGCGGGACTTATGAGCCAGAAGCCCTGCGCCGAAGTAGCGGATGAGATTGCCGCAGTTCAGGAGATTGTAGACGTGATCAGCGGCGGCCGGCTCACGCTTCTTGCAAGCGCTGTCATGGCGCTGCCTGTGCTTCCCAGCGTTGTTATCACAGATATGGGGCTCGTCAACGGTGCAGACCAGACGTTCGTTCCCGTATTTGCAGATATAAAGTAAGCTGTCAGTCAACCTGTGGTAGAGAGAAACGAAAGGAAAAGAAAAATGGAGAAACACTTCAAGCTAAGCGAGCGTGGCACGGATCTGAAGACTGAGATCATAGCCGGTCTCACTACTTTCATGACTATGGCATATGTTCTGGCTGTCCAGCCGGCCGCCATATGCGGCGGCGGAACATTTGTGGTCGATGCAAGCGGCGTCATTATCAGCAAAGCGGCCATTATGATAAGCTGCGCGCTTGTTTCGGGGCTTATAACACTGCTTATGGGGCTATATACAAACTTCCCGTTTGCGCTCTCCTGCGGTATGGGATCAAACTTCATCCTCGGCGCGCTTATTCAGTCGCAGTCTATCAGCTTCGGCAATGCGATGGCAATAATCCTCGTTTCCGGCGTGGTGTTTGTCCTGCTGACCGTTTTTGGCCTGAGGGATCTTATAGTCCGCGTCATTCCCAGAAACATTAAAGTCGCCATCTCCGCTTCGATAGGTTTTTTCATTGCCTATCTCGGATTTAAAAACTCCGGCATCGGTTCTTTCGTCAACGGCGTTGCAATGGGGGATATTACCGACCCCGCGGTCCTGCTCGCCATTGCCGGGCTGCTGCTTATGATCGTGCTGAATGCGCTCAACGTCAAAGGCGCTATACTTATAAGCATAATCGCAATTACAGTCATCGGAATACCCTGCGGAGTTACTTCTATTTCCGGCGTCGCCGCCGTGCCTGATTTCAACGATCTTGGCAATGTCATGCTCAACC
Source organism: uncultured Eubacteriales bacterium (assembly GCA_900546515.1). Classification (GTDB taxonomy): domain Bacteria; phylum Bacillota; class Clostridia; order Oscillospirales; family Oscillospiraceae; genus Limivicinus. The sequence goes on along the minus strand of URDG01000044.1, from coordinate 3,402 downwards.
TTGACTTCTCCGGCGTATTCACGGCCAGCGGTCTTATACTGGTATTCATCTGCTTCTTCGGCGATTTCTTCTCCACGCTCGGCACTGTCCTCGCTGTCGGCGGCCGTGCCGGTATGCTTGATGAAAACGGTGATCTCCCCGGCATTGAAAAGCCGTTTCTTGTCGATGCCATAGGCACATGCGTCGGCGCGCTCACCGGCAATACGACCATCACTACCTATGTTGAATCTACTTCCGGCGTTGAAGCCGGCGGACGTACCGGCCTTACCGCCATTGTTGCCGGACTGATGTTCTTCGTGACGGTGTTTCTTGCGCCTCTTTTTGTTTCCATACCCTATGCAGCCACAGGTCCGGCGCTGATATATGTTGGCTTCCTGATGCTCAAGGGCTTTGCCGACATCGACTTCAGCGAATTTGATGAAGTTATCGGCCCCTGCGTAATGCTTATGTTCACCGCGTTCACAGGCAGCATTACAAACGGTCTTGGCGCAGGTATCATTGTTCATGTTCTGGTAAAGCTCGTCAGGGGCAAGTTCAAAAGCATACATCCGCTCATGTATCTGCTCTGCGCTCTGATGATCGTATATTTCATAGTAGGGTAAGAACAGCGGATTAATTTCGTGTGCAAAGCATACGCGGCATACGTGAAAAAGGCTTTGCGGCCGCGGGGACGATCCCCGCGGCCGCATTTCCTGCCTGTCAATATGTGCGTAAATTCCCGTCATATGCCGCACCGCCTTGTCCGGCACGGCAGCCGCGGGGCATTGCTCCGCACGCAGGCGTAACGGAGCACAGGGCGGCACCGGAGAGCAAAATTTTGCTTGCATTTTCGTTTGCCGTGTGTTATCATACAAGAGTTAGAAAGCCTGTTAAAACATGATCGTTTTACAGAGCTCCTGACAAAGAATATTTGGAGGGTTAGCTCAGCTGGTTAGAGCGTCCGCCTCACACGCGGAAGGTCGACGGTTCGAGTCCGCCACTCTCCACCATCATGGTCAGCCAATTTTGATGACACTGCTCCAAGTGCAGTGTCATCAAGGCTTTCCGGGCTTTTTAGGCTCGGAAATTTTTTTATTTTTCCATTGATGACAAACGCCGTTTTCGAGCGACTGACAGGACCCGAACCGCTACTTGACGGTTTTTCAAGATTTATATATGTGTTATTGAATGTTGGAGGTGAAACATGAGCAAGTAAGTCAGAGAGACAAAAGAATATTGAATTGGTCAGGCCGGAACTTTTGAGAAATCAAAGGTTTCGGCCTTTTTGCATTTAGGAGGAGGTATCGAAGTGAAGAATTACGAAATCAAACAGGCGTTCAAGAATCTGCCGGACGCTGGACGTCCGGACAATGAGACGGTGGCGTGCCATGAATATAGGCAGTGTGAAGGGTGTAATTATCCGGCACATGGTTTTATTTGCTGGCACGACGACGGCAAATGCCTGAGAACAGAAATGCGGGAGGTGAAGAAATGATCATTCATACTGTGCTCGGCAATCCAAACCACCCGGAATACGGCGTTGCGACCATTCAGTTCCCCATCCCTCATGACCAGTACGCATACTGCATGGAACTGCTGGAGGCATTGGAAATTGGCGATGCAGTTAAAACTGACTGCCAAGTGCAAGAGATCATAGCTTTTATTCTGTGCTTAAGCACACGGAAAAGCTCACCGTCAATGTGGAGGAGTTAAACTATCTTGCCAAGCGGCTGGATGGTTTCGATATGGGAGAAGCTACTCAGTTTCAGGCGATGGCACACAAACTGGAGCTTTCCGAGCTGAAGGATTTAATCAACCTGACCTTCTGTTGCCAGGAAGCCACAGTTATTACGGATTTTTCTGACCTCGCCGCTGTTGGCCGTGACCACTATATGAACCTGCACGGCGGCTGTGCAACTGTTACCGAGTTGGAGGCACTGGATGGTGAGGAAACGGCAAGACAACTCATTGCGAGCGTCGGCGGCACGGTCACACCATATGGCGTGGTCTACGACAATGGCATGCGGTTAGAGCAGATCTATGACGGGCAGTTCTTTCCTTGCTACTACTATGAGCCGCATGCCACTATGGTCGCGGTGACTCCCAAATCTGAGCCGGAGAATACCGAGCACATCACATGGCTATATCTCCCGATGGCGCAGGAGGAAATTGACCGTGTTCTCCAGAGGTCGGGAATCGCGGATTCTGAGGATGCTCGGCTTCGGTTGGAACACAGTCAACTGCCAGATGAAGTGAACGCGCTGCTGGATATGGAGCATGAAAGCCTTGCGGAGCTCAACGCACTGGCGCAGGCAACAAATAATTTCTCCACGGATGATATCAAGAAGCTGGGCGCTGCGGTAACTCTGGCAAAGCCTCAGAATGCAGAACAGGTCAAGAATCTTGCGGAGAATCTCGACCTGTTTGACTTTGCTCCAGATGCACATTCCCCAGCAGAATATGGAAAATATATGATCCAGCAGTCCGGTCATTACGAGTTCGACGAGAATTTAGATGAGTTCTATGACTACGAAGGCTATGCCCAGCAGCGCATAAACGACGAGGACGGGATGTTTACCGACCGAGGCTATATCGCATATAGGCAATGACGTATCTCTGAGCTACACATACTCCGGCGGCAAACTCTCCGGGATGAGCCGCACCACCGGGTCTAAGACGCAGACCTACAGCATGAGCTATGACGGTTTCGGCAACATGACCGGCGTGAGCGTCGGCAGCCGCAACCTTGCCAGCTACACCTACGGCAGTTCTAACGGGCTCATGTCCGAAATGAGCTATGGGAACGGGGATAAACTCGGTTATTCCTATGACAAGCTTGAAAGAGTATCTAAAGTATACTATAATGGCAGTACAAGCCCTGCGGTAAGCTACTCGTATTCCAGCGACGGCTCACTGAGCAGAGTGGATGACCACGCGGCGAACAAGGAGCACATCTACAACTATGATGCGCTTGGCCGTCTGACCTCTATGACTGAGCGCTCTGGGGCAAACGGCGTACAGATGTACCGCACGGGCTACGACGGGGCGAACAGGGTTACCTCAGTTGAGTACAAGGTCAGCCCGGCGTGGAACGGCACGTTCATGGATGCCCGCAGCTATGGCTACACCTATGCAGCAGCGGACGGCAGCCTGACGAAGCTGACCTTACCGGGCAGCGGTACATACACCTACAGCTATGACGGCTTGAAGCGGCTGACGGACAGAAGCCTCAGCATCGGCGGGCAGAGCTACATGACGCGCAGCTACGGCTACCTTGACGGCACGGCTCAGAACAGCACCACTTTAATAGTGGGCAGCTTGGCAAACCGCAAGGCTGACGGCAGCAGCATCAACAGCTACACCTACAGCTATGACGATGTAGGCAACATCACGGCCATAAGCGGCAGCACGAATGCCACTTAC
>URDG01000043.1 GCA_900546515.1 uncultured Eubacteriales bacterium | reverse complement strand
GTTCAGGCAATGAAAAGCCCGCAGGTAATACTTTGTGTATTGCCAAGGGCTTTGAGGCAGCATGGGCGTTTTTCTGCCCGTCAAAACCGTGTGTGTCTTTGTCATCTGATGGTATAAATATAATAGAGGAGGTGCACAGCATGGCAGAGAAGAAATTCAAAGTGCCGGAGGATATTCCGGCCGTCGCCGGGCTTGCGGAGGATCACCGGCAGGCAGAGCGGTTCGACACCGTAAAAGTCGGCCGCCTCGGCGTATACTTCCGCGACGGTCTGAGAATCCGGTTCGTGCCGTACAGCTATCTTGAGCGTGTATTTATCCGTATTCAGGAGGTAAATGCGCGGGTCTGCTGCGGCAGCATGCCGTTTTATTACTATCGTCTTGTGCTGGTACACAGCGGCAGGGAATATGCCGACGTTCTCTCCGAGAGCGAGGATGCAATGGACAGCGCGCTCGCGCTCATCCATGAGAGAGCCCCTGAGCTTGCGATAGGCGTTGCAGAAAAGCAGACCGCCGCAGAGCAGCGCTGACATACGCACATATTCACGTCACGGCGCCTATAATGGTATAGGCGAGTATGCACCGGTCAAACCCGCTTGTCAGGTTTGGCCGGTGCATTCTTCCGCTTAATTGATTAAAAGGCGTTGATAGCACATGCTTCATTCTCTCGTCTGGGCCTCGTCAGGCACGGGCTTCATCTTTCTGATGACCACTCTGGGCGCGGCAGTGGTGTTCTTTTTTTCCGGTGAGATAAAACTGCGTTTTCAGGCCGTGATGATGGGCTTTGCCGCCGGAGTAATGCTGGCCGCCTCCGTGTGGAGCCTGCTTATTCCCGCTATCGATCAGACGCGTTCCGCCGGACTGCTGCCCGGATGGCTGCCGGCAGCCCTCGGAATAGTCATAGGCGCCGCATTCCTCATGCTGCTCGACGGCTTCATAAGCCGCCGGGGCTGGGGCGGCTCCGGCACGGATACGGCCACTCCCCTGCTCGTTACCGCCATCACGATACACAACATACCGGAGGGCATGGCGGTCGGGCTCGCCTTCGCTCTCGCTTCCGGCGGAGAAGGTCTTGCCGCAGCGGGGGCTCTCGCGCTGGGTATCGGAATACAGAACTTCCCCGAGGGCGCCGCCGTCTCTCTCCCGCTGCGTCAGATGGGAATGAGCCGCAGCCGTGCGTTCTGGACCGGCGTATTATCCGGTGCGGTGGAGCCGCTTTTCGGCATATTGGTGGTGCTGGCCGCCTCCGGCGTACAACCCGCGCTGCCGTGGCTCATGAGCTTTTCCGCCGGGGCAATGCTGTATGTCGTCGCGCATGAGCTCATCCCCGCCGCCCCCGGTCGCCCCGGTATTCTCGGCTTTCTCGGCGGTTTTCTCGTAATGATGATCCTTGATGTGGCGTTGGGCTAGCTGAATAAAGCAGGCGCTGTCCGCAATGGACAGCGCCTGCTTTTGTCAGTCTCTGATCATATTACAAGCAGCTTATCCCCTGTCGCAACGACCGCGCCCTTGTTCATAAGGATCTGCTTCACGACACCGTCGCACGGAGCGACGATCTCATTTTCCATCTTCATCGCCTCTATCAGGACAAGCACCTGACCCGCCTTTACCGCTTCGCCGGGATTGACCTCTATCGCGAGCACATTTCCGGGCAGCGGCGAGGACACGACCGTGCCGGAAACGGCAGCGGGTGCAGCCGCAGGCGCAGGGGCCGGAGCCGCAGCAGCAGGCGCTTCGACAGCCGGTGCGGGGGCAGCGGCAGGAGCCGTGTACACGGTCTCAGGCATCGGCGCGCCCTTTTCCGCCTCGACCTCATATGTTTTTCCGTTGAGGGTAACTTTGAATTTCATGTACTCTACCTCCCTTATATATTTGAAGTCCAGTTCCTCGACCGGCACAGCCATTTCGTCGGCTACGATCGCCATTATCATGGCCGCTGTGCGCTCATTTACACCGTAAAGTTCAGGTTCCAATGACATATTCATTCTCCTTTCTTTTACTCCCGCTTCTCACCGTCGGACCCGCTGCCGAGCCGGATACGGCCAAGCATGTACACCGCGGCTACAATAACGCCTATTACAAGGAAAATACCGACCATGCCGGCCAGCAGCATGGGAAGCGTAACGGATAAAGACATGGTATTCAGCATTGCCGTACCTCCTCAAACGCCCATCAGCGTCAGTATAAGTCCGCCCGCGATAACGGAGGCTATCTGACCTGACACATTAACACTTATCGAGTACATCAGCAGGAAATTCTGGTTGTCCTCCGCCAGTCCCATCTGATTTACGACGCGGCCGCTCATCGGGAAGGCGGAAATGCCCGCCGCGCCTATCATCGGGTTGAGCTTTTTGCCCTCCGGCAGGAAGATATTTATCAGCTTTGCGAACATGACTCCGCCCACGGTGTCAAACACAAACGCAAACAGCCCCAGCCCCATAATGAGCAGCGTGTCTATCTGCACGAATTTGTCCGCAGTCATCTGGCTGGCCACAGTGAGTCCGAGTACGATCGTGATGAGATTCGTCAGTGCGGTCTGCGCCGTTTCCGACAGAGAATTGAGTACGCCGCACTCGCGCAGAAGGTTGCCGAACATCAGGAATCCGACCAGCGCCACGCTCGCCGGAGCGACTATTCCGGCCACGATGGTGACGACTATCGGGAAAAGTATCTTTGTAAGCTTGCTCACCTTGCCCTGAGTATAGGGCATACGGATGAGGCGTTCTTTTTTCGTTGTGATAAGCCTTATGACGGGCGGCTGCACAATGGGTACAAGTGCCATATAGCTGTATGCCGCCACCATTATCGCGCCCAGATATTTTGAATGGAGCACATTTGCGACGAATATCGCCGTCGGCCCATCCGCCGCGCCTATTATTGCTATGGACGCCGCGTCGTTCAGGTCAAAGAAGAGACCGCCGAGCACCAGCGTGACAAAAATACCGAACTGCGCCGCAGCGCCGAACAGCATGAGCCACGGCTTTTCGAGCAGCGGCCCGAAGTCTATCATAGCGCCTATGCCTATGAACAGCAGCAGCGGGAACAGCTCGTTGCTCATGCCCGCCTGAAACAGCACCGTTATCGGTCCCTCAACCGTTCCCTGAGTGATAGCGCCCGACATCGGCAGGTTCACGAGTATAGCGCCGAAGCCCATTGGGAGCAGCAAGCTCGGCTCCATCTTTTTGCCTATCGCAAGGTATATCAGCACCCCGCCTATGACCCACATCACCGCCATCTGCCACGTCGTATTCCCGAAGTTTGAGAACAGCGCGGCAAAGCTTTCAACCGTATGCATCTTTTTCCCTCCGTTTGACCCATTCCGGGTCATTTTAAATGCCCTGAAATCTTCAACATTGCCGGATCCGGCATCGTAGGTGATTTCGGGGCATGTCCATAGCGGCTCCCGCCGCCTTTGGTGAAGATTCCAAGCAGAGTCACGCTGTGCGGGCCGGCTCGGAAAAGAAGAAGGAGCGAACCTGGCGCAGTTTTCGCCGCATGGCGGAAACGTAACGGCGTTTGCTCCCTCTGATATGGTGCCGGTGGCGGGGGTCGAACCCGCACGGGTTATTAGCCCAACGGATTTTGAGTCCGCCTCGTCTACCAATTCCAACACACCGGCATGCTGGTGAAAAGTATATTACAAGACAGCCAAAATTTCAAGTATTTTTATTCTGTCCTTTTCACAATACAGCGCTCAGTCCCCGGCGTCCGTCACACCGGCGCGGATCTCAGCCTTTGAGACCTTTTCACCGCGCTGGTTTGTTATCACGGCTTTTATAACGACAAAACGGAATGTATCGTTTTTTTCTTTGATAGTTCCCGAGACATGCAGTGCATCCCCAATATATACCGGCCGGTTAAATGAGATGTCGGCGCCGTGCAGCAGGCAGTATTTCCCCGGCATGTATACGCCGGCCAGCGTTGAATAGAGCGAGGCGGTGAGCATACCGTATACAACGCGGCCGGGATGCCCCTGATCGCGCGCATAAGTCTCATCGCAGTGCAGCGGATTTACGTCCCCGCAGATGTTCCGAAAGCTATCCATCATTTCACGCGTTATCACGGCGTCAAATTCCGCCTTTTGCCCGACGTACAGCTCTTCAAACGAAAACTCTCTTACCTCATCCATTCAGGTGCTCCCATATCGTTTCTGCAATACCTGCGCCGTCAAGTCCGTTTCTGGCTCTGACATCCTTTTGGCTGCCATAGCCCTTTGCGAAGCTGTTTTGCAGGCCGATGCGCACAAGCTTTGCCGTGCAGCCGTGCCCGGCAAGAACTTCGGCCGCGGCGCCGCCAATGCCCCCGTATATGCTGTGCTCTTCAACAGTGAATATCATTCTGTGTTTCCCGGCCGCAGAAAGTACCGCTTCTTCATCAAGGGGCTTGACTGAGTACATGTTCAAAACGCTGATGTCCACACCGCGGCTGTGCAGAATATCACGGCACTCCATGACCTCCGAGAGTATGCTGCCAGTGCAGAGCACTGCGGCCGCACTGCCGGATGCAAGCTCCGTACTTTTTCCGAACGCCGTTGTATATCCGTCGCCGAAATACTCCGTCTCTCCGCCCATGCCAAGTCTGATATATACAGGCCCCGTATGCTCATAAGCGGTCATGACGCAGGCGGCTGCCTCTATCGGAGTAGCTGGAGATAAAATGGTCAGATTCGGTATGGCCCTGAGCGCGGCAAGATCCTCCGTTGTATGATGCGACGGCCCGAGCGTGCGCCATGATGTGCCGCTGCCCATACCGACGACTTTGACATTCTGATTCTGATAACAGATGTCATTGCGTATGAATTCATGCCCGCGGAAAGCCAAAAAAGCGCCGGAGGTGTACACAAACGGGATTTTTCCGCACATGGCCATGCCTGCCGCTATACCGAGCTTATTCTGCTCTGATATTCCAAAGTTATAGCATTGTCCCGGCATGTCGCGCGCCATCATTTCGTCATAATCCGTACCGCTGTCGGACAGGAGCGAGACCACTCTCTTGTCCGACTGCATAAGAGAGTACAGTGCGCTTATATATGCTTTCTGCATTGCTCCAGCTCCTCCTCGGTTATATTCAGCTCCCTCATGAACACCTTCATTTCACGCCTGTTCGGCATCCTCCAGTGCCATGCAGGATTGTTTTCCATAATGGAAACACCCTTGCCCTTGACTGTTTCCGCTATTATAACGTGCGGTTTCCCGTTTGCCCGCAGTCCGGAAACAGCGGCCGCTACGGCGTCCACATCATGTCCGTCCGTGCGCACGCAATCCAGGCCGAATGCCTCGAAGCGCTGCTGCCAATCGGTAATGCCCATGACCTTTTCCAGACTGTTCATTTTTTGAATATGGTTATTGTCTACGATGATAACGAGATTGTCCAGCCCATACTTTGCGGCAGACATGATCGCCTCCCACACTGAACCCTCCTCGCACTCGCCGTCACCGAGCAGCACAAAAACGCGCTGTGCCGTCCCGTCCGCCTTGAACGCCAGAGCCATGCCCGTTCCCAGAGATAGTCCATGTCCGAGGGAGCCTGTGGAGGCTTCTATCCCAAGCGGAATACAGAGGCTGGGCTCTCCGCCGAGCTCTGTATCAGGCGTTGAAAACGTCCGGAGAGTCTCTTTTGAAAAATACCCAGACATGCAGAGAGCAGTGTACAGCGCAAGGCTTCCGTGGCCTTTGCTGAGGATGAATCTGTCACGTTCAGGCCAGTCCGGATGAGCCGGGTCGTGACGCATTACTCCGCCGCAGTACAGTGCATATATGATCTCAACACAGGAAAAGGCCGACGCAAGATGCGCCATGCCGCCGCAGGATGCAGTAAGAAATATCTCCTTCCGCATCCACGCGAGATCTTTTTCATATTTCGTCATTTTGATCCTCCATGCAGTTTTATAGTACAAATATTCACATCAAAATCCTCACGCATGGAGGATTTTCACCTCGCCGGGCGGATACCGCGCAAACGGCGTGCAAGGCTGCTTTTATGACCGCAGTGTGATCTTTCACACTATCAGCTCCTTTTCAGAAACGGATCATAGTCGACCGTCTCACCGCACACGATATTATCCAGTGCGCTCATACACTCGTCATCCAGTGAAAAGTCAAATACTTTCAGGTTCGCGCGCATACGTTCGGGCCGGACAGTCTTGGTTATCGGATTGACGCCCTTTTGCATGCACCATCTCAGCACGGTCTGTGCCGGCGATCTGCCCACTTTTTCCGCAGCAGCCAGAAGCGCCTGATCCGTCAGAAGCGAGCCGTGTCCAAGCGCGCTCCACGCCTCAAGTGTTATCCCCGCGCCTTTGCAGTAATCCGCAGTCTCCCTCTGCAAAAGCCCCGGGTGAAATTCTATCTGATTGACTTCGGGCATCACTCCCGTATCGTCAATTATGGCCTGAAGCTCCCTCGGCGTACAGTTGCACACGCCGATATGCCGCACGAGGCCGTCCTTCCTGAGCTGCTCAAGAGCTCTCCATGTCTCGCTGTTTATCGCCCGCCAGTTATCGTCCGTCTCCGCCGTAGCCGGCCAATGTATGAGATACTGGTCAAAATACTCAAGTCTCAGATTTCGGAGCGATTTTCTGCATGCTCTTATGGCTGCGTCATAGCTGCGTTTAGAAACCCACAGCTTGCCTGAGATGTAAAGGCCGCCGCGCTCTACCCCGCACGCTGCAATACCGTCGCCCACCGCGGCCTCATTGGCATATGCCGCAGCTGTATCTATATGTCTGAACCCTGCTTCGGCAGCATCCGCTATGATACGCGGAGTATCCTCTGCCGGCAGCTGCCATGTACCGAAACTTATATATTCAGTCATCGTTTTCTCCGTTCACGATACCACCATCAAATGTGCTGAAGCTGCCGTCCTTTATCGCCGGGGCTATTTCATTCCACGCCGCGCAGCCTGACGTCCACGCTCTGTCCGTCCCGGCCTGATGCTCCGCAGTTAAGCTGTAATTTTGTTCTATGTACCCGGTCAGGTATGCGGTGTATTTTTCAGCGCCGTATATATTCAGATGATTCCCATTCCAGAAATCCGTGGCCCCGTCTAGCTTCATCTCCTGGGCATGATCGTTGAAGTCGACAAAGTCATATCCTCTCGCTTCGATCACGGATGCAAGGTAATTATACTCCTCCTTCTGCTGGACCGTCTCCGTTGAGGGCGCTACGACAAAGAGCGCGTCAACATTCTTTTTATCAAGGTAGTCAAGCAGCGCCGTCAGATCGCTGAGCGCTTTCGCGTCAGTTTCACTGACGGATTTTATACCGGAATTGTCAGTTAATATCTGTTTGTTGCTCTCATTTACTCCGTAAAATCCTTTCGAGTAGTTGTACTGCGGCTCATCCCTATCCGGCGGAAAATATGAGCGGTCCATAACATGCCATAAGTTATGAAAACGTTCTATCTCAAAAAGGATCGAGCCGAAAGTCTCCTCTGCCTTTGTCCATTCTCCGTCCGCTGCCGCCTGTTTATATATGTCATAGCATCTGGCGGCCACCGGTATTCTGTTTGTCGAACAGGTTTTCAGCGAATTGATAAAAGTGATTCCTGACGTCACTGCACTTGACATATCAGAATACGTATAGACAAACGGGCGCGCGTCGATGACGAGCAGCTGCGGCGACTGATAAGACAGTACTTCTCTGACAAGCGGTTCATAGGCAAAAGATCTGAAGCTGCTGGCGCCAAGCGCATACGATGTATAGCCCGCATTCTCCCATGCCGTATAGGGCACCCATGACATATAGCACGCGCTGCCCCCGATATATAAAAGGTCGAGCGAATCCCGTTTTTCGGAGTAGAAGCCTCTGAAATTCTTCCACTGGTAATCCTTTAGAATCAGCATGGTGGACACCGCGGAGAACAAAACCAGAAACACAAGTACAAAGCATATGAATCCAAGTATATTTTTTATTCTTCTGTTCATGGCCTTATCCCTTATATATGAAGTCCATCGCATTGTATCCGGGCCCGTAAACGCCCAAAACCAGCACTCCGAATATGGCTCCCAGCAATACGATCCATTTGAAAACAACGCCTTGCTTTTCAAATGCTTCCCTGACTTTTATACCCTTTTCCTGCATTATGCTTATAACCAGAACTATCACGAACGAAATAAGAATGATGACAAAATCATCCTGCACAAGTCCCAGCTGGTATATGATTCTGTCAAACATGATTCTGTCAAACAGCGCCCACCAGTTTCCCTCGGCAATGGTGTTTTTCAGCATCCAGACTCCGGAGCTTACAGACTGCGCATTGAAAAACACCCATGTGACGCACATCAGAAACAGCGTGCGCAGCGAAGCAAAAAGCCTGTAGCTGAATCTGCTCCTGTCAACATGCAGCAGCTGGCCGAGCTTATCAAACAGCGGCTGGCAGAGCTGTCCGCCGACAATGAAAAACCAGAGCAGAACACCGCAGGCAAAAATATGCTTGAGCGTTCCGCCGTGCCAGAAGCCGATAACGAGCCACAGTATAAGCATGCCTAAATATGTGGGAATTTTTTTGCCCTGCTTTTTCCCGAAAAGTTTTCTGCACCTGTCGCCAAGGCTTATAAATGCCCGGCTTTTAAGGAGCGGATACATCACATAGTCCTTTGCCCACTGGCCAAGCGTTATGTGCCATCTGCGCCAGAACTCAGACAGGCTCTGTGAGAAAAACGGGCGCTGAAAATTTTCCGGCATCGTGACCTGGAACATCTCGGACACGCCGAGCGTTATGTCCATGCAGCCTGAAAAATCGGCATAAATCTGAAAAGCGTACATAAGCGCCGCGATCGGAATAAAAACGCCTTTGTACTCATTGAACACCGGCGAAAATACCGTACCTGTAAATATTGCGAGCCTGTTTGCTATCACGAGCTTTTTGAAAAGGCCATACAGCATACGGTACGCCCCGAATTTGAGCTTGTCATAGTCAAAGGTATGTACGGCAAAAATACTCTCCCGCAGATCCGCGTAGCGTGTGACCGGCCCGCAGACGAGCGCCGGAAACCATATTATCATAAGAGCAAGCCTGAACGGATTGCGTTCGGCCTTGCAGACTCCCCAATTTACATCAAGCACATATCCGATGGCAGAAAGTGAAAAATAGCTGATCCCGATCGGTGCGATCCAGCTGCACTGCCATACGGGAAGGCCAAGTCCCGTCAGGAGGCCTGCGGACCATGAGGCGACATTGTTCCAGTATTTGAGCATGAACAGCACAAATACTATGACGATCACCGCCGAGGCTGTGAAAAAATTCCTCCGTCCGGCGTTCTCAGTCCTGTCTTCAAATATTGTGCCAAGATACACGGCCGCAATATCTGCGCCGATAAACACGAAGGCTGCCAGTCCGGAACTGAAAAAGACGAATGCCAGACTGCACGCCAGAAGCACCGCCCATTGGCAGCGCTTCGGCAGCAGATAATACAGCAGCAGTGCCGCCGCAGTGAACGCAAAAAACGAAAACGATGTTATCGTGAACATATCAGCTTATTTTGCGCGCTGAAGTATAATGTCTACCATTTCCCCAACGTTTTTCATTCCGGTGACCTCTGCCATAGTAAACTTTATTCCAAAACGGCGTTCCACAGCAACGACAAGGTTGATATGCTCAAGGCTGTCCCAGTCCTCAATGTCGTCTGCCGTTGTGGAATCTGTCACATGAAGAGTATCATCGTCAAACTCGTCCTGAAAGACCTCGTCCAGTGCTGCAAAAACTTCTTCTCTGCTCATTTTTCTTCCTCCGTTATATTTGTCTCATGCATTTTATATGTGGATACATCTGCGATGTAGTATCCTTCGCGCTTTTCAAAGCCCATTCGCTCGTACAGATCCGCCACCATGGCATTTTTCGGCGTCGGTATATACTCGCCTATAACTCTGCGGCAGCCGTTTTCCTCCGCAGTGCGTATAATGTCGTTCGTTATAAACTCTTCCATGCCTCTTTTCAACACACGGCAACTCATAAGCCATTCGCTGATGAAGAGAGTGTCCTCTTCCTTTTTATCCATGATAACAACGCTTATAAGTCCATAGTCGCCATATTTGTCCTGAAGACAGTAATACCTGGTGATGTGGTTCCCGTCGTCTGCAAGCGCCTCGATCTCGCTCTCCGTATACCTTACAGTGCGCAGATTGAACTGGTTGGAGCGCTGTGTAAGCTGCGCGATCCTTGGGTAATGGAATTTATCAAACGGCGCGGCCTGCGCCCGCATGTCCAGAGCCTTCAGATACTCGTCATAGCTTGTAAATTTTGCTACCAGCGCAGTTCTGTCCGCTTCCTGCCTGTACTGCTCGGTTCTGTCCGCATCCGCGGAAGAGAATGACGCCATCTCAAACAGGTTCAGCGCTCGAATACAGCTCAGATACCCGGCCGGGTCCTCAGGCAGCTCCGGTACGGTTATGTCAGGAATAAGCGAACGTACAACGCCGCGTTCAAACGGATTGTCGTCAAAGAACACAATGCTGTCCATTCCTATATTGAGCGTCTGCTGGATATATCTTATATTAGAAGCCTTGTCCTGCCAGTTTGCAACAAACATCGCAAAATCATCGAGACGCAGCACCATCTCAGGATGCTTCTCAAACGGCAGTCTTGCCGTATCCTCATTGTTTTTGCTGCATACAGCGAGTATTATCCCCCTCTTTTTGAGTTCCTTAAGATACATCTGGAAGTCAGAGAACGCATGGCCGGTACCAAGCTCTCCGATCTCTATACCGTCAAGGCCGTCGTCACCAATGACGCCGCCCCATAAAGTATTGTCAAGATCCAGTATGACACACTTCTTAATGCTCCCGCGCAGTGCCTTTATCACGTCTACGGTCCTTGCGGCGATATACGGCAGCGCTTCAAGCGAGAAAGGCATTTTTGCCATATAGTACAGCTTATCATCCCTGAACCGTTCGGAACCGATCCTGTTCTGAACGGCATTGATATCTACCGGGAAAACATTCTTTTTTTCTGCCGCCGCCTGACAGAGCATGCAGTTCAGCTTCGTGAGCTGATATGTAAACGAGCTTGCCTCACGCAAGGCATAGCTGCCCATACTGCCGTCATTCAGGTATGCGAAGCTGAATTGCAGAATATTGGTTCTTATTCTTTTTGAGATCAACTCCCAGTACATGCATATGCGTCCGAGCACCTCATCCGCAAATGCGGGCCGCTTCTCTGCCGGAGTGCCGCAGAAGCTCTCGTACAGCTTTTCCGTACACATTACTATGAGAACGCCGTCCGGCGCGAAGCGATAAAGCTCCGACGACTCATCCATGGTCTGCGCCTGTATCTGATCATAATCCGAGTCGAAAACATCAATATTAAGCATGCGGAGCGCCGCGTCGCCCTTTACGGCTTTCGCAATATGCTGTGTCGCGCAATCGCCGATTATTGCAAGCTTATAGCTTGGAAAAGCGGGATTCACATTTTTCGCCGCCTTTTTCAACGCATTGAAATCGTACAAAAAACTCATCTCTTTTCAATCAATTCAGAATAATATAAAATATAAATCGCGCCTTTTTGTCTGATTATACCATTGCTCTGCGCATAATACAATCACTTTGTCATCCGGCCGCCTGCTCAGCTGCATCCGTTTCCTTCGGAATGAACCACAGGTTCATATCGGTCTCTACGCCGATTCCCGGAACGCTCTCCGTAAAGCTGTACTGCCACATGTCCGCGGCATAATAGAAATTGGGGAAGCCGCTTTCGGGCAGCGCGAACCAGAACTCATAGCCGGTCAGCCGTGTGAGGTCATAGCCGTAATAGCCGAGGTTGCGGTTAAAATATATACACGGTACATAGCCCGCGTTTTTCACCGTTTCGCAGAACGCGACCGCACAGTCCGTGCGTCCCTCCATTGTGAGGCCGGCAGTGCGCGCATCGCCCGATTCGATCTTCTCCCAGTCGAAAACGACCGGCAGGGTTATATTATAATCCGAAATACGCTCCAGTACAAAGTGCGCCTCCTCGATGGCTTCCTGCACGGTTATCGCCTGCGAGAACATATATACGCCGACCTTCAGCCCTGCCGCCTGCGCGCCCTGAACGTTTGCCTTAAAATAGGGGTCTTCAAAAAGGCCGCCCTCTGTATATCCGCGGCGGCCGACCCGTATATATGCGTAGTCGATCCCCGCTCCGGCCACCTGCTGCCAGTCAATGTCGAGCTGATGCTCGGACACGTCGATCCCGCGCAGGACCTCATAGTCGCTGCCGGTATATTTTATTCTGCCGCTTTCTACCGTGAAAAACTCCTCTGTCAGTTCATTCACGGGAACGCCCTCCAGAGGCGTCATCCATACCCAGTCAAACCCGTCGTATATGTACACCTGTCCCGCATGCGGGTCCGCTTCCGCCTGCGGCTCCCTGTGCGTGAGCATCAGCACCACAAATACGGCAGCGGCAATGATCGCCAGCACAACGGCGGCAATACCTATCTTATATCTGACAGCAGTTTTCATTTATATCTCCATTCGGTGCTTTCAGTTTAAGGGTAAAATGCATTTTATCATACAGCGGGGATTATTTCAATTACGGCAGGTATGCAAGAAAAATTTTTTCATTTTCTTAAAAGTTTCTGTTGACAAACACCCGCTCTTTTGCTATTATTATCAGGCCGGTCAAGTGCTGGTGTAGCTCAGCCGGTAGAGCAGCTGATTTGTAATCAGCAGGTCGGGGGTTCGAATCCGTCCACCAGC
>URDG01000042.1 GCA_900546515.1 uncultured Eubacteriales bacterium | reverse complement strand
GGGCGTTTTTCTGCCCGTCAAAACCGTGTGTGTCCTTGTCAATTGATGGTATCTTTAAAGGAGCAGACAAATTGAGTGCATTCATTCTGAAGCTTATTGCCGTTGTCTCCATGCTCACCGACCACGCCGGGTACATACTTTATCTGGCCGGAAAAACCGGCGGCTCCACATATATTTTACTGCGTTCCATAGGTCGTCCCGCTTTTGTTATCTTCGCATTTCTGATCGTTAACGGGCTGGAGAAAACCTCGGACGTCCGGCGCTATCTCTCACGGCTCATGCTCTTTGCGATACTGTCGCAGCCGGCATACTCCCTCGCCTTTTCATCCGGAAACTATACCCCCGAGGGCTTTGCATTGCCCTCAGGGCTCTACGGTCTGAACGCCGCAGTCATTACCGCACTTGTTCTTATAACGTTGTCGTATCTGCTGCTAGCATGCCGCCGTAAGCCTGACATTTCGCTGCTGTGGCTGATCATGGCGCTTGTACTGCCTTTTGTGCGTCTGAACATCGGCGGGCTGACTGTGCTCGGCGGGGATTTGAGCATATTCTACACGCTTGCAATTTCGCTTGCGCTGCTTGCCTGCCTTCAGCTGCTCTGCCGCTCAGCCGCGGAAAGATCCGGGCGTGTCCGGGCGCTGCTGCTCTTCTTCACGGCTGTCGCCGCCGCGGCGATATTCCAGTCCCGCTCTGATTACGGCTTCATGGGTCTGCTGCTCATCATCATGTTGTGGCTCACGCGGCGCAGCCGCCCGCTCCAGGCTGCCGCCGCCGTGCTCTGGTGCGTATCCGAATATCTGATACGTCTCGGCAGCATACAGTTCACGCTCTTCGCCGCGGCAGCCGTCATTCCCATGCTCTGCTATAACGGGCAGCGCGGCCGCAGTTTCAAGCTCGGTTTCTACCTGATCTACCCCGTCCATTTGTATATTTTTTCACTTATTGGAATTTTCGTTTCACGTTGACTTTGCCCGGACGGTGGTGTATATTTTTATCAGTATTATTCTGGGAGGGTGTTTCCAATGGAGCAATTCAAGCTCAAGCAGATAATGAACGAGAATCCGGATGCAAAGCTCCGCGATCTTGTTGCCCAGCTTCTATATGATGAGATAATCAACCTTAAAATAAATCCCGGCACGAAGCTCAACGTCAATCAGCTTGCCGCCTCGCTCGGCATATCCCGCACTCCTGTCGCGGAGGCTATCGCCAAGCTCAGCGACATCGGCTTTGTCGTACAGCATCCGGGTCAGAGCGGAAGCTTTGTGCTCGAGCTCAATTTACAGGATATGATAAGCCTTTACAGAGTGCGCACGGCGATCGAAAGCGAGGCCGCTTCCATCTGCGCGCACGTGGTCGACGACGATACGCTCCGTGAGCTGTCGGCACTGGCCGAGGCGTTCAAGGACAGCGTCATAAGGCGCGACATAGACGGCATGAGAGACACGGACATGCCCTTCCATCAGCTGATAATCAAGTCCTGCGGGAACCCATACATTATCCAGTGCTACGACCAGCTTCTGCCGAAGCTCACGATGTATCAGGCCTCCATGCTGCAATTCATTACCGACAGCAGCAGCGAGGCAAATCCGTGGATGCCGAGTGTCAGGTACAATCACATTTCGGTCGTGTCCGCGATAAGGATGCGCATGCCGGAGCTTGCGCGGCAGGCCATGAGCGAGCATGTCGACGCGAGCCTCAGCTTTACCTCTATGGCCGGCAACGGAGGCGACCCGTTTCTCATGCTCCGCGATAAGCAGACCGAGCTTTGACGCTCTCCCCTGATGATAAAACACACCGCGCAGCCAGTTATATGACTGCGCGGTGTGTTTTATTATATCTTTATTTATTATCAGTCCTTGCGTTCGCTGCCCCAGAAGAAGAGCGCCACGGTACCCGGGCCGGTGTGCGCACCTATCGTGGTGCCAACGGAATTGATCTCTACCTTGCCGTTGAGCTTCGGGAACTTTGCCTCGACAAGATCCGCAACTGCGCGGGCGTCCTCCATGCAGGCCGACTGTGAGATATAGCACTTGCCGGAATAGTCCAGTCCGTTCTGAGCGTCCTGCTCCATCTTGCTGACGATCTCCTTTATGACGCGCTTTTTGGTACGGATCTTTGCACGCGGGATAAGGCGGCCGAGATTGTCCATATTCAGCAGCGGGCATATCTCGAGCAGGCCGCCGAACACAGCCGCCGTCTTGGATATTCTGCCGCCGCGGACATAGCTCGTAAGATCCGTCGAGAAAAACCAGTGGTGCAGCTTGAGCTTGTTGGCCTCGAGCCACTCTGTCAGCTCCTCTGCGCTCAGGCCCTCGTCGCGCTTTGTCGCTGCGGTGTCCATAAGCAGGCCGTAACCGGAGGACGCGCCGAGAGAGTCGACAATGTATATTTTGCGCTCAGGGTAACGCTCTCTGAGGATAGAGGCGGCATTGCGCGCAGAGTTTATCGTGCCGG
The DNA here is from genome assembly GCA_900546515.1 of uncultured Eubacteriales bacterium. Taxonomy (GTDB): domain Bacteria; phylum Bacillota; class Clostridia; order Oscillospirales; family Oscillospiraceae; genus Limivicinus. The sequence continues at coordinate 15,195 of URDG01000042.1, read as the reverse complement.
AAATACCGGAGCTGAGCGTGACATGCACAATATCCTTCCCCTGTTCGAGGAATTCGGTGAAATAGTCCACATACTCGGAGATGTTGACCTGTGAGGTCTTGGTGTCGGCTCCGGCAGCTATCTTCGCATAGAACTCGTCAAACGGCATGCTCTCGCCGAGATCGTCGGAATACTCAACGTCGTTTACAAAATAATGGAAGCAGACGTAGTGTATATCGCGGCTCTGAAAATGCTCCTTGCTGAGATCCGCTGTGGAGCAGCAGCTGAGAATATAGTCACTCATAATGCATATTCCTTCGTTTCCTTATTTTATGCTATGAATTATATTCTGCGCCGGCGGCGCGGGCAAGCTACTTTGCGTTACGGCAATTCTACCCGCATAAGCGCCGGGGGTAGAACGCGAAAATTGCGTTCTACCCCCGGTATCACTGATTCTACTCTCCGTAGAACCATTTCATTTTGTTTTGGAATTCTCGTGTTTCTTAGGTTTTCTTCTGATATTGCACGCAAGAAATACTATTACGACGGCCGGAACGCTTATAAGGAAAAGCTGCCACGGCTTATAATTCGGTATCAGAAAATACAGCATGACAAAAAGCGAGAATACAAACGCCGCAATAGCATATTGCAGCAGATTCTCTCTCTTGAACACGCACATCAGTATTACGAGCACGAGCAGCGACACCGGCAACGCAATCGCAAATATCTGCCACCAGATTGCGCCCACCGTGAGCCAGAGCACCACGAATGCGATAAGGCAGGCCGTCCATATCGACACGACGGTCAGCGCCATTATCATCCCCGTGCTGTAGCGCGCTTCCTCCGCCTCATCCTCGGCGGCCTCTGCCTCTTCCTTTTCCTCCGGGGCTTCCCACGCGTCGTGCGATGAGAGCAGATAGTCCACGGTCACGCCGAAAAGCTCCGCAAGCTGCGTAAGCACATAGGCGTCAGGGATCGCCTCGCCGCGCTCCCATTTGGATATTGTCTTGTCAGAATAGTTGAGCTTTGCGCCGAGCTCGGCCTGGGTCATTCCCGCGCCGGTGCGCAGTCTTATAATATTGCTGGCCGAGACCAGCTTCAGTTCAGATAGCAGCAATTTCAGGCCCTCATAAAACGGGCATTTTACCTGCCCGGAAACAATAACTTTAAGAAAATATTGGATATGGTAATTGGGATATTTAATATATTTTAATATGGAAACGTCTCCAAGTCAAGAGTTAATGCGGCGTATTGAAATGACCGGAAAAATAAGCTATAATAATTTCAGTATTTTTGGAGGTGAGCGCATGGATCTTGAAAAAACAATGAAAAATCTTGAGATGCGCGGTTTTAAGGTGAAGTACTTTGAGACCGGCAAGGATGCAGCTGCATACGTCGACGGCGAGATAGACGGCAGCACAGTCGGTATGGGCGGCAGCAAAACGGTCGAGGCGCTGGGGCTATTCGATATGCTCTCAGCGCACAACGACGTCGCATGGCACTGGCGCACGCCCGGCAGGGAGACGCTTTTGAAGGCGCTCACTGCGGACTGCTATATATGCAGCGCCAACGCAATAACCGAGGACGGTCAGCTCCTCAACATCGACGGAACCGGCAACCGCATATCCGCTACCACATTCGGTCATAAGAAGGTCTTCATAGTCGCCGGTACGAACAAGATCTGCCCCGACTTTGACTCTGCGCTTTCACGTGCGCGCAATGTCGCCGCGGTGAAGAACGCCGGCCGCTTTGATATCAAAACACCCTGCAAGATCGACGGCAAGTGCCACGACTGCCGCTCTCCGCAGCGCATATGCAAGGCGCTGTCCGTGCTTTGGGGGCCTATGGGCGGTATGGAGACCGAGATCGTGCTTGTCGGCGAAGAGCTGGGCTATTAAAGGAGCTGTGGTATGGCATTTGTAAGACGCAGCAGCGAAATGACCGTCACGCGCAAAAAGATGTTTGACGGAAATGGCGAGACGGAAATGCACGTCATCCTCCGCGGCGCAGATGAAATGTACGGCAAAGGCCGCATATTCAACCACGTTGTGCTTGAGCCCGGCGCAGAGATCGGCTGGCACATCCATCACGGCGACGGCGAGACCTATTACATACTCAAGGGTCACGGCGAGTACAGCGACAACGGCAATATTATCGCCGTCAGCACGGGCGACACGACCTTTGTCGGCGACGGCGAGGGTCACAGCCTCAAAAATACCGGCACGGAGCCGCTTGAGGTTATAGCGCTGGTACTGTACGTATAAGGCCCGGTCATAATATAAAGACAGCCTGTCTCCCGCAGGAGGCAGGCTGTCTTTGCAGTCATTTCATGTACTGTCTTTATTTTCAGTCAACAGCGTCGAAGCACAGCGAGACCTTGAACAGATCCCCGTCGACAACGAGATCCATCGTGCCCTTCTGCAGCTTCGTCAGGCTGCTTGCGATCGAAAGCCCAAGTCCGCTTCCCTCGGTATTGCGCGAACTGTCGCCGCGGACAAAGCGCTCCATAAGCTCTTCCTCGCTGACATTCAGCCGCGTCTTTGAGATGTTGCGGAATGTGACCAGCGCGCGGGCGCGCACACTGTCCCCATCTATCGCCGCGCCGCGCTTGAGCGTGAGATAAACCCGCGTCCCCGGCATGGAGTATTTGCAGATGTTGTTCATCAGATTGTCGAATATGCGCCAGAGGTGCTGCCGGTCTGCCATAATGACCACCGGGTCGTCGGGCTTATCTATGATGAGCTCAAGTCCCGCCTTCTTCAACTTTTCCTCATATTCCCCCGCTGTCTGCGTCAGCAGCACGCCGAGCTCACAGCGCTCGGGATTCACGGCGAGGTTCCCGGTCGAGGCCTTGGAGGCCTCCATCAAATCCTCTATGAGCTTCTTGAGCCGCGCGGACTGCCGCGCCAGCACATCCAGATATTCCTTCATCTTCTCATTTTCAGTTCCCTCCTTTTCCATAAGATCAACGTAGTTGATTATGGATGTGAGGGGCGTTTTTATATCGTGCGAGACGTTTGTTATCAGCTCTGTTCTGAACCTCTCGCTTTTGAGCCTGTCGTTCACGGCCTTGTTCATGCCGTCGGTTATACTGTTGAGATCCTCGCCGTGCTGCTTGAGCGGACCGCGCAGTTTGGATACGTCAACACGGTAATCCGTATTTCCGTTTGCTATCTCGCGCCCTGCGATCAGCAGCTTTTTCATCGACGCGAGCACATATACCGTGAAGGCCGCGAGCAATGCCCGCTCAAAAAACCAGCCTGTCAGATGAGACGACGTACTGCCTGCCGCGGCAATGAACACGAATTCCACAAACAGCACTCCCAGCATGATAAGCACTGCCCGCGGGATAAACGGGATGCATTTGAACACATACGCCGCGGAACCGCTTATCTTCTTTATGCCGCGCCAGAGCCATGCTGCCAGCTTATAGCAAATGCAGCTTTTTATCGTGTTTTTCAGCTTTATCCGCACCGCAAGACTCATGCACCACCACAGCGCGAACGATATCCCCGCGACCACAAGGACTCCTGTCACTGTCAGCACGACTACATTCAGATTCAGCAGAGTGCCGGCGCTGTCAGCCATTTCAAGGAAAAAGGCCAGACAGCAGGCGCAGATAGTAAAGATGATAACGGTAAAAACATCGAACGGAAGCTTCTCCGAAAAGCCCGGCGTTATCTCTCCGTCAGGGGCGCGCCGTCCGGCCGACGCCATAAGAAATACGAACAGCAGCAGCGCCAGCACTGCCGAGCCGACGGCTGTCGCCAGAATATCATAGCGCATCCCATATACGTTCTCCGCCAGCCGCATCGCGTGGTATATCTCACTGTTCTGCGGAATATCCTCCAGAATATAGCCCGTTATGGAATACGGCATGCGCCTGTAGTCAAAATCCGCGTAATCGCGGCCGCTTTCATCCTGAGCAGCGGCAGTGTCCGCCGTCTCCTCAGTGTTATCCGCCGTTTCATCAGAGCCGTCCGCCTGATACCGGCTGGCCGATCTTGCCGTCCACACATAGCCGCTGTCATACGTGCCGCGGTGTATCTCAATACCGCGCTCCTCCGAACCGTCCACGTCCAGCACGTAATCGATCGTCAGCGGGTTCACCTTGTATATCGTGCTGCGGCCGTCGACCGTGTCGCAAACCACTTTACCGTCCTTGTCCGTTATCGTATAGGCAAAGGCGCTGTCCGTGCTGATATTCTCCGCGCTGCCGCTCACCGCGAATGAGGAAAGCGCATCCTCCGCCTGCATATAGCACCAGTTTTCGAACATGCCGGCTCTCGTCTCGTCGAGCGTACTCTTATATGCATCTGCGGAATAAAGCGCGCCTATCCCGACGACTGAGACGAGAAACGCCGCGCAGCTGGCTACGATCAGTATAAATGCGCAGATACGTGCGCCCATGCTGTTAAGAAGCTTCTTCATAGCTCATTTCCCCTTTCCGCGCGGTTTTTCAAACTTATAGCCCTGACCCCATACGGCCTTGATGTATCTGGGCTCGGCCGGGTTTATCTCGACCTTTTCCCTCAAATGCCTTATATGCACGGCGACCGTGCTCTCTGCGCCGTATGGCTCATCCTCCCAGACTCTCTGGTATATCTCGCGCGGGGAGAACACCTGATCCGGGTTTTTCATCAGCAGTCTGAGAATGTCATACTCTGTGGGGGTGAGATATACCTCCTCGCCGTCGACCTCGACCTTCTTGCACTTGTCATCAACGCTGATATTGCCCAGCTCCAGCACAGAGCTGTCCGCCGCGGCTCCGGTGCTGCCGCCGAGCTGCATATAACGCCTTAGCTGCGACCGGACGCGCGCAAGCATTTCAACGACGTTGAACGGCTTTGTTATATAATCGTCCGCGCCTACATTCAGCCCTAGCACCTTGTCGGTATCCTCGCTTTTGGCAGTCAGCAGTATCACGGGCACATTGCTCCTCCTGCGTATCTCCACCATTGCGCTTATGCCGTCCATCACGGGCATCATTATATCCATCAGCACAAGGTGCACATCCTCCGCGCTGAGCTTTTCAAGCGCTTCTTTCCCGTCGTAGGCCGTTATGACGCCGTAGCCCTCCGACTCAAGGTATATTTTTATCGCGGCGACGATATCCTTATCATCATCGCAGACAAGTATGCTGTACATTCCCTCACCTCGCGTATATACTACCGCATCCCGGATTAAAAACCAACCGGAAAAACATTTAAAATTCGTTTAAGCCGGCGTTTTTCTGAGCACTCTACCTGTGGTAGAGTGCTTTTTTGGCTTCTCTACCCGGAAGCTCACGAAGATATAGCCGCTATCGTGTATAATAGCTTGAGTTTTATTACAAAAATCTGATATATTTCATATGTCGATCCTACACATGCTGTCCCAAGGAGGTTTTTACGAAATATGAGCTATGCAGTTTTCACCGATACATCTTCAAATCTACCGACCGCACTTCTTGATGAAAAGAACGTGCATGTCGTACCGTTTTCATATTACATCGACGGCGAAGAGCAGTCCTGCACCGACACCGCGAAATTCAACGGAGACGAATACTATGAAAAGCTGCGCCACGGTCTCCATGTGACGACCTCGCAGGTGCCGCCGCAGCGCTATATGGAGCATTTTGAGCCGGTGCTCGCTGCCGGACAGGATATTCTCATGGTCAGCATGTCCTCCGGCATAAGCGGCTCATGCGATTCCGCCCGGATCGCCGCAGAGGCGCTGAAAGAGAGCTACCCGCTGAGAAAAATCGAGATCATCGACACGCTCTCCGCCTCTCTCGGCGAGGGCATAGTGGTGCTGCGCGCCATCGAGCTGTGCAGCGAGGGCGTACAGCTCGAAGCCGCGGCCGGGGAGCTGCGCGTACTCAGCCGCCGTATCTGCCAGATATTCACCGTTGACGATCTTATGCACCTGCGCCGCGGCGGCCGTCTGTCCAATATCTCTGCCGTCGTCGGTACCGTGCTTCAGATAAAGCCGCTGCTGCTCGGCAATGAAGAGGGCAAGATCGTCGCTATCGCCAAGGTGCGCGGCAGAAAACGCTCCATTGAGGCGCTCGCCGCAAAGTTTGACGAGCTCGCTGTCGCCCCGGAGACGCAGACTGCCTGCATCGCGCAGGCCGGATGTCCGGATGATGCAGAGTATCTGGCTTCGCTTCTGTGCAAAAATCATCCGCCGAAAGACATTCTCACCGTAGAATACGAGCCCATGACCGGCGCTCACGTCGGCCCCGGCGCACTCGCGCTGTTCTTCATCGCGGATGATAATGTCCGCTCAATAAAATAAGTTCGTATATACTGGCAGCGCCGCGCAATACGGCTGTATCTGCGCGGCGCCGCCTTTATATTACCCCGGTGGACAATAAGCGCCGCGTCTGACAGCGCTGCGCTCTGCTGACCGGGGGCAGCAGGAGAGAGAACGAGACAGCAGGTGCTTCACGCCTGCTGTCTCGTTAATACCCTTGGACGTCAAGGGTACTGTCATGAAACTGTCTTACTATCTTGTCTTCTGGCTCAGAGCACCTTTTCAAGGAAGCTTATAAGCCTCGGGCTTTCGGGGTGGTCGAAAAGCTCGTGCGAGGGCTTATCCTCCTCTATCCTCCCGCCGTCCAGAAACAGCGTGCGGCCGCTCACCTCGCGGGCAAAGCGCATCTCATGCGTGACAACTATCATGGTCATGCCGTCTGCCGCGAGAGCCTTCATCACGTCCAGCACTTCGCCGATCATCTCCGGGTCAAGCGCGCTTGTCGGTTCGTCAAAGAGCATGACCTCCGGGTCCATCATCAGCGAACGCACAATGGCTATGCGCTGCTTCTGCCCGCCGGAGAGCTGACTCGGGTACGCCGAGGCTCTGTCGGAAAGCCCCACCTTTTTCAGCAGCTCAAGAGCCTTTTCCTCCGCCGCGCCCTTTTCCATGCCCTTTATGCGCACGGGCGCGATCGTGAGGTTTTTCATGACGTTCATGTTGTTGAAGAGGTTGAACTGCTGGAACACCATGCCCATTTTTTGCCGCTGCTTATCTATGTTCTGTCCTCTTGCGCATATGTCCACACCGTCAAAGAATATTTTGCCGGACGTCGGCTTTTCCAGCAGGTTCAGGCAGCGCAGGAACGTGCTCTTTCCGCTGCCGCTCGGCCCGATTATCGACACGACCTCATTTTTTGAAAAGCTGGTGTTTATATCCTTCAAGACCTCAAGCTTGTGGAAGCTCTTGCAAAGGCCCGTGACCTCTATCATCTTTTTTTCATTTTCCATGCGACATCTTCCTCTCCGCAAGGGATATGAGCCTGCTGCTGGTAAACGTCATTATAAAGTAGAGCACCGCCGCGACTGCAAGGCACTCTAGGCTCCTGTAGCTGACCGCTATGATGTCGTTCGTGCGGAACATGAGGTCCGCTATACCGATGACCGAGACGATGGACGACTCCTTTATGACTGTGACGAATTCATTTCCCAGCGCGGGCAGGATGTTTTTTATCGCCTGCGGCAGCACGACAAGCCGCATCGCCTCGCCTGAACTGAAGCCCACGCTGCGCGCAGCCTCAGTCTGCCCGATGTCTACCGCCTGTATGCCGGAGCGTATTATCTCCGCGACATAGGCGCAGCTGTTCATGCTCATGGCCACGATGCCGGCGGCAAAGCGCGAGAAATTCGGTATCCAGGATACGTCCGGTATTTTTATGCCGATCATTGGCAGGCCGTAGAAAATGAACATAAGCTGAACCATCAGCGGAGTACCGCGGACAAACTCTATGTATGCCACTGCAAGCCACTTGAGCGGCAGTATCCTGCCCATGCGCATAGTGGCCATCACAGTGCCCAGAAGCGTGCCGAGCAGCACCGAAAACGCAGCAATTATCAGAGTGTTCTCAATACCTTCGGCAAAAAAGCTGCTGTAGCGCACTATGATCTTTTCCATTGTCTCAAAAAATGTCACGCGGAATCCCCCTTGACCGGTATATGGCCCCGCCTTCAGCGGAGCCATATATTTTTACTTAATCTTCTCTGATCACAGGCCGAGGCTTGCCGCAAGCTCGACCGCGTCGTCATAGGCCTTCTGATAGCTGCCGTCTGCGGTGACCGCGTTGACGACCTCGTTGACTATCGCAAGCAGATCCTCATTACCCTTTGCAGCTACAACGGCCTTGCCGAATGAAGCTTCCTCCGCGGTAAAGGCAAAGCTGGAGACCTCAAGCGCGCCGTTGCTGGTGGATACCAGCGCCTCGCCGACAGCCTGATCGACTACAAGACCTGTGATATTGCCGTTCTGTACCTCAAGTGCGAGCGCGGGGTACTTCTCAAGCTCGAAGAGCTCGCTGTCGGGAAGCGCGGACTGGATAAGCTGCGACTGGATCGTGCCCTTCTGTGCGCCGACCTTCTGACCCGCAAGAGCTTCCTTGGTGGAATAGACGTCCGCGTTGCCGGCCTTTACGATAAGCAGCTGTGCGCTGGTCTCATAGAGGTCGCTGAAATCGATCACCTCTGCGCGCTCGGGAGTTTTAGTGAAGGCCGCGATGCCGAGGTCGACCTGACCGGACTGCACGGCGGGGATGATACCGTCAAACGCCATGTCAACGATCTCAAGCTCAACGCCGAGCTTATCGGCTATCTGCTGTGCAAGCCACATGTCGCAGCCTGCAAAGTTTGCGTCCAGATCCTTGAATTCATACGGTGCATACTGTGCTTCGGTACCGACGACCAGCTTGCCCTTTGCCTTGATGCTGTCGACCAGTCCTGCGGGCGCTGCGGATTCTTCAGCCGGTGCTTCCGTCGCTGCCGCGGGAGCTTCGGTCGCCGCCGCAGGCTCAGAGGCTGCGCCGGACGTGCTGCCGCAGCATGCAAGCACGGACGCTGCCAGCACCAGGCACAGTGCCAGGCATATGTATTTCTTAAATGTATCCTTTTTCATTTTGCTCTCCTCCGCGTTGCATTATTATGCGTATTTCTCTTGAATGCGTGTATAATTATACATTATTTTCAGCATTTGTAAATAGTCAGTTCTGTACAAAATTCATTTCAAGGCATGCACCGGTTTGTGCATTTTATGCATAATAATTTAACATAGCTCATTATAGCAAAAAATACTGCATATAAATTCCGAATATCACTGTGTATAACAGTCAATATCAGAGTTTATATGCAGTATTTATATTCGCCTGCAAGCTCAGAAGCTGAGCTTCTCCATACGGTCGTATGCGACCTTCAGCTTGTCAATATCCACCGTGCAGGCAATGCGGATATGTCCCGCTCCGGTGCTGCCGAAGGCGTCGCCCGGCGTCACGAGGATATGCGCTTTCTCCAGCAGCTGCTTGCAGAACTCCGGCGCTGAAAGCCCGGTCTTCTCAACGCCCGGAAACAGGTAAAACGTTCCCTTCGGGCGGACAAGGCTGAGATACGGGATCTTCTCTATCCTCTCCGCAGAGTAGAATATTCTGTCCCTGTAAGCCGCGACATAGGTCTCGCGTATGCGGGCGCGCTGCCTGAGTGCTTCAAGCGCCGCGCGCTGGGATATGGAGGGCGTGGTGTATATGAGAGAGCCGTTTATATTGAGCATGACGCTCAGTATCTCCGGCTCCGCGATCAGCATGCCGACGCGCCAGCCTGTCATCAGGAAATTCTTCGAGAAGCTGTTGAGCGTTATAGTGCGCTTCTCCATACCGGGCAGAGTGCGCAGCGGGACATAGCTGCCCTCGAAGAGATAGGTGGTGTATATCTCATCCGCAGCGATCAGCAGATCGTACTCCTCAGCAACCCTCGCAAGCATTCTGAGCGTATCCTCCCCATAGGCCATACCCGTGGGATTTGTGGGGTTATTGAAGATGATTGCCTTTGTTTTCGGCGTGACCGCCGCGCGCAGGCGGGCCTCGTCTATCGTGTAGCCCTCGCCGGCATATGTCGGCACCTCGACGCACACGCCGCCCGCAAGCTCTATCTGACTTTTGTATATTGCAAAGTAGGGCGAGAAAACTATGACCTCATCGCCGGGGTCGAGTATCGCCATCATTGCAAGCCCCATGCCCATGCAGCTGGAGGCCGAGACCATTACATGATCCGCTGCGAGCTTCTGGCCGAAATCCTCCTCCCACGCGGCGCAGTAGGCCGCGATGAGCTCAGGGTCGCCCTTCGGATTGCCGTAGTGCGTATGACCGGAGCGCGCGTCGCGGAACGCCGCGTCTATTATCGCGGAGTCGGTAGTGAAATCCGTGTCGCCTATGCTCAGGTCGATGATGTCGTCATATTTTGCGAGCGCCTCGGTATCAAGGCTGAGTCCCGGTCCGCCGCTGCTTCTGAAACGTTCTGCAATAAAATTTCTCATTTGTTTTCTCCTTGTGTACTGTCAGCCGAGGGTCGGGATCACTGTTGAACCGTTCGGTATGACATATATTGATTTGCCGTCAAGATTGGCGGCCTTTAAAAGCTCTCCCACATCGGAATAGGCTTTTATCCCCATCGGCGCGACGCTTTTCGGATCAATGCCCGAATACAGCAGGATGTTGTAGCGCTGTGCCTGCTCACAGTTGAGGAAAAACACATATCCCGCGACGGTAAACGCCTCTCTCAGGCGCTTTTCTATCGTGCCGTTTATCAGATCCTCCGACCAGCCGAAATATTCCGCCGGGCCGCCGCCCTCCGGCGCTTCTATTATCAGTATGAGCGTGCCGCCGGGCTTCAGCCCCGACTCTACATTGTCTATCGTCTTTGTCCCCTGATAGAGCGAAATATCCTTCGGATAGCCGCCGCAGCTTGCGATCACCGCATCTGCCAGACACGGCACCTTCACCCTGTATATCTCGTCCACGAGCTTACATGCCTTCTCCCAGGAGTGCAGAAAATGGCCTGAAAATATCGCTGCGAGCTTCATCTGCGCGTTCATCACAAGATTTATCATAAAAAGGTTTTTCACCATGGACGCAGCCTCGCACATATCCTCATGCAGCGGGTTGCCCTTGAGCACGCCGTTGCCTATCTCCGGGTTTGAGCGCAGCGCCGCGGCGTCAAGTGAAAAGGCGTGGTTGTGGCGGATGGTCTCCAGACCGCTTATTCCCGGCAGTATGCTCTTGCGCCCGCCGCCGAAGCCGGCCATGACATGGTGTGTGCATGCCCCAAGGCATATTACCATATCCGCCTCGGCTGCACTGCGGTTTATTTTCACCGGCGTACCGTGGGGCGTTGTGCCGAGATACACAAGGTCATCCGCCATACAGTCATGGTTTTCGACCTTTATGCGCTCATAAACGCCGTCCGTCACGAGCCGGCGCAGCTCCGCCTCGCCGCTGCCGGGGTGCGTGCCGTTTGCCACGACGATCGTTATATTCTTCTCATCCATGCCGCAGCAGCCGGTTAAGTGGTCCACAATGTGCGGGATAACAAGATCCTGCCTCATCCAGAAGCGGCTCATATCGCTCACGACGAGCGCCGCCTTATCCCCGGGCTTTATTCTCTGCCGGAGCGGCGCGCTGTCAACGGGCGCCTCAAGGCTCTCTGTCAGCGCCGTGCGAATATCTTCAAGCGGCGGCGTGTCATTGCCATGCAGCTCTGCGAGCACGTTTTTTTCATTCAACGGCAGTGTAACGCTGACCTTTCCATATGCAAACTGATAGTTTTTCATTTATCGGGGCTCCACGAATGTATTTTTATTCTTTGTATGCCCGTTATTATACGATATTACAAATAATTATGCAACACATTTTTTCAAGGCACGGCCGTACCGTGCTGAACGGTATTGAGCGAATCGAAAGCCAGCTGCGCTGCGCCCCAGAGCGCGTCATGCTCCGGCTCTGTGAGTTCAGCGAGGCTCTCAAGCTTACTGCGCACAATGTCCGCATACACATTTTTCCCCGTCAGCAGTCCGCCGAGAAGCGCAAGGCGCGGTCTCCCGGTCTTCATCCCCGCCGCCAGTGCCCTCACAAGCGCGGCAAGCTCGTCCGCCTCACGGTCAAGTATATCGAGACTCCGTATGTCCCCGGCCGCAGCGCAATCCAGCACAAGTCCGGCCAGCGCCGCAATGCCGGCCTTGCCTGCGCCGCTGTGGTACACAAACTCTACTATGCCGCCCGCGTCCTTCGCGCCGAGCTTTTCCATGACCGCACGGTGCAGTGCGCTGCCGGGACTCCGGCCATCCTCCGCGCGCACGGCCTCAGCCAGCGCGCCGCAGCCTATGGCGTAGCCGCTGCCTGCATCGTCTATTATATGCCCCCAGCCTCCGCAGCGTACGAACTCACCCGCCGGATTCCTGCCGCAGCATATTGACCCCGTACCGGCAATAAGTATTCCGCCCGGGCCGCTGAGCGCACCTCTGAGCGCTATCTCATGGTCTCCGCACAGCGTGAGCACTCCGCGAAAGCCGCGCCGCTCCAGTTCACGGTGGGTTATGTCCGCCATCGCGCCGACGGATACTCCCGCGCCGCCTATGCACAGGGCGGCACATTCCGACATCTCTCCGCAGTATGAGAATATTCCGCGCAGCCGTTCTGTGAACCTCTCCTCGCCTATGGCGGCGATATTGAACGGGCCGAACTCCGCGCGGCCCGTAAACGTATTGTCGCCGCGGCGCAGCTCGAGCCTCGTCCCGGTCCCGCCGCCGTCTATGCCCGCAATGAACACCGTACTCACCTCCTCAGAGTCTGACAGGCATGACGCCTGTGCACTCTCCGCCGCTGAGCACCTCGCATAAGGCAGACAGGCTGTCCGGGGTATAGTCGAACACGGCGAGCTTTCCCACGCTTTCCGGCAGGAGCGGAAGATCGTATGGGTTCCTCAGCGCAGCCGCAGTCATTTTTACCCCTGTCGCGGCCAATGCCGCGGCCAGTCTGATCTGACCTGTATATATATGCGCGTTGCAGGTCGACATTATTATATTTCCGCATCCCGCGGCCATCGCTGCGATACGCCGTATCTCGGTTTCATCCGGGTCCGTCGAGCATACGGCATATTTTCCGCCGAAACGCCTGTGCATGTACTCAGGGAACGGCAGCGCATCCGGATCGTCGTTCGCCGCCTGCGTAACGCGGTAATCCGCGCAGCCGCAGAAAAAGCTGTTCTCGCCCGCGGCGCATATCCCGCCGCTCACGTGCACGACAGCGCGCCGCGATATACTCCGCGCGGCGGCATAGTCCTCTTCCCTGCCGCACAGCTCGCCGCGCGCGTCCGTAAAGGCAAAGCGCGATTTCGCCGCAAGTATGCGTGCAAGGGATTCCTGCATATTTTCCCCGTCGAGCTCGCCGCGTTCCGCCGCGGCAAGCACAGCCTGAGCGCTTTCTCTTTGAAGCTGCGGATTGCTGCTTACATATACTATGTCCACGCCCGCTTTCATTGCGGCAACAGCGCCGTTCGCCGTGCCGTAATGCATGCGTATCGCGTCCATCACCATGCAGTCGCTGAGCGTGAGTCCTCCGAAGCCGAGCTCGCCGCGCAGAATATCATGCATGATGCGCCTTGACATAGTAGCCGGAACTCCTGCCGGTTCTATCTGCGGGAAGAGAATATGACTGCTCATTATCGCAGGGATTCCGGCGGCTATTGCCGCCCGGAACGGCACAAGCTCCTCCGTGCGCAGCTCGCCGAGGCTCTTATCTATGCACGGCAGGCCGAGATGCGAGTCCACGGCCGTATCCCCGTGTCCCGGGAAATGCTTGCCGCAGCAGAGCACGCCGTTATCGCCGTAACCCCTCACCGCAAGCGCGCCAAGCTCCGCTGCACGCGCCGCGCTGTCGCCGAAGCTGCGCACGCCGATGACGGGATTTTTGCTGTTGCTGTTCACGTCGAGCACCGGTGCAAGGTTAAAATTTATGCCGAGTCCGCGCAGCTGTCTCGCCGTTACGGCGGCTGCGTCATATGCATCCTGCGCGCGTCCCGTCGCGGCGACAGCCATATTCCCGGGCACGTTCACGGCATCGCGCGGCAGGCGCGTGACCATGCCGCCCTCCTGATCTATTGAGATAAAGGCAGGCTGCCCCGTCTCGCGCTGCACAAGCTCCTGTATGTCCGCGCACAGCTTTCTGAGCTGCCGCGTATTTTCCACATTGTAGCGAAACAATATCACATTGCCTATTTTGAATTCGCGCACGATTGCAGCAAATTCCTCCGGTATGCTTGTCCCGCGGAAACCGAAGCTGAGCCGCTGGCCCGCCGCTGTACGAATGTCCATAGCTTTCTCCCGAACGAACATATTTTGTATCCCACATATAATAAACCGCCGCAGAGCCGCACGTCAAGCATGCAGCATGCATCCGGCCTGTATTTTCTTGACAAAGGCCGTCCCGGGGAATAAACTCTAATCACCGCATACTGCGGCGAACGGAGAGTTTTCTATATGGGACACCCAATTCTTGATCTTATAAACAAGCCGTCGCGCCTTGTGATCGGCTTCATGTCCGGCACCTCTGCCGACGGTATCGACGCGGCTCTCGTGCGCATCTCGGGCTCCGGCACGGACACGAAGGTGCAGCAGCTTGCATTTTTCTTTTCACCGTTTGCGCCCGAGGTCCGCGCGGAGATACTGCGCCTTGCCGGCGGCGCGCCGGCTGCTGCCGCCGATTTCTGCCGCATCAATTTTCTTCTGGGCCGGCTCTGCAGCGAAGCCGGACTCGAGCTGTGCCGGCAAGCCGGCCTTGCGCCCGGAGATATAGACCTTATCGGCAATCACGGTCAGACCTTCTGGCACATTCCCCAGAAGGAGGATTACCTGGGACATAGCTTCCGCAGCACATTTCAGCTGGGCGAATGCTCTGTGCTGGCGCAGCATTTTGGCTGCCCGGTGGTGGGCGACTTCCGGGTCCGGGATGTGGCAGCGGATGGGCTGGGAGCACCTCTGGTGCCGTACAGCGAATTCCTGATCTACCGCAGCAAGACCGAGTGTGTCGCACTGCAAAACATCGGCGGCATCGGCAACATCACTTGCCTGCTGCCGGACTGCAAGCTGGAGGATGTGTTTGCCTTTGATACCGGCCCGGGCAATATGGTGATGGACGCCGTGCTGTCTGAGCTGACCGGCGGAAAGCAGACCTATGATGCAGGCGGTGAGTTTGCAGCTGCCGGAACCGTCCATCAAGGGCTGCTTAATTGGCTGATGGAGGATCCGTATCTTGTCTGCAAGCCGCCCAAAACCACCGGGCGGGAGTATTACGGGCCTGCTTACGTGGCGAAGATCATGGACTTTGCCCACGAAAACCGCATTTCTGATGCCGACCTGATGGCAACGGTGACGGCTTTCACTGCCGAGACC
>URDG01000041.1 GCA_900546515.1 uncultured Eubacteriales bacterium | reverse complement strand
CCTCCTGGGTTTCTTTCACCGTATCTTCCTTCCCGTAGCTTCTGCTGCATACGGGTTCTTTGACATGCTCAACAGCCTCGGACCGGTTTCCCGGTCTGAGGCTGTAATCTTTGTATTATGGAATATTACTCCCACAGGGGCTTGTCGTACATCTTGAGCACGGTGCCGATCCCCTCGGCCTTTGCCTTGAGGTACATCTCGTAGCTTATCATGATGTCCAGCGCGCCGAGACCCAGTGCGGAGGAATAGACGAACTGTCCGTCGTTCTGGCGGCCCTTTTTCGGGTCGAGGATCAGATCGGTAAGATCGACGGTTTGCTCCTTCTCGATCTTGCCCTCGCGGTGCAGCACAGCGACGGGGCGGCTCTCGTTGGTTATCATCTGGTTCCATTCGTCAACGACCACGATGTCGCTCTTGAGCACGACCTCAGGCTTTACCTCTATCGCGCCAACTGCAACAAGCGATTTGCCGGGGACAACCCAGGACTCGTCGATAAACTCCTTGGTCGAGGTCGTCTGAGTGATTATGACCTGAGACTTTTCGGCCGCGGCCTTGGTGTCCGTCGTGGGGATGAGCTCGAGCCAGGGATATTTGGGCTGGTATTCGTTGATTATATCCTGCGCCTTGGACATGTCAAGGTCGGCGATATACATTTTCTTTACCTCGGGCATGGTCTCCGCGATCGCCATAACGGTGCAGCGGCCGACGACGCCGCAGCCGATGGATGTCACAGTATCGGTGCCGGTGGGTGCGGTGTACTTTGCAAACAGGCCGGCGGTAGCGCCGGTGCGCATTGCGGTTATCAGCGTGCCGTTGAGCACGCAGAACGGAAGCACGGTCTTGGGGTCGCTGAGTATGGTGATGTCAATGCCGTAGGGGATGCCGGGGACCTTTGCGTTTTCCTTTGCCTCTGCCGCCCACTTCATGCCGCCGACATTGACGTCGCCGCCGATAAAGCAGGGCATGCTGTTGAAGAAGGACTGCCAGGTCTGCTTCGTGCTGCCGAGCGGCAGGCCGAGGTGGGATTTCGGCGGGTTGTAGATCTGTCCCTCCGCCATGAGCTTGTGTACCTTTTCAACGGCTGCAAGAGTCATTTTCATGTCGGTTGCGCCAGCCTTTATTGCGTCCTCTTCCTGCAGGTATATGAAAGTCGGTTCGTAAGAATTAAGCATTTTTCTATCCTCTGTATATCAAATAATATTAAGTACTTTGTTGAGAAAGTTCTGTGTTCTGGGGTTCTGAGGGTGCTCGAATATCTGCTCGGGCGTTCCCTCTTCAAGTATCTGTCCATCGTCTATGAAGAGCACTCTCGTGCCGACCTTTTTTGCAAAGCCCATCTCGTGCGTCACGACGACCATCGTGATACCCGTGCTGGCCAGATCCTTCATGACCTCCAGCACCTCGCCGACCATTTCCGGGTCGAGCGCCGAGGTAGGTTCATCGAAGAGCATCACGTCCGGCTCCATCGCCAGCGCTCTGACTATTGCGATCCTCTGCTTCTGTCCGCCGGAGAGCTTGGAGGGATATTCACCCGCCTTGTCGGCAAGACCCACGCGCTCAAGAAGCTTCATCGCGGCAGCCTCGGCCTGCTCCTCGCTCTGCTTTTTCACCAGCCGCGGCCCGATCGTGATATTCTCCATGACCGTGAGGTTGTTGAAAAGATTGAACTGCTGGAACACCATGCCCATCTTCTGACGCAGCACGTTTATATCCTGTCCTTTGCCGCAGATGTCCTTTCCCTCAAATATCACCTGCCCGCTCGTCGGCTCCTCCAGCCTGTTCAGGCATCTGAGAAACGTCGACTTGCCGCTGCCGGACGGGCCGATTATCACGACGACCTCGCCTTTTTTGATCTCCGTGCTTATGCCCTTAAGGACATTGACGCTGCCGAAGCTCTTGCAGACGTCTTTTGTTTCTATAAGTACACCGTTATCTGTCACTGCGCTTCAGCTTCCTTTCAAAAATGTCCAGTCCCTTGCCGGTAATGAGATTGAGAGCCAGATAGATCACTGCGGAGATATAGTAGCACGGCAGAGGATTATATGTGGCCGTAACGACTATGCCGTTATTGTACATAAGGTCGCTGATGCCGAGGTACTGGATGATCGAGGTCTCTTTTATCATCGTAATAAACTCGTTGCCGATCGCGGGGAGAATGTTCTTTATCGCCTGCGGCATGACGATGTGCAGCATCGTCTGCGTCTTTGTCATGCCGATGGAGCGCGCGGCCTCAGTCTGGCCGTAATCCACCGCCTGTATGCCCGAGCGTATGACCTCGGCAACGTAGGCCGCTGAGTTCATCGACAGCGCTATCGCACACGGCAGCGCACGCTCAAGCGCTATGCCGAGCACCGTCATCTTGGGGTAGGGGATGAAGTCGAGCTGATAGTACACTATATACAGCTGGACAAGCAGCGGCGTTCCGCGCAGGACGGTTATATACAGCTTTGCAAAAGCGCTGAGTATCTTTGCCTTCGACATTCTCATCAGCGCTATCACGCAGCCGAGAATGAAGCCAAACAGAACGGTTATCAGAGAGACAATTATGGTCGTCTGAGTGCCGCGCAAAAAGTATTGATAGTAGTTCCGGAGTATTTCCCAGATATCCAAGTCTGTCTCTCCTCTCAACAGTCCGGTCAAACAGCGCATAAGCGCTGTTTGACATTTTTATTTATTCCTCTACGCCGGCAGTGACCTGAGCTTCGCCCATCCAGCTGTCAAGCTGCTCTTCCGTCAGCTGAGAGAGCAGATAATTGACGAGCTCTCCAAGTCCGGCGCTGTCCTTCTTCATTGCGACGCTCATGCCCTCTTCGGCGACAAGGCCGATGTCGACCATCTCAAGGCTGTCCTGCATTATGACATAACCGGAGGCGACAGGCTTGTCAAGGAGCACGGTTTCGACCTTGCCTGCAAGCAGCTCAGATACCATATCCTGAACCTTTACAAGAGATACGACGCTTGCCTCGCCGGCCAGCTCCTTGGCACGGTTCTCACACACGGTGCCCTTCTGAGCCGCCATGGACACGCCCTGAAGGCTTTCCTTGGTGGAATACTTATCCGCGTTCTGCTTCTGAACAAGAATTACGTTGTTGCTGAAATAATATTCGCTGCTGAAGTCAACTGCCTTTGCGCGCTCCTCATTGGAGGACATTGCCGCAAGGACTATATCAAAGTCTCCCTTGTTGAGACTGATGAGCAGATTGTCAAAGCTCATGTCGACGATCTCAAGCTCAACGCCGAGCTGCTCGGCCATATACTGGGCAATGGAGACGTCAAAGCCGACGATAGTGTCGGTACCGTTGATCTCGGTGTGGAACTCAAAGGGCGCATAGTCGGCAGAAGTGCCAAGCACGAGCTTGCCCTTGGAGATGATCTCTTTCGCCGCGGCGACGCCTTCGTCGCTCAGGCTGTTCACCCAATCGGGAACGGCAACATCGGATGCAGGTTCACTTTTTGCACTGCCGCAGCCCGTAAGCATGCCGAGCATGATCGTGCAGAGAACAAGTATTGATATCATGGTTGTAAACTTTTTCATTTTGTTTTCTCCTTTCCCTGTTTCATGCATTGTTATGCATGCTTTCTCTTGATTGCGTGCATAATTATACATCGTGTTTTGGTTTTTGTAAATTGGTACAAATTACAGACCTTATGTATGTTTATCCGCATCAGTTGTATAAATATAATAAAATCAGGCCATTCAAACCGCCTGAGCAGCCTGAATGGCCTGTATATTCTTATTCTATATATTGAATTTATGCATCAATGACAGTTAAAGTAATACAGCGCTGTGCTGTCGGTAAGAACAACGTCGCACTTGCCCGCATAGAGATACTGGAAGCATTCCGTCGTACCTCCGGCAAGACGTGTTATCTGGCCGAGGCGCTTTGCAAGCTTGGGGTCGGTGTTGAGCGCATCCATAGCCTCCGGCGTGGAGCACATCGCCATATTTTTGCCGCCGAGGCGGAGTTTGTTCCAGATAGTAGACCCGTTTCTCGCCGCAACCACAATATCATTATGTACATACGGCCCATACTGCGTGTACTTACCGCTGTCGATCTCCTGCTGGTCGAGCGCTATGCCTCCCCACGCGCAGTCGATATTGCCGGAGGTGAGCTCTATATATACATTTTCCTTCTCAATCGACTGCATCTTCAGCGTCCAGCCGAGCCTGTCGCACACGGCGATTGCCAGCTCAACGTCAAAGCCCCAGTATTCGCCGTTCGAGATATAGGCCATCGGGAAGGAATTGACGTCGAGGCCTATTATAAAATCCTGCGCCACGGGCGGCGTAAGCTCACTGAGCGCGTCGGCGCGCTTGGTGAAGTTTATAATTCTGTCGCCGAACCACTTTGACGCGAGCTCATCCACCTTGCCCTCAGCCGCAAGAGTTTCTATCGCCGCGGTCACGTAGTAATAGATCGGGTCGTCATTGCGGAAAGCCAGAGAATACTCCTGCTCCACAAGTGTTTCCAACGTTTTCACACCGTAGGTCGTGCCGCCGCAGGCGCACAGTGACAGCGCCATGCACAGCACGAGCAGTATGCATATCAGTCTTTTTTTCATGCGTTCCACCTTAAAGTCAATGTCTGGGCGTGTATCCGCCGCCTGAACGGCCTGCGGTTCCGGTTTTGCGCCTGCCCTTTATCACAGGCACGATGATCACGACCGCAGCCGCGGCCACACACAGCACTATCGCCGCAGCCTTGATCTTCTCCATGAGCGCGGCGCGCTCCTCGGCTTCCTGCTGTGCGGCAAGCTCAGCCTGACGCGCGGCCTCTTCCGCCGCCGCCTTTTCCTCGGCCTCCTTTGCGAGTCTCGCTTCCTCCTCGGCCTGAGCCGCGGCTTCCTCAGCGGCCTTCTGTTTTGCCTCTTCTTCGGCCCGCGCTTTTTCTTCCTTATAGCTGTTCAGCTTGCCGTCAAGCGTATATGTATAATCGACGAACATTTTCGCCGCCTCGCCTATCACCAGCTCTGCCCGCGCAAGATCGCTTGTCATGACGGTGAGTATGACCGGGTTCGGCGTATAGATTATGCCGCTTGTGTTGTTGAACTCCTTATAGCTGCCGTATTTCTGGGCGACCTCAAGTTCAGGGTCAATATAGAGGTGAAAATAGTCCGTGGGCTGGGCGCGCTTGAGGCAGTCGATAATATGCGGGAAGCGCTCCGGCGCATTATAGAGCGTTGTCATAACGTCGTTCATGAAGCGGACCGTAAAATAGCTGTAGTCTATAAAGTCAGGGTCATAGTAATCGTCCGGCAGAGACGAAAACTGCTTGTACATCTCGCGCGCTTCCTTATCCGTGCCCAGGTAATTGAGCATAAGGTGCGCATAATCGTTGTTGGAATAGACAAGTATGCTCTCCTCCGCATAGGCGAGCGTAAGCCCCTTCACGTCAGACTCCTGCGTCAGCTCGCCGTTGGCCTCCTTTTCCGCAAGGATCATCATCAGCGGCACCTTGTACATACTGGCGCTGTAATACCATGTGTCCGGATTATAAAACCAAGTCTCCCCCGTGGCGAGATATGTATAGGCAAAGCTTATATTGTCCGCCTTCACGCCGTATCCGGAATACTCCTGAATAAAGCTGTCTACCATCGACTGCAGCTCATCCGGGTCAAATATGGTCATCTCCGGTTCCGCGGTCTCTTCGCCGTTCCCTGCGCTCTGCGCGGTATCCTGTCCATCGGCAAATGCGGCGCACGGCAGAGAAACGCATACCGATGCGGCAAGCAGCAGCGAGAGGAATATTCTGAAAGGCTTCTTCATCTCTGAATTCTCCCTTAAAGCTTTTTATATGCGTTAAAAGTAATTATAACACAGTTTTTCCCGTTTGCATACTTCATTTGTAAACTATATTTAAAAAGGCCCGTAACGGCTGCCGGAAATTTTTTCACGGGCAAAATATAGAGCCCCGCCGCCGGGATCGTGACCGGCAGCGGGGCTCTGTGCTTTTTTATTCTTTATCCTCGGCCCATGCTATCGCCGTGCGCACGGCACGCTTCCAGCCGCGGAGAAGTGTTTCGCGTTTTCCGTTGTCTATTGCGGGGGCAAATATATTGTCAACGGCCCAGTTTTCGCGGATGTCAGCCCGGCTCTCCCAGTATCCCGCCGCCAATCCCGCAAGATAGGCTGCACCCAGAGCCGTCGTCTCTATGCACCACGGCCTGTAGACCTTGCATGCGCTCACATCGCTCTGGAACTGCATGAGGAAATTATTGGCACATGCGCCGCCGTCCACACGCAGTCCCGCCATTGTGATGCCGGAATCCCGCTCCATGGCTCTGACAAGATCATTTGTCTGGTATGCGAGCGATTCCAGCGCGGCGCGGACAAGATGCGCACGGCTGAAGCCGCGCGTGATGCCCACGACAATGCCCCTCGCATCCTGATTCCAGTACGGAGCGCCAAGGCCGGTAAAAGCAGGCACAACGTAGCCACCGGCCGAATCGGGCACGGAGAGTGCATACTGCTCGCTCTCGGCCGAATCCGATATGACCGCCAGCTCATCGCGCAGCCACTGTACGGCCGCGCCCGCGATAAAAACGCTGCCCTCAAGGGCGTACTCAACATGATCGTCAAATCCCACGGCGATCGTCGTGACAAGGCCGCTGCGGCTCTCTACAGGCTCTCTGCCGGTATTCATCAGCAGAAAACAGCCTGTGCCGTAGGTGTTTTTCACCTGTCCCGGCTCGAAGCAGCACTGTCCGAACAGCGCGCATTGCTGATCCCCTGCCGCGCCGCCTATGAGTATCTCCCCTCCGTACAGCCCGTACTCGGTACGCCCGTATATGCAGCTCGACGGCTTTACCTCCGGGAGCATGCACTCCGGTACGCCGAACAGCTCCAGCAGCTCTTCGTCCCAGCACAGCTCATGTATGTTGTAGAGCATCGTGCGGCTGGCGTTGGTCTGATCCGTTACATGCACGCGGCCGCCTGTGAGCTTCCATATGAGCCAGCTGTCTATCGTTCCGAACAACAGCTCTCCACGCTCTGCATGCGCTCTCGCCCCGGGTACGTTATCCAGCAGCCATTTTATCTTGGATGCGGAAAAATAGGCATCCGGCATAAGGCCGGTCTTTGCGCGTATCATTTCGGAATAACCGGCGGAGACGATCCCGTCAATGATTGCCGACGTGCGGCGGCACTGCCAGACTATTGCATTTGCTACCGGCTTGCCGGTAGCCTTGTCCCAGATCACCGTCGTCTCGCGCTGATTCGTTATGCCTATAGCTGCAATGTCGGACGCCGCCGCGCCGAGCTTATTCATCGCCATACGCGACACTTCAAGCGTGGTGTCCCATATCTCGTCCGCATCGTGCTCTACCCATCCGGGTTGAGGGTATATCTGCCGGAATTCCTTCTGCACGGATGCGCAGATATTCCCCGCATGGTCAAACAAAATACAGCGAGAGCTTGTCGTCCCCTGATCGAGGGACATTATATATCTCATTTACATGCTCCTTTTTAATAGCAGAAGAGCCGCCGCTGACGCGGCGGCTCTCTTTAGTATTGACTTGCTTATCAGTAGTTTGCCGCTACAACGGCGCCGCCGCCAAGGACAGTGGTAGTATTGGCAACGCACATCATGGTAATGAGTATCGCATTTACTATCGCGCAGAGATACGGATTCTTTGTCTTTTTGTAAATGAAGCGAGTCATAAACGGAGTGACAAAGAGGTAGATCATTGCGGGATAGAGCCAGATACCGCTTATGCGGAAGCCCTCGGTGGAATACCATTTGAGAGCGCCGGTCGAGAAGAAGGTTATATACTGTATCGCAACAAACACCATAGCGCCGAGGCTGTTGAACACGCTGAGAATGAGATTGTTGAACTTTCCGCCGATAGTGTTGTAATTGAAGCAGTTGAAGGACACAGAGTTGATAACATAGAACACAAGGAACAGCGGCAGATATCTCAAACCGATGATAACCTTATCTGCGTCAAATGCTTTGAGCGTAAGAACCCAGAGACGGAAGTCGGACTTGAAGAAGTAGTCGGCAAAGAACAGTATCAGGAACGCGAGGGCCGTTGTGAGAACAGCCAGAACGACAGTGCGCCACAGACGGCTGAGGCTGATCTTCACTCCGCGCTCAACGGGATCAAAACCGTTCTTCTTGCCGTAGCAGTAATAGTATACGAGCAGCACGATGAGTGCAAACACGCCGCAGAGAACGCACCACACGCCGGTGGTCAGCGGACCGCTCTGGACAAAGAATGCCGTAGTGTTGGAGTAGACGTTCACTATCGTCCAGTAATAGCTCAGACCCGAAAATGCTGCGCAGAGGATGAGCGGGATCCAGAACCATGCCTTGCTCTTTCCATCCTTTACGGCCACCGGCTCAACAGGAGCTTCCGCCTTGAGCACGCCGAAGTATTTGGTGTCGAGCATGACGCACATGAACGACAGAACAAACACGACTATTCCGACAAGGCCAAGGAAGTTGAAAGCCGTTTTCCACTGCCATACCTGATTGTTTGCAGGTATCGGATTCGGTGCGCCGAACGCATCATCGAAAAACTGTATGCCGTAGCCAACGCAGGTCGCGGAGAAATGCACCCAGGGATGTGTGCAGTCCGGCTGATATATAACGCGGAAAAGGCCGTCCTTTTCATAATACTGTCCCGGTATTACATCGGCAACGCCTTCATAGCCCTCATTAAAGTTGACAAAGTTTCTCGCATCGGGAGTCGTGAGGAACTGCATAGGTACAGTGTCGTTTCCGTTTTCATCCGTGGTCCAGTAGAAGAACTCGTCATACTTATCGGCAATAATGCCAACGTAGCGTCCGTCAAGATCTGCGCTGTGATCGACGCCCGTGTCGTCTATCCACGTAGATGCCTCATAAAGCACTGCGGAGATAAGCGGAACGTCCCGCTCATTGTCTATTCCGACTGCCATGTCGCAGGCTGCGCCGCCGCTGGAGTGGCCGGTGACTGCGATTCTGGCATTGTCTACGTACGGCAGCGTTCCGGCAAGCTCTACTGCGGCGTCAAGACCGACAGCCGCGCTGTACAGATCTGCGGAATCCGTGCTCTCGGAGTCGCCGTGTCCATGCATATCAACCGCAATTACGACATATCCGCGGCGGGCATACTCCACGGAATACAGATCCTGCATCTCCTTATTGTTGTACCAGCCTTCAACCGTGATAATGCACGGTGCGGGGGTCTCGCTCGTCGCATTTTCGGGTTTGTAAAGCAGTGTGCTGACTTCATATCCCGCCCTGTCTACAAGCCTCAGCTCCGAAACCTTAACGCGGCCGAAGCTGCCCTGAACGGCAGATGCGAATATTGCACTTATCAGGCACATTGCCAGCGAAATGCACAGCCATATCTTTGCTCTGTTCTTTTTCACTTTTTTCTCACCTTTCTCCAAAGTTTTTGTGTAATCCAACGGTTTTTATATTTCAATCCGTTGTTTATGAAGCAAGAATAGTATAAATTCACGAAGAAGTCAGTAAGCAGCAATGTTACGTTATATTGAATTTTTGCAGTGTTTTTTTGCTGCTAGTGTCAAATTTGTCATAACGAATTGTCAATTTTTTATCTTTAACAAGGCTTTAACGCTGTTTTTGTGGATAATATACAAAGCTGGCGTCCCGTCTGAAAACAGGACGCCAGCTCTTGTGTTCCGTATCATTCATTTTTTATTTATATTTATATTGCCGGTAGACCGTCGGAGTGATACCCTCGAAGCGTTTGAAAAGACTTATGTAGTGGCTTACGTCCTGGTATCCCAGATCAAAGGCTATCTGAGAAACGGTCTTGTTCGTTTCCCGAAGAAGCCGCTTTGAGGCGTTGATCTTTTGCCGGTTTACATAACTATTATAGTTTTCCCCGGCTTCACGCCCGAACAGGCGTGAAAAATAACTCGGGCTGAGGTGACACAGCTCCGCCATGGAGTTCATGGTCACTGTCTCGCTCAGATGCCCCTTTATATATGCGACAGCGGGATACACTGCGCTGCTCTTCGAGATGTCTCCGTGCGTTTCATCATCCTCCGGCGCGCTCTCGGGCACAAGCTCTTCAAGCCCGGTGATCTCCGCACCGGCGCTTCCCGGAGCATCGCTGCTCACATTCATAAGCCACTTATAGGTCTGCACCTCATTGCGGCTCTGGATCGCGCGGTCAACAACATAACTCACAATGGAATTTATGAGATCGGCTATCTCTACTATGCGGCCGTATGCCATTTCGGGCAGGCGGTTGAACTTTTCGATGAGCTCCTTTCTCGCTGCTTCTCCCTCATTCTGAAAGGAGCTTATCTCGTTAACGAGCCGCTCCACCTTGCCGCTGTTATCATTATTTGCTATTCTGACCTGTCCGAACATGACAGCGCCCAGATACCTGTTGCCCACCATCACCGGCACGGCGACATCAACTATGCCGCAATGGCAGAGATAGATATAAGGCCGCTCAAGGCGGACAGCTTCCAGTCCGGCCAGCGCATCGCAGCGGTAGCAGCGCTTTCGTGAGACGGGGTTTTCACGGATCACACTGCAAAACTCCGTGCGGCAGCTGTGCTTTGTGACCGGCGTTCCCTTATAGTCAACGGTTATGATAGCAGTACCTGTAAGCTTTGCAAGCTGATCCTGCACCTTTTCCCACAGCGGTATATCCAGAATACCTTTCAGATCAAATTCACGTCTGGCCATTCAAGCTTCTCCATGTTTCCGATTCTGAAAAAGCCGCCATACGGCGGCTTTTTCAGAATATATATCAGCGGCTCATCCGCCGTATTCGCAGATGTAGGCCATCTTGCCGCCGTACCACTGCGGGAACTCTCCGCAGGGATCGTTGCGGCTGTCATTGTAATACCAGCCTCTGTTGTTCCACAGAAGCACGTAATCCTCGGCAGCTCCGTCGGAGGAATCGACATAGGAGGGCTCGCCCTTCGCCCACTGCTCATAAGGACTCGTCGAACCGTCCGCCCAGACTATTTTGCCGTTTTCCCTGTGGCCGCCGATCCAGAGCATGAACATGCCCTTGCTCTCCGCAAGCTCTACCAGCTTGTTGAATTCTTCGGCGTCGTTTGGAACCGCAAGGTGGCCTCCCAGAGCCTCGCACTTGGCCTCGGCCTCGGTCCAGCTGATGTCCTCGACAAATATTTCATAGCGGTGTTCCTGTTCGGTGTCCGCCCCTGTATTGCCGGCATTCGGCGTTGCCGCGGCTGCGGCGGTGCTGCCGGTCCCGGCCTCTGTATTTCCGGCTCCCGGTATATACGGCGTTCCCTCGGGATCAGGCTCAAGCGGCAGCAGATCGGCCGGGTCGACATCGTCCGTCGGCACGACGGTCTCCTCTGCGGGCGGCTCGGTGGCCTCTGTTTCAAGTCCGGGACTTGCCGGGGCTGCGGAGGCCTGCGCCCCCGTTATACTGGCCATGCTGCGGTTCAGGTCTCTTATCACAGCGTTGAATATTATCGCCACTATCACCAATACCGCACACAGCACAAGAATGACCGCGACCGGTCTCCTTCTGCGTTTTTTTACCTCTTCCGCCATACGACGCTCCTTCTCGGTATCCCTCGTGTATCTCACTACGGGGCTTATATCCGGTTGTTTTTTCAGTACCACGGGCTCAAGCTCGGGATTTTTTTCAACATAGAGTCTGGGTATGCGCGGCTCGGCGGCAGGTTCGGCCTCCTCTGCGGGAGCTTCCGGCGCTTTCTCAGCAGCTTCATCACCGGCATCGGGAACCGCTGTCTCATCGGGCGCCTCAGCTGCGGCGTTCTCTTCCGGCTCGGCGCTCCCGGCTGGTTCTTCGCCGCCGGGCTGCTCCGGCTCCTGAACGGGTTCAGGCTCCGGCAGCGGCTGATCTTCCGCTTTCTCGATAATACCGACCATCATACGCTCAAGGTCGCTCAGATCGTCGTCGTTCTTGTTGAATATGATCTCAGCGCTCGGCGCGCCGTTGAGATACAGATTCTTCAGGCAGCTCTCCGCCATAACGCGCAGCTCATCCATGCTCTGATAGCGCTCCGCGGCTTTGAAGCGCGTCGCTTTTTTTATAATATCGCCAAGGCGGCGGCCGGCCGCACGGGGCGGCTCATAATCGTCCCCGCCCATTCGCCTGAGCTGGGCGTCCTTGCACTCGCCGTCGAACGGCAGCTTTCCGCCGCTGACTGCATAGTACATTATCATACCGATGGAATACACGTCCGACGCGGGGCCGGGACGCCCGTTCCAGTAGAGCTCCGGCGGCAGGAATTGAAGCTCCTGTCCGTCCCAGTCCTCTTTTCTTGCCGGGCCTATCGCAAGGTTTCCATCACTGTCAAGACTTATATTTTCAGGGAATATGCCCCCGCGGTATGCGCCCGCACCCACATCCGCCTTGACGCGCTCACACAGTTTTATGATAAACTCGCACAGCTGCTGCCGGTCAAAGCCGATAATGCTGTCCCCAACGATCCTATTCGGGTCGAACTCTGTTTTTTTCACGGTGGACCTCCTCCCCACAGGCTCTGTTTATAATATTATGTTAACACAGCCTTTGCAATTCGTCAATGATAACTCTTTTTTTACATGCTAAAATTTGCGTTGATCTTACTCGGTTATTTTTCCATTTTTTCGATCAGCTTCTCTATCTGATCAGCATAGCGCGCAAGTTCCTTGTTAGCCCTGCCTTCGAGAGTACGGCAGACCTTAAGCAGCTTCTCCGCCGCTGCGACGAGCCGCATGAAAACGGGACTTACAGCCCTGCCCCTGCCGGCTGTCTTTACTATGGGCTTCCCCTCGGTGACGCGCACGAATTCGCCGCTCATAAGGTCGAAGCTAGTGCCGCTGTAGGGCGCATACGCCTTATAGCCAAGCTCTTCGTTGAGACACTTTGCAAAGCTGTCCGCCGCGTCCGGGTCGCCGTGGTTTATAAATACGAGCCTGGGCTTATTTTCAAAGCCTTTGAGCCAGTTGATAAGGCCGCCCTTGTCCGCGTGTCCGCTGACGCCGGGCAGCACGTCGATCTCGGCATTGACCATGATCTCCTCGCCGAGGAGCTTGATCTTCTTCGCGCCGTCGACAAGCATGCGCCCCGGAGTTCCCACAGCCTGATAGCCGACGAAGAGCACCATCGACTCGCGCCGCCAGAGATTGTGCTTGAGATGGTGGCGTACACGGCCCGCGTCGCACATACCGCTTGCGGAGAGTATCACCTTGGGCGTCTTATCCTCGTTTATGCCCTTGGACTCGTCAGTCGAGACCGTGAGCTTCAGGCCGGGGAAAACCAGCGGGTTGACGCTGGAGCGGATGACGGCGCGCATCTCGTCGTCCACAAACTGTGTGTCACACTGGAGGAAAACCCTCGTCGCCTCGACGGCAAGGGGGCTGTCGACGTATACCGGGAAATCACCGTGGCCTTTCACAAGACCGCGCTCCTTGATCTCGCGGATGAAATACAGCATCTCCTGCGTCCGGCCCACCGCGAAAGACGGAATTATAAGGTTTCCGCCGCGGTCAAGCACCTTCTGGATGCGCGCGGCAAGCTCGGTCACATAGTCCGTCCTCACGGCGTCATGATACCTGTCGCCGTAGGTAGACTCCATTACAAGGTACTCCGTGTCCCTGACATGCTGCGGATCGCGCAGGATCGGCTGATCTTTGTTGCCGATATCGCCGGAGAACGTGATCTTGCGCATTTCGCCGTTTTCATGCAGCCACAGCTCGACAGCGGCAGAGCCGAGAAGATGGCCTACGTCCGTAAGACGGATGGTTACGCAGTCGTTGACCTGGATCTGCTCATTGTACGGGCAAGGCCGCATCTGACGCAGTATGCCCTCAGCGTCCTCCATGTCATAAAGCGGTTCGACAAACTCAGCGCCTGAGCGTTTGGCCTTGTTGTTGCGCCACTCGGCGTCCGACATCTGGATGTTCGCGCAGTCGCGCAGCATTATCTCACACAGCGAGCAGGTCGCGGCACTGGCATATACCGGGCCGCGGTAGCCGTTTTTATACAGGAGCGGCAGCCTGCCGGAGTGGTCGATGTGCGCATGCGTGAGCAATACAAAATCCAGTTCGCCCGCCGGGATGGGCAGCTCCTCGTTCACAAAAAGATCCTTGCCCTGCTCCATACCACAGTCCACAATTCCCTTCTTGTCGCCGACCTCGATATAGGTCATGCTTCCGGTCACCTCATGGGCCGCGCCGAGAAATGTTATTTTCATATGACTTTTTCCCTTCAAATAATATTTTACCCTATTTTACACCGGCAAACCGCGCAGCGCAACGAGTATCCGCGGCAACATGTCATATTTATAATAAATATGACGAAAGCCCGGCGATTCTGTTCCCTCATACGGGGAAAGAATTTGCGGGCTTTTTACTTCTCCCCCGTCCGCGAAGCGCACGGGGAGAGAAGCTCTGCGCTGTTACATATCAAAAAGATTGAGCTGATTGCTCTCGGGCATGTCGCCGAGCGCGCCGAGCGCCTTGAGCGTTTCAAGGTGAGTCTGGCTGACCTTTGGGCAGGCTGCGCTCAGCTCTTCTATCGAGATGAACTGCCGTCCGCTGTCCTTGCAGCGTGCAAGATCCCACGCCGCTGATTCGCCGAGGCCGGAGATCGACACGAACGGCGGACGCAGGTGCTTATCGTCGACTATGGCGAACTTTGTAGCCTCCGAGGCATAGAGATCTATCGGCGCAAACTCGAAGCCGCGCATGTTGAACTCATACACCGCCTCAAGCGTGACAAGCAGATCCTCCTCGTTTGCGGAGAGCTGGCGCTTTTTCATCTCGTTTATTTTTCTTCTGACATCATCCGTGCCGCCGCACATCAGCTGCGCGTCGAAGCCGCCCTTCTGGCTGCGGCGGTAGAAATACGCCGAATAGAACGCAAGCGGCATATGCACCTTGAACCACGCGATGCGGAACGCCATCATAACATAGGCCACAGCGTGCGCTTTCGGGAAAAGGTACGCTATCTTGCGGCACGACTCGATATACCAGTCCGGCACGCCCTTTTCGCGCATCTGCTTTTCGGCGTCGCCCGGGAATGCGCCGGTCTTTTTGACCTTGCCCTTACGCACGGCCTCCATTGTCTTGAACGCAAGCGACGGCTCAAAGCCCTTTGAGATAAGGTAGATCATTATATCGTCACGGCAGCCGACTGTCTCATTGACGGTCGCGGTGCCGCTCGTGATGAGCTCGCGGATATTTCCTGCCCACACATCGGTGCCGTGGCTGAATCCGGACAGGCGCACGAGCGTGTCAAACTGCCGCGGCTGAGTATCAACAAGCATCTGGCGGGTGAACGGCGTGCCGAATTCCGGGACGCCGATGGAGCCGGTCCTGCCGATTATGGGATCGTCGTCCGGCAGTCCAAGCACCTTCGGGCTTGTAAATATCGCCATGGTGTCAGGGTCGGACAGCGAGATCTGCTGCGCATCGACATGTCCGCCGAGCTGGTCTGACATATCCTCCATCATACGTATCATGGTCGGGTCATCATGCCCCAGCTCGTCGAGCTTGAGAAGATTTGCCTCCATGCAGTGGTATTCAAAATGCGTCGTGATAATATCGCTCGTCGGGTCGTCAGCCGGATGCTGCACGGGGCAGAAGTCGGTTATATCCTTATCCTGCGGCACGACCACAAGGCCGCCGGGGTGCTGGCCCGTCGTGCGCTTGATGCCGACAAGTCCCTGCGCGAGGCGGTTTTCCTCTGCCTTGCTGGCTTTAATGCCGCGCTCCTCAAGGTACTTTTTCACATAGCCGTAGGCTGTTTTTTCGGCCAGTGTGCCGATAGTCCCGGCGCGGAAAACGTGATCCGAGCCGAAGAGCGTCTCCGTATATTTATGCGCCTTGGCCTGATACTCTCCCGAGAAGTTAAGGTCTATATCAGGCGTTTTTTCATTGCCGGGGAAGCCGAGGAAGGTCTCGAACGGAATATCGAAGCCGTCGCGGCGCATACGCGTGCCGCACTCGGGGCAGTCCTTCTCGGGCATGTCCGCGCCGCAGCCGTAGCTGCCGTCGGTAATGAATTCGCTGTGGCAGCACTTCGGGCAGACATAGTGCGGCGGGAGAGAGTTGACCTCGGTGATGCCGGACATAAACGCGACCATCGAAGAGCCGACGGAACCTCGTGAGCCGACCAGATAGCCGTTTTCAAGCGAGTTCTGGACGAGCTTCTGCGCAGACATATATATGACGTCATAATGGTGGTCAAGTATCGTGTTGAGCTCAACGTCCACACGGTCTTTCACTATATCAGGCGGATTCTCGCCGTAAATGCGGTGCATCTTGCTGTAGACAAGCTCTTTCAGCTGCTCAGCCGAATTTTCTATCTTCGGCGGGAACAGATCCTTCGGCAGGAGCTCTATCTCCTCTACCTGATCTGCGATGGCGCGGGTATTTGTGATGACGACCTCACGCGCAGTCTCCTCGCCGAGATACATGAATTCTTTCAGCATCTCGTCCGTCGTGCGGAAGAATATCGGGCAGCTCCTGTCCGCATCGGAGAATTTCTTCGCCGCCTGAAGTATTTTGCGGTACTGTTCATCCTCCGCGTCCATAAAATGCACGTCGCTTGCCGCAATGACGGGCTTATTGAGCTTTCTTCCCAGATTGAGGATAATGCGGTTATAGTCCTGCAGCACCTTCTCGTCACGCACTCTGCCGTTTTCTATAAGAAAAGCGTTGTTGCATATGGGCTGGATCTCAAGGTAGTCGTACAGCGATGCGATTTTCTCCAGCTCGCGCTGGTTCGCGCCGTTCATCACCGCGCCGTACAGCTCACCCATGCCGCAGGCAGAGCCGACCAATATGCCCTCCCGGTGCTGCATCAGCAGGCTCTTTGGGATGTTCGGCGTGCGGTGAAAATACTTGAGATAGGACTGCGAGATCATTTCATAGAGATTTTTCAGTCCCGTGCGGTTCTTCACGAGGAGCACCATGTGATAGGTCTTGGCCACATCGGTGCGGCGAAGTGTGTGATATATTTTCTCTATATCGTCCACAGTCTTTGCGCCCTGCTGGCGCAGCATGGGCAGGAACTTGTCCATCATACGCGCCACGACCATCGCATCATCCGATGCGCGGTGATGGTTGAACTGCGGAAGGCCGAGGTGATTTGAAACTATGTCGAGCTTGAAGCGCTTGAGCTCCGGCAGCAGCGCCTGAGAGAGCGCAAGCGTATCCATGAACACCGGTGCAAACCGCAGGCCCTGCCGGTTTGCCGCAGCGGTCATAAAGCCGACGTCAAAATGCGCATTGTGCGCGATGATCGGCCTGTCGCCGGCGAACTCCATGAACATCTCCATCGCCGTTTTCTCATCGGGCGCGCCGGCAACATCGCAGTCCCTTATACCTGTGAGCCTGGTGATGTCGGGCGGGATATGCATCTTCGGGTCGACGAAAGTGTTGAATTCTTTTATGATATTTCCGCCGGAGAAGAGGACGGCGCCGATCTCCGTCATGCGGTCGTTCATGGCGTTCAGGCCTGTTGTCTCTATATCGAAGGCGACAAACTCCGCGTCCAGCGGCAGGCTAGATTTGCCGATAACGGCGCTGTTGCCGTCCATATCGTTGAAGTAATAGGCCTCCATGCCGTAGATTATCTTAACGCCGAACTCTTTCCCGGCCTTCCACATATCAGGGAAAGCCTGCGCTACGCCATGATCCGTGACGGCTATTGCGGGCATGCCCCAATATGCCGCGCGCTTGACGACCGCTTTCGGGTCCGTGAGTGCGTCCATTGCCGAAAAGCGCGTATGCAGATGCAG
Organism: uncultured Eubacteriales bacterium; assembly: GCA_900546515.1. Lineage (GTDB taxonomy): Bacteria > Bacillota > Clostridia > Oscillospirales > Oscillospiraceae > Limivicinus. The sequence goes on along the minus strand of URDG01000041.1, from coordinate 4,831 downwards.
CTCCACGCGCTTTTCCGGCGCATCGTCCGTGCGGACAAGTTTTTTCGTTTTTGTTATGCTGCGCGGATCCATAACGATGTCGTCGTCATATTTTGAGTATGTGATCTCGCCCTGCACAATGAGGTGATCTCCGGCAGACACCTTATCGATTATGGACTTATCGTCGTCCGACCTCAGATAGCGCGAAACGCGCACCGAATTTGTGCGGTCCGTTATATCAAAGCACAGCACACCGCCGCCGTTCTGGAGCGTGCGGCTCGTGACGGCCACAACGTCGCCCTCGACTGTGATCCTGCCGGATTCAAGCGTTATAGTGCTCATCGGCACGGGCTTCTGCTTTGTGGGACGGCCGTAGAGCTGATCCCCGCCGCCGGAAGAAGCCGCGCCGCCCGAACGCACCGTCACGACAGGCGCTGCGGGAGGAGGCGGATAGTCCGGGTCAATGACGGCGCTGCGCAGGCCGAACACATCGCTTATATGCCCGCCGAGACGGCTCGTCTCCGCCGGTGAAGGCATGGAAGAAAACCATGCCTTTATCGTCATGGTTTTCTCTGCCGCTGCGATCTGCACATCGGTCACATATGCTTTTTCAAGGCCGCCGGCCATTACTCCGAGCGGCGCGCATTCCGGAAATATGGTGAGAAAAGGGGTATGGTCGCTCATTTTGCCTCCCCGTCCTTCTCTATGAGGTCAATGAGAGCGCCGCACAGCTCATCATACGGATATGTACCCAGAACCTCGCCTTTTTTGAACAGAAGCCCCTTGTTTTTTCCCCCGGCTATGCCGTAATCGGCCTCGCGTGCCTCGCCCGGGCCGTTGACGACGCAGCCCATTACGGCGACAGTGATGTCTCTGTCCATATTGCGCACAAGGCCCTCCACTCTGTTTGCAAGCGAGATGAGGTCTATCTCCGTTCTGCCGCAGGTCGGGCAGGAGACGAAGCGCACGCCGCCCTTACGGACGCCGGCCGCTTTCAGTATCGCAATACCGGTGCTGACCTCGCGCACGGGGTCAGCCGTCAGCGAGACCCGGACAGTATTGCCTATACCCTCGCTCAGCAGGGTGCCGATGCCGACGGCAGACTGTATTGTGCCGTTCCATTCGGTGCCGGTCTCGGTCACGCCGAGGTGCAGCGGGTATTTGAAACGCTCGGCCGCCATGCGGTAGGATGCGATGGTCAACGGCACAGAGGACGCCTTCATCGAAAGGCAGATGTCGTAAAAGCCGAATTTTTCAAGCAGCGCTGCATGTCCCGCAGCGCTCTCCACCATTGCCTCCGGGCAGGGGTGCCCGTATTTTTCTATCAGGCGTTTTTCAAGGCTGCCCGCGTTGACGCCGATGCGGATAGGTATGCCGTGCCTGCGGCACGCATCCGCCACGGCCTTCACATTCTCCTCCCCGCCGATGTTGCCGGGGTTGATGCGGATCTTATCGACGCCGCGCTCCGCGGCCTCAAGTGCAAGCCGGTAATCGAAATGGATGTCCGCCACAAGCGGGATGTCTACCCGCTCCTTTATCTCGGATATGGCCCGCGCCGACTGCATATCGGGGACCGCGACACGCACGATGTCGCAGCCCGCGGCCTTCATTGCCTTTATCTGCTCCGCCGTTGCGTCAACGTCCCACGTCTTTGTATTGCACATGGACTGCACGGACACCGCAGCTCCGCCGCCGATCTCCACGCCGCCGACGTTTATTTTTCTCGTCTGATCTCTTTTATCGCTCATTTCGTCACTATCCTGACTATATCGTTGAACATCACGAACGCCATAAGCGCGAGCAGCAGCACCATGCCTGCGGCATGGATGTAGCCCTCATACTTCGGGTCGAGATGCTTTTTTGTTATCTTCTCTATTACCCACGTCACGAGCAGCAGAAATACTCTGCCGCCGTCCAGCGCGGGAATCGGCAGCATGTTCATTATCGCGAGGTTCACGGCGATGAACGCGCCGAGATAGAGTATATCAAGGATGGCGTCAGCCGTGCTCGCAGCCGCCTCGCCGGTCTCCGCCATGAGGTCGACTATGCCGACAGGCCCCGCCATGTCATTGACGCTGACCTGACCTTCGACAAGCTGCTCCAATCCCATCCAGACCCAGCGTCCGAACTCCATAGTGGTGTTCCATGAATAGCGGAGCTTGTTGCCGAAAGTACCCTCGTCATAGCCGAAGTAGAAGCCGTACATTTTCGTCTCCTGCCCCTCGTACTCAACAGGTACCAGTCTGAAGTTTTCAAGCTTCACTCGCTTTCCGTCGCGGCGCACTACGATGTCATATGTCCCGTCGCCGCGGGAGAGAAAGTCGGCAATATCGCTGTACTGATAGATGCGGTGCCCGTCTATGCTGAGTATGCGGTCCCCGGCCTGAAAGCCGTCGGCGCTCTCGTAAGGGCAGCCGTCCATAAAGTCGGCAATGACAGGCGCGCGGAAACCCGTTGCCCCGGCATAGATGATTATCACTATCACAAGGCCGAGAAGAAAATTCATGAACGAACCGGCCGCAAGTATAATGAGCCGCTTCCATACCGGCTGGCTCGTGAATGCGCGCGGATCGTCCGACGCCTCATCCTCGCCCGCCATTGCGCAGAAGCCGCCCACCGGCACCGCGCGCAGGGAATACTGCGTCTCGCCCTTCTGCTTTTTCCAGAGCACGGGGCCCATGCCGATGGCAAACTCCTCCACCCTGACGCCGCAGAGCTTTGCCGCGGTGAAGTGGCCGAACTCATGTATTGCAATGAGCACGCCGAACAACAGTATTGCCAGAAGAATATAAAGTATGGTCATAGATTTCGCTCTCCATTGGGTTCAAGAGATTTGCCGTCAGGCGCCGTACTTCTCCCTTACAAAGCGGCGCGCAGCCTGATCCGCATCAAGTATCGTGTCCAGATCCGGTTCCTGCACGACCCCGACGGCCTCGATAGCCTCGGCGGCGCAGTCATATATGCGGTTATAGCCAAGCCGGCGGTCGAGGAAGAGGTGCACAGCCTCCTCGTTTGCCGCGCTCATCACGCAGGCGGCGGTGCCGCCTGTGCGCGCTGCATCCATGGCGAGCTTCAGGCACGGTGTGTTCACAAGATCCGGTGCATAGAAGCTCAGATCCGCCAGCTCATAAAAGTCGAGCGTATCGCTTATCGCGTCAACGCGCTCAGGGTAGCTCAGCGCAAGCTGTATCGGCAGGCGCATATCCTGCGCACCGAGCTGCGCGATAACGGTGCCGTCGACCAACTCTACCATAGAGTGTATGACGCTCTGCGGGTGGATTACCACCTGTATGTCGTCGGGAGTGACATGGAAAAGGTGCATCGCCTCGATAAATTCCAGTCCCTTGTTCATCATCGTCGAGCTGTCGACCGATATTTTTGCGCCCATCTTCCAGTTTGGGTGCTTCACGGCCTGCTCAGGAGTGACATTCTCCAGCTCTGCGCGCGCCTTGCCGCGGAACGGCCCGCCGCTGCCCGTAAGCAGCAGCTTTTTCAGCTCGCCCTCGCGTCTGCCCATCAGGCACTGGAAGATTGCCGAATGCTCCGAGTCGACAGGCACGATCTCGGCCCCGCACTCCTTTGAGCGGCGCATTACTATGTCGCCGGCACACACGAGCGTCTCCTTGTTTGCAAGCGCGATGCGCTTTTTCGCCTCGATAGCGGCAAGCGTCGGTTTCAGTCCTATCGCGCCGGAGACGGCAGTTACAACGCAGTCCGCCTCATCGAGCGTCGCAGCCTCGATAAGGCCTTCAATGCCGCTGCCTACTCTTATATCCGTATCCGCAACCGCGATTTTGAATTCCTTTGCGGCCTGTTCGTCAAATATTGCGACATATTTGGGCTTCAGCCGGCGCGCCTGCTCCTCTGCGAGCTTTATGCTCCTGCTCGCGGCGAGCGCCGCGACAGGCATGCCCATATGCTCCGCCACATCTACCGTCTGGCGGCCGATGGAGCCTGTGCAGCCCAGAATCGAAATGGAATTTACCATTTTATGTTCTTTCTCCTTTATTTCAAGCGCCCTGAGCGCCTCACTGCGCCAATGCGCGGCGCAATGCTCCGCATGGCTTTATTATATGTCCGTTACGGATTTTTCACTCCGCCGTAGCGTCTGTCGCGGCGCCGGAATTCGGCAATGGCCTTGTCAAGCTCAGCGCTCGTAAAGTCCGGCCAGAGCACGTCCGTAAAATAGAACTCGGAATAAGCGCACTGCCACAAAAGGAAGTTGGATATGCGCACCTCTCCGCCCGGACGTATCATGAGATCGGGGTCCGGTATGCCTGCTGAGTAGAGATATGAGCCGAAGCCCTCCTCTGTCAGCTCACCGTTCACACGGCCCGCGGCATAGTCCTCGGCATAGCGGCGCGCCGCGTGAATGATCTCGTCGCGTCCGCCGTAGTTGAGACAGATATTTGCCTGAAAGCCCTGATAGCGCTGCGATATTTCATTCGTGCGCGCGATCTCCGCCTGAAGCTCCGGCGAGAGCGCAGATACATCGCCCAGCACGCGCATGCGTATCTTATCCCGCTCCATCGTGGCTATCGCCTCGCGCAGGTATCTGTCGAGAAGCTTCATTATCGTCCCGACTTCCTCGGGCGGGCGCTTCCAGTTTTCGGTCGAAAAGGCGTAGACCGTCAGATAGTCGATGCCCAGGTTCTTGCAGTAGGTGCCGAGCTTTCGAAACGTCTCCGCCCCCGCCTTGTGACCGGCCGAGCGCGGGAGGCCGCGCTTTTGCGCCCAGCGGCCGTTGCCGTCCATAATGACGGCAACATGACAAGGCAGGTTGTTCAAATCAACCTGCCCTGCCTTGTTCTCTTTGGAAAAGAGCCCCATATCAGACCGCCATGAGCTCCTT
>URDG01000040.1 GCA_900546515.1 uncultured Eubacteriales bacterium | reverse complement strand
ATCATCTTCAACCAGCGGTGACAAAATTATCTCAATCCTTGTAAATTTCAAAATTCCGCGCGGCGGCAGACGTAATTCCGGCTTGGTTATCAAGTTCAAATGCCCCGCTATTCCCTGAATGGCATACATCTGGTTATAATCCAAAAAACGCACTTTATTATTAACGCCGCCGTAATTCTCGGTAGTGCAGGTCAAATAAAGTTCGCTGGCAATCACATTGCTTTCATTTTTGCAAAAGACATCAAACGAAACTTTGACATATTTGCGCACGGCCTTACCTTTTTTGCTTTTCAGATAAAGAAGGGAGTGATCCCCATGGCAACCACGCGCATTATCCCCATGCATCGCAACAAGGGGAAATCCATTGCGCAGTGTCTGCGCGCCCGCACGGATTATGTGAAAAATCCAGAAAAAACCAACGGCGGCGAGCTGATTTCCGCATTTGCCTGCGACCCAAGAACGGTGGATGCTGAATTTTTGCTGTCCAAAAAAGAATATCAGGCCCGTACAGGCCGCGTCCAAAAGCGGGATGTGATTGCCTATCAGGTACGGCAGTCCTTCAAGCCGGGAGAGGTTACGCCGGAGGAGGCCAACCGCATCGGCTACGAATTTGCCAAGCGCTTCCTGAAGGGCAGGCACGCTTTTCTCGTCTGCACCCACACCGACAAAAAGCACATTCACAACCACATCTACTGGAACTCCACGGCGTTGGACTGTACGAAAAAGTTCAAGAACTTCATCGGCAGCTACCGCGCTGTCCGCAGGCTGTCTGACCTGATCTGCACCGAGCACCGGCTGTCCGTGGTGGAGAATCCGCAGAAACACGGGCTGAGCTACAACAAATGGCGCGGCGGTCACGACAAGCTCTCCAACCGCGATCTTCTGCGCATGGCGATAGACGCAGCGCTTGAAAAGCAGCCACAGGACTTCGACGCGCTGCTGGCGCTTTTGAAAGAGTGCGGCTATTCCGTCGCCCGAAAGAGCAGGCTGTCGCTGCGGCACGAAAACCGGAAACAGAGCATCCGTCTGGATTCCCTGGGCGAGGGATATTCCGAGCAGGAGCTGCGCGCGGTTCTCGCCGGAAGCGGGACGCACAAGCCCTTCGTCAGGAAAAAATATCCGAAGCGCAGGGAGCGCGCCATGCTGATTTCCGACATTGAGGCGAAGCTCAACACAGGAAAAGGCTACCGCTACGATCAGGCGATGAAGGTGGTAAAGCTCAAGCAGATGGCAAAGACGCTGATATATCTGGAGGAAAAGGGCTTTGCCGACTTCGACGCACTTGTCAATGCCGCCGCCGATGCGGAGAAGCGGTTCTATGATTTGAAGGCGGCCATAAAGACGGCGGAAGCGCGTATGGGCGAGATACAGACCCTGCGGACGCACATCATGAACTATTCCGGAACCCGCAGCGTTTACACCGGCTACCGCAAGGCGGGGTACTCGAAAAAATACCTTGCGGAGCATGAGGGGGATATCCTTATCCACAAGGCGGCGAAGAAAGCCTTTGATGCGTTCGGTCTGAAAAAGCTGCCCACGGTCAGGAGCCTGAACGAAGAATTTGCAAGGCTGCTGGCAGAGAAAAAGGCGGCCTACGCCGAGTACCACCGGGCGCAGGAGCAGATGCGGGAGCTGCTGATCCACAAGGCGAACGCGGCCTGTCTGCTGGGGCTGGACGAACAGAACCGGCAGACCACCGAGCGGCAGCGCGAGGAAAAATAGCGATGGCACATCGCGCAGCCACAGATGAAATCTGTGTTGCAGGGGGTATGGGGAACGCCCCATCAAGCAAAAGGCGGGGACTCGTCAGAGTCTCCGCCTGATGTCTTTTGGCTCCAAAAGACCTTGCTTGCCAACGCTGAGTAACTCGTCACCCAAAGTCTGAAGAAAGCTGTATGCGGGGTGCAAGGTCTATATGTATGAGCACAACACTCCGTTAAATTCAAAGTAATTCAGTTTTAATGATTATTCCAGTATGACACGATCAAAAAAATCATACCGTTAGTATGAAATATACTTTCTTGTTAGTACTGCTGGTGTGTTCACTTTAAGAACTACGAAATCAGACAGGCGTTCAAGAAACTGCCGGATGCCGGATTATCGGGCAACGAGCCGGTGATGTGCCGTGAATACGGCGGCGCGAAGGGTGTAATTTAAACTGCCCCCGCGCATCACACATATTTATAATCGCCGTGGACGCCGCCGTTTTTTATCAGGGCAAAGGTGCTTTCGTTAACCGTGACGCGCCCCGAGGCGACGGCGGTGCGGAGGCTCTCCGGCTTGTCGCCGACATTCACCATCTTCGCCCTGCCCTGTTCATTAAAATGCGTAAAATCCTGCATATGCTTCACCCCTTATACCTCTTGCCGCTCAGTGCCGTCCTCGACGAGGACTCTCATCGTCCCGCCGCAGACCATGCCGTCAGACTCCGCGACCTCGCCCGTAAGGTCAATATCGACGATTTTATAGCGCCCCGTGCCGATAATTCGCACGGCGTCACGGATAACCGCGCCCTCGCTGCATCCGCCGCCTATGCTGCCGGTGACTGCCGCAAGAGGGCTTACCGCCATTTTCGCGCCCGCCTCGCGCGGAGTCGAGCCCTTTGTCTCGATAACGGTTACTATCGCCTTGGGCTCACGGTTTTCGGCAAGGTATTTTATCACGGATAGCTCCACGTCGGAGTCGTTGCAGCAGCGTATGCCGTCATTGCTGTGCTCCGGCAGGCGCTTATATGCCACAAGCTCCGCGAGTATGGATATGGCGATCTCGCCGGGGGTGACGGCGCCGATATCAAGTCCTATGGGCGTGCATATCCGGTCCATATACTCCTTGGGATAGCCCTCCTCGACAAGCATCTCAAACAGCCCACGCACGCGGCGGCGCGAGCCGATAAGCCCCAGATACGCCGGCTGCGTGCCCTTGAATATCTCGCGCAGGCAGTCCGCGTCATGCACATGACCGCGCGTAATAACGACGACGTAGTCATAGCGTGTGAGCCTGAGGCGGTCGATGCAGCTTTCAAAGCTGTCGCACAGCACCTCCCGCGCCAGCGGGAAGCGCGCGGTATTTGCAAAGGCGGGGCGATCGTCACAGACATAGACCTCAAAGCCGCTCTTTGCCGCAAAATCGCAAACGGGCACGGCGATATGCCCCGCACCGAGGACTATAAGTCGCTCCGGGGGCGAAAAGGGCTCACCCACGGTGATTTTGCCCTCCGTCTCCGTCAGCGTCACGTCGGCAAAATATCTGCCGCGCTTATCGGTCTGCGGCGCATAGGGCGTGATAGTCTTTTTCAGTCCCTCGGCTATAAGCCCATCCGAGCCGCAAAGCTCCGTTTTCAGCGTCAGCGCCTCGCCGCGCTCGACTCTTTCCAATATTTCGGCATAAATATTCGACATGATAACGCCTCCTCAATACAGTAAAAGTATATTCGCCGGGGCAATGCCAAGCTCGGCGGGGAATAGCTGCGGGCGCTTATCCTTCGTCACCCGCCACCACACACTCGGCTCGGACTCTGCGGCGGACTTGAATTTGAACTCTATTATCCACTCAAAGGGCTCCTCCATCTCGTCAAGGTATTCTATCTCATGGCGATTTGTCGGCGCGGAGGGATTAAAATAATGTGCGCGGATGCCAATGGCCTTTATATCGTCGCCGACGGGCTGCGCGGTCGTGAGGCTCACGCCCCAATCGGGCACATATACCTCATGCTCCCCTCGCTTTATGGCGGGGGCTATATTTTTGCAGCCGGTGAGCATCGCCGCCGGAACGCTGCCGGGATCGGCAAAAAGCGCCTTTGTCCGGTTCACGGTCAGAAGTCTGCCGCTGTCCATGACGGCTATTTCCCGGCTCATGTTATACGCCTCGTCACGGTTATGCGTGACCATGATCACCTCACGCCCGAAGCGCGCGAGCACATCGCGCATCTCGATCATGAGCTTATCCCGAAGGTGCGCGTCAAGAGCGGAGAACGGTTCATCAAGCAGCAGGAGCTGCGGGTCGCTGACCATGATGCGCGCAAGCGCCGTGCGCTGAGCCTGACCGCCGGAGAGCTGCGCGGGACGGTGGCTCTCAAGCCCGTTGAGCTGGAACATGTCCAGCATCTTCGCGAGCTTTTCTTCCTTCACGGCCTTGTCCTTCTCATGGCGCATGCCGCAGAGGATGTTCTGGCGGACGGTCATGTTCGGGAAGAGCGCATAGTTTTGGAACAGATAACCCACGCGGCGCTTTTGCGGAGGAAGATTTATCCCCTTTGCGCTGTCATATAAGACCACGCCGTCAAGCTCTATGTAGCCCTCGTCGGGCTTTTCTATGCCGGCAATGCATTTGAGCGTCATACTCTTGCCGCAGCCGGAGGGGCCGAGCAGACAGGTCACGCCGTTTTGCGCCTCAAATTTTGACTCAAGCTCAAAGCTGCCGAGCTTTTTTCTGACGTCTACTATCAGGCTCATCCCTTCGCCCTCACTTTCTGCTTGCTCTCAAGGAGATTGACCGTGAGCAGCACGACGGTGCTTATGGCGAGGTTTATCATTACCCAGAAGAATGCTCCCGCATCGTCATTTGTGCGCCAGAGCTGATATACGGTCGTGGATATCGTGGCGGTTTTGCCGGGAGTGTAGCCGATGAGCATACTGGTAGCGCCGTATTCGCCGAGGGCGCGCGCGAAGGCAAGCACGGTGCCGGCGAGTATGCCCTGCCGGCAGGCGGGCATACGTATGCGCCAGAAAATATATGTGTTGGAAAGGCCGAGCGTCTGCCCCGACTGCGAGAGTGTGCAGTCAAAGCTCTCGAACGCGCCGCGTGCCGTCCTGTACATCAGTGGGAAGGCGACGACGGCTGCAGCGAGAATTCCGCCGTACCATGTCATTACAAATTTAATGCCGAGCTGCATCAGAAGGATGCCGATCGGGCGCTTTGTGCCGAAAATGAGCAGCAGAAAATAGCCGCATACCGTCGGCGGCAGTACCATGGGAAGCGTGAGAATAACGTCAAGAATACCCTTGACCGTGCGCGGCAGTCTTGCCGCATAGTAGGCAAAGAATATGCCCGTGAAAAAAACTATTACGCAGCTTATAGCCGCAATGCGCAGGGAGTTTATAAGCGGATACCAGTCAATGTTCATATTATATACCTCGGATTGGCAGCGCAAATAAATGCGCTGCCAATTCTGCGTCTCAGGCTTTACGCGACCGGAGAGAAGCCGACAGCCTCAAAAATCGCCATGGCCTCGCTGCCCGTGAGATAGTCAAGGAAGGCCTTGGCTGCATCGGGGTTCTTCGCAGTCTTTAATACCGCGGCGGGATAGATGACCTGACCGCACATATCCTTGCTTGCGCTGTCAATGACCGTAAGCCCCGCGGAGAAGGCATCCGTGCAGTAGACTATGCCGCAGTCAACGCTGCCCTCGGAGACCTGAGTTGTGACCTCCTTGACGTTGCTGCCGTAGGTAATGACGCCGCTCTTGGCGAGGGCTTCCTCATCAAGCCCGTAGAAATTGAGTATCTTCTGCGTGTACTGACCGACAGGCACGTCACTGTTGCCCATTGCCATCAGTATGCTGCCCTCGGCAAGCCTTGCCGCAAGGTCGTCAAAGCTCTCTATGCCCTTGGGATTGCCCTCGGGGACGACAAGCACCACCTTATTTTCGAGCAGGTTCAGGCGCGTATCGCCGGCGACAAAGTCCAGCCCCTCCTTGTTTATCTCCTTGTCGGAGCTTAAGTCGAGCTGATTCATCTGCTTTTGACCGGCGGAGATAAAGAGGTCGCAGTCCGCGCCCTCCTGTATCTGGGTCTTGAGCGTACCGGAGGAGTCAAAGTTATAGGTGATGGTGACGTTGTTTTCCTTCTCGTAGACATCCTTGACCTGATTTAGAGTCTCGGTCATTGAAGCGGCGGCAAAGACGATGATTTCTTCCTTCTCTCCCTTACTTGGAGCCGCGGGCGAGCCGCAGGCGGCAAGTGTGAAGAGCATTGCAAGCGTGAGCAGCAGTGTGAGGGTTTTCTTCATGTTCGTTTCTCCTTTTTCAGAAAAATATTTATATAAGCGCGACTTAACGCGGTTATATGCGCTGAAGAAATACCTGCTTTTTATTTTCTTGCGCAGTCGTGTACCTCGTTGCGGAGAAGCCCCATGGCATGGGGGATGGTGTCCATAAATACGTCCATATTCTCCATGCAGGCGCGGGGGCTGCCGGGGAGATTGATAATCAGCGTTTTACCCCGGATAACGGAGGCGGCGCGGGAAATCATTGCGTGCCTGGTGATTTTGAGAGACTCGGCGCGCATAGCCTCGGCGATGCCGGGGACGTTTTTATCCGCGATCGCAAGCGTTGCCTCGGGCGTAATATCCCGCGCCGAGCAGCCCGTGCCGCCGGTCGTAAGTATGAGGTCAAGCTGCCGCTGGTCGCAGAGCCTAATAAGCTGCTGCTTCAAAACCCGCTCATCGTCGTGGATAACTATTTCCTCCACGACCTCGTAGCTTGCCTCGCGCAGGCGCTTTGCTATCGCGGGACCGCTCTCGTCCTTGCGCTCCCCCGCCGCCGCCTTGTCGCTGAGCGTGATGACCGCAGCCTGCCACGGGAAATGCCCCTCGCGCTTTTCGATGCTCATCTCATCTCCGACACTGATGCTACCCGGCTCGATGACGCGGGCAAACACGCCCTCACGCGGCATGATGCACTCGCCCATTTTCTTGTATATCTCGCAATGGCTGTGGCACTCCTTGCCTATCTGCGTCATCTCCAGCAGTACATCGCCGCAGCGCAGCAGCGTGCCCACGGGCAGCGCCCGAAAGTCGAAGCCCTCGACCACAAGATTTTCTCCGAAGGCGCCGGGAATGACGTTTGCCCCGCGCTTATTGAAGGCCTCTATCTTGTCGGCGCTCAGGAGACTCACCTGTCTGTGCCAGCTCCCGGCGTGCGCGTCGCCGTCAATGCCCCATTCGACGGAGAAGTGCGCGGTATTTACATCGTGCTTTTGCAGACCCTTACGGTCGCTCGTGCATACGGCTATAACCTTTCCCATGCTGTTATCCTCCTATCTGACTCATTGCGTGCCGCTCGGTGACGGCGGCGCCCGTGTCGAAGCAGTGCGCGCGAGGTTTGGCGTATACGGAAGCCCTCAGCGCCTCTTTCAGCTCACCGTCCGTGCACCCGCCGCGAATGAGCGCGCGCAGGTCGGCGGAGTCGGCATAGCAGAGGCAGGGCTTGAGCTGGCCTGTGCTCGTCAGGCGTACCCGGTTGCAGTCGGCGCAGAACTTGTGGCTCACGGCGTCTATAAAGCCTATCCTGCCGAGCAGCAAATCGCTCTTATAATAATGTGCAGGACCGTTGCCGCGCTTTTCGTCCGTCGGGGCGAGGTCAGGCCAGCGCTCTCTCAGCGCCGAGAGAATATCGTCCGGTGAGACTCGCCGCATAGCCGTGCCGAAGCCGATGGGCATAAGCTCTATAAAGCGCACATCCACCGGCAGAGTCTCTGCGATGGCGGCGAGCGCGGGGGCGTCAGCCTCCGTCTCCTCAAGCAGCACGGCGTTTATCTTTGTTTTAAGCCCTTTGGCGCAGCACTCTTCGAGCACACGCAGGAGCGTGTCCGCACCGTTGCCGGTGTATCCGGTTATGCGCTGAAAGCGCGTGTTATCCGTTGTATCGAGGCTGATGTTCACGCCGTCAAGCCCGGCATCTGCGAGCGCATCGAGGTTCTTTTCAAGCAGAAGGCCGTTCGTCGTCAGCGTGACCTGCTGTGTGCCGGGCTGCTTTTTCAGTTCAGCAATGAACTCCGTGCAGCCCGCGCGCACAAGCGGCTCCCCGCCCGTGACTTTGAACTTTGTTATGCCAAGCTCTATGGCGGCACGGCAGATGCGCAGTATCTCCTCATAGCGAAGGATATCCGCGTGCTGCACGGCGTCTACAGGCTCGGGCATGCAGTAGCGGCAGCGCAGGTTGCACCGGTCGGTAACGGAGATGCGCAGGTAATCTATACTGCGACCGTATTGATCCAGCATCGTTTATATCCCCTTGCCGAAACCGCAGTTGGGGAAGTGGCACACCGGGCAGTTGAGGCACAGCCCGCCGTTGCCGAGGCCCGCGAGCCACTTGGCGGTGACGGGCGTATCCGTGACGAGGTAGGGCAGCACAAGGTCAAAGATCGTGCGCTTGGCGTACATCACGCAGCCGGGCAGACCGCATATAGGACGGCCGTCGGGATAATAGGACACAAGAAACATCGCTCCGGGCAGCACGGGCGCGCCGTAGGAGACGATATTCGCGCCGGTATTCTTGATGGCAAGCGGGGTCTTGTCGTCGGGGTCAACGCTCATGCCGCCGGTGCAGAGGACCATCTCGCAGCCCTGCGCGAGCATATCGTTTATCGCGGCGGTGATTTTTTCATGGTCGTCGTTCAGTATGACGTGCGCCGCCATCTCGCAGCCGAATTCCGCAAGCTTTGCCTGAACCACCGGGCTGAAGGTATCCTCAATGCGCCCGTAGAACACCTCGTTGCCGGTCGTGACAAGACCGTATTTCCTCGGTCTCACCGGCACAAGACGCATTATAGGCTCGTCCCCGGCAAGCAATTTTGCCTGCTCCATGCGCTCCTTTGCAATGACAAGGGGTATGACGCGCGTACCGCAGAGCTTGTCGCCCTTTTTCACCATGAAGCCGGAGTGCCGTGCGGCTATCATCATGTCACCGAGCGAATTTATGGCGCGAAGCCGCTCAAGGTCAACGAGCAGCAGACCGTCAATATCCGCGATAAGCTCTATCTTGCCCTCCTTGGGCGCCGTCGCGTGCATATTCTCGTTCTGGCAGATGCTGCGGAGTATCTCCGCCGCCTCGTCCTCATGGAGCATATTCTCGTCCTTTTCCCAGACATAGATATTGTCCTTGCCGACCGACAGAAGCACCGGTATGTCCTTTTCGGTGATAATATGCCCCTTGCGGAATACCGCGTCCTTGGTCACGCCCTTGATTATCTGCGTGATGTCATGGCACAGCACATGACCCACGGCGTCCTCGGTTTTGATAAGCTTCATTAGATAACCTCCTTGTCTTGTATATTAAGCAGCCGCTGTTTATTTTTGAAAATACGGGCAATCGCCTCCTATGCACTCTCGGTTGAGCGCAGTATATTTGCACTCAAGCTTACAAAGCGGCATATCCGCGCCGCCTGTCTCGCGCAAAAACCGGCTTGCCTCCTCTATCGCCACTCTGGACGTTCGCTTGCAGCAGCGAGGTCCGCCTATCTCGGCAAGCCTTGCAAGTATATCCGAGACAAGCTGCTGCGGAAGCGGCCATGCGTCCTTATGCAACGGGCTTGAGCCGAGAAGCAGGGAGGCAAATATGCCCGCTCCCGCCGCCGCGCCGCACACGCCCCAAAAGCCGCAGGTGCCGCCGGGCAGCTTTGACGCGCGCTTATACGCCTCGCGCATCGCCTCATCATAGCTAATATCGCCGCCGTTATTACGCAGTGCAGTCAGCAGCACGAGCGGCACGATGATATGATGCTCCGGTCCGTGCATATGTACCGAGGGGAGATCCATGACGCTGTCAAAAAGCAGCAGCGGATTTTTCTCCCTGCTTTTATATAGCTCCGGGATAATGGCGGCGAAGGCTCCGTAGGCATGGCACTCGTCGCAGACATAGTGCCCGTTTGCGCAGACGGCGTTGCCGGCGCTCTCCCTGCCGCAGACAGCGCAGCGCCGCTCGGTGCCGAGGCTATTATATACAAGCTCCGCGCCGCAGATAAGGCAGTCGGAGAAATGCTCCTCCCCGCCGCTCTGCGGGCAGCAGACCTCTATCCTTTCCATGCTCTTCTCCTCTATTTATCTATATTATTACTTGATATTTATAACTTCTCTGCCGCAAAGCCCGTTTATTCTCCGCGCCGCGGCAAGCGCCTCACGTCTGCGTCTCTCATGCGCCCTGAGTGCCTCGTCATCCCGGCACTTTTTCAGGCTTTCGGAAAAGCGCTCCTCAAGACTCACGCGCCGCGCTCCGAGTCTGAGATTATCCGCAAGGCAGAGTGCCGTAAGCTCAAGCGAGGCCGCTGCCTCCGGCTCGTGATGACGCCGAACCAGCTCCGCCTCACGGGTATAGCCGAGCTCGCTCAGCCAGTCCGCGCCGCGCCGCGAATGCTCCGGCAGACTCCGCGCAATATCGTGCAGCAGCGCCGCGTTTTCCACAAGCTCTGCGTCGATATCATTCCCGCTTTCCTTCAGCGCAGCGGCAATTCTCAGCGCTTCCTCGGCGGTGGCGGTGCAATGCTCGATGACCTTCTCCGGCGCTCCCGCAGCGTGCAGCAGGCGCAGACACAATGCTCTGTCCAACTCAGGCCGCGGAGCCTCGCCGATTTTCACAAGACGAAAGCCTCCGTCATACTCGAGCGTCACGCAGGCGCAGTACGGGACACGGTACTCCAGGCTGCTCTCAAGCGCGGTTCCGGAAAGCCTTGCCGCCATGAGTCTGATGACCGCCGAGTGGGAAATCGCCGCGATATCCCCGCCGCTTTTGTCAAGACATTCCATGAGCGCCTCCTCAAAGCGGCAAAGCGCCGCCCGCGGCTCCTCCGCGCCGGGTATCGGAACGCTCATATCCACGCCGCGTCGCTCGTACAGCTCCGGAAAACGCTCCTTTATCTCGCGGAAGCTCAGACCGTCCCACAGCCCCATATCCGCCTCACGAAGTCCCGGTACAACTACAGCCGAGGGCGAAAAATACGCCGCCGTCTCGCGCGCTCTCGAAAGCGGGCTTGTAAACACCGCGCTTATCCCGGCGTGCTCAAGCTCCCGCGCCGCAAGGCAGGACTGCATATGCCCTATCGTGCCGAGCGGAATATCCGTCCTCCCGAGGCAGCAGCTCCCGTCCGGGAAATCCGGCCTTCCGTGCCGGATAAGATACACGCGCCGGCTCACAGCAGCTCACCGAAGCAGTCCTGAAAGAGCCGGTCGCCCTCCTCACGCAGCCGCCGCTCAAATTCATTATATTTCTCCAAAAGGCGCAGCCCGTCTCCCGTAAGCCTGCTCTGACCGCCGCCGAGTCCGCCCTGACTGCGCTCAACCAGCGTCCGCCCGAGCTCCGTTTCAAGGCGGCGTATTATGTTCCAGCCGGTCGAATACGATATCTGCATACGCTGACAGGCACTGCGAACGGAATTCGTCTCCTCGACAAGCGTGAGGAGCATTGCGATCTTCCGGTCAAAAAAGACCTTCTCCTTTGCAAGCTCCACGTTTATTATCGGTCTTACAAGCTGCCGATTGTGATAGCTCAAAAGCGCCCTGTAGTCCTCCGGGGTGTCCGCGTCATGAAGGATACCGCTGTCCTCAACGGCTATCTCCGTCATCTCCACACCGCAGTGCTCGATAGCGCCGCCGAGTCCGCCCTCTCCGCAATAAGCCAGAATAGTGTCCACAAGCTCCGTGCCTATCAAAATCGGATGCCCGCGCCTGCCCTCGCACACCGGGCACACGAGCCTTGCCCCGCAGTCCATAAGTGCGCTCACGGTGGAGGCGGTAAAAAGCGGGATGTCAACCGGCGTAAATAAAATGCCGTCGCACTTATCCTTGAGATACTCAAGCCCGATTTTTGCCGAGTCGAACATCTGGGTCGTGCGGTACTGCTCGTTGCGGAGGAAAATAAGCCCGTTATTTGCCAGATGGTGCTCAAGCTCCCGCGCGTTATGCCCCGTGACCATGACTATCCTCGTCACGCCGGACTGACGGAGCGTTGCGACTATGCGCTGCGCTATTGAAATTGAGCCGATATTGAGCATAGGCTTGAACTCGCCCATGCGTGACGACATCCCCGCCGCGACTATAAGTGCCCCGAACTGCATATATCCTCCTCCCCTGCAAAAAGCAATTTAGCCATTTTCATCCAATATATTATTAAAATAAATGCATTAAAATACAAAAGCCCCGCGCGTTGAATTTCAAATCCGTGAACGGTACGAACGAGAGCAGCTCAAACGCAGGGTTTATATCAATATTACACAAAAAGCAAGGAGAAGTCAAGGAAATCGGCGCAAAATATTTGCATAATGCACAAAAACAATGTTATTTTTTCTACGAGTTGTATCTGTATGATAGTTGCTACTCCGATTTCTCTGCCGTAAAATATAATTGAAGATATTAAGCAGGAGGCAGACATGGAGGACAAACGCTTTGAGCTCCGGGCAGAGCTTGTCACGGTAGAGATCTCAGACCCCCAGACCGGGGAAATATTCCGCAGAGAGCTGCCGATAGAGTACTATGAAAACGCCAATTTTCTTCGCCTGCGCGGTGAAAATTTTGACGGATCCCTGTCCGAGCTTGTGTTCTATACCCCGCGCGGAATTCAAAAGCTCAAGGACGTGAGCGGCAGCGGTGCGGATAAGGACAACTGTCACTGATTTCCCGAGTCTATCCGCAATGCCGAAAGCTAAGCAAAACAGTGTAAAAAGTATAATTATAAGAATTATGAGGAGGTATATGAATGATTAAAAAATCACTCGTCATCAATGGAGTACAGCGCATCCTGATTGTTGAGCCTCATGAGACTCTGGCCACGGTTCTGCGTGAGCATCTGCTGCTTACCGGCTGTAAAATCGGCTGCGGCGAGGGTCACTGCGGCGCCTGCAACGTCATTTTAGACGGCAAGGTCACTCGCTCCTGCCTGCTTAAGATGGAGAAGATCAGAGACAACGCGGAGATAACGACGATAGAGGGCGTCGGCACTCTGCACGATATGCACCCGCTTCAGGTCGCGTGGATGGCATACGGCGGCGCGCAGTGCGGCTTCTGCACCCCCGGCTTCATCATCAGCGCCAAGGTGCTGCTCGACAAGAACCCGAACCCGACCCGCGAGGAGGTACGCGACTGGTTCAACAAAAACCGCAACCTCTGCCGCTGCACCGGCTATAAGCCCCTTATCGATGCTACAATGGCGGCGGCCGCCGTCATGCGCGGTGAGATGAGCAAGGAGGATCTTGTATTCAAGCCCACCGGAGACAGCATCAAGGGCACAAAATACATCCGTCCCTCCGCTGCGCAGAAGGTCACCGGCACTTGGGACTTCGGAGCCGACGACGCGCTCAAGATGCCCGAGAATACGCTTCGCCTCGCCCTCACGCAGGCCACGGTATCTCACGCCAACATCAAGAGCATCGACACCACCGAGGCCGAGAAGATGCCCGGCGTCTTTAAGGTCATCACCTACAAGGATATTCTTGCCGCAGGCGGCACCAACAAGATAAACGGTCTTGTCATGCTCCCCAAGCACAACAAGACCGACGGCTTTGAGCGTCCTGTGCTCTGCTCGGACAAGATATTCCAGTTCGGCGATGCAATAGCCATTGTCGCGGCAGACACCGAGGCGCACGCCCGCGCCGCTGCGGACGCCGTCAAGGTGGAGATCGAGGAGCTGCCCGCCTACATGAACGCCATGGACGCGAAGGAGCCTGACGCGATCGAAATTCACCCCGGCATACCCAACGTCTTCTACGAGACGAACTGCATCAAGGGACCCGACTTTGATTGGGACAGCATCCCCGACGCACAGCAGGTCGAGATAGAGAGCTACTGCTCGCGTCAGCCGCACCTGCACCTTGAGCCCGACTGCGGCTACGGCTACATAGACGAGGACGGCATGGTCACCGTTCACTCCAAGTCCATCGGCATACATCTTCATATGCCGATGATAGCGGACGGCATCGGCGTTCCGATGGAGGAGCTTCGCCTTGTGCAGAACCACGCGGGCGGCACCTTCGGCTATAAGTTCTCCCCGACAAACGAGGCGCTCATCGGCGCTGCGGTAAAAATCACCGGCCGCCCCGTCTCGCTCGTATTCAATCAGTTCCAGAACATCACCTACACCGGCAAGCGCTCCCCCGCCTTCATGCACATAAAGCTCGGCGCGGACAAGGACGGCAAGCTGCTTGCAATGTGGGGCGATAACTACGTTGACCACGGTCCCTACTCCGAGTTCGGCGATCTGCTCACCATGCGTCTGAGCCAGTTTACCGGCGCGGGCTACGGCATCCCCTCCATCCGCAACAAGAGCCAGACCGTGTTCACAAACCATGCATGGGGCTCCGCCTTCCGTGCCTACGGCTCGCCGCAGTCCTTCATGGGCTCCGATATCGCAATCGACTGCCTTGCCGCCAAGATGGGCATAGACCCCTTCGAGATGCGCGCAATGAACTGCTACAAGGCCTCCGAGCACACCACCATCCCCACCGGCTACGCTCCCGACGTTTACTGTGAGGAGGAGCTCTTCGACAAGGCTCGTCCGCTGTACGAGGCGGCCAAGAAGCGTGTCGCGGAGAAGAATGCCGCCTCCGACGGGCGCTATAAGTACGGCATCGGCGTGTCCCTCGGCGTTTACGGCTGCGGACTTGACGGCGTTGACACCTCCTCCGCCTTTGCCGAGCTCAACCCCGACGGCACGGTCACGATGTACGCCTCCTGGGAGGATCACGGTCAGGGCGCCGACATGGGTATTGTCGTCTCCGCGCACGAGACTCTGCGTCAGGCCGGTATAAAGCCCGAGCAGATTCGTCTTGTCATGAACGACACCAAGGTCACCCCGAACGCCGGTCCTGCGGGCGGCTCCCGCTCTCAGGTCATGACCGGCAACGCCTGCCGCCTCGCCGCCGAAAACCTGCTTGCCGCGATGCGCAAGGAGGACGGCAGCTACCGCAGCTATGACGAGATGGTAGCCGAGGGCATAGAGACGAAGGTCGAGGGCAACTGGGTCACGACCTACTGCGCCGACCATCCCATCGATCAGGATACCGCACAGGGCGAGCCCTTTGCGACCTATATGTACACCATCTTCATGCCCGAGGTTCGCGTTGACACTCAGACCGGCAAGGTCAAGGTCGAGAAGTTCACGAGCGTTGCCGATGTCGGTACGATCATGAACAGGCTTCTCGTTGAGGGCAACTTCTACGGCGGTCTTGTTCAGGGCATCGGTCTTGCACTGACCGAGGACTTTGACGATTTGGAGAAGGAGACGAGCCTGCTCAAGTGCGGCATCCCCTACCCGAACGACGCTCCGGACGACATTGAGCTCCACTTCATCGAGACCTACCGTCCCAACGGTCCCTACGGTGCCGCCGGCTGCGGCGAGGCTCCGCTGGATGCACCGCATCCCGCCATCCTCAACGCGATTTATAACGCCACGGGCGCGCGCATCACGCGCATCCCGGCAAGACCCGACAAGGTGCTTGCAGCGCTCAAGGCGCTTGAAAACTAAGCTTTGCCATCAAGCAAAAAAATGTTATAATAGAGAGACCTTATCAAAGGTCTCTCTATTAGGTTTATATAAAGAGGTGAGCTCATGTCGGTAATTCAGGAGCGCGGTTCCACGCACGTCTACAAGGTCAACAGAATATCCAAGGACGAGATCGAAAACATGGTGTCGCTGTGCGTCTACGACCAGCCCGCCTTCTGCTCCGCCGCCTGCCCCTTGAAGTTAGATGCCAAGGCAATGCTTGCCGCCGCGGCGGACGGGGATTTCAAGAAGGCGCTCGGGCTATACGAAAAGGCGGTGATTTTTCCGAACGTCGTCTCCGCCGGGTGCAGCGCCCCATGCGAGGCGAAGTGCAAGCTTTCCGAGCTTGGCGAGGGCATAGCGGTACGCGATATTGAGTGCGCCGTGACCCGCTTCGGTGAAAAATCGCGCTCCGGCGGCGTTTTCCGCATGAAGAAAAAGAAAAGCGTCGCCCTCTTCGGCTCCGGGCTTTTCACGCTCTTCCTCGCGGGTGAGATAGAGAAAAAGGCCTACCCGCTCACGGTGTTCTGCGAGGAGGCTAACCTGAGCGCATTTCTTCGCGCGGCTGCGCCAGTTCTTGATGAGACGGCCTTTGCCGATGAGCTTGGCAGATTAAAGACCAAGGATATATGCTTTGAGTTCGGCTGCACGCTCAGCGGGGAATTCTATGCCGAAAAGTGCGGCGGCTTTGACGTGCTATGCGCCTCGGCTGCGGCGGCAAGGGGCTTTTTCCCGGACGCCGTCTGTGATGAGCGTTATATGCTCTGTGCGGCTCACTCTCTCGTCATGGGCGCAGACGGCAGTGATGTGCTCAGCGCCGCATTTTCCGCAAAAAAGGCAGCGCTCACGGTAGACCGGCTCGCGCAAAGGCTCTCTCCCGATAATATGCGCGGCAGCGAGGGCACCGTTGAGACAAAGCTATACGCAAGCCTTGACAATGTCGGCTCGCTGCACCGTGTCGAGTGCGGCGCGGAGGGCTACACGCGCGAGGAGGCCATTGAGGAGGCCAAGCGCTGTATACAGTGCCGCTGCGACGAGTGCATGAAGGCCTGCGCCTATCTCAAGCACTATAAAAAATATCCCGGTCTGCTGGCGCGGGAGATATATAACAACACTCAGATAATAATGGGCGACCACCCGCTCAACAAGGCCATGAACGCCTGTGCGCTCTGTGGTCAGTGTACGGTCGTCTGCCCCAAGGGTATCGACATGGCGCAGGTCTGCAAGAGCGCCCGCGAGAACATGGTTTCGACCGATAAAATGCCGCTTGCGCCGCATGAGTTTGCGCTCATGGATATGCTTTTCTCAAACGGCGAGGCCTTTCTATGCCGCAGGCAGCCCGGATATGATAAGTGCAGATATGTCTTTTTCCCCGGCTGTCAGTCCTCCGCCATCGCTCCGGCGACGGTACGCGCGGCGTATGAGGATCTATGCGCGCGGCTTGAGGGCGGCGTTGCGCTGATGCTCGGCTGCTGCGGCGCGATATGCGATTGGGCGGGGCGCTATGAGATGTACGGGCAGCAATTTGAGTTTATCGAAAACGAGCTTGCAAAGCTTGGATATCCCACGGTCATTGCCGCCTGCCCCAGCTGCAAAAAGGAGCTTTCGGGGCATGAAAATATAGAAATCGTCGGGATATGGGACGTATTGCAGGAAATCGGGCTTCCCAAGGAAGCAAAGATACTTGAGCGCTGCGCCGCGCTGCACGATTCCTGCGGTGCGCGCGGAGACGCGGAGACTCAGCGCAGTGTGCGCGCCATTCTGGAAAGGCTCGGCGTTGCGATACTTGAGACGGAATACTCCGGCGACCGCTCCCCCTGCTGCGGCTACGGCGGTCTGACCTCATACACAAACCGTGAGCTTGCCCACGAGCTTGCGGAAAAATGCCTTGAGCGCAGTGACGCGCCCTATGTCAGCTACTGCATGGCCTGCCGTGACCGCTTTGCGCGGGAGGGGCGGGAGTCGCGGCATATACTTGAGCTTGTGTACGGCACGGACGCGGGTGCGCCGCCCGATATAAGCGAAAAGCGCTATAACCGCCTTACGCTGAAAAATGAACTGCTCCGGGATATCTGGGGCGAGGAGACTATGAATATGAATTTGCCCTATAAGCTGGAATTTGACGAGGCCGCGCTCAAAATGATGGACGAGCGCATGATACTTAAATCCGACGTCATATCCGTCATTGACGCATACCGCGAAAGCGGCGAGGCGATAGAGGACGCCGACACCGGCTATCTCATGCTGAGAGCGAGACTCGGGAACGTGACCTTCTGGGTCGCGCTTACCGAGGACGAGGACGGCTACACGGTTCGCCGCGCCTACAGCCACAGGATGAACGTCGTTAAACGTCAGGAGTGATATCATGCAGGACAGAACATATTATACCATTGACCCGCTGGGTAAGCTCAAATGCAGAAAATGCGGCGTCGCGCTCGTCAAGGGCAAGGCAAAATTCATGTATCTCGATAACGGCTTCCCCGTAGAGCTGCCGGTCTGCCCGCGCTGCGGCTTTGTCTATGTACCGGAGGAGCTTGCGCTGGGAAAGGTTCTCTCCGTCGAGAAGGCGCTGGAGGACAAATGAACGGGCATCCGGGAGGAGACGCGCACACCATGCGCATGATAGAGCTTTGCGCCCTGTCTCCGGGCGCTCGTGTGCTCGACATGGGCGCGGGCGAGGGTGAGGCGGTCGCCCTGCTGCGCGCTCATGGACTTGACGCCGTCGGCATTGATTTGCTTCCGTGCGGAGAAAACGTCGTTCGCGGCGATATGCTGCACAGTGGCTATCCCGACGAAGGCTTTGATGCGATTATATCTCAGTGCGCATTTTATGTGAGCGGAGATGCAAAGGCCGCGCTCTGGGAAAGTTGGCGGCTTCTCAGAGTCGGCGGCGTTTTGGCTCTGTCGGACGTATTTTTCGACTCTCCCGAGGCGCTTTTAGCCTCGTCGGGCTTCAGTCTTGAGCATATCGAGGACATGACAGAGCAGTGGCGCGAGTATTATTTTGCCGCGCTTTGGAGCGGAGAGACTATCGGCTGCCCGAAAACCAATTTAAAATGCAGATATTATTTAATCATATGCAGAAAGGAAATGTCTGATGGATCTTTTTGACAGGGTAATGGAGCTTTCACGCTACGGCTATTTCTGCGGTCAGATTTTGGCAAAGCTCCTGCTTGAGACGATAGGCGAGGAAAACACCGGCCTTGTCAAGGCTATGGGCGGGCTCAACGGCGGAGTCGGCTTCTCCGGCGGCTGCTGCGGCTGCATGAGCGGCGGCGCGTGCATCATATCCTATTTCACCGGCAAGGGCGAGGACACCGGCATGGACTCACCTGAGCACAAGGCGGCGCTGGGCGAGTTTACCCGCTGGTTCAAGGACGAAATGACGATATACTACGGCGGCTACGAGTGCGAGGACATAACCCACGGCAACCCCGCAAAGCGCGTGGAGCTGTGCCCGCAGATAATCGCCTCCACCTACGAAAAGTGCATGGAGATACTCTCCGAAAGGGGGCTTATCTGATGCTCGTCGGGCGGACGGAGAGCGTGTGCCCGGTGTGCCTGAGAAAGCTTTCCGCAGAAAAGCGCACGGGTGCAGACGGCTATATCTATATGGACAAGCAGTGCCCCGAGCACGGCAAATTCAGCACGCTCATCTGGGAGGACAATCTCATAAGCTATATGCGCTGGAACCTCGGCAGCAGCACCGTGGAGCCGCCGGTAAACGGCAAGGACGCGAAAAACGGCTGTCCGAACGACTGCGGACTCTGCAAGGAGCATTTGCGTAAGGGCTGCTGTATGCTGCTGGAGCTCACAACGCGCTGCAATCTCCGCTGCCCCGTGTGCTTTGCCTCGGCGGGTACGGAGGAGCGCGAGCTGAGCATGGAGGAAATCGAGCGGCAGTACGATTATCTCATGTCGCACGGCGGTCCGTTTAATATTCAGCTCTCGGGCGGAGAGCCGAGCATGCGGGACGATTTGCCGGAGATAATAGCCCTCGGGCGCAAAAAGGGCTTCAGCTTTTTCCAGCTCAACACAAACGGCATACGCCTTGCAGCTGATGCGGAATATGCCCGTACGCTCAAGGCGGCAGGGCTCAACACGGTGTTTTTGCAATTTGACGGCGTGGACGACGCGGTCTATATGGCACTGCGCGGGCGGGCGCTCATGGCCAAAAAGCTTGCCGCGATAGAAAACTGCGCGGCGGCGGGGCTTGGCATAGTGCTTGTGCCGGTCATCGCGCCGGGAGTGAACGACGCGCAGGTCGGCGATATACTGCGCTTCGCCCTTGAGCGTATGCCCGCGATGCGCGGAGTGCATTTTCAGCCCATCAGCTACTTCGGGCGCTGCGGGCTTGAGCGGCCGGAAAAGCCCATCACCATACCGCGTATGCTTCGTCTCATCGAGGAGCAGATGTGCGGCGCGATGCATGCGCAGGACTTTGCCGGCGGCGGGGCGGAAAATCCCTACTGCTCCTTCCATGCAAGCTATCTGCGCCGTGCGGATGGCAGTCTCCGTCTGCTGCCGAAGAAATCCGGTGCCTCCGCCTGCTGCTGCACGACCTCGGACGATTCGCGCAGGTACGTCGCCAAGCAGTGGAACGGCGAGGACGAGCCGGACTATGCCTCCGACCCGGAGCTTTGCGAGACCTCGGCGCTCGATGATTTTCTTGAGCAGGCGCAGCGGAGCACCTTCGCCGTATCGGGTATGATTTTTCAGGACGCATATAATCTTGATCTTGAGCGGCTGCGCCGCTGCTATATCTGCGAGGTCGATTCAGAATTCGGCATGGTGCCGTTTTGCGCGTATAACCTGACAAACACGGAAGGCAGGGCGCTGTATAGACGATGACAAGGACAAGACTTGACGCGCTCATATGTGAGCAGGAGGGGCTTGAGTCGCTGACGCGCACGGACATACGGCGCATACAGCTTGAAAGACTCAACGCGCTGCTTGCCCGTGAGCGGGAGCGCGGCGGATTTTATTCCGGACTCCCGGCACACTTAGACGCTTTGGCAAAGCTTTCCGAGCTTCCCTTTACGACGCAGACGGAGCTTGCGGAAAACACGGGAGCCATGCTCCTGTGCTCTCAGTCGGAGGTGCAGCGCGTAATAAGCGATGTGACGAGCGGAACGACCGGCATTGGAAAGCGCGTATTCTATACCCGCGCCGACTGTGAGCGCACGGTGCGGCTTTTCATGGCGGGTCTGGGTGAGCTTATATTTCCCGGCGGCAGGACGCTGATATGTATGCCCTTCTCGGGTCAATTCGGTCTGGGCGAGCTTATCGCCGAGGCGGTGAGGCGGCTGGGCGCAAGTCCGATACGTGCGGGAGCACAGCTCAGCTATCTTGAGCTTAGTGAGCTGATGCGCGCGGAAAGACCGGACAGCTTTGTCGGTATGCCGGTGCAGCTTTTGAGCCTACTGCGCGTATGCGGCAGAGGCAGTCTGGAAAGGGCGCTCGTCAGCGCGGATGCCTGTCCTGAAGGCGTCATATCGGAGGCGGAAAAGCTTCTCGGCAGCAGGCTTTTCCCGCATTACGGCTCCCGCGAAATGGGACTCGGCGGCGCAGTCTGCTGTCCGGCGCACGAGGGTATGCATCTGCGCGAAAACCATATTATTGCCGAGATCATAGACGAAAACGGCCGCCAAGCCCCGGTCGGGGAATACGGTGAGCTTGTGATAACGACGATTGGCATGGACGCTATACCGCTTATCAGATACCGCACGGGCGACCGCACAAGAATTCTCCCGCAGCCCTGTCCCTGCGGCAGTGAGCTTATTCGCCTTGACCGGGTACGCCGCGAGACGGCGAGCTGCATGGAGAGCTTTGATAACCGGGTTTTCGCCGATGCCCTTATTGTCGATTACACTGCGGCATACCGGGACGAAAGATATATAATCAACGCGCTGACGCTCGGCGAGTACGAGCCCTCGGAGCTCTTCAAATCGGTTTTCGGAGAGAATACTGAGCTTCACCGGCGCGCCGTTACGGGGGCCGACAGGTCAATGTATGCGGGAAAGCGTGTGCTCTTGAGCTGAAAATCGAATAGCAAGAATAATAATAATAATCAAAAGGGGCTGTCTCAAAACGATTTTTCAAAATCGTTCGAGGCAGCCCCTCTTTTTAGCACATGCCAAGGAAAAAGCGACCAATTATACCCCAAAAACAGTACACAAAACCAGAGGGGCAGGTTTTGCCTCTCAAAAAAGTGTACTGTTTTTCTTTTTTATACGCTATGTTGCCCCCGGAACAAACAGGTGGTTTCCCAACCGGCCTGTTTGTATTTTATGGTGCAGTTTCAGTATGTTAAAAGCCATACTTACAAGATACCATTCTACCATAACATTGGCATTGCCTCTGGTCAGGAAGCGGCGGAAGTTCATGTCTTCCTTGACCATGGCGAACACGCCCTCCGCCTGGATGGAGCGGTTGATCCGGAGTAGGATTCCTTCATCTGTGGAAATCTTTTTCTCCATCGCCTCACGCTGTTGGATGAAGTATTTGGAAACATTCAGCCGCTTCCTGCGGTCTTCCAGTGGCGTTTTGTCCGCGGAGATATAATTGCCGATGATATACTCACTGACAGTGGCCACATTTACGTTGTATCCGGGTTTTAGCTGCCCATTTTTCATGTGGTCTTCCTTCATGTGCATAAAGGTTACGTCCGGGTCGGTTTTGCTGTAGCTGTTCCGTTCCCCGCAGATGTGGATATCCAGATTGTACCGTTTCAGCTTTTCAAGCCAGTCATTTATGGTTTCAATGGCCTTTTGCAGCCCGGACTTATGGTGCCCTTTTCCTTTGACAAATGTGGTGTTTGTCTCTGTTTTCTTTGCAGCATGACTTCCTGATACCTGCGGTTTTCGCTTAAAAGGCGCTGGCATTGCAGATCATCCAAGCCTTTATCTGCCGCAACCGTCAAACCAAATAGATTTTCACTCATAGCTTCTCCATTCCGCAGGGATAGGCACTCTGCGCTGTCTGCCGCTCTTGTGTTACGACCTGATAAAAGCTGTATCCACCGGAGAGATGGGCACAAGAAAAACCGTACTGCGTTAAAAGCCGACAGGCCAGATAACTGCGGAGTCCTGTCTGGCAATTCACATAGACAGGCTTACCCCGGTCTAACTCGTCCAAATGCTCCCGCAGATCGTCCAGCGGAATATTGCGGAATCCATTCAAGTGCCCACGCCGATATTCGCCTTCCGTACGGACATCCAGCAGCGTTGCACTGCCATCGCAAGGCAAGTCCTCAACCTCATTCCAATGGAACTGCCGCACTTTCCCGCTCTCCAAATCCTCGATCATAAAACCGGCCATATTGACCGGATCCTTGGCAGAGGAATAGGGCGGCGCATAGGAAAGGTCAAGCTCCGTCAGTTCCAAAGCTGTCATTTTTGCGCGAATGGCCGTTGCCAGTACATCAATGCGCTTGTCCACACCGT
>URDG01000039.1 GCA_900546515.1 uncultured Eubacteriales bacterium | reverse complement strand
GGAAAAGCCGCTTGGAACAACATTCGCCTATACGGAGTACCCACATGGTATGAGTGGTGTAAAAGCCCCAAAATCAAAGAAGTCGTTTTTGCGTGTAAAGTATGGCGCTGACTGCATGGAAAATGACCATGTGATAGAAACAGGGTTCGGCCGACTGCGGCGCTTAGACCCGCCCTTTCCGGAGCAGACGCAGGGGCAGCAAATGTTCCAGTAGACTTTGAGACAGATGTGTAGTATGTTTGCCGTTACCAAAAAAGGAGGGATAAAAATTGGCTGTAGATAACAAGCAGGTCACGCTTGGCCCGGACAATGGTTCGGCGAATGCGTTTGTACCGCTGACGGTCGTGAACACCAAGGGCTTTGATCTGCCCAAAACAGGCGGTTACGGCAACTGGATGTTCCCAGCTATCGGGTTGAGTCTTGTAGCTGTTGCAATTGTGGTTATATACTTCGCGTTCAGAGACAAGAAGAAAGAAACAAATAAGTAAAGGTCAGGGAGGCAGACATTAAAACCTGCCTCCCATTTTTGCGTATGAGCAGAAAAACAAAGATTATATTAGGACTAACAATATTAATTATTGCTCTGCTCGTCTGCCTGTACCCGGTTATAAGTAATTTCACCGCCGTCAAGTACCAGTCTATAGTTCAGACCAGATATGAGAAGGCTGTCAGCAATATGGATGATACAGAACTGCAAAAGGCAAAGGAAGCGGCGCTGGCGTATAACCGGACGCTGATCCCAGGCGTCGCAGATAACCTTTCGTTCTCAGAAGAGGCGCTCAAATCTGCCGCTGAGAATTACGAGAGCCTGCTGAATATTCGAGGCGACGGGATAATGGGATACGTCGAGATTCCGAAGATAGACGTGAATCTGCCCATCTACCACGGCACGGGTGATGACAGCCTTGACCGAGGCGTCGGGCATCTGCTCGGCAGCTCCCTGCCGATCGGCGGTGAGACGTCCCATGCTGTGTTGACGGCGCATTCAGGGCTTGCCGGACAGCGGCTATTTTCGGATCTGGATAAGCTGGAATGCGGCGATACGTTCTATGTTCACACTCTTGACGAGACTATATACAAGTCGTCTCCCCGGATGATGTTGACGCGATAAAGATACAGGAGGGCCGCGACCTCGTGACCCTCCTGACCTGCCATCCGCCGAACACCGGAGGTCGGCAGAGGCTTCTCGTTTTCTGCGAGAGGGTAAGTGAATAGACAAAGAGCCGGGCATCCGCCCGGCTCGAATTATATGGAGGCAAATATGACAGTAGATATAGACCTATGGGTAACAGCAACAATCCTCAGAGAACTGCGAAACAACGGCCTGATAACTCAAAAAGAGGCAGAAAAAATTCTTTCCCGCGTCGCAAAACAGACCGGCGCGACGCTTATTATTTCAGTCTGAAAATGCTCATATTTCAGTAGCTATTTGCAAAGTGTTGTGGTATTGTGTGTTGCTACAGAGGGAGGTGAACCGGCGCATGGCACAGGAAAATACCGCGAGAGTCATAACGATAGCGGCAACGGAGCAGCCGCAGGATATACGGCTGAGAGTTGCAGCCTACGCCCGCGTCAGTTCATCATCTGACGAACAGCTCAATTCCTTTGCCGCACAGAACCGATACTACACTGAGCTCATATCCGGCAAGGACAACTGGCAGCTTGTAGATATCTATGCTGATGAGGGCATCACAGGGACTTCAATAGAAAAGCGCGACGACTTTAAGCGCATCTCCGGAATTGGTCACAGATGAAGCGTTCCAACTGATTATCTGCGCACTGCTGATAGCCAAGTACGGGGATGTGGTTCTGAATTTAGAAAATGGAGCGATGAAGGAGGGCAACTGATATGGCACAGCAGGAAAAATGGTTTTATGGATCGACCAGCGTTGGAAAAATGCCATTGAGAAGCACCTCAATGGCGAAACCTTGCAAGAGCATCTGGAAAATGTATTGGACGAGCTTTGCAATCAGCTTCCAGAGCGAGAGTATGAGCGCATCAGTCATGAGATTCAGTCGGAAGCTGCTGCACGGCGCGCAGTGAAAGAAGCGGCCCGCACTTATGCAAGGCCGCTATTTGAACACAGCTTTTTTCATATACCCCGCCATATATGCATCTTCAAACGCCTGAGGTGTCTTGTATTTCAAGGTTAGATGTTGATGACGCTCATTGTAAAATTGAATGTATTGATCTGCACTCTTGCGGTAGCTTTGTTCCGAGGTATACTCTCTGCGGTATGCCTAAACACATTTTCACAAAACTATATTGGTTGATTTTACAGCCTTGTCTGTTATAATATAATTAGAATTAATTACATCTCAGAAAGGTTGATATATATGCCTGAAAGCCAGAACATTGAATGGAAAAGCAAATGGAAAGACGAATACCTTGAGTGGATTTGCGGCTATGCAAATGCTCAGGGTGGGAAAATATATATCGGCTGTGATGACGAGGGAAATGTAATTGGCTTGAGCAATGCCCGCAAGCTCCTCGAAGATATCCCTAACAAAGTGCGGGGTGCGATGGGAATTATCGTTGGCGTCAATCTCCTGACTGAAAGCGGTAGGGACTACATTGAAATTGATGTTCCAACATATCCCATAGGTATATCCTGCAAAGGCGTATACTATTACCGCAGCGGAAGCACAAAACAGGTGCTGACAGGTCCGGCGCTCGAAGCGTTTTTGATGCGTAAGCGCGGTGCTACATGGGACAATCTTCCGCTTCCAGCTTTCTCACTTGATGATGTTGATGACAATATCGTCGAGCATTTCAAGCAGTGGGCATCTAAAAAGGGGCGTATAGATAACAGCGTACTTGACGAGCCGAAAGATGCTCTTATGGAAAAGCTCCATCTTACAAATGGTGCTTACCTGACTAACGCCGCTATGCTGTTATTCAGTAAAGACCCGGAACGCTGGCAGCTCGGTGCCTACGTAAAAATAGGCTACTTTGAAAACGACGCTGATTTGTTGTATCAGGATGAGGTACATGGTTCTATCTTGGAGCAAATCGATAAAATCGTCGAGCTCGTCTATCTGAAATATATGCGTGCAAAGATAACCTACGACGGTATGCAGCGCATAGAACGATACTTTGTGCCGGAAGCCGCTCTACGCGAGGCTTTGCTTAACGCACTATGCCATAAGGAATATCAGTCGGGTGTTCCCATTCAGATCAGCGTGTACGCGGACAAGTTGTATATTGCAAATTGTGGACGTCTCCCGGAGAACTGGACGCTTGAGAACCTGATGCGCAAGCACGCATCCAGCCCATATAACCCAAACATTGCACATGTCTTTTATCTGGCTGGATTTATAGAAAGCTGGGGACGCGGAATAGAGAAGATATGCTCGGCTTGTAAAAATGACGGTGTTCCTCAGCCTGAATACACCATCAACCCCGGAGACATCATGGTCAAGTTCACTGCGCCAGGAGATAGAATCGTCAGGGTTGTCGACAAGGTGACTGATAAGGTGACTGATAGGGTGACTGAAAATGAGAGAGCGGTCCTTCTCCTGCTGGAAGAAGACCCCGGATATACCATGCAGCAGTTGGCCGAGCAGTTGAGCGTGAGCAGAAAGTCCATCGCAAGTCGCTTGAAAAAGCTCAAAGAAAAAGGTGCCATTGAAAGAGTTGGTTCAGATCGCAGTGGATACTGGAAGGTAAATAGGTAGTCTGCTGAGAATAATACGAGAGGCGCTGCTCTTTGATACGAAGCATACTCGTTTGCGCCCTCTACCGGCGGGCTCTACTATCTTATCTGGCTGATAAAACAACAAGTAGGATTGTAGGCTTTCGCCCACAGTTCCGTGACTTCACTATACGAGATGCTGAACATGTAGCACGGATGGCAGGAAGCTTTATTTTGTTTGGCGAGTTTTACGATTACTTAAATAAAAGATAATCTCATGGACAAAGGAGGTAGGTGTGTTTATGGGCTACGATGAACTACTCAACTATATTAGCTTATTCCGGGAAAAATCCGAGCAGGGAAAGTTGGTTGTTTTTGTCGGTGCGGGAGTGTCTTGTAATGTGGATGGAATGCCTAGTTGGAACAAGCTCATTCAAAATATGGCAAAAGCAATTAACTATTCAAGATGCAATTCTTGCAGACATAAAGCAGAAAACTGTGAAAGTACCTGTTTGGTGAAAGACGACTTTTCAATAGATGAATTTCTGAAGATACCGCAGCATGTGTTTAATAAAGATAAAGAATTATATAACCGTGTATTAGCCGAAAGCATCCCTATTGTGACAGCAGATGCGCCCTTATCGTCAGCAATTTTTGATGTGAATCCAGCTCATATTATAACCACGAACTATGACAAGCTACTTGAGTCATCGAAAAATATATTTTGCGAGCAATATCAAGTAATTGTGCATGATAAGGATTTACTGAATGCGGATAAAGGAAAGTACATAATTAAAATGCACGGCGATATCTCCGAAGCCTCCAGCATTGTTCTAAAAGAACAGGATTACTTAGACTATTCGCAAACGCATGTACTAATCGAACTCTTCATCAAATCATTGCTGACGGATCATATTGTACTGTTCCTAGGATATTCACTAAACGATTATAACATCAAACTTATACTCAGTTGGCTAAACTACATGCGTTCACAAAACGGAGCATTAGACAACAACAAAAGAGTTGGCTACCTTATTTTGGATCAGCAGGCCGTTGATGATACTCAGCTATCTTATTTTAACAATAATAATATTGAAGTAATTAATCTCAGATTTATGCCTCTGGTTGAAAATATTCCTGCGAATTTATCAAATGAAATTGGGAAACGCCTCTACAGTTTTCTGCGAGTCATCGCTGACCCCGCATTGGAGAAGGATTTATCTTCAATAGGAAACACTGTAAAGTTTATGTCTCGTTTCAGCTTTGTTAGCTATGAACAGATACTAAAATTACTTTATGTGAAAAGATATGAGGTTTCGAACTGGCAATTGCGTCTATTCTCCGAACATGATTACACAAGACTAATCACGTTTATGGAGTCCGAGAATGAATATGCAGGCAAGTTAAAACAATTGTTTTTGAATGCTGGAATCTTGTTCATAGAATGCTATTTTGAGCGTGAACCTGTGCATTTTTGTGTCGGAGAGTTGTCTGATAACACTTTGCTGAAAAGTGAAATTTTTAATCTCTATATTTACAATAAATATGATGAAATCCAATCATTGCTTAGTAACAGATGTGCAGATTTTGAAATAAATGAAACGCTTTTTTACAAAAGCATTGTGGATGGTTATAGCGAAATATTAAAACTCCGCGAAGAAGCAGACTGCTCGGAGTTCTCTACAGACCTGAAAGTGGCATATCTGAATAATTCTGCCTCACTCAATGCAATCAATACATATTGGGGTGGTTTTGATTCAACCAAAGTCAGACAATTTATTCAGAATCTTGCTTCGAGCAAGGAGCGGGAAATATTCTCTGGATACCTTGACATCTACAGCGGCAATGCTAAAAAGAGATATTCAATGTGCGAATCATTAGAAAAATTAAAGAAAGATATTGCTGACAGGAACACCATTCATTCTGGAAGCACATCGATTGTGAAGCTTTATGAAATAAAACCGCTAGTCATAACGCAATACTTTTTCTACTACAACAACCACATTTTGTACCAAGGTTTTAGAGATTTAAAGGATTTCTTCAGACCTTACATTGAAGCTATAATATGTGCAAATATCGATGCGGCTGAAAAGCCTACTTTATTGGGAGATATTAAATTCGCAAACAAAAAGTACTCTGTAGAATACATTGATCTTGATATTATGACAAAGTTCATTTCGACAAAAGATTTGAGCGCGATGATAAACGCAAATCATGTCAAACGACTGAACGTAGGTGTGTTAGAAGTTTTATTTCTTGAAGAAAGCTTTAAGAACCTTTGTCATTCTATTTTGACCGCAAGGACTTATGGATTTATGCAATCGTCATTTTCTGCGCTTTCCAACATAGTACTGTTACTAAGCTTGGTTGACTTGGATTATGATGGCAAAAGGACCGTTGCGGCATCTATAGAAGAGTTGCTAAGTGACGAGATTTTTGTGCAGAAGTTTTTTTCTATAGGTTGGCCAGATTTTAAGCAAAGCTTGATAGCGCTTTCGAAGCTTTGCTGCTCATTAACATTTTCCTCTAACTTTGAACTCATTTATCAAATCGTGGGTGGAGAAAATTTCTTCGAGTATGCGGTGAATGTAAGTTTTAACAGTCTCCGCCATCTAATTGAACAGTTTATATCAAAAGATGAAGAAACCACCGATAAAATTCAAGCTCTCATTGATGCAACGGAAAATTTTAATAGTAAAGTTATACTATTGAGACTGCTTTACCGGCGAATAACGGGCGATGCTACTCAACAAAAATATAAACACATCTTATCAGATAGCTTTGCACAACTGCCAATAGGCGCAATCTACGATTTTGCATTTTCCGGATGGCTGACCCCCAATCAGGACGCTCTTGAAGAATTTCTAAATAGGATACTGGAAATTAGTAAAAAAGGAAACTCGAGTATGAGAGTATTCCCCGATCCGGTTGAAACTAAGCTGGAATGTGTATATCTTCTCCATATCAGTGATATGTTAGCTGATATAAGCATGTTGAAACCATTATCTGAGGGAAGACCACATTTGCAGTTCTTGTTAAACCCGAAGAATTTTGATTACTCGCAAGTAGACTTTTCAGACTATATGTGGGAAAACTTTGCGCGTCGTGAAGAATACATGAAGACATTCGTCGCCCACAAAGAAGTTATCATCCCCAAAATTCAAAAGCGAATCGAAACTGGGGAAGTAACTGAAGCAGAAAAAAGAATTCTATACGGTTTTTTGCTCAGAGGAGACGAAGTTTGGAAGATGTAAGCGTCTTACAGGCTATATTTTTGCGCGAAAATAATCTACGACAGCTGTCCTCAAAATTGGCTGACCCTGCCAAACAATAACAGCTCATCCTTTTGGATGGGCTGTTATTGTTTTATTCCCGGAAAACGGATCTGCCCAAGACCTTCCGCACTCTTACTTCGGCGGAGACGACCGCTTCGTTCCATGCGAGACGTGGCGAGAGAACTATGATTTATATATCATCAAAGCCGCCGTGGTTTCCCACGGCGGCTTGAACATTTGACGAATTGAACAGCTTTCATTGACTTTCGTTCAGTCAATGTGCTATAATCTCCTCTGCGAGGTGATGACCATGACCAACCGGCAGCTTGCCGCACTGGAGACGAAGAAAAAGCTGCTCCAGGCAGCGAAAGAGATCATCTGCGAAAAGGGGCTGGCAAGCGTCTCCGTTGCAGAGATCACAAAAAAGTGCGGCGTGGCAAACGGCACGTTCTATACATACTTCAAGCGCAAGGAGGATATTGTTTTTGCTCTGAGCCGCGAGATGTATCAGGAGGTTCTGGACAAAGCGCTTGAGTACCCCGGCACATTTATGGAGAGGCTGAAATTCTTCATGACAAGTTTTACAGATCGAATCGAAAAAAGCGGACTGAAGCTCTGTCAGGAGTGGGTGCGCAACACCGTTGATCCCGACCTTGTTGAAAATGAGGACGACCGCGGCAAGCTTGCTTTTGATATCCACTCGCTGACTGTGCTGCTGGAGGACGGTATCGAGCGCGGCGAATTGGCGTCTGACGCACCGGTCAGTATTCTGGCGCACACGCTGGCGGATATTCTGTATGGAGAAATGCTGTGCTGGGATATGTCTGGCGGTGCATATTACTTTGCAAAACGGACAGAAGAATTCTGTGATCTGTTTTTGGGGTCAATAATGGCTCCGTATCTGATAAGAAAGGACGTAACACAATGAAGAAACTTGGATTTGGTCTTATGCGTCTGCCGGTCATAGACGGCAAACCCGACAACATTGATCTGAACACACTCAGCCAGATGGTGGATCTCTACCTTGAGCGCGGCTTCACTTATTTTGACACATCGTATGTCTACCACAACGGCGCGTCCGAGACCGCTATCCGCGAAGCGCTCGTAAAGCGCCATGACAGAAAAGAATTTCTGTTGGCTTCAAAATTTCCCACATTTATCCGCCCTACCGAGGAGCAGGTGGAGAATATCTTTCAGGAGCAGCTGGATAAATGCGGCGTAGAGTATTTCGATTACTATCTGCTGCACAACCTCAACCGTGAGCTCTATGCCACCGAGGTCAAGGATACACATCTCTTCGACCACATGAAGAAGTGGAAGGAGCAGGGCAGAATAAAGCATATCGCTTTCTCTTACCACGATGACGCAGCGCACCTCGATAAGATACTGACGGAGCACCCGGAGGTCGAAGCCGTCCAGATCGCGCTTAATTACTACGACTGGGAAGAGCCGTTCATGCAGGCAAAGAAGTGCTATGACGTGATCCGTAAACACGGCGCGCAGGTGATAGTTATGGAGCCGGTCAAGGGCGGCATGCTCGCCAATGTCCCGGACGATGTCATGGCTGAAATGAAGGCTAATGACGCTGCCGCCTCCCCTGCGAGCTACGCCATACGCTTCGCAGCGTCGCTCGACGGTGTGATGGTCGTTCTCTCCGGCATGAGCAGCATGGAGCAGGTGGAGGACAACACCGCCTACATGCAGGATATGAAGCCGCTGACGGAGAAGGAGCAGGCAATCATTCTGCACGCAAAGGAAGCGTACCGCAGGGCGTGGAAGTACAACTGCGCCGATTTCGATAAGCTGGACGACAACGCCGCGGGCGTACCGATCTCCGGCATCATCCGCGCTTACAACAGTCTGCTGCTTCAGCCCAACCCGTACTTCGGTGCGGAGCTGAACTACTATAAGACGTTCCGCTCTGACTACGACTGTGCATTTGAAACCGCAGATTACTCCGCCCAGACCGAGGCCATAGGCGGCGCGTTTGATGTGAACGCAGCGCTCAGAGAAGCGATAGAGTTCCAGACCAAGAACGGCTTCTAAAACGCGGCTCATAACTTCATAATTGTAAAGCCATCTGCACGGAGCGTTTCGGCAGATGGCTTTTTTAGGAGAACCCCACATTCAGCTTGACCGCTCCGCCAATGCTATCGTTGAGCGCAAGTCCTATGACGGGATTGCTCTTATTCAATTGGTATTCCGCTGCTATAAGCCTGTCTTGCTTCCTCTAAGCTCATTTTGTTTGCCCCACCACTAAAGGTCGGGTTGTCTAACTGTATCGGGTCATTTTCCCAACCGCAGTTGCAGCATATGTCATATTCTCCCACGCTAGTTTTTCCGCACACCGGGCAAAACATTATATTTGTTTCTTTATTTGTTTCTTTCATCTTCTTCAACCAAGTATTCCCCTCCTTCAATGGCTCACATATTCGCCATCTGTTTGCTGCGGCTGTTACAATTTACTTCATTTTTTCGGCTTTCCCGCGTTTTTCGTTGGTGCCTTCAAACCAGCTGGCGGGTAGGCATATGTGTCGCTATGCTTATCCATAATGCAAATTAAGCGCTTAGTCGTTGAATTCGGCAAATATTTGTATTCCCAAAATTTGAATATTCTTGTTTTGTGTTAGCTTGGCCCTGCAGAAGCTTTTTTATTGACGTTTTCACTGCTTTATGTTATACCATAGATGCTGTCATTGGGTAAGCCCCAATTGCACCAGGCGAATCGAACCTCCGCTAATTTGGTGGGGGGGCGGTTCGCCTTTTAATATTTTTTACCGCAATTAGCTTCATGCCGCTCAACATTTCGCAAAAATGCAGGGCCGCCGGGTTCATTGACGCAGCGCTGAAAATGCATTGCTTTTTCCCTTGGCGTATGATAATATATTAAGTTGTGCCGCGCAGTGATATGACTGCTGAAACGTCATTTCACTGCGCGGCACTCTCACACTACGCCAGAGAGGAACACGTTATAATGAAAAAAAATCTCACGGGGAAAGAGTACGTATACGTCGCCAGCATGCTCTTCGGAATGTTTTTCGGCGCGGGCAACCTTATATTTCCCGTACACATGGGTCAGCTCGCCGGGCAGAACATCATTCAGGCGGTTATCGGCTTTCTTATCGCCGGCGTAGGTCTGCCGTTGATGGGCGTCGCCGCGCTCGGTATCAGCAAGTGCAGCGGATTGTATGAGCTTTCCATGCGCGTCAGCCGGCCATATGCCGTATTTTTCACCTGTCTTTTATACCTGACCATCGGTCCCTTTTTCTGCATACCGCGCTGTGCGACCGTGTCATTCACCGTCGGCCTTGAGAACGTACTCCCCGCCGGACACGCGAAGCTCTACCTTATGCTCTTTTCAGCAGCGTTCTTTGCCGCAGTGCTTTTCTTCTCCCTTAACCCCGGAAAAATACTCGTCTATGTCGGCAAGGTGCTCAATCCCGTGTTCCTGCTGTTTCTGGCTGTGCTCGTTATCGTGGCACTGCTGTCCCCTGCCGCTTCCGCTTTCAGCATCGTCCCCTCCGGCGATTACGCCGTTCACCCGTTTTTCACCGGTATTTTAGAGGGCTATAACACTATGGACGTGCTCGCGTCGCTCGCTTTCGGCATCGTTGTTATTCAGGTCATCCGCGGTCTCGGTGTGGAGCGTGCGGAAGATATTTCGGTATGCACGGTACGCGCGGGCATTTTCAGCTGTCTGCTGATGGCGTTCATCTACCTTGCTGTGACCGTCGTCGGTGCGCAGAGCCGCGGAATATTCGAGACGAGCGATAACGGCGGTATAGCGCTGGCGCAGATCGCACAGCACTATCTCGGAAGCTTCGGCCTTATAATACTCGCTGCAACAGTCACTCTCGCATGCCTGAAAACCGCAGTCGGACTGACTACAAGCTGCGCCGAGACCTTCACACAGCTCTTCCCGAAAAGCACAGGCTATCGCGGCTGGGCAATAATATTCTCATCGGTCTCATTTCTCATTGCCAATGTCGGGCTCAACGCGATAATCGAATTTGCGGTCCCCGTGCTGATGTTCCTCTGCCCGCTTGCCGTAGTGCTCATCGCGCTGACTCTCACCGGCCGCCTCTTCGGCAATGACCGCCGCGTCTACCGCTGGGCAATAGGCTTTACGCTGCCCGCGTCTGTGTGCGCCCTCTTCGCCGCGCTTCCTGACGGCGCTATAGCTGCCCTGCATCTGGAAAAATTCAACCTCGCCGTGCATACCTTCCTCCCGCTCGCCTCGCTCGGGCTTGGCTGGGTCTGCCCGGCGGCCGCTGGCTTTGCCGTTGGGCTTATAGCGCACTTCGCGCACTGCCGCCGCAAAACCGCATAAAACCGTCTGTTACCCTGCCTCAGCCGCCGGGTGCCAGCGGTATACTCACAGTTTTTGACAAGCTAAAAGCCGGCGTGAGCCGGCCTTTAGCTTGTATTTTTTACTTTGCCTTTCCCTGTGCGGCAACTGCCTGCATCTTCGCCTCTATCGCTGCCTGTTCCCCAAGATAGAACTTGCGCAGCACATTCTCACCGTCGCCGAACTCATAGACGAGCGGCACGCCTGTCGGCACGTTCACTCCTGTTATCTCTTCGCTGCTCAGCTTATCAAAATACATTATCAGGGCGCGCAGCGAATTGCCGTGCGCGGCAATGATGATACGCTTTCCCGCCTCAAGCTGCGGCCGGATTTCCTGCTCATAGTACGGGACAACGCGCGCTATCGTATCCTTTAGGCTCTCCGTCAACGGCAGCTCAGCCGGGTCAACATCACTGTAGAGCGCCTGCTTTGCCGGGCTGCGGTCATCCGACGGGTCAAGCGCGGGAGGCTGCACATCAAATGAGCGGCGCCAGATGTGCACCTGCTCATCGCCGTATTTTTTGGCGGTCTCCGCCTTGTTGAGCCCCTGCAGCGCGCCGTAATGGCGCTCGTTCAGCTTCCAGCTGCGCACGACCGGAATGTCCGTCTCTCCCATCTCTTCAAGCGCCAACGCCAGCGTTCGGTTCGCACGCTTCAGATAGGACGTATACGCCACGTCGAAATGATACCCGTCCGCTTTCAGCAGCCGTCCGGCCGTTCTGGCCTCATCCACGCCCTTTGGCGTAAGGTCGACATCCGTCCAGCCAGTAAAACGGTTTTCAAGATTCCACTCGCTCTCTCCGTGACGGAGCAATACCAATGTTTTCATATATGTCATCCTTTCTGATGCTGATAGAATAAACCTAATTCGTGTGATTAAATACATTTAACTGCAAGGTATATTGTACCACTCCCTCTGTGAAATTTCAATAGTCTCTGCCCATTCTTCCACGAAGCAGTATTTCCTGCCCGCGCCACGGTATACACGGCCCGATGCGTTTTTTGCCGGAAAGCGCGCTGCATCCCCGCAAAAAACTGCCCGCAGAGCGAAAGCTCTGCGGGCAATGGATCATTTATTCTTTTTCACGCCGACAGCCTGCATGTGCTGCTCGGCGTGGCGTTTTTTCACAAGCTCGCGGTCATAGCGTATCACGCCGTTATTGTTCCACGGGTCGTTGAAGATATAATCCGCACCGTCATAGCCGGTGAGAAGCATGCAGTGCTCATTCGACCACCATGTAAAGTCCTCGCCGCTGCCGTCAAGCTTCCAGTACGGCCCTTCTATGGCGAGCTTGAGGTCTATCGTCGCCCAAAGGACGACCGGCATGCCCTCGCCGTCGATATACTCCGAGACAAGGCTCTCTACATCGCGGCCCGTCTCATCGGTGACAGTATACCCGGCGCCGAGTATATCTTGCAGCACCGAACGTATCACGGGCGCATAGCAGCCCATCGCGTCCGGCGAGTACGGGTCGCCGACAAAACAATCATACGGCGACGGCCCGTACAGCACGCCGTTTTCCGTGTGAAAATCGCCTTTCGGCAGATGCTTGTCGACAAACTCACGGATGCTCATGTCGATTCCGAGATAGTTGAGGAGCATTACGGCTGTAACGCTCTCGCAGCCTGTCGGCGCAGCCTTGGACTGATCCAGATACGAAACGGATAATATCCTGCTCATGCCTTAGCTTCGGCGGCTTCAGCCGCGTCATGCCTGTCGCTGTACTTTTTGACGGCAAAGAGTGTGGCCGAAAGCAGAGCAAGTCCGACGAGCAGAGACAACCATGCGCTGCGCACAAAGCCCGCGAACACATAGGTCAGAGCAGAAACCGCTATGACGACCGCCGCATACTCCATCTGGGTGCGGACGTGGTTGATGTGGTTGCACTGTGCGCCGGTGGAGGACATGATCGTGGTGTCGGAGATTGGGGAGATATGGTCGCCGCAGACTGCGCCGGCCATAATCGCGGAGACGCAGATGAGCATGAGCTCATAATCAACACCGTAGAACATGGGGACAACTATCGGGATAAGTATACCCATGGTACCCCACGAGGTACCTGTAGAGAAGCCAAGGAACACTGCGACAACGAATACCAGCAGCGGCATGATGCCGACTGCGCTGCTTCCTGCAAACACGCCCTGCACGAAGCCGGCAACGTCAAGAAGGCCGGTTATGCCCTTGAGCGTCCATGCAAGCACAAGCACGGTGACGGCAGGGACCATGATCTTGAAGCCGTCCACTATGGCATTGCAGAAGTAGTTGAAATCGACGACCTTGCGCGGGAGGTACAGCAGAGCCATGAAGATGATCGTTACCGTTGTGCCGAACACGAGGCTGTAGGAGGCGTTGCAGTTTGCAAACGCGTCGACAAAGCTCTCCGCGCCGGACTGGTAGCCGGTGAATATCATTGCGCCGACAGATGCAACGATAAGCACGAGAACAGGCAGTATAAGGTCGATGACCTTTCCCTTATCGCTGCCGCTTTCGATTGCGGCGTCTGCCTCGGCGTAGTCATTTGTGCCCTCGGTGAAGAGGTCTCCGTTCTGCGCGTTGCGCTCGTGCTTTTTCATACGGCCGAAATCTATGAGGAAGATGGAGGTCACAAAGACCATGACAAGCGTGAATATCGCGTAGAAGTTATACGGGATCGCCTGAATGAACATTGCAAAGCCGTTGATGTCGTAGCCCTCGGGAATATAGGAGCTGACGGCTGCCGCCCAGCTGGACACGGGTGCGAGGATGCACACGGGCGCCGCAGTCGCGTCTATGAGATACGCGAGCTTTGCACGGGAAACGCCGTGGCGGTCGGTGACAGGGCGCATGATGCTGCCGACGGTGAGGCAGTTGAAATAATCGTCCACAAAGATCAGCACGCCGAGTGCGGAGGTCGCAAGCATTGCGCCGCGGCGGTCCTTTATACGGCGGCTGGCCCATTTGCCGTAGGCGTTCGAGCCGCCGCTGCGGCCGAGCAGGACGATTATCATGCCAAGCATGACGTCAAATATAAGGATATTCAGGTCTATATTATCCGCCATGGTGCTGAATATTGCGTCAAACGTCCCCCAGACCGTGAAATTGGAGACGAACATCGCGCCGAGAAACGCGCCCGCGAACAGGGACAGATACACCTGCTTTGTCAGCAGTGCGAGCACTATTGCAAAGAGCGGAGGTACGATGGACCAGATTGTGCCAACAAACATTTTCTTTTCTCCCTTTCTCTGCCGCAATAAAAACAGCGCCATGAGGCCTGAGCCCATGACGCCGGAAAAAACACTGTCATGATAGCTCTCCACATCGAAAAAATGTGACAGTACCGCGGATATTATCCGCAATACCAGCAAAATGCATGGGCGGTGCATTTCACTTCGGCGGTATCCCCTTTCACCGGCTGCTGTCTGCCCGACATGTGCAGCCGCCTACTGTTGTCAACCGCTCCTCTATCTCCTGCGCTGTTCTGTACGCAGCAATTTTACTTTTTTGCACACCGTCATAAGAGGTCTGCCCTTATTGCGATGATGGGTGTATGCTAGCACTGCATGTTCTCCGTGTCAACATTTAATCCGGCATATAAAACCCTTAAAATTCATTTTTGTTTAATATTGCAAATACGTCTGAAATACCAGCCCTGTTTTGTACATTATTACATGCAAAAAAGTCGAAAAATCAGAGGCACGGTCAATTACCGCGCCTCTGATATTCAGGACCGTATTCACAGATTTACCTGCGCCGTCTGCCATTTTCCCTTCCACGCATACAGGATCATAAGCACCATTCCTATCGCCCATGTTATAGGGTAG
Source organism: uncultured Eubacteriales bacterium (assembly GCA_900546515.1). Taxonomy (GTDB): domain Bacteria; phylum Bacillota; class Clostridia; order Oscillospirales; family Oscillospiraceae; genus Limivicinus. Next base: position 7,925 of record URDG01000039.1, on the reverse strand, counting down.
GCCACGTAAACAGTTGAAATTTCCGGCATCAGCGGCAGCATCGCCTTCAGCCAGACGATACGCGACACGCACAGGCTTGTCAGCAGTATTATCATCGGCGGCACGCTTTTTCCTGCGCCGCGCACTGCGCCCGCGAGCCCGTGCATAACGCTCAGCAGAAAATAGAACGGGCAGAAATACTTCATGGCAAGCTTGCCATAGGCCACTGCCGACGTGTTATCTGTGAACAGGCGCATTATTGGATCGGCAAACACGAGCAGCAGCGCCCCTGTCACGACGGTGTACACAACGCCCATTATCATTGTGACCCATATGCCCTTTTTCACACGCTCAAACTTGCCCGCGCCAAGATTCTGACCCGTAAACGTTGTGAGCGCCATGCTTATGCTCAGCACCGGCAGAATGTTGAAGCCGTCGATCTTCATATATGCGCCGAAGCCGGCCATTGCATCCGCGCCGAAGCCGTTGACACTTGACTGAACCACGGCATTTGAAAACGATATGACCATATTCTGTATGCCCGTCGGCAAGCCGATCCTGATTATGCGCGACGCCATGCGCGGGTTGATGCCGATCTCGCGGATATTTATGCGGTAGTCCTCATTCGTGCGCATAAGGAAGCGCATTGACAGCACGCATGACACGAGCTGGCTTGCGTCGGTCGCTATCGCCGCACCCGCGACTCCCATGCTTTTGACAAGCAGAAGGTCTAGCACGATATTCGTAACGGAAGCGCTTGCAAGGTATAACAGCGAACGCTTGGAGTTCCCGGCGGCATTGAGTATAGCTGCCGTCATGTTATATACCACGTTGAATATCGCGCCGCCGAAGTATATTTGCAGATATGTTACGGAGTCGCTCAGTACCTCCTCGGGAGTATCCATCAATATGAGCAGCGGGCGGCTGAGGAATATTCCCGCCGCCGACAGCACGACGCCGAGTATCAGCACTATCGCCATGGCCGTATGCACCGCCTCATGGACGTTCTTGCTGCTCTCCGCTCCCATATACTGCGCGATGACCACACCGGCGCCGACGGATGCGCCCTGACAGAATGCAATAAGCAGATTTATAAGCGAGCCGCTTGAACCGACAGCCGCCAGCGCATTGCTTCCGACAAAGTTGCCGACTATGACCGAATCCGCCGTATTATACAGCTGCTGCAGCAGATTTCCCAGAATGAGCGGAACCGCAAACCAGAATATCTTCTTCGGGATGCTCCCGTCCGTCATCAGATTAGTTTTGACCGTCTCAGTTTTCACCATTACGCCTCTGAAAATCATATTTTGTATCATATATCAAACGAGCATATATTAATGTTTCCGTCCGCGTAATTCAAGTACAAAATATTACATTTATGTATCACTTTTTTGTACAAAAGGAATAATCATGTTGCCGGCAGTTCTCAATTCTGGTATAATTACCGGGTTATGATAAGTTATGATGAATTTGCGGCAAAATTCGGCATACAGCTCAATGAGCAGCAGGCGCAGGCCGTGCAGAGTACGGACGATGCGGTGCTGCTTCTTGCCGTGCCCGGAAGCGGCAAGACGACAACGCTTGTGACCAGGCTCGGTTATCTTATATACTGCCTTGATGCCGCGCCTGAGAGCATACTCACGATGACATACACTGTCGCGGCAAGCGCCGACATGCGCTCGCGCTTTATTTCGCTGTTCGGCGGCGAGTACGCCGGGCGGCTGGAATTCCGCACGATAAACGGTGTATGCGCCTCGGTCATAAATATGTATCTGCGCATGACCGGCAGCGCCGGATTCTCTCTGCTCGACAACAACGCAAAGCTGCTCACCGAAGTATACCAGAAGGTACGCGGGGAGTATCCCGACGACAGCGAGATAAAAGAGCTTCAAAAAAATGTTACGTATATAAAAAACATGCGCCTCACACGCGAAAAGCTGGAGGCCATGGAGCTTGAGGGCAGCCCCGTCGCCCCGGTTTACGACGGCTACTGCGCCGCGATGCGCACACGCGGACTGATGGATTACGACGATCAGCTCGTCTTTGCGCGCACTATACTTATAAAGTATCCCGCCATACTCGACCGGCTCCGGAATCGTTTTCGCTACATATGCGTGGATGAGGCGCAGGACACTTCAAAGATACAGCATGAGATCATCCGCATGCTTGCAGGCTCCGACGGGAATCTCTTCATGGTCGGCGACGAGGATCAGAGCATATACGGTTTCCGCGCGGCCTATCCCGACGCGCTGATGAGCTTCACCCGCGACCATGAGCGCGCCCGCGTGCTGCTTCTGGAGCAGAACTACCGTTCTGTCCCTGAGATTGTGAATATGGCTGACCGCTTCATCGCGCGGAACACCGCGCGCCATGAAAAGCACATGTTCACCCGCCGCGCCCCCGGCGGTCAGGTGCGGCGCATAGAGCTTGGAGACCGCGCCGCGCAGTACGCCTACATATGCAGGATGGCGGAAAACGACAGCGAAAAGGAAACGGCCGTTCTATTCCGCAACAACGACAGCGCCGTGCCGCTCATCGACTGGCTCGACAGGCGCGGCATCAGGTTCCGCTGCCGTCAGTCCGAAAATGTATTCTTCTCCAACCGCACTGTAAACGGCGTCCGCGATATTCTGACGCTGGCGCTCGATCCGCTGAACGAGGACTCGTTCATGCGCGTATATTACCGTTTCGGTCTCTCCGTGACCAAGGCCGCGGCAGAGGCCGCCGTGAGCATGTGCCGCGAGGGCCGGTCCGTCTCTCTCATAAGCGCGCTTGCCAGAGCTCAGGGTCAGCCCGGCTGGCTCGTTGACAGGCTCTCCGAGCTTGAAGATCACTTTGCCGCGCTAAGGACGGACACCGCCCGTGACGCGCTGAACCGGATACGCTACAAAATGGGCTACGGCGGTTACGTTCTGAGATCATACGGCGACACGGAGCGGCTTTTCCTTCTGTCCGCACTCGCAGCGCACGAGAAGGACTCGGCAAGCCTTCTTGCCCGCCTCGACGCGCTCAGGACGCTGACCGAGACCGGCGGAGATCCCGGCAGCCGGCTCATACTCAGCACTATACACAGCAGCAAAGGTCTCGAATACGGCCGCGTCGTCCTGATAGACGCGATCGACGGGCTCCTGCCCTCCGTCTCCATGCCGGACAGGGCGTCCGCGGACAAAGCGGAGCTTGCGGAATTTGAAGAAGAGCGGCGGCTTTTCTATGTGGCCGTGACGAGGGCGCGGGACGAGCTTATGATAATGACCTATGCCAACCAGCCCGAGTCGCAGTTTGTGACGCAGTTTTTTGAAAGGCCCCGCCCCGAAAGAGCCTCCGCCGCGCCTGTCCGCGCCTCAGGCTTCGGGAAAATCACAGGCCCGGCTCCCGGCTCGCAGCGCGCAAGCGCCGTCAACATAGCCTTTTATCCGGGGCAGGAGGTCGTTCACGCGGCCTTTGGGCGCGGCCGGGTCACGGCGGTCGGCGGTGAGCTCATCACGATCTCTTTCCCGCGTCTCGGCTCCAAGTCTTTCTCCCTCTCCGCATGCATACTGAAAGGGCTCATTCAGCCCGCAGAGTGAAAATGGATCTGGAAAGCAGTGTGAAAAAATCACGCTGCTTTCTTTGGTGCTGTGGGTATGGCGCTGCTGCTGACCATCTGCTTCACGAATTTCTATCTCACGCGCTCACTGTTCAGGCATATCTCCGAGCCGCTTGACGAGCTTGTAGCCGGGGTCGAGCGCATACAGCGCGGAGACCTTGACAGTCCCCTCGCATACGCGGGCAGCGACGAGTTCAAGGCCGCATGCGATGCCGTTGATCTTATGTCGGCAAAGCTCAAGGCCGCGCTCGAGGCGGAGCAGCGCCGCACACAGAGCCGCAAAGAGCTGATCGCCGGTATGTCGCACGATCTGAAAAGCCCGCTGACATCCATACGGGCATACAGCGAAGCGATACGCGACGGCGTGGCGGCATCTCCCGAGATGCGCCAGCGTTATATCGAGACAGTCTGCCGCAGGGAGCTTGAGATAGAGGAGATGGTCAACCGTCTCTTCGAGTTTTCAAAGCTTGATCTGAGCGAGTTGCCACTTGATATGCAGGCGCTCGACGCCGCGGCGGAGATCAGCGCCGTGACCGCGGACTATGCGGACAGGGCGGATATAGACATGCGTGTGCCGTCGGGATGCACGGTATATGCAGACCGAAGCCAGCTCAGGCGCATTGCGGTACTCTTTATCATTCTCGCCGTTGTCACTGCCGTCGCAATACCGCTGAGTCTGTCCCGTCAGATAAGCGACGCCGCAGCGCTCAGGCAGCAGTATGCCGCCGCAGAGGCCGGCGGCAGCGATATTGCGGAAAGCTCCGGCGAAGGCCACGAGAGGGAGCGCCACCATGACGAGGAAGAAATATGGAAAAGCAAGATCACTCCCCTGACCGCCGCGAACTACGCGGTCATCGGCGGGCTGAGCGTGCTTTGGGCCGTGCTCGTGCTGGCGTACTGGCTGACAGTCGCCGCATGGCTGTGCAAAAGTGCGGTCAACGAGGGGATGAACAGATCCCTGTGGCCCATACTCGGTCTTTTCTTCAATGTTTTTGCCGTCATGGCCTTCTGCATCGTGCGCGACCGTCCGCAGAAATTAAACAAAGCTTAATCCGGCCTTAATGGCATTTGAGCCGCTCCGCTGTTAAGCTGTCAGTGCAGAAAAAACTTTGGAGGAAGTATCATGCACACCGTAGAGATAATAAATTTCATCATAATGTGTCTTTTTTTCGCCTGCTATATGTATCAGTTTCTGTACATACCCATTTCATGGATGGGCGAAAAAAAGCCCGAACGCAGCGCGCCGCTGCACCGCTTTGCGGTGCTTATAGCTGCGCGCAACGAGGAAGCCGTGATAGGTCAGCTTATCGACAGCATAAAAGCGCAGAATTATCCCGAAAAGCTTATCAGCATATTCGTCGTGGCCGACAGCTGCTGCGACGCCACTGCGGCTATAGCGCGGGAGCACGGCGCCGCCGTAACGGAGCGCTGGGATAGCGCAAGGCGCGGCAAGGGCTACGCGCTGGATTTTCTTCTCGGCGAGATGAAGCTGCACGATCAGGAGCCGTTTGACGCCTACGTTGTGCTTGACGCGGACAACGTGCTCGATGTGAACTTTTTCAGCAGCATGAACAAGACCTTCAGCGAAGGCTACGACATCGTCACCTGCTACCGCAATTCTAAAAATTACGGCGACAACTGGATCTCCGCCGGCTACGGACTGTGGTTCCTGCGCGAATCCCGGTATCTGAACGCCGCGCGAATGAAGCTCGGCAGCAGCTGCGGCGTTTCCGGCACCGGCTTTCTTTTCTCCGCCGCGGTGCTCGACCGGCAGGGCGGCGGATGGCCGTTTCATCTGCTGACGGAGGATATTGAATTCACGATAGACAACGTTGTGCGCGGCATGAAGATAGGCTACTGCCCGGACGCCATCGTGTACGACGAGCAGCCGGTGCGCTTCCGCCAGTCGTGGGTCCAGCGGCTGCGCTGGTCGCGCGGGTATCTTCAGGTATTCAGGCGCTATGGGGACAGGCTGTTCTCCGGCATCTTCCGTGGCAGCTTTTCCTGCTACGACATGACGATGAGCATAATGCCGGCCGCCGTGCTGACGGGACTGAGCATTGCCGTCAACCTCGGCGCCGCCGTCATAAACATTATGTATTACAAGGAGTGGTCCGTGCTGGGCATCTCCGCGCTTCAGACGCTGCTCAACCTTTATCTGACGCTGTTTGTGATCGGAGGCATCACGACAGCGACCGAGTGGCGCAGTATACACTGTTCGCCGGTGAAGAAGATCCTGTACACGTTCACGTTCCCCGTGTTCATGCTGACCTATGTGCCAATAGTGATCGAGTCGCTGTGCGTCACCCCGGAGTGGACGCATATAGACCACACGCGCAGTCTCAGCGTCCAGCAGATATGCGCCGAAAATTACAGAGATGCAGTTTAACTCCGGTTTAAAAATGCTTTATACCGATTTAAACCCCATAAGAGATAATAGCATCGTCCAAAGGAAAGGACGATGCTATTAATTTTATCGGAGGTAATCTTAAATGAAAAACAACGTTCATAACTATATCGCAAAGACCGCTATCGACTATGCAAACATAATGCCTGAGGAAGTGCTCGATATCTGCATGCGTCAGGACGGCGTGCTTGTCGAAGTAGACTTTGCGACGGAATGGATGAGCTACATCTGCTACGTCGATCTCAGCGGCGAGGTGCTCGGCTTCCTCTCCGAGCCTGTTCCCGCAGACTATGAGGACAGCACGGAAGAATATGCCGGACGCCGCTGCGCATAAGCCGTGAGCACACAGGCAGCGGCCGGCGACAGATATAAAACGCTCGCCGCCAACACCGCACTCATCAGCTTCGGCACGCTCGGCTCGAAGCTGATGGTGTTTTTCATGGTCCGGTTCTACACCGGATATATGAGCCCCGCAGACTACGGCACTGCCGACATTATAACCCAGACGGCAAATCTTCTCGTCCCGCTCGTTTCTTTCGGCATGGCCGAGGCCGTATTCCGCTTTGCCGCAAACCACTGGTTCAAGCTCATGTGTCTTGCCCTGTGCGCATGTACTCTTGTATATATAGGCGCCGGGCGTATAAAATGACCCCTCTTCCATTCCCCACCTTTGCAGCAAGCCCGCAGGCGGATAACCGTCTGCGGGCTTGTGTTTTATCCATATAAAAAACAGCAGCGCCGGTGTTTTGCGGCGCTGCTGAAAAAAGAGCACTTACTTGAGCGCTTCTTCGACTGCGACGGCGACAGCGACGGTCGCGCCGACCATGGGGTTATTGCCCATGCCGAGGAAGCCCATCATCTCGACGTGCGCGGGAACGGAGGAGGAACCTGCGAACTGCGCATCGGAGTGCATACGGCCCATGGTGTCGGTCATGCCGTAGGAAGCAGGGCCTGCCGCCATGTTGTCGGGGTGGAGGGTACGGCCGGTGCCGCCGCCGGATGCGACGGAGAAGTACTTCTTACCCTGCTCGATGCATTCCTTCTTGTAGGTGCCGGCGACGGGGTGCTGGAAGCGGGTGGGGTTGGTGGAGTTGCCGGTGATGGAGACGTCAACGCCCTCATGGTGCATGATGGCAACACCCTCGCGGACGTCGTCAGCGCCGTAGCAGCGGACGTTTGCGCGCTCGCCTTCGGAGTAGCGGATCTCACGGACGATCTTCAGCTCGCCGGTGTAATAGTCAAACTGGGTCTGGACATAGGTGAAGCCGTTAATACGGGAAATGATCTGGGCTGCATCCTTGCCGAGGCCGTTGAGGATGACGCGCAGAGGCTCCTTGCGGGCCTTGTTGGCGTTCTTGACTATGCCGATAGCGCCCTCTGCGGCTGCAAAAGATTCATGGCCGGCGAGGAACGCAAAGCACTTGGTCTCATCGGACAGAAGCATTGCGCCGAGGTTGCCGTGGCCGAGACCGACCTTGCGGTTTTCGGCAACGGAGCCGGGAATGCAGAAGGACTGAAGTCCGATACCGATCGCGGCAGCCGCATCGGCGGCCTTTACGCAGCCGGATTTGATGGCTATCGCGCAGCCGACGGTGTAAGCCCATACGGCGTTTTCAAAGCAGATAGGCTGTGTGGAGCGGACGATGTTTTCGACATCTATACCCTTTGCGAGGGTGATATCGCGGCATTCGTCGATCGAGGAGATACCGTATTCTTTAAGGACGCCGAGTATCTTTGCCTCGCGTCTTTCGTAACCTTCAAAAGTTGCCATTATCGCGCCCTCCTTATTCCTTGCGGGGGTCGATCACCTTAGCGGCCTCAGCAAAGCGGCCGTAGGTGCCGATGTTCTTCTCGTATGCTTCCTTGGGGTCCATGCCCTTCTTGATGGCTTCCATCATCTTGCCAAGGTGTACGTACTCGTAACCGCATACCTGGTTGTCCTTGTCGAGGAAC
>URDG01000038.1 GCA_900546515.1 uncultured Eubacteriales bacterium | reverse complement strand
CTTATCTTATTCTTTCATATTTTAAGAAGTAATACTCCAGATCAAAATATGTCTGTTCTTCACTGTCTGCTGTAATTTTCCACTCCGGTTTTTCATCCAGATTCGGGAAATACGCATCCGCGTCATATGCATAGTCGATTTTTGTAATATGTGCAACATCACACTCATCCAAAAGCTGCTCATATATTTTCTGTCCGCCAATCACATAGACGTCATTGGTATCATACTTTTCCAGTTCCCTGTGCAGCTCTTCCATGGAATGCACGACAATCGCATCTTTAACCTGATACGCCGGATTATGTGTCAACACAATATTGGTGCGGTTTTTCAGCGGAAGACCATTTGGAAAACTCTCCAGCGTCTTTCGTCCCATCACGACAACTTTCCCGGTTGTTGTCTCCCGGAAAAATTTCTGATCCATCGGAATCCGTACCAGAAGCTCATTATTTTTCCCAATTGCCCAATTTTTATCTACTGCTGCAATGATATTCATGATTTTCTCCCTCCTGACTGCTATATTGCCACCGGAATGTTTTTGATCTGCGGACCGGTCACATAATCGGTCACTTTGATATCATCCGGTGTAAACTGATAAAAATCTTTAATCTCCGGATTCAGCCAGAATTTTGGTGCCGGATGCTGCTTACGCGTAATCAGCTCTTTTACCAGTTCCACATGCCGGTCATAAATATGCGCGTCGGCTATGACGTGGATGAACTCACCCGGCTCAAATCCGGAGATCTGCGCCATCATCATTGTGAGCACCGCGTACTGCACCACGTTCCAGTTGTTCGCGGCGAGCATGTCCTGGGAGCGCTGGTTCAGTATGGCGTTGAGTCTATTCCCGGTGACGTTGAAGGTCATTGAATATGCGCAGGGATAGAGCGCCATTTCACTCAGGTCGGCAAAATTATATATATTGGTCATTATGCGCCTCGATGCCGGATTGTGCTTCAGATCCCAGATCACCTTGTCGACCTGGTCCATGTCGCCCTCCGGGTAGTGGTGCTTCACACCGAGCTGATAGCCGTAGGCCTTGCCGATGGAGCCGTTTTCATCGGCCCAGGCGTCCCAGACCCGGGTGCGCAGGTCGCGGACATTGTTGCTCTTGGCCTGCCAGATCCACAGCAGCTCGTCTATCGCCGACTTCCAGTAGGTGCGGCGGATCGTGAGGATGGGGAATTCTTCTGAGAGGTCGTAGCGGTTTATGATGCCGAATTTTTTCACCGTGTGAGCGGGAGCGCCGTCTTCCCAGCGCGGGCGAACCTCGCGGTCAGTGTCCCAGATCCCGTTTTCGAGTATATCCTTGCAGTTGCTTATAAATATTTCGTCTGCTCTGCTCATGGCGGTCCTCCTGTGGCTGTTTTCTGCAAGTTTAACACATGCACCCAAAGTTGTACAGATAAAAAGAGGAAACGTCGGGTCTCGATTTGTACTGTCAGCCGGTAAGCTGCCGGCCGGGGGTGTTATTCGCTGTAAACTCTTGCGACCCGCGGGGAGAGCGCGGAGGTAAGGCCGCAGCCCTCGCTGCCGTTTATCAGCGCAGCCTGTGCCTGAGATGAGATGAAATTTCCAAAGCCGTCATAGCCGAAAACGGTCGCCTCGTCGCCCGGTTTGCATCCGGCGCCGGTCACATCGGCAAAGCACTGATCCATGCATGTCGCCAGAAGACGGCACTCCCTGCCGCCTATCAGCACCGGCGCATGCATCCGGCACATCTCTCTTGGCAGACCGTCGCCGTAGCCTATGCCGAGCGTGGCGATAACTGCATCGCGGTCGAGCCGAAGCTCGTTTGCGTAGCCGAGACTGTCTCCCGCATGCCGCTGCTTGACCGCAGTGACATATGTGCGCCACGAGGCGAGTTCTTTTATTCCGTGATCCGTGCCGTCCGGACTGTCCATGTACAGCCGCCGGCCAGCCCGCACGGCGTCCAGCGCATATTCAGGGTAAAGCTCGCTTGCGGCGGAGCAGCTTATGTGCCGCGTGAGTCCTTTGAAGCCGACGCTCTCAAGCTGGCTTACCGCCTGCATGAAGCGCTCGAACTGGAGCTTTGTCTGCCCGGCGTCCGCGGTGTTGGAGAAATGTGAAAACACGCCTGTGGGTATAATATGCTTTGAAGCATGCAGGGCGTCTATAAGCCCGGCAAGCTCTTTGCCCGGTTCCACGCCGATGCGGTGCAGCCCTGTGTCTATTTTTATATGTACGAGCGCGAGGCGGCCGCGTTCCTTCGCGGCTGCGCCGAGAGCACGGACAAACTCCGCCGAACCGGCGGCAAGGGTGAGATGCGCGTCTATCGCAGCGGGAAGCTGGAAGGGGAGGGCGCTGCTCATTACGAGTATGTCCTTTTCAATGCCGCTCTGCCTGAGCGCAAGCCCCTCCGACACATGAGAGACAGCGATACACTGTACACGGTCAAATTTCACGGCCTGCTCTGCGATCCTTTCAATTCCGAGCCCGTAGGCGTCATCTTTGAGGACAGGTATGAGATTCGTGCTCTCCGGCAGGGAGTCAAGGATCGTATTCACATTTTCTCTGAATAAATTCATGTCGATATACAGATATGAATTATTCATAATATTCACGTTATTATGCATAAAAACCCCGTAAAAAATTTAATACGCGACATATTATAACCGTCTGCGCGCCAGCGCGCAAGCACAATTTTTCGGTAATTGTGAAAAATGCACAGCGCAGCCGGAAAAAAATATTTGCAAAATACGCATATTGGGTATTGACAATGAATATTTATTCGTGCTATACTGCAAACCGTCGAAAGACAGCTGAATAATTAAACGTTATGAGGAGAAATAAAATGAAAAAGATAGTTACACTTGTTCTTGCACTTGCAATGGTGTTTGCACTGTGCGCATGCGGCTCTGCCGCAGCTCCCGCTGCGACCGAGGCTCCCGCGGCAGGTGCGGCCTCTTCCGAGACCCTGATCCTCGGCACCTCTGCCGACTATGCTCCGTTCGAGTTCATGTATCCTGATGAGAACGGCAGCATGACCTACGGCGGCATTGACGTTTTTGCAGCCGAGTACATCGCAGAGACCATGGGCAAGACCCTTACCGTTGAGAACATGTCCTTTGATTACCTGCTTGCTTCCCTCCAGAAGGGCGACTATGATATAGTTATGGCGGCAATGGAAGCTACCGACGAGCGCAAGAACGCTGCCGACTTCTCTGATCCCTACTATACCGATTACCCTGCAATGATCCTTGTCAAGGCTGACAAGGCCGACCAGTACAAGACTCTCGCAGACTTCGACGGCAAGAGCGTTGCAGCACAGACCGCGACTACCAAGGAAGACATCGTTAAGGAACAGATGCCCGGCGCGAACCTCGTCTCTCTGCAGAATGTCAATGATATAGTCAACCAGCTTGTCAACGATAAGATCGACGCGGCAGTCCTCGACGGCGGCGTTGCCCTCCAGTACGAGAAGAGCAATGCAGACCTCAAGGTCGCTTCCGCATCCGATGAGCTTGGCGCGGCTGAGCCCTACTGCATAGCAGTTCAGAAGGGCGACCCGAAGGGCCTGCTCCCGGCTATCAACGCTGCAATCGAGAAGATGAACAGCGAGAACAAGATGGACGAGTTCATAGCAAAGGCTGACGAGCTCGGTGATGTTGCAGTCGAGGTTTCTGCTGACGAGCCTGCGGCATAAGGCAAAAACACAGCCTGCATCTGCAAATTGGAAAGCCGCATGGCCGGCTTTCCAATTTGCGCGTTATTAAGCCCGCGCGTATCCCTCAACAGAAAGGAATTTTTAGATATGTGGTGGTCAAATCTCTTCGCCGATATGAGCCCGGCCAGCTTCATCAACTTCTCGTTTTTCCCCAAATACGGGCAGCTGTTCATACAGGGCATTGAATATACGCTGCTGCTGGCCGTCGTGTCAGTGACTCTGGCCGTTATACCGGCGCTGCTGCTCGCGCTGATGAGACTCAGCAAGAACAGGCTGGTCAAGTGCATTTCCGGCGCGTATATAGCCGTGTTCCGCTCGACGCCCATGCTCGTTCAGCTGAGCATTATATACTTCGGCCTGTTCGGCGTCATATCGATCCCGCGCGTGACGATACTCGGCTTTGTGGATATAAGCCGTTTTGTCCCCGGCGTTGTCGCGCTCGCACTAAACTCGTCGGCATACGTGGCGGAGATATTCCGCGGCGGTATCCTTGCGGTCGACATAGGCCAGACCGAGGCCGCGCGTTCTCTGGGGCTGAATGCCGCAAGCAGTATGCGCCTTGTCGTTCTGCCGCAGGCTATAAAGAATGTTCTGCCGGCGCTTGCAAACGAGATCGTTACAATGGTCAAGGAGAGCTCAATATGCTCCATGCTCGGCATGGCCGAGCTGATGTTCGCGGCAAAGACCACCGCAAGCGCGACGTATATCTCACTTGCGCCGTACACGATGGCGGCACTTATTTACTTCTGCATAAATTACCCGGCCTCCAAGGGTATTGAGGCCATAGAGAGGAGAATGCGCCGTGGCGACAAACAGCAGTAATGACGTTCTTATTTCTGTCAGGCACCTTGTAAAGGAGTATAACGACGGCAAGGTAAAAGCGCTTGACGATTGCAGTCTTGACGTGAAGCGCGGCGAGGTTGTGGCAATCATAGGCCCTTCCGGCTCCGGCAAATCCACAATGCTGCGCTCTCTGAATCTGCTTGAAGAGCCGACCTCCGGCGAGATATACTTCAACGGGGTCGATCTGTCCGATAAATCCGTAAACATCAACCTTCACCGCCAGAAGATGGGCATGGTGTTTCAGCATTTCAACCTGTTCCCGCACATGACGGTGAAGAAAAACATTACTCTCGCTCCGGTGCAGCTCAGACTCAAGACTAAGGCTCAGGCGGACGAAATGGCGATGAAGCTTCTCACCCGCATCGGGCTTGCAGACAAAGCCAACGAGTATCCCGCGATGCTCTCCGGCGGTCAGAAGCAGCGCATTGCGATCGTGCGCGCGCTTGCGATGGAGCCCGAGGTCATGCTTTTTGACGAGCCTACATCTGCGCTGGATCCGGAAATGGTCGGAGAGGTGCTGGACGTAATGAAGGAGCTTGCCCAGCAGGGGATGACGATGGTCGTCGTGACGCATGAGATGGGATTTGCGCGCGAGGTCGGCGACAGGGTGCTGTTCATGGCCGACGGGAAGATCGTGGAGCAGGGTACACCGCATGAGATATTTGACGAGCCGAGGAATCCCAGATTGAAGGATTTCCTGTCAAAGGTTCTCTGAAAACGAATAAGAAAAAGGCTTCTGGGCATATTAAGTCCAGATGCTTTTTATTTGCAAACATTAGCACTCATGCATGGCGAGTGCTAATGTTAATATTGTGTTCATAATTAATGCTATATTTATTAATATTTGTGCGGTATCTTATATACACGATGAAACAAAAGAAATAAATGTTTCGTCAAGACATGAAATGTAAAATAAATTATGCGGAGGTATATATTATGTTTGAACTTATTCCTTTTGATCGTACAATGCGCCGTATGGCAGGTTTTGACCCGTTCCGTGAGCTGGACAATATGGAGCGCAGCTTCTTCAACGATGCAAATGTCGTTTCTGCATTCCGTACCGATGTCAGCGATACCGGCGACGCCTACAAGCTCGAGGCGGAGCTGCCCGGCTTCAGCAAGGATGACATTAAGATCGACATCGAGAACGACTGCCTGACCATCAGTGCCGAGCGCAAGTTCGACGATGAGAGCAAGAAAAAGAATTTTGTTAAACGCGAGCGTTTCTACGGCTCCTACAGCCGCAGCTTTGATGTCACCGGTATTGACACCGACAAGATAGAAGCGGCTTATAACGACGGTGTGCTCACTCTGAACATGCCCAAGAAGAAGGCTGAAGTACCCGCAAGCCGCCGGCTTGAGATCAAGTAATCTGGAAGCAATATAAAGTCCTCCGTGCCCGCCCTGTGAGGGGCGGGCATTTTCATATTTGCAAAAGTCCTCGCACGAGGCTATAATATGACAAAATGATCTGCGAGGTGTTCCAATGTATTTTGACACACATGTACATTACGATGACAAAGCCTTTGACACGGACAGGGACGCATTGATCGCTGCGCTGCCGGAGGCCGGGGTGGAGCTCGTGCTCGATCCGGGCTGCGATATCCGGAGCAGCCGCAAAGCGCTTGAGCTTGCGGAAAAATACAGCTTTGTATATGCTGCGGTTGGAGTGCACCCTGAAGAGCTGGACAGCTTGACGGACAGCAGCCTCGATGAGCTCGGAGCGCTTGCGGCACACCCGAAATGTGTTGCAATAGGGGAGATAGGGCTCGACTATTACTGGGACGATAAGCATAAGAACGAGCAGAAAACGCTGCTTCATGCCCAGCTTGAGCTCGCGTCGGAGCTTGATAAGCCCGTTATAATCCACGACCGGGAGGCGCATGCAGACGCATTTGAGGCCGTCTGCCGCTTCGATAAGCTCAGGGGCGTGTTTCACTGCTATTCCGGGAGCGCGGAGATGGCAAAGGAGCTTCTCAAGCGCGGCTGGTACCTCGGCTTTGACGGACCGGTCACATATAAAAACACGCGTAAAGCTATTGAGGTGCTTGAACTGTGCCCGCTGGACCGTATACTTATCGAAACAGACGGCCCGTATCTCAGCCCGGTGCCGATGCGCGGCAAACGCAATGATTCGCGCAATCTCCGCTACATCGTGGAAAAGATAGCGGAGGTCAAGGGACTGACGCCGGAGGCCGTCGCCGCCGCGTCGCTGTCAAATGGAAGGGCGCTGTTCGGCATCTGATAGAATTTAATAAGGAATGCTATCTCCATAATATTGCGTAAACAATATTATGGAGATTATTTTATGTATATAAAATTAAGTAAACAATTATATGTAAATAATATTATGAAAATCGGCATAAAAAATACAGCCTCCGAAAGGAGACTGCATTTAATTTTTTGTTGTCACCAGCTTGCATACCAGCTACTGTAGTCAGCGCCCTGAGACTTTGCTTCATAGGTGCCGTGCAGCTTTGACATGACCCGGTTGTAAGCGTCGCTGCCCTCCTCGTAAGGCGTGGGGCAGTAGTTGTTGTAGTTGTCAGCCATCTTTGCCGCGCCCTCGAGATTGCTGCTGACGCAGCACGGAATGGCGGTAAAGCCGTCGTTGCTGATTGTCCCGTCGACATCGCGCTTGACCTTGATCTGGACGATAGCCGTATCCGGGTCGGACGGGCGCGTGCTGCCGCCGAACACCCAGTTGCCGAGACTGTAAAGAATTATTGTGCCGTTATACTCTTCAATCGGCTGCAGACAGTGCGGGTGCGAGGCGTATACAAGATCGGCTCCGGCGTCCGCAACGGCGTGGGCGAGCTTTGTCTGGTTTTCGTTGGGCGTATAGTACAGCTCAAGTCCCCAGTGGAACATGCAGATAACATAGTCGGCGCCCTGCTCTTCCTTGAGCGCTTTCACGGCGGCCACGGCCTCGTCTGTCTTCCAGTCGGGGCGCATATCGTTTCCGGCAGTGTATATGCCGAGCCTGAGGCCGTTGGGCGTTGTGACGATCTGCGACTGCCGCTCAGTACCATATGGCATGCCGATCGTATCCAATACGGCGAGCGTGCTCTGAAGACCTGTCTCGCCAAAGTCAAGGGCGTGGTTATTGGCCGTTGTCACGAAATCGACGCCGCCCTCGGTGAGGATGCTTGCATATGCGGTAGGGGCGCAGAAATAGAACATCTGACTTGAGCGAAGCTTGCTGTCGGAGAATGTACACTCAAGATTCGCAAGGGTGTATTCATCATCCTTGAAATACTGCGCGGTGTTGGAGTAGGGATAGGCATAGTTATCTCCAACCGTTTTTGGCAGACCTACCTGATTGGCTTCAAATTGCGTGGTCGACCAGAGCGTATTGTCGCCTACGCAGGATATGGTGAAGTATTCCGGCGTCGGCACGGGGGTTGGCGTAGGCGTCGGAATAGGAGTAGCCTCCGGCTCGGCATCTATGCCCGGAGTAGGACTTACGACGGCCATGGCCTCTTCTGCGGCGCTGTTGGCGGCCTCTGCATTCAGCACATCCATTCTCGCCTTGAAGATCAGCACCATTACTCCGGCAAGGATAACAAGCACAACGGCTTTGAAAACATTTTTCATTTACTCAGACCTCTGATAATAATACAATGCATTGAAGTTTATATATTATACATTCGCCGACGTTTCCCGTCAAGAACCGCGCGCAATTATGACGCTCGGCATTGTATTAATGTTTCCATATATCGCCGCGCTATGCGGGAAAAGTGCCATAGAAAAGCCGGACAAAAATCTGACGCCGTCCGCGGCGGCAAAATATACGTTGACTTTGCTGCGTCATTCGGTTAAGATTGAACAAGACAATCGCGGCGGAGTACAGCCTGAGAGACGGGAAACGCCGTATAAGGAGATTTCAATGAACGAAGGAAGCAAAAAGAAGGAATTGTCTAATTCCGTTGATAACGCCTGCAAGCTTCTCTCCTGTTTTTCCGATTCGGAGCAGATTGGCATTTCTGAGCTGGCAAGGAACTGCTCTCTCAGCAAGGCGACTGTTTCCAGGCTTATCGCTTCGCTGGAGAAGAATGGCTTTGTCATGAAAAACCGCTTTTCCGGGAAGTATGAGCTTGGACTGTCGTTTCTAATCTATGGCTCCTATGCGCGAGAAAGAAACGTGTTGGCAAACTCTTTCGATGAAGCGCTTAGAAACCTTGCAAAAAAGTACAATGCCACGGCGCACCTTGCAGCAATGGTGAATAATGATCTTATCATTCTGAATAAAATTTCGGAGGGCGCATTCATCTATATGTCAAGCCGAATCGGCGGCTCGCTTGATGCTTACGCAACAGCCACTGGCAAGTGTATTTTGGCGTATTCTTCTGCGCAGGAAATTGAAAAATATGTAGCCGGTGTAAGCTTCGTGAAGAAGACCGAAAAGACTATCACTTCAACTGAGGCTCTGTACGATGAGCTGTACACGGTTCGCAGGCGCGGTTATGCCTTGGACGACGGAGAGACCCACGACGGACTTTTCTGTGTGGCTGCCCCTGTGCTCGATGTGAACGAAAAGCCGATCGCTGCCATTTCGGTCAGCGGCAGGAAAGAAATTTTAGCGCCGATCGTTGAAGAAATAGCGGCAGACATTATGCTGGAAATAAAAAATGTAATGCGCTGATTAAGTGAATGAACCTCCGTAAGATTGTATTGCACTCCGCGTTCAATGCCGAAAGGATAAACGGTTTTTGCAGGTGCGTACCGACGGGTACCCAGATTGAATTATACAAAATGACGGCATTTTTGCGCCGTCATTTTGTTCCCTAAATGGACAGCTCTATGGTGAAGTTCTATATGTTTTACTGTTTTAGGACAAATCTGCATTCTACGTTCTTTGGGCTTGACAAATTTGACGTTTTCGTATAATATGTCAGCATACGCATCAATGCGATTTATTTATGAACAGGTTTCGGAACTATGTTCCGATTATCGGAATATATAAAACCTGATTTAT
The DNA here is from genome assembly GCA_900546515.1 of uncultured Eubacteriales bacterium. Classification (GTDB taxonomy): domain Bacteria; phylum Bacillota; class Clostridia; order Oscillospirales; family Oscillospiraceae; genus Limivicinus. The sequence continues at coordinate 13,613 of URDG01000038.1, read as the reverse complement.
TTAACGCAAAATTACGAAACAACGTTCCAAATAACGGAAAGGAGAAAAGATGCCCTTTTTTATAACACCGACACAGGCGGCTGCTCTTATTAAAGATAATTTTTCTGTGGGCGTTTCTGGATTTGGTGGTTGGTTAGGTGCCGATCTGATTTTTGCGGAAATGCGCGAAAGGTTTTTAGCCTCCGGTTCACCGGCAGGATTGTCCATATATGGCGGTATCCTCCCCGGCGATCTGTCAGAAAACGACTGCGGCATGAATTTTTTCGCTCAGCCGGGAATGGTAAGCAGCGTTACGGCGGCTCATGTGGGCATGGCTCCCAAATTCGGCAGGTGTATTTCAAAGAATGCTTTTCCAGCATTTGCCCTGCCGCTAGGGCTGTTTTCAAATCTTCTCTCCGCCGCAGCGGGTAAAAAGCCGGGTGTACTTACAAAGGTTGGGCTTGAAACGTTTGTTGACCCGAGAGTGGAGGGCGGCGCGCTGAATGAAGCGGCGTTGCAAAGCGGGAAAAATGTCTGTTCAGTGAACACAATAAAAGGAGAAGAGTACCTTTTTTATCCGACATTTCGTCTGGATGCCTGTCTGCTTCGTGTAAGCTTAGCGGATAAAAATGGCAACTTGTCGACCAAGTGCGATCCCATGACAGCAGAGCAGCTTGAGATGGCAATGGCTGTAAAGGCTCAAGGTGGGCTTGTCATTGCGCAGGCGGATAACCTTGTTGATGAGCTTATGCCGAAGGAAATACTGATACACTCGTCTAGTGTTGATTATATAGTGCACGACGTGGAGCACTATTGTGCGCCTGGATACATCTGCCCCGTTTACAGACCTGAGATATGTGGTCAAGCGCGGACCGAGGCAAAAGAAGCAGCAGTTTCCGAACTGAACATCCGGAAAATCTGTGGTCGCCGCGGAGCTTTTGAGTTGCAGGCGGGGGATGTTGTAAATCTGGGGATAGGCATCCCTGATACGGTTGCTGTAGTTGCGGCGGAGGAAGGATTTTCGTCAGAAATTCTGCTCTCGGTGGAAAGCGGTCCACTGGGCGGCGTACCAGTCGGCGGCGTTGCCTTCGGAGCGTCGGAAAACCCGGATGTTATTTACCGCATAGCAGATAATTTCAACTTCTATGACGGCGGAGGACTTAATATAGCGTTTCTCGGTGCGGGGGAGATAGATGAGCGGGGCAATGTAAATGTCTCGAAGTTCGGCGTAAAAACCACTGGTCCGGGAGGCTTTATAAACATCGTGCAGAATACCCCTGTAGTATGCTTTATGTGTACATTTACTGCCGGTGGGCTTAAAGCGGCCACACTTGACGGAAAGCTCTGTATCCTTCAGGAGGGTAGAGAAAGAAAATTTCGGAAATCTGTGCAGCAGATCACATTTTCAGGCGATTTTGCGAAGAAAAGTGGTCAAAAAATCCTTTATATTACAGAACGCGCCGTTTTTGAATTAAAGAATAAAGGGCTTGAGCTCGTGGAGATAGCTCCTGGCGTTGACTTGGAAAAGGACATCATTGCGCAAATGGATTTTGTACCGCATATTTCTCCGGAACTAAAGCAGATGGACAAAAGAATTTTTGAAAAAGGGCTTATGCATATACAGATTTAAGTTAATCAACCGGAGGGTAAATATTGATGAGAGGAGGGCGTGCATTTTCCTGCCCGAAGGTGAAAAATACATAACACTACAAAAATAACAAGAGGTAAAAATCATGGCTATCGTATGCTGGATAGTTTTCTTTGCGCTTCTAATTTTGGCGTTTGTGCGTAAGACAAATATGGGTTTTCTCGCGTTTGGCGCCGCGCTCATTCTTGGTCACATTATCGGCATGACTGATAAGGAGATCGTCAAGACACTCAGCCAGTCCTTATTTGTTACCCTTACCGGTATCACGTTGCTCTTCTCGGCGGTGAACAGTACCGGCGCGCTTGAAATGGTGTCCAAGAAAATTGCACATATCTTTGGCAAAAAAGTTTGGACGCTTCCTATTATCGCATATCTTATAGGCTTCATTCTGGCCGTAATTGGCCCGGGCGCTATCCCACCCACAACACTTGTCGTCACTATGACCGTTTCTATCGCCATTTCCGCTGGTTATAACCCCATTATGATGGGTGTTATCGGCGGGCTGGGACTGATGGGCGGACGCGTTGCGGCGATCACTCCAGAGGGCAATCTGGTTGCCAACCTTGCTGCTGAACAGGGGATTACTTCCAATGTGATTCTCCCCGTGTGTGTTTTCCAGATTGTAACTACCGTCATTGCAGCCGTTATACTATTCTTTGTCATGAAAGGCCATAAGAACAGGGAGTGTGAAGTAAAAATCGAAGCCGTAAAGGCGACCAAGCAGCAGCTTATCGCACTCGGGGCTATTGTGGTAATGCTCGTTCTGGTCGTTATCGTCGGTCTTGATACCGGCCTTACATCCTTCCTGCTTGCGGCGCTCCTGTTCCTGTTCCATGTCGTTGATGAAAGGACAGCGCTAAAAAATGTTCCTTGGGGAACTATCGTTATGATCCTTGGTGTGGGAGTGCTTATGAGCATCATATCCAAGGCAGGCGGTATTGATATGCTCTGCAGCGCGCTTTCTGGCGTTATGAGCGCGGGCACAGTCGCTCCTCTCAGCGGTATTACTGCGGGTATCATGTCCCTCGTTTCGTCAGGTCTTGGAGTTGTCTACCCCACGCTTATCCCTATGGCTTCCGAGCTGGTTGAGACAGTCGGCGGAGGTAATGCCGTATCCGTTATTTCAGCGATCGTGGCAGGCGGTTCCCTTGCGGGTTTCAGCCCAATGTCCACATGCGGTGCGCTGACACTCGGCGCAATGTCCGCCATGATGCCCAATATGTCAAAGGAAGAGCAGAACAAAAACTTCATCAAACTTATTATCATAGCCGTCTGCTTTATTCTCTGGGTTGGCATCAGCTCCGCTATTTTTGGTAATCTCTGCGCCTCCATCGGCGCATGATGATTGCGTTAACCGACGTAGATATCGGAATTTCATATTCCGGTATCTACGCAGATGATAAAGGAGAAAAATATCAATGAAAGAAATCCGCTTACATGGCAGGGGAGGTCAGGGCGTTGTAAAGGCCTCTCAGATTATTGTTAAAGCGACGGTGCTCAAGGGCGGCCACGGGCAGTTCATTCCTTTCTTCGGCGTTGAAAGGAAGGGCTCGCCTGTCTTTGGCTACCTTCGTCTGAGCGATAAGGAAATTCGCCGTAAAACCCAGATTTATGAGCCGGATATGCTGGTCATTATGGATGACAGTCTTGTCTCCATGCCGCAGACTTACGCCGGGCTCAAGGACGGGGGTAAGGTGCTTATAAACTCAGTGAAGCCTATTGAAGAGCTTATGGTACCGGAATGCGCCTCCCTTGTAGCTGAGGTTGACGCCACGGGTATTTCCGAGGAGCTTTTCGACAAAAATCTGCCCAATACCTCAGTCCTTGGCGCGTTCGCCAAAATTGTCAAAGATGTGGACAAGGAAGCCCTATTTGAAGAGATAGCCAATGCTTTCGGCGCTATAAACAGAGAAGCAGCCGAGAGAGCATATAACGAAGTGAAAGTCTTGAAAGGGGAGATATGATATGTACGATAAAGTATTTGTAACTCCCGTCGGAAATAAGGGCATGTATGTGCTCGATACCTCATCATGGAGAACACACAAGCCTGTTATGGATAAAAGCATCTGTATCAATTGCGGTATCTGCATGGGATATTGTCCGGTCAATTCCATAAAGTACAGCGAGGAAGAGGGCTATTATATATGCTATGATTATTGCAAAGGCTGCGGCATCTGCGCTGTAGAATGTCCCAAGAAAGCCATTTCCATGGAAAAGGAGGTCAAGTAATATGGGTACTTTGAAAGTCATTACAGGAAACTATGCCGCTGCCGAAGCGGCGGCAAAATGCCGGCTTGACCTTATTTCCGCATATCCTATTACGCCCCAGTCCTCCGTTGTCGAGCATCTTGCAGAGCTCGTATATAACGGCGAAATAGACGCCGAGATGGTGCAGGTTGAGTCAGAACACACCGCGATGAGTGTTGTTCAGGGCGCGGCGGCAGGCGGCGGACGTGTGTTCACTGCGACGAGCGCGCAGGGACTTGCGCTTATGTACGAGCCGTATTTCAGAATGTCTACACTGCGTCTGCCAATGGTTATGGCTATTGCCACACGTGAGATGACCTCCCCCGAAACCATCTGGAGCGGCCAGCAGGATGCGGTGTCCGTGCGAGAGGCGGGGTGGATACAGATGTTCTGCGACGATAATCAGGAGATTGCCGATATGATTGTGCAGGGCTACATGATTGCAGAGCATCCAGACGTGTGCCTGCCGGTCAATGTCTGCTATGACGGCTTCTATTCATCTCACCTGACCTCTGGCGTTATTATACCAGATCAGGATGAAGTAGACAGGGTCCTCACACCTCATGCTGTCAACCATAAACCTATCCTTGATCCCAAGTATCCGCTCGCGTTGGATCCGATGACGCCGGGCGACCTGCTTATGCACTACCGCAAGAACCATCTTGAATCAATGCAGAAGGCCCAGGACGTCATTGACGATGTGGATAAACGTTTCGCGGAGGTGTTCGGACGCTCATACGGCGGTGTTATTGAGGAATACCGCTGCGACGACGCCGAAGTGGTCGTTGTGACCATGGGCGGCATCACCGGCACCGGCAAGGATGCCGTAGATGAGGCAAGGGAAAGAGGCATCAGGGTTGGTCTTATAAAGATACGTTTCTACCGCCCGTTCCCTGCAAAGCGCATTGCGAAGGCGCTTCAAGGCAAAAAGGCGTTCTGTGTGGTGGACCGCAGCGTCAGCTTCGGATGGAACAGAGGTTCCATGTATGTGGAGACCTGTGCGGCGCTTTCCGGCAGCAATGAAAAACAGGCTCGTTTTTCCGCAATAGGTGGTCTGGGCGGGGCGGATGTTTCGTTCAGCGATATGGTGGATATTATTGTTGAGCTTGATAAAATAAAAGATCAGCCCGGCGAGCATGAGACCCGCTGGCTGATGCAGGACTGAGGAGGTTTGCCGTATGAATTATCTTGATATTCTGAAAAACAAACCCGATATGGTGTCGCCCGGCGTGTCGGCATGTCAGGGCTGCTGCGGCGAGTTGATTCTGAGAAGAGTTTTGCAGACTGCTGGTGAAAATTCTATCGTCTGCGTACCTCCCGGATGCATGGCTGGCAGCGGCGTAGTAGGCTGGAACTATGACAGCGGCATGAAGATACCCGTACATATCCCTCTTCTTGACAACACGGCCTCATTCCTTACGGGGCTTACCCATGTTTATCAGAGATTCGGAAGGGAGGATGTGAACATTATAGCGGTTGCCGGCGACGGCGCCAGCGCCGATTGCGGCTTTCAGAGTCTTTCCGGCGCAGCGGAGCGTGGTGAGCATATGCTCTATATCTGCTATGATAACGAGGGATATATGAACACTGGCTATCAGCGCAGTTCTACCACTACCATGGGTTCCCGCACCTCCACGACTCCTATTGGCTCGGTCATTTCGGGCAAACAGCAGGCGCAGAAGTATGTTCCACTCATCATGGCGATGCATGGCGTGGAATACTGCGCAACCGCCACGCCGTGGAATATGAAGGATCTTATGGAAAAGGTGCAGAAGGGGCTGGAGGCAAGCAAGCGCGGTTTTGCGTACATCCATATGTTTGCCCCATGCACGACCGGATGGTCGTTCGCTCAGGATCAGGGCATAGAGGTGGCAAAGCGCGCTGTCCGCTCCAATATGTTCCCTGTATGGGAGAAAACATCCGAGGGCTATAAACTCAGCTATGTGAACAATTCGCCAATTTCTATCAAGGAATTTGTGAAAGGAATCGGAAAGTTCAAAAACCTCTCCGACGAACAGCTCAGCAAAATACAAAAGACCGCGGATGAAAGATATGCCACTATAAAGGCTCTCTGCGGTATCTGAATTTTGGAGGAACCCACATGTTTATTGATACAGAAAAATGCGTCAAATGCAAAAAATGTGTGCCGTACTGCCCACGTAATGCAATTATCGAAAAAGATGGTGTAATGGATATTGATCAGGAACTATGCGTAGAGTGCGGAGTGTGCAAAAGGCAGGCTGGCTGCCCAAGGGACGCCTTTTACAATGTCCATTTGGAAACTCCAAGGGCTTACAGAAAAGCGTTCAGCGATCCTTTCGGTAAGCATGAAAACACTGCCCTTAAACATATGGGACGCGGCACCGAGGAGGTCAAGACCAATGACGTCACCGGAGTTGTGCATAGACTAGACATGATCTCCCTCGCTGTTGAGATGGGTAGGCCGAGTATCGGCTCATCCTTTGCTGATCTGGAAAAGATAACGATGGCAGTCGCTCCCTACGCTGAAGCGTTCGAGGTCAACAACCCCATTACGCCTCTTATTCAGGACAAAGCCACCGGTAAGCTGGATCCCAGCGTTTTGGGCGAATCGGTAATGTCCGCGATAGTCGAGTTCAGCTGCAAAATGGAAAATGTAAAGGCTGTTTTACAGGCACTTGAGAAAGCCTCCAAGGAAGTATCAACGGTGTTTAGCCTTTGCCTCATCTGCCGCGTAGATGAAGAGACCGACACTATTCCCGCAAGGAAGATTGTTGATGAACTTGGCTATGATGTTGACCATACGTCCGCAAAGACAAATCTGGGTCTGGGCAGGCCAAGATATGAGGACAGAGTGAAGGAGGGCAAAGTCTGATGTCTCACACCTTGCATAGAATAAAAACTGAAACCGGTAAATATGATGATTATGTCGTTCTCATAATGCCGGCCCGCGGTATCAACAATCAAAACAGTGTTGAAGTGTTCAGAAAGTACATGGATCTGCTTATAAAGTTCAATCCGGTGAACATGGGCGGCATGAAAATGGGGACTCTTGCCACCAATACTTTTGAAGAGATAAAGGCGAATATATCTCCAGATGCACCCATGATGCACGCTGTTTTCAAGGACAGGGATACCCTCATTGAGGTCTTGAAGGCGCTAAAGGAAGCTGATTACGGCTATTCTGTTGTTGTCTCCGGTTTGGTGGACGATGTTGACTGCTGTGCCAAGAAGGCCGGCATCCAACGCCATTCTGTTGATATCACCCTCGGCACATGGGGTGACACATCAAAGCTCCCGCCTGAAGAGATTCTTGAAATCACGACGATGTGCGGTCATGCCATGATTTCCGTCAATCTTGTCAAAAAGATGATCGCTGACATCCGCAAGGGCATCATATCCCCCAAGAAAGCAGCTCAGAAGCTTGCTGAACCGTGCGTTTGCGGAATTTTTAATACAGACAAGGCGGAACGCCTTTTAGCGGAGCTTTCTGAAAAGGTCTTTACAGAATAATCTCTGGCGTGCATCCGAAAAACCCAGATATTCACTCCTTAAATGACAGTAAGGATGCGGCAACTCCCATATGATATCCACAATTCCCTTAGAAGGAATTGTGGATGTTTTTATATAAGCGGTCGAAAAAAGACTCAAAAAAACAATAAATCCGAACCCATGACCAATCGGCAAAAGGTTCGGATTATATTGTTTTGGTGGAGATAAGCGGGATCGAACCGCTGACCTCTTGAATGCCATTCAAGCGCTCTCCCAGCTGAGCTATACCCCCATGAGCAAAAGTATAATAGCAGACTGAGAGTGAATTGTCAAGATATTTTTTCCGGCTTTTCAAAAAACTTGTCAGAAAGGCCATGTGGGGAGCCAGCCGAGGAGCTTGGTTGCGAGCGCGTTATCCACGATCATGCCGCTCAGGGCGGGATAAAACAGCACGAACAACGCGACGGAGACGCCAACAAAACCGCCGACATACCATTTCCAGTGCCGGTTCCCGCTGCGCAGCAGCTTGAACGTGTAGCCAAGCGACAGTATGAGAAAAACGGTGCAGGGGAAGTAGTGGTACTCAAAGGTAAGGCGCGTTATCAGTATCCACGGCAGCAGCTGCGCCAGATAGCCGGCGAAGATGAATGCGGCGGTCCTGTCACGGCGGAAAACCGCGCAGTACAGCAGTACAAAGAGACTCAGCAGACCGCCCCAGCACAGCGCCGGATTGACAAAGGCGCCGAAGCTTGAGCGCGTCCCGTCGTCAAAATAGCTCAGATAGTAAAGGATCGGACGTATGTCCAGCATCCACTGGTACCACTTGGACGAGTACGGGTGCTCGGCGACAAGGCCGGAGTGGTAGCCGAACATGAATTTCTGGTTGTCGATCACGATGCGGGCATAGTCCTTCGTGAAGAACATGCCTATGCCGTGGAGCCCGGAGGCCGTGCCGTATGCGGCGTAGCTGACATAGTAGATCACAGCGGGGATGACGACAAAGAATACAACGCAGAAGAGAGCGTTTTTGACAAAGGCCTTGAAGCCGCGGCTGCGGTTGATTATCCAATACGCGGCCCATATAACAGCAAGTCCGCCGCCGGCATATATCGCGGTCCATTTTGAAGCTGCGCCGAGACCGAAGCATATGCCGGAGAGCGCGAGACAGATCAGTGCGCGCTTTGACGGAAAGGGTTTGCCGGTATCGGAAACAAAAAAGTACATGAAAAGGTACATGAGCATGATAAATATCACGCCGTAGGTGTCGATGGTGGCTATACGTGTCTGCACAAAATGCATGAAGTCCACGGCAAACACAGCCGTGCATGCCGCGGGGGCAGTCCTGCCGCCGAAAAGCTTCTTCGCAAACACGTACATTACCGGCAGCATCAGCACGCCGAAGAGAGTGCCCATAAAACGCCATCCGAAAGGCGTCATTCCGAGCAGGCTCACGCCGAGCGCGATTATGAGCTTGCCGAGCGGGGGATGCGAGACCTCATATGGATATACGCCGTTGAGCTGCTCCCACGCTGTACGGGCATGATAAATCTCATCAAAATAGCTGGAATTGAGGAAGTTCTGCTTTTCAGGCACAGTGTCCTGCTCATCGACAAGGGCTGCGGCAGCGTCATCCCCGGCCACGGGAGAGGCGGGTATGAGCGCGCCGCTGCTGTCAATGAAAGCAATTTCTCCGAGATATACCGGACCGGCGCCAGTCACGCGGACATATTTCGGCGTCGTGAAGGAGGCGGGGTTCACCTCGTTCCACTTGAGCACGCTCACATAATTCTGCGTGTAATCCAGAACATGCTCCCAGACGATATTGTCGGCGGAAAATTCAATGGAGTAACTGCCCTCGCCCACACCGGAGAAGAGCATTATTTTGTCAGGGTAGACATCTCCCGGCAGTTCTATGACCGCAGCGCGGTTTTCCATCGGCGCGAAGGTCTCCGGCGAACTTGTATTGCCGAGCCCGGTGAACGCGACAGCGGCATATACCACGGATATTCCGGCCATGATGAGCGCGTCAGTGCGGTCGATCCGGCGCGGACATCCGTCGCCGCCGGGGAGCGCGCAGCGCCGCAAATCGGGCAGGCCGAGAAAGAAGAGCGCGAGCAGGATAACAAGACTGATTGGCAGCAGATAGGTAATTTTCATAGGCAGTAGAGAGAAGGAGCATGGCATTGGCTGCATGATACGGCAAAAGCGGAACGCAGATCATACATGGAATGCCGCAGCCGTATTGCACAGTGCCGCCATGAGCCTTTTTTTCAGTATTTTGTGATATGTTTTATATATTGTTTTCGGAAAATGCGGGAAAATTTATCCCCGGCGCGGCAGAACCTGACTGTAAATAATGCCGCAGGTGCTGCATTTGCTGACTGATTCGCCGTCTGCTGTGGCAGAAGGAGCCTTGTAGCTTTGCTGTACCCAGCTGTGCTCATGCAGGCAGACGCCGAAGCCGTGTTCGGTGCCGTTGCATAGGGGCTTCAGACAGTTTTTGCAGAGACCGTGATCTTTGCTGTCGGTCACGCAGTGCCCGGCATAACCGCATTCAGGTACGCTGTGCTCGCCGGATACGAAGCCGGGAGAGCAGGTATAATGCCCGCAGGGGAGCATATGCAGCGCAGAGCCCTGATCGTCGCCGCAGGAGGGACATTCACACTGTATGGAGAGAATGCCGTCCTCCCCGGCAGTGACGCGCACGCTGAGCTTTTCAAGCACGTCTCCAAGGCTGTTGACAAAGCTGATCTCAGAGCGGCCCGCGCTCACGGCGGTAAGCGTCGCGGTATCCGTCAGCCAGACGGTCTGCGGACGGATATTGACGGCGGTAAGGCCGCTGCTGTCCGTGATCTCTTCACGGACGGCGGTCACGCTGTCGTCCTCGCCGCGTTCAAATTCAACCGTCAAGTCAATGTTCCTGCTCTGAGCCTCATCGCCGAGAGCAATAAGCCCGTCCATTGCGGCCAGCAGATTTGCGCGCAGCGCGCCGTAAACAGACTGTGTGCCGAAGCTTATCACGGTACCTGAGCGGTTTTTGGTGACAGACAGCGCAGGGGCGTCCTGTTCCGGCCCGGCCTTGACGGCGGTCCCGGATCTGCTGATCTCAAGCCCGCCGGAGAAAGTGCCGGTAAACTGCCCGTCAGAGTCAAAATCCCCTGCGCCTATGTCCGAGCCGTCCTTGAATGTGACAACACGGCGGTTTCGCTCTCTTGTGGAAAAGAAGTCCCTCAGGACAAGGCGGGCGTTCGGGAAGAACAGACACAGGTCGTCTCCGTCACGCTGTGCGTCTGTCAGCGCGGAGCGGTAGAAATCCGCGGCGTAGTCCTCGCTGTTCGCGGCTGGGATGTATATCATTTGCCCGGCAGACGGTTTTTCGAGCACCGTCTGCGCAAAAGCGGCGGGGGAGAGGCAAAGGAGCAGCAAGAGAACAATGAGAATTGACGATAACCGCTTCATTTGGTTCCCACCTTTCCGACTGCCGCGGCGTGAATTTGTTACATTATTATTTGCTTTATGAGTTTGGGCTGCGCCGTGGGAGCGCTGCTGAACTCGTAGCAGGCTATGAGCTTCTCAACGGCTGTGCGGGCGGACGCCTCGTCGGCCGCATGGATAACGGCGAGCGGCTCACCGGACTCAACGAGTTCGCCGACCTTCTTGTTCAGGATGATGCCGACGGAGAGATCGATAGTGCTGTCCTTTGTCACTCTGCCGCCGCCGAGATGCATGGATACGAGACCTACTTCATCAGCCTCTATATGGGATACGTAGCCGCTGACAGGCGATTTGACCTCGACCACAACGGGAGCTGCGGGCAGACGGGAGGTATCGAGCACGTCGCTGCGGCTGCCGCCCTGCCCCTCAACGAGGTCGCAGAGCTTGTTGAGCGCGGAGCCGTCATCCACGGCTTTTTGAAGCATGGCGCGCGCTGTATCCGTATCCGGGGCAAGGCCGCCGGCAGTGAGTATGCAGCTGCCGAGCGTCAGGCACAGCTCAAGCAGGTCGCCGCGTGTTTCACCCTTGAGCACGCTTATCGCTTCCTTGACTTCAAGGGCGTTGCCGACTGCGCGGCCGAGAGGCTGATCCATGTCCGTGATGCAGGCGGCGCAGCGCCGTCCCGCACCCTTGCCGATGTCGACCATTGTTTGCGCAAGCTCGCTGGCCTCTGCCTCGGTCTTCATGAATGCGCCGCTGCCGCATTTGACGTCTAGCACGATCACGTCCGCGCCTGAGGCGAGCTTCTTGGACATGATGGAACTGGAGATGAGCGGGATGCTGGGCACGGTGCCGGTAACGTCGCGCAGCGCGTAGAGCTTCTTGTCCGCCGGGTCAAGGTCGGCAGTCTGCCCGATGATGGCGATGCCGAGGCGGTTGACATTTTCAAAGAACTGCTCGTCGCTCAGAGCGGTGGAGAAGCCCGGAAAGCTCTCGAGCTTGTCTATCGTCCCGCCGGTATGGCCGAGGCCGCGGCCTGACATTTTGGCGATCTTTACACCGCAGGCGGCGACCATGGGGCAGAGAATCAGGCTCGTCTTGTCTCCGACGCCGCCGGTAGAGTGCTTGTCACCCTTGATGCCGCGTATCGTGCTGAGGTCGAGCGTGTCGCCGGAGTTCATCATGGAAAGCGTGAGATCCAGCGTTTCTTCCTTGTCCATGCCGGCGAAGAGTATCGCCATGCACATGGCGGACATCTGGTAATCCGGGATAATGCCGTCAGTGTAGTTGCGGATCATGTATTCTATTTCTTCGGCGGTCAGTTTGCCGCCATCGCGCTTCTTGGCGATCAGATCGGTCATCTGCATAATATATATGCCTCCAATAAAATAATACCGAGGGAACTCATATAATAATGAGATTATATTATACAACATTTTACTTTACAGCTCAATACCTGAAAAGCATATAAATGCGCCCGTTTATCATGCGCAGCACGGCTCCGGGAGCTTCGCGGCGCAGCGCGGCGGGGAGGGCGACTATGCTGCTTTTTCCGTCAAATGCGGTGAGCGTTCCGTCGGGGCGCGCAAACCACAGCAGCTCATCCGGGCAGGCAGCAGGGAGGGCTTCGGGTGCAGGCGCGGACGCCGTCCGGCATGGAGACTGAGCGCCGTCCGGCCCGCTGCGCCCGTCAGTGGGCATATCTTTGCCGTGGCCACCGGTCACCGGGCCGCACATACCGGCGGGGGCGGCGTATTCAATAACGGACGGCATACGGCGCATCTCGCCCCGGCTGAATCTCCGGCGCAGATACAGTCCGCCGCTCCATGGCTGCATGACGCCGAGATAGCCTTCCTCACCGCCGCCGTATACGGAAATGCGCACAAGCGCATCCTGCGGCCCGGCCGCCGCCTCGAAAACGGTGAACAGCCCATCCACCGACACTGTAAGACTGCCGGAGCGCTCGCCGTCTATCAAAAGAGGATATTCCATGCACACACCGTCCTTATCCGATAAAAAATGTCTCCGCTCCATAGTATGAGCGGAGACACGGAAATATTTGATTCTGAGTGTCCGAAAGCGTCAGGTACCCAGACCGAAGCTGACGGCAAGCGCATTGTCGACGGCGGTCATGGTGCCCTCGTCCAGCCGGCCCATCCGCTCGCGCAGACGGGATTTGTCTATAGTGCGTATCTGCTCAAGCAGTATGACGCTGTCCCGGTTGAGACCTACGCTCTGGGCCGTGAGCTCGATGTGGGTCGGCAGGCGTGCCTTCCCGATCTGGCTGGTTATGGCGGCGGCAATAACAGTGGGGCTGTGCTTATTGCCGGTGTCGTTCTGCACGATAAGGACAGGACGCATGCCGCCCTGCTCGCTGCCCACGACCGGGCTTAAATCGGCATAATAAATATCTCCTCGTTTGACCATGTGTTTCACACTCCGTGAAAATAATCCTAGCCCATTACATCTTATGTAACAGCACTATAATTTTCCCACGGTTGCGTGAGATTTATACATGCGAATGGGGGACAAACACAACTGCGCCCGGAACGACATATGCGATCCGGGCGCAGAAAAAAATTGATTTACGGTTTTACCGGAGTAAGCCCCGGCTTATGCGTCGGCCTTGGCGGCTTTCTTTGCAGCCTTGTCGCGCTCGGTGCGGGAGATGAAAAGCGCGCAGGTCGCGTCGCCGGTGATGTTGAGGGTGGTGCGGCCCATGTCGAAGAGCTTGTCGACGCCAGCGATGATAGCAATGCCCTCGACCGGCAGGCCGATGGAGGTAAGGACCATTGCCAGCATTATCATGCCTGCGCCGGAGACGCCTGCGGTG
>URDG01000037.1 GCA_900546515.1 uncultured Eubacteriales bacterium | reverse complement strand
CGAGTGGATGGGCAAGGTCCACCGCTTCATGGGACTGTCCGTCGGCCTGATAGTACACGGCCTCACAAATGACGAGCGCCGCGCGGCATATAACTGCGACATAACCTACGGCACTAATAACGAAATGGGCTTTGACTATCTGCGCGACAATATGGCGCTGTACAAAGAGCAGATGGTGCAGCGCGGCCACGCCTTTGCGATCGTCGACGAGGTGGACTCCATACTCATCGACGAGGCGAGAACGCCGCTTATAATTTCCGGTCAGGGCGACGAGAGCACGGACCTCTACCGTCAGGCGGACGATTTCGTTTCACGCCTTAAAAAGGTCGTGTACGCCTCCGTTGATGAAAAGGAAGAGGAGAGCGAGGATCTGGACGCGGACTATGTCGTCGACGAGAAGGCAAAGACCGCAACGCTCACCGCGCACGGCATAGCGAAGGCCGAGCGCGCCTTCAACCTTGAAAACCTGGCCGACATCGAGAACGCCACGCTCGTGCATCACATAAATCAGGCGCTCAAGGCCCACGGCATAATGAAGCGCGACATCGACTATATAGTCAAGGACGGCGAGATCATCATCGTCGATGAGTTCACGGGACGGCTCATGCTCGGGCGGCGCTATTCCGAGGGTCTGCATCAGGCGATAGAGGCCAAGGAGCATGTCGATGTGCAGCAGGAGAACAAAACTCTTGCGACCATCACTTTCCAGAACTACTTCCGCCTCTACGGCAAGCTCTCCGGTATGACCGGCACCGCCGCGACCGAGGCAGAAGAATTCGAGGCCATCTATAAGCTCGACATTATCGAGATACCCACGAACAAGCCCGTCATACGTATAGACGACCCCGACGTCGTATATAAAAACGAGGCCGGGAAAAACCGCGCGATAATCGAACAGATAGTGAGCTGCCACGAGAAAGGGCAGCCCGTGCTTGTCGGCACCATATCCATAGAGAAGAGTGAGTACATCTCTTCGCTGCTCAAGCGCCGCGGGATCCCGCACACGGTGCTGAACGCAAAATACCATGAGAAAGAAGCGGAGATCGTTGCGCAGGCAGGCAAGCTCGGCGCGGTGACGATAGCCACGAATATGGCCGGACGCGGCACCGACATCGTGCTCGGCGGCAACGCGGAGTTCATGGCAAAGACCGACCTGAGAAAGGCCGGCTTCGACGAGGCTGTGATAGCCGAGGCCACGGGCTATGCCGAGACGGACAATGAGGACATACTCGCGGCACGCAGACTGTTTGCCGAGAAGCTTGCCGGACACAAGGAGGTCACGAACGCCGAGGCCGAGAAGGTAAAGGCGGCGGGCGGCCTTTTCATACTCGGTACGGAGCGGCATGAGTCCAGACGTATAGACAACCAGCTGCGCGGCCGTGCCGGCCGTCAGGGAGACCCCGGTGAGAGCCGCTTTTTCCTCGCGCTGACGGACGACATCATGCGCCTTTTCGGCTCTGAGCGCATCATGGGCATGATGGAAGCGCTGAATGTCGACGAGGACACGCCGCTTGACCACAAGATGCTCTCCAACGCCATAGAGCAGGCGCAGAAGACGGTTGAGAGCCGCAACTTCCAGACCCGTAAGACCGTGCTCGAGTACGACGACGTTATGAACCAGCAGAGGAACATTATCTACGGCGAGCGCCGGAAGGTGCTGGACGGCGAGGATATTCACGAGCAGATTCTGGGCATGGTGAGAGAATTCGTCAAGGGCACGGTGATGGACGGCCTCGGCGGCACGGCGGCGGAGAGCCAGCAGCAGATCGACAATGCGCTTCAGCCTTTTGAAAAGCTGTTCATGCGCCGCGGCACGATAAGCATAGATGAGTTCAAGGGCTTTGCCCGGCCCGAGGCGCTGACGGAGCGCGTAGAGCAGCTCGCGGAGGCGGTGTATGCAAAGCGCGAGGCGGCGTTCGGCCCCGGTCCCAACGACCTGCCTCTCATGAGGGAGATCGAGCGCGTTGTCATGCTGCGCGTGGTGGACGAATACTGGATGGATCACATAGACGCGATGAGCGAACTCAAGCGCGGCATCGGCCTGCGCGGCTACGGCGCTGTCAAGCCCATAGACGCCTACAAGCAGGAGGGCTATGAGATGTTCGAGAGCATGGTACACGGCATCCGCGAGGAGACCGTGCGCCGTATCTACACCGTGCAGGTGCGCGCGGCCCAGCCCATTGAACGCAAGGCCGTGGCAAAGAACGCCGCGGCAAATGTCGGCGGCGAGCCTGTGAAGAAAAAGCCCGTGAAGAAAGCGCCGAAGCCGGGACGCAACGATCCCTGCCCCTGCGGCAAGATGAAGGCGGACGGCAGCCGGAGGCTCAAATACAAGGAGTGCTGCGGACGCAACGAGTGAGCGGCCGGGCACATACCCCCAGAAAACCGGAGAAAAATATGGCATTCAGAGAAAACAATAAGGACGGGCTCATATATATGAGCTCCGATGTGATAAGGGCGCGCCATGCTTTTACGACGCGCTTCGGCGGCGTGAGCACGGGCGACTTTTCAAGCCTGAACCTTGGTTCGGGCCGCGGCGACCCGCAGGAGAACGTGAGCGAGAATTACCGCCGCGTCTGCGCGCTCATGGGCGTAGGCGTAAACGACAGCGCCGTGACAAAGCAGGTGCACGGCAATGAGGTGCGCGTCGTGACGGGCGCAGACAGGCATGTCACCGGCACGCCGACGCCCTACGAGGCCGACGGTCTCATAACGGTCGAGCGCGGACTGCCGATAGCCTGCTTCGTGGCGGACTGCGTACCGGCTCTGCTGTGCGATATTGACCACGGCGTGATAGCCGCGGTACACTGCGGCTGGCGCAGCTCCGTTGCGGACATACTCGGCGTGACCGTGGAGAAAATGTGCGCTCTCGGCGCAGAGCCGGGGAGCATCTGCGCGGCGATGGGCGCTTCCATAGGCCGCTGCTGCTTTGAGACCGACGACGATGTGCCGGAGGCCGTGACAAGATACCTCGGCGGCGATGACGGCGGCCTTTTTGACCGCCGGGCGGACGGCAAGACAATGGTCGACCTCCGCGCCGCAAATGCCCGCCGCCTCATGCAGCTGGGGCTGAGGGAGGAGAATATAGACGTGTCGGAGGAGTGCACGATGTGCAGCCACGAGAAATACTGGTCCCACCGCTATACGCAGCGCATGGGGCAGGGGCGCGGCAGCCTGTGCGCGATGATAATGCTTGAGAAGGAGAGCGGGCGATGAAGATAAAAAGAACTCTGTGCCTTTTGTGCGCACTTGCAATGCTTCTCGGCTGCACCGCCTGCGGCACGCGGACGGAGAGGCTGACATACGACACGATACCGGAATCCACCGGAGGCAAAGATGTTGTAGCGAACGTCGGCGATGACGATGTATTTTCGCTCAACATGAATACGAGCCGCAGCTTCAATCCCCTTGTTGCGACGAACCGCTCAAATCAGCTCATATGCTCGCTGGTATATGAGAACATGGTAGAGCTCGACAACAACTTCAATGTCATTAAAAACGTGATAATTGACTGGTCCAGCAACGACGACTATACCTTCTGGACCTTCAAGATAGATCAGGGACATACCTTCCATGACGGTACACCGCTCACGGGAAAGGATGTGCGCTATTCGCTTGACCGCGCCGTGAGCTCCGACCGCTTCAAGGGGCGCTTCAACAGCTATCTCGGCGCCTCTTATACAGACACCGAGGTCACTATAACTCTCGGCATCGGGGATTCGCAGCTGCCGAAGCTCCTCAATATCCCTATCATAAAGTACGGCACATATTCCGATGATTATCCGATGGGCAGCGGCCCGTATATGTACAATGAGGACTATACCGAGCTGCACGCGTATACGGGATATATAGGCCGGCCGGTAGAGGTTGAGGCGAGCAGCGACGACGGCAGCGACGAAAAGACCACCGTGCAGTACGAGCATGAACCGGTGCAGCACCCGCTGGACGTCATATATCTCAAGGAGTACGACGACGCGCAGGGCGCGCTGGACGCATTTGAATCCGCGCTTATCGACGTGGTCATAAACGATCCGTCGAGCTATACGAACCTCGGCTATGCCAGCACCAATGAAATACATGCTTACCCCACGACGAATATGCACTATGTCGTCATAAACGAAAACGGCGCTCTCGGCAAATACAGCAGCTTCCGCTATGCCATGAACTTTGCCTTCGACAGGGAGAACATGGTCGAGCTTCTGCACGGCAACGGCGTCGCCTCGCCTATAGCGATGTACCCCACCTGCGACCTCTATCCGACGGATCTTGCAAACGATCTCGGCTATGATCTGGAAAC
Organism: uncultured Eubacteriales bacterium; assembly: GCA_900546515.1. Lineage (GTDB taxonomy): Bacteria > Bacillota > Clostridia > Oscillospirales > Oscillospiraceae > Limivicinus. Next base: position 18,999 of record URDG01000037.1, on the reverse strand, counting down.
CTGCATTGCGGTGCTTGAAAACGCCGGCATAAAGGACTATGACGACGACGGCAAGATGGAGTACATGTCCGGCTCTCCGCAGAAGATAGAGCTGGTGTTCGTGGTATGTTCGGACAGCAGCGTCAAGACCGGCGTTGTGCGCCGCTTTGCGGAGGATATGGAGTCCATAGGCATAACGGTCACGGTGCAGGAACTCACATGGGACGATTATATGACCGCCATCAAGGAGGGAAACTATGACCTCTACTACGGTGAAATTCGCCTGCGCAGCAACTTCGATCTGACCGAGCTCATGACCGTGCGCACAAAAGACAATGAAAACAGCAACCTCAACTATTCAAATTCTACCGACATCAGCTATCTGGAGGCAATAAACAGGTATCTCAGTGCCGGAACGGAGCAGCAGGCCGCGGCATACAGGAATCTCGCGGAGCTTGTGAGCCTCAACGCCATGCTGATACCGATAGGCTTTGAAAAGCAGCAGATAATCTGCCACCGCGGCGTTGTCAAGGGCATAAACGCAAACGTCGGGAATCCGCTCTTTGACTTCGTAAAATGGGAATTTGTAGATCAGTGAGCCGGTGCGGTTAATAATGTCCTTAATAATATTCTTATAATATAACATGTGAAAGGGAGAGTATCATGACTGACAGAGAGCTTATGTCCATGGCAAAGAAGGCGTCGATAAACGCCTACGTCCCCTATTCCAGATTCTCGGTAGGCGCCGCTATAGAGTGCGACGACGGCACGGTGTTCACGGGGTGCAACGTGGAGAACGCGGCGCTTGGCAGCACCATCTGCGCCGAGCGCACGGCCTGCTGCAAGGCCGTCAGCGAGGGGCACAGGAGCTTTGTGCGCATAGCCATCTACGCCGACAGCGAAAACTGGTGCACCCCCTGCGGCGCGTGCAGGCAGTTTCTGGCGGAGTTTTCGCCGGATATGGAGGTGCTCTGCGCCAAGGCCGGCGACCGTTATGTCAGCTATAAGCTCTCAGAGCTCCTGCCGCACAATTTCAATTACTGATATGGAGCTGCGGCAGCTTGAGATATTCGCCGCCGTGGCGAAGTACAAAAGCTTCAGCGAGGCTGCGCGAAGGCTGTACATAAGCCATTCAACGACCTGCCGCACGGTCTCGGCGCTGGAAGAGGAGCTCGGTGTGCAGCTCGTTGTGCGCGATAACCGCGTCACGGGGCTTACCGCTGCCGGAGAGCGGCTGCTTGAGGAAGCGGCGCAGCTTGAGAAGGCGCATGCCGCCGCGGCGGAGCGCGTCCGGGCTGCCGGAAAGGAAACCGAGGTAGACAGAGATTGAATTATTTCAAACCGTATGAAGGCAGTGAGCCATACATATTCGTCAGCTATGCCCATTCTGACTCAAATTCAGTCATGGAGGTGCTGACCGACATGCACAGCCACGGCTACCGCATCTGGTACGATGAGGGCATCGAGGTCGGCAGCGAGTGGCCGGAGTGTATTGCGGAGCATCTGAACGGCGCGCACCTTATGCTCGCCTTTATTTCGCAGGGCTACATGAGGTCGGATAACTGCCGGAGAGAGATGCACTATGCGCTGATGAAGCGCATAAAGGTGATAAACATCTTCCTTGAAAACACCGAGATGACGCCCGGCATGGAAATGCAGATAGGCAATATATTTGCCCTGATGAAATACAACATGCCGCACGAGCTGTTCTACGACAAGCTGTATTCCGCCCCGCTGCTTACTTCGGAGAGCTTTTCGGAGAACGGCGGAACAACGGAGCATGAAAAGCCTGAGAACGTGCCGGAGCCCGCGGCGGAGAACACGCGGCCGGAGGCGGAGGAAGCCGGGCGGGAAAAACGCCGCGGAGAAAAACCGCATAAAAAGGCGGAAAAGGATGCGGCAGCGCAGGAAGAGCCCGATACGGAACGGAAAAAAGCAAAAAAGCGCCGGGCGAGGCGCATAGTCTGGGGAACTATCGGACTGCTGGTGCTTGCGGCGGTGATAAGCCTCGGCGTGGTCGGCCACTTTACGGGGCTGACGGAGCGCGTGATCATAGGCCTTAACACGCAGGAGATACAGCCCCTGCCTGCCGGAACGAAGGCGGAGTTTACAAGCGAGATATTTGAGAATATCGCGCGCGATTACAGCGGCCTGAAGGACGAAGAGCTGTATGTCTCGGATATAAGCGGCCTGACTGAGCTTTATATAGTGGGTGACAGATGGTATTTCAGCCTTGAGGACCGGCTTGCCAGCTCGTACTTTTCCGACAGCGGGGACATACGCGACCTGAGCGATCTCAAGTACTTCACCGGGCTCAGGACCCTGTATATAAACGGGCAGAGCCTCAGCTCGCTCGATACGATGCCTGCGCTCGGCATACAGTATCTGAACATCAGCGGCTGCCGTGTGGCCTCGCTCGAGGGCGTGGGGCGGCTGACAAAGCTCAGGGAGATTTACGCCGAGGGCTGCCCGGTCACGGATCTGGGCGACATCAGGCAGTGTCTGGAGCTCAGACTGCTTGACCTGAACGGCTCGACGATCTCGGATTTCTCAACGCTGAAGCCGCTGACAAAGCTCACGGATTTTTCCGTGTCAAACTGCACGACGGATGAGATGAAAACGGTGCTGCATATCAGCAGCCTCACGAATGTAGCCTTCCACGGCTGCGACCTGCGCGGCAGCTTCTTCAAGAAGTTCGATAAAGAATCGCGCATCGCCGGGATGACGCTGGATAACTGCAAGCTGGATTCCACCGTAAATCTTGACGATTTTTCCGGGCTGACCGTGCTCACGCTGATATCCAGCGGGGAAAACCTCGACTGGACGATCCTTGGCGAGCTGCCCCTGCTTGGAAAGGTCAGCACCGACGAGGCGATGTATGCTGCGGTAAGCCGTGCGCTTGAGGGCACGGGCGTGGATGTAGAGCTGATAGAAGAATAAATCAGGCATGAAAACGGCTTCCCGTATTGAGCGGGAAGCCGTAATTTTTCTCTATGTATTTTCCTTTTATCAGTACACGTCGTCTACAACTCTCGTCGGGGGAGCCTCAAGGAGCTCGGGGTGGGCGAAAATATAGCGGATGGCCTGAAGGAACTGCGCATAATAATGCCCGTCGACGGTGCGCTCATCCATAGTGAACTTGCAGTCGACATACTTATGGTCGACTACCTGACCGTGCCTGTCGATCTCATAGGCGTGCCGCTTTGCACCGAAGGCTATGAACACAGGCAGCGTGCCGAAATTGTAGATATGGTGATAGATAGGCCCGATGCGCAGGGAGCCGACGTCGGTGATTATCATGGAGCCGTGGAAGGGACTTGCCTCGACGAGCTTCTCAGGCAGCCAGCCGAAATAGTCCATGATGCGCAGGATGGTCAGTGCGAAACGAAGCAGGAAGCGCGGCGCGCGGCACAGCGTCTCCGCCACGTCCTCGGTGTTGTTGTTGCCGTCGGAGGTCTTGACTTCGTCGATCTTCTCGTTCATCTTGCGGTAGACGTCAAATATCGTGTCCGTCGGCTCAAATACGACCTTTATGGTCGTCTCTGTCGCATCGACGGAGAGGCTGCGCTTGACCGTCATGACGACCTCGATGTTGTCTCTGGCATAAATGCGGCGGCCGACGACAAAGCGGTTGATGCCGGGCAGCATGGATACGCCGCGTATGTATGCGGCGATGATGAAGTGCAGAAAGCCTATGCCCTTGTAGCCCGCGACACGGAGCTGACGGAGGCGGCGGTCGAGATCCGTGACCTCAAAGCTCTCCTCATACTGATTGCAGGCGTCGTTGCGGGTGGGCATTATGAAAGGAATAAACTTTGCAAATGCGGGAAGGGAACGGAGCAGACGGCCTTCCTTGCGGTCGCCGAAGCGGCGTTTGTAGTTGTTCATTGATCGTCCTCCATTTTCTCAGGGTACACGCTTCCAAAATTTTAAGCATTGACATTATACAGTCAATTGGCTGAGAATACAAGAGGAAGATAAAAGAATTAAACGAAAAATAAGGCTTTTTTCGGGCTCATGCGCCCCAAAACAGCCTGCATACCTGCGCCGCGGCGATAAATCCGGCCGCATCCGCCGCCAAAGCGGCCGGGACGGCCCAGCGGCTGCCCTTTACGCCGGCCGCGGAAAAGTACACGGCGATAACGTAAAACGTCGTCTCGCTGGAGCCGGTCATGACGGCGGCTGTGCGTCCGGCGAGGGAGTCTGCGCCGCAGCGGCTCATGATGTCCGCCGCGGCGCTCAGCGTTCCGCTGCCGGAGAGCGGGCGCAGCAGCAGTATAAGCGAGGTATCAGGCGGAATGCCGAGGCGCGAGAGCAGCGGAGATATAAGGGACGTGAGCATATCCGGCAGGCGCGAGGCGCGCAGCAGATAGACCGCGGAAAAGAGTATGACGAGCGCGGGGAGCATGGACAACGAGGTCTGAAGCCCTTTTTTTGCCCCGTCGGTCATCGCGCCCATTATATCCACGCCCTTCAGCAGGGCGCAGAGACACGCGGCCGCTATTATCAGCGCCGGAGCCAGCGACAGCAGGCGGTTCATGGCCACAGCCTCTTCAGCGCCGCCGCGGTGAGAAGTCCCGCGGCGACGGAGACGGCGGAGCTTATCCACACAGCCGGAACGATGTCGAACGGCGCCGCGGCCCCGCAGGCGGCGCGCACGGAAGCTACCGTTGCCGGCAGAAGCTGTATCGACGCGGTATTGAGCACGACAAGCATGCACAGCTCGTCCGAGGCGTGTCCGCAGCCGGTGCGCGCCGCAATGCCCTGCGCCGCCCTTATCCCCGCGGGCGTCGCGGCATTGCCCAGCCCCAGCAGATTGGAGCTGACGTTCTCGGTGAGCGCGGAGAGAACGGAGGCATCCGCCGTGCTCTCAGGGAAGAGGCGGCGCAGCAGCGGGTGCAGCAGCCTCCCGAGCGCGGCGGTAATGCCGCAGCGCTCCATCAGCTCCATCACGCCGCTCCACAGGCATATGCCGCCGGTGATGCTCAGCGTAAAGCTCACGGCTGCCTGCGCCCCGTCCATTGCCGCATTGGCGCTTTCCGGGGATGCAAATGCCATAGCTGCGGTCGAAATCACGAATATAAACGCAAGAATATACGAAAACGTCATGTCGAAAACACTCCGCAAAGAAAATACATAGACGAAAGCAGCTATATAATGAATAAAATGTTAATAATTTTACGTTGGAAGAAAAATGGTTGACTATCTCCGGTTTGCTGAGTATAATCCAATTATAGGTGGGAAATGCCTGAAGGAGAGGGGCAAGTGTCCCAAATAACCATGATTAAAGGAGCGTAGAAAGATGAAATCTACAGGAATCGTACGTAAGGTCGACGAGCTTGGCCGTATTGTGTTGCCCATAGAGATGCGCCGCACTCTGGACATCGCAGAGAAGGATGCATTAGAGATATATGTTGATGGAGAAGACATTATTCTTCACAAGTATCAGGCTGCATGTGTGTTCTGCGACAGCGTGAAGGATATTATCTCTTACAAGGGAAGATACGTCTGCCCTGAGTGCATCAAGAAGCTGCAGGAGCTTGGCTGAACAGCCTGAGCGCAGAAGTCAGTAAAAGTAATCAGTAAAAGTGAGAAAACGAAAACACCCTGCCGGTGACTGGCAGGGTGTTTTCAGGTATATGCGGCTCATTACCCGGCGGAGAGCCTGTATATCGTATATACACAGTTATCGCCGGGGATGTCACACGCAGGGACATAGCCGTAATCCTCCAGAGAGCCGGTGGACGCGGCGGTGCCGGATATGACGACATATTTGCAGTTCGCTTCCAGCGCCTTGCTGCCTGTCGCGTCGAGGTCAAGTGTGCCGTCGTCATTGTACATGAACTCGGTCTTGTGCTTGTACGGGTTGATCAGCGCTGCGTTGTATTCGCGCACCCAGAAGAAAAGATGCTTCGGTACGAGCACGGTGGCCTCTTCGCCGCCGTTGAGCGTATAGATCGAATCGCATATCTCTTTCGCGCCGGTGATAAGCTTTTCCGGATTGCCGGCGCGGGTGAAGGATATTCCGGCGTGGCTGCCCTCGGTCACGAACAGCAGCGTGCACACGGAGGCGAGCAGCAGTACCGCGCGCTTCCAGCGCTTTTTCAGCGCGCAGAAGGCGCGGATAACGCAATAGACTATCACGCCGCCTATAGGCAGAGGCCAGTACATCCTTGCGACGCGCTCCGGGTCGGAGGTGAATTTTATCATATAGTGTATGAACACCGGGTTGAAGAGAAAAACGCACAGTATCAGCGAGGGATAGACGAGATAGTATCTGGCGCGCTTATCCTCCTTCGCGGGGGACAGCAGCAGATATATGCAGCAGATGAAAAACGGGATAAACAGCCGGCCGCTGAGAGTGGCAAGGCGGTATACGTCCAGAGTTTCCTCCAGAATGATATTCAGACTTTCAAGCATTTCTGACCCTCCCTCACATAAGATGAGCGGCCATGAGCGCGAGACTCGGCGTCACGCACAGCGCCAGCTTCCACACCGCAGAGAGATCGCGCGTGCGGATGATATATGTCAGACCCCAGCAGCCTAGGAGCATCAGCGTGAGCTCCGCGCAGCTCGACGCGGTCATGCACCCGGCGACATTGGCAAGAAATATGCCGAGCCACAGGATGCGGCGCTTTGAGCGCTCCGCGGTTTCCTCAATAAGCAGGAAGAAATACAGCGCCAGCGGACTGACGATGCTTGCACCGAAGCCCTTGCCCATCCACGGGTAGCATATTATCCAGGTGAAGCGCACGTTCATTGCGACCGCACATATCTCATAGAAAACGCTCAGCAGCATGAGTGCGAAAAGCGCTTTCTCCCTGTCGCCGCGGAAAAAGAAGGCGGCGAGGCGGTAGACAAGGTAATAGAACAGCACGATAAAAAATCCGGGCAGCACCGTGTGCATGAGGACGGTTATGCTGAACGAGAAGATATCGGAAAACATAGCCCAGAACAGCGGCCATGGGGAGAAGACATAGGAGGAATACTCTCTCATGTGCTCGAAAAAGTTATAGGCAAGGCCGGTGAGCGGGTCCGTGCGGAGGATCTGATCGGTATACAGCGCGGTATTCGCAAGTCCGAGATACCAGCCGTCGTCGATATTCCAGGTGCCGGCACCGAGCGTCGTGCGCAGGATCTGCCAGAGCGCGACGGCGGCCGCGGCGGAGAGAAAGAGCTTTTCTTTCCTGTTCAGGGGCTTGCGCGGGGAGCGCGGAGTCTTTTCGGCTTTCGACCTGAGAAAGAGACCGAGAGCCGCCGAGGCTGCGGCCAGAACGAAAAATACAACCGTCATAAGCGAAAACGGCAGGCCGAGAGCGAAAAACGGGAAATAGATCAGCTCAAAACCGGTAAAAAGCGCGCACATGCCAAAGAAATAGACAATGCCGCGGTCAAATTCCCCGCGGTGCAGAAATATATATCCCGTGCCCAGCGGCAGGAGAAACAGGGCCGCCGCAAGAGCCAGAACACGGATCACGATCCAGACGATAGCCGACATATGGGAAAACTCCTTGTTTTTTGAGTGAAAGGACTGCGGCGGACCTGGCCGCATATGCATATAAAGCATATTATTATAGCATATATGGCGGGATAAAATCAACTCCGGCGCCTGACTATTGAAAAGACGGCTCCGGAGGTTTATATTTAGAAATGTATTTATACGGAGAGGACAGGGGGCCTGTACTGAATGGCTGATGAAATAAAGACATGGCGGCTCGCTTCGGCGGCTGAGCTGGATCTTGTAAAGACGTTTGAATGCGGGCAGTGTTTCCGCTGGAACAGAGACGAAAACGGCGTATACAGCGGCATTGCAATGGGGCAGCCCGCGCGGCTGTGGGAGGAAAACGGCGATGTATTCATCCGCACCGCCGCGCCGGAGGAGCTCTGGCGGGATTATTTTGACCTCGGGCGTGATTACGCGGAGATAAGCCGCGGCTTTGACGGCGGCGAGTATCTGGCGAAGTGTGTCGGCTATGGGCAGGGCATACGCATACTGCGGCAGGAGCCGTGGGAGGCGCTGTGCTCGTTCATAATATCGCAGTGCAACAACATAAAGCGGATAAAGGGCATAGTAGAGCGGCTGTGCGCGGCCTATGGGCAGCCGGTTGGGTTTGACGGCGGAGTCTTTTATACTTTCCCTCCGGCGGCGCGGCTGGCAGCGCTGGAGGAGCAGGATCTTGCGGTGCTGCGCTGCGGCTACAGGGCGGCGTATATCATCACGGCGGCGCGCGCTGTGGCCGGCGGCAGCCTTGATCTCGCTGCGCTTACAGACTGCGATTACATGAGCGCGAAAAAGGCGCTGCTTTCGCTCAACGGCGTCGGCGAGAAGGTCGCAAACTGCGTGGTGCTGTTCGGACTCTACCATATGGAGGCGTTTCCGGTGGACGTCTGGATCCGCCGCGCGCTCAGGGAACATTTTCCGCCCGGCTTTGATCCGGCCAGCCTCGGGGCTTATGCGGGACTTGCCCAGCAGTACATATTCTATTTTGCCAGAGAGCACGGGAAATAAGGGCGGAAAATAAGCGAAAATGCCGGTTGACTTTACCGGCAAATTTGCTATAATGGCAAAAATTCATTGCGCGCTGCAAATGCTTCATGCTTTTCGCGGCACCTGAGTTTGAAATTTTGATACGGAGGTATGATATGGGGCTTGAAAATCTTTATTCACAGCGTTTTATCGGCGAGGGGCTGACGTTTGACGACGTGCTGCTCGTTCCGGCGGAGAGCGACGTGCTGCCGGCGGATGTGGACCTTTCCACATGGCTCACAAAGAAGATACGGCTGAACGTGCCGGTGATGAGCGCTGCGATGGACACGGTCACAGAGTACCGCATGGCGATCGCAATAGCGCGCGAGGGCGGCATAGGCGTCATTCACAAGAACATGAGCATTGACACTCAGGCCGAGCAGGTCGACATGGTCAAGCGCTCGGAAAACGGCGTTATCACGAACCCGTTCTCTCTTGGCGCGGACAATACGCTCGGCGATGCGGATGCGCTTATGGCGAAGTTCCGTATTTCCGGCGTCCCGATAGTGGACGGTGACGGAAAGCTTATCGGTATCATCACCAACCGCGACATGAAGTTTGAGACCGACATGAGCCGGAAGATCGGCGAGATAATGACCAGGGACGGCCTCATAACCGGGCTTGTCGGCACCACGCTCGACAAGGCAAAGGAGATACTTCAGAAGAACCGCATCGAAAAGCTCCCCATAGTGGATAATGATTACAGGCTTAAAGGCCTCATAACCATAAAGGATATAGAGAAGGTTCTCAAATATCCCCATTCGGCCAAGGACAGCGCAGGCCGCCTGCTCTGCGCGGCGGCCATCGGCGTTACGAACGACATTATCGACCGCAGCCGCGCGCTTATCGACGCAGGCGCGGACGTGCTGGTGCTCGACAGCGCCCACGGCCACTCCGCCAACATCATGCGCTGCGTGAGTCTGGTCAAGGAGAATTTCCCCGACATCCAGCTCGTCGCGGGCAACGTTGCCACGCCCGAGGCTACCGAGGCGCTCATCAAGGCAGGCGCGGACTGCGTCAAGGTCGGCATAGGCCCCGGCTCGATATGCACCACCCGCGTTGTCGCCGGTATCGGCGTGCCTCAGATTACCGCGATACTCGGCTGCGCCGAAATGGCGGACAAGTACGGTGTGCCGGTCATTGCCGACGGCGGCATCAAGTACTCCGGCGACATCGTGAAGGCCATTGCCGCAGGCGGCAGGGTCGTGATGATGGGCTCCATGCTCGCAGGCTGCGACGAGGCTCCCGGCGAGACCGAGGTCTATCAGGGACGTCAGTTCAAGGTCTACCGCGGCATGGGCAGCCTCGGCGCAATGCAGAAAGGCAGCCGCGACCGCTACTTCCAGACAAACAACAAGAAGCTTGTCCCCGAGGGCGTTGAGGGCCGTGTGCCCTACAAGGGAGCGGTGTCTGAGACCATATATCAGATGATGGGCGGCCTGCGCTCCGGCATGGGCTACTGCGGCGCGCACAACGTCGAGGAGCTGCGCACGAAGAGCAAATTCGTCCGCATCACTTCTGCGGGCCTCAAGGAGAGCCACCCGCACGACATATATATCACCAAGGAAGCGCCCAACTATACCATGCATCCGTAAGCATAAGGGCAATAAAAACACCTCATTCTCTGCCCGGCAGAGAGTGAGGTGTCTTTTGTTTTATTTATCAGCCGTTTGCCGGTGAAGGCGAAGCCGGTGGAGCGGGAGACGCAGCCTCCGCGGACGGAAGCTCCAGCTCGAGATAGCTGTCCACAATGTCGAGCACGGTGTCGTCCTTTAGTATCATGGATATTTCAATGCGGCGGTTGGCAGCGCGTCCGGCGTCGGTAGAATTGTCCGCCACGGGACGGGTCGCGCCGTAGCCTGCGGCGCAGAAATACTGCGAATACCGGCTTAAAGCGCCGTTCTGGGCGTTGAGCAGATAGCTGAGCACCGAGTTTGCGCGGTCGGTCGAGAGCACGCGGTTTTCGGCGGCCGTGCCGGTGCTGTCGGTATGGCCGGAGATGACGATGCTGTCGACATATTTGGCGTTTTCGCTGTCGGAAAGGAAGCTGCCGAAAACCTGCACGAGTTGGTTCAGAACAGGCTCACTGCCGGCCTTTATCTGCGATGAGCCGAGGTCGAAGAACACGCCCTCGCTGAGTATGATATTGCCGTTATCGCCTATGCTGACCTTTGAGGCGTCGCCCATGACACTTACTATGCTGTCACGTATCTGTTCAAGTATCGACAGGCGCAGCACCGCGATGGTCTGCATCTGACTGCGCATTGCGACAAGCTCCGCGTCGGCGGAGGACATGTAGTCTTTCTGCTTTGCGATAAGGACCTGCTGGGCTGTGATCTCATCCTCCTTGGCGGATATTTCCGCCTCGCGTTCGGTCAGAGTGAGCCTGGCCTTGTCGAGGTCGAGCGTGATGGACGCCAGCTCGTCCTCAGCGCTCTTTACCTGCGCCTGCGTCTGCTCAAGCTGGGTCTGAGTATTTGCCAGCACCTCCTGCGTGCTTTGCAGGTCGTTGCCTGTTATCAGATTCTGAATATATGAGATGAGCATGAGAAAGAACAGGATCAGCGCAAGGGAGGACATCATATCCGCATAGGACGGCCAGAAGCCCTGTTCACCCTGCGCGGAAGCGGCGAGCTGATCCGTCTGCCCGGAACCGTGCCGCCTCATTGACGGCCGCCTTTCTCAGCGCCGCCCTTTGCCTGCCGCAGTGCGGAGACAAGATCGCGTATCGCCAGATCCATGCGCTCTACCGTGCCCTGAAGACTGTAGTTGAACTCGGAGAAATCATGTACGCCGTCGTTGAAGCTTCCGACTGTCTTGTTGAATGCGCCGAGATAGCTCCGGCCGGTGTCCATGGTCTTGCCGAACTCACCGGCGGCTGTCTGAAGCATGCGGTCCATGCTGTTGGCGGCGTCGTTCATCGCGTCTATCATCTGGTGGACGAGCTCAACATCGTCCTTTGCGGCCTTTGTGGGCAGCGTGGGGGCCACGGTATGGTCAAACCACAGCTCAAGCTGAGTCTCAAGCCGGCGGCGCAGAGTCTCGGGGTTGAATACCGAACGCAGAAGCGTGAGGATTATCGAGCAGGCCACGCCTACAAGCGAGGTGTAGAACGCCACGCCCATACCGCTGAGCGCGGACATCAGCCCGCCACCGACGCTGTCCAGCACGCTCAGCCATTCTGACGTGTTGCTGTAGCTTATCAGCTCCGTAAGCGAGGCCACGGAATGGCTCAGGCCGAGAAACGTGCCGAAAAGGCCGAGCGTCACGAAGAGGGAAACGGCATTATTGAGGAAGCGCTCGCAGAACAGCGCGCCGGAGAGCTTCGCGCCTACCGCGTTTGAAATGATCGCGGGGGTGTTGACATCGGCGCCGTAGCGCTTGTAGGCCGCGGCAAATTCGCCGGACGCATAGCGCAGAAATTCATTGCCCGAGGTCTGGTTGTCGCTCACGAGTCTTGAAAGACGCCGGTAGCTCGCGCACACGCCGAAAAGCATGAATACGGCGAGAATGAAAAGTGTGACCGTCACGGCAATGACGATCACGCCCGAGACGGGCATGTTGCTTAGATTACTCACAGACAGTACCTCCTGATCGTATGTTTTTCTATATAAACAGGGATGGCGTCCAGGCAAGGCGGCATCCCCGAGGGCTGTCGGACGTATGATATTGTCAGTAGACTATACCGTCGAACACGTTTTCGACCGGAACGCCGTTCACTTTCTGGCTGCCCGGCTTGCCGCTGACATAGAGACGGCAGTATACGCCGTCGTCGGTATACATATCCATCGAACCGCTCCCGTCGCCGCGCCAGAAGCTCAGCCGCGTCCCGGCGGGAAAGGTCTCAGCGGCAAAGGTGCCGGAGCCGGCCGCGTCTATGGTCGCGGTGACGAGCTGGGTCTTCAGCGTCAGCGGATCAGCGCCGTAAAGCTGATAGTAGCTGTCGCTGCTCACCGGCATGCCGTCCGTACCGATGCTGTATACCTTCAGACCGGTCAGCGTGCCGAGATACTGTATGCGCGTCCCCATCATGAAGTATCCGGGGTCTGTAAGCAGCGTCGTCCCGGCGCAGGCCGGAGTGTAAGACGCGGCGTACAGGCTGCTCTCATACTGCATCCCGGCGAGGCTTGCCCCGGTGCGGTCGATGAGATATACGCTTATGTAACCGTAGCCGGTCAGGTTCTGCGCGCTTATGAACAGGTAGCTTCTGCCGGTGCCGGGGCGGACAACATAGCAGTCGCAGTCCGTCATCGGGGTGTTGGCGGTGAATACCTTGCCGTTGACGCTTATTTTCAGCTTTTCTATACTGCCGTCGTCCCCGTATATACGCTCAACGCTGATCTCGTCGGCCTTCCCGTCCTGATCGAAGTCATAGTTGAGGCAGTTGCCGCCCGTCAGCGGCACCGCATATGCGGTAGGAACAGCGGTGTAATAGAGACTGAAAAGCCTCAGATTGTCGGCAAAACGCAGCGAAAGCTGCATTGCCCCGTCGTCATAGGGAGCAAGCGTCCCAGCGGCGAAGAAAAAGCTCAGCCCCTGATAATCCAGCGTCCACGTCAGGGACGACAGATCGGACATGTAACCGTTCAGCGCATCCTCCAGCGCCGTGAAGTCGACCTCAGCGTACTTCTCCCGCAGCCCCGCCTCAAGTATGTCGCGGAACTCCGGCAGGTCGAGAACAACGTCGCTCAGGCTGAGGAGCCGCCCGCTGGCACTGTCAAAATTGCTGCTGTAGTAGAATACGTCGCCCTCCGTGCCGCCGGAGTAGCTTGTAAGACTGTAGAGCACGCTGACGGCGCGGCTGTCGGCGCGCGGCAGGGTCAGATCCACCTTGCGGTAAAAGGTCTTGAATACCGGCGCGTCCTCGCCCGATCCCACACCGGCGGCTGCGGCGCAGCGCGCAAGCTCGGCCTGCGCCAGCGGCAGAAGCTGATCGTATGAGGAACTGCCGGCGGAAGCGGCGTCGGAATTCAGCGCCAGAAGAGCGTTGGAGAGCGCGCTGAACTTCACGGAGTCCTCCTGACTCAGTGACAGCACCGGATAGCTGACGCGGACCAGCTCCGTGCCGTCCTGCTCCTGCTGCCATAGCGCTTCCGTATCCTTGAAGAAATCCAGAGGATATACCCCCGGCAGCGCTGACGCCGCGGGACTTGCGGAGACCTCGGCCGGCTCATCCGTCTGCTGCGGAACACTGCCGCCGCAGGCACAGAGCACAAGCGCGGTGAGCGCGAGTAAAAATGAAATGCTTTTTTTCATTCTGCACCCCGAAATCTTTAAAAGAGTGATGATCCATTATACAATTGCGGCGCTGAGATTTCCATAGCGGATTTGTAAAATGACGCTCCCTGCTCTGTAAGACGTACATTGCCAGGTAAAGTTCTGCACAAAAAGGAAAAAATTTGTGCGGATCTTTTTCCGGCGGAAGGGAACCTTTTGAAGATCCGGCCGTCATATGAAGCGTAAGGCACAGCCGGCATAAAGGCGCGGCGGCGAAAATGCAAGAAAACTGAAAAAACTTGCGGTTTTTTTGTAATAATTTAATTGCCGCAGTGCTTGAAATGTGGTATAGTAAATATGATGAGACGAAGCTGGCGCAATTACCTTCAATCAAGGAGGAGAGAATAATGAAAACTATGAGGAAAGCATTATCCGTACTGCTTCTGGCCTGCATGCTCACCGCAATGTGCAGCGTCGGAGCTTATGCGGACAATACGCCTGTTGGCAAGCTGGACTTTGATAAGGAAAGCTACGCTCTGGACGTCAATGATACCGCTGCGCAGAGAGTGAAGCTCTCCGTGAGCGGATATAAGACCAACAGCGATGAGAGCAAGGGCAAGCTTATCACCGGCGCGGACTACTCCTGGAGCTGGAGCACCGGCGACGAAGACGTAGCGGTCCACGAATATGTGGATGACGAGGGCGACTATATCGTTGCAAAGGGCAAGGGCTCCACTACCGTGACCTGTGAGTGCTGGTACCCCGCCGGGGACAGGGATAAGGCGGACGTGATCTACACCGGAACGGCCAAGGTAGAGGTCAGCAATGATGCGACCAACATAAAGAAGAGCTCCGAAGAGCCTGTCTCCATAAAGATGGTCATCGGCGAGACGGTCACGCAGCAGCTCCCCGCCGTGCTGCCCATGCCTGACGGCGCAGATATTGTGGGCCCCGTCTCCTACAGGGTTTCTTCCGGCAATGAGTTTATAGACGTCACCGAGGGCGGTCTTGTCACCGCAAAAGCACCCGGCGAGGCCGAGGTCACTGTGAGCGACAATGCCGGCCACTGGACGGTATACAGGATCACGGTGCTCGAGGCGGATCCGATCGAGGCGACGGGTATTTCTTTCACCACCGCGAAGATCCAGCTTCTGCCGGATAACAAATGCTCTCAGGCCGTGATATACACTCCCGAGAACGCGACGGCCGGCAAGGAAATTATCTGGTCGATACTCGGCAATGAAGAGGGGCTCGTCTCCTTTGACGCCGCGACCGGCGAGGCCACCGCAAATAACAAGGGGCTGACCGGCACCGTCCAGATCGTTGCAACGCTTGCAAACGGAAAGGGTTCGGCATCCTATGAGGTCGAGGTCCTGAAGAAGAGCGAGGAGCCGGCGGTTGTCATCACCGTCGATCCGCTCACCGCGCAGGCGTCCTCAGCACCGCAGCAGCTCGTTGCCAGAATAGACGGCAAGGAGACCGAGGCCGTGTGGACTGTCACCGCAGTCAACGGGGCCGATGATACCACCGTGAGCGCCACGGGTCTTGTCACTCCCGGCGCAAAGCCCGGTACGCTGACCGTTCAGGCCAGCAGGGACGGAGTTACCGCGAGCGGTACCGTCACCATAACCGAGGCGCCCAATAATACCATCACTATCGTGCCCACTCCGGTCGAGCTCGTAGCCGGCACCGGCAAGAGCGGCGGACGTCAGCTCTACGCGCTGGATAAGGACAACAAGGTTCTCAGCGCAAGCTGGCGGATTACCGCGGCTGACGGCGCGACGGACACCACCGTGGACAACACCGGCTTTGTCGTTCCCGGAACTAAGGAAGGCAAGGTCACGATCGAGGCCAGCGTGGAAGGCTATACCGCCGCGACCTGCACGGTCACTGTCAGCGCGGCGAACACACTGAAAATAGTGCCTGAGACCGTAGAGCTCATTGCAGGTACCGGCAAGAACGGCGGCCGCCAGCTCTATGCGGTCGACAAGGACAACAAGGTGATAGGCGACATCAAGTGGCGGATCACCGCAGCAGACGGCGCGACGGACACCACCGTGGATAACAACGGTTTTGTCGTCCCCGGCGCCAAGAGCGGCACCGTGACCGTCGAGGCGAGCAAAAACGGCTATACGGCCGCAGTGCGCACCGTCAGCGTGAAGACGAGCGGCACAAAGCAGGTCGTGGTCATTGCCTACCCCGGCAACGGCAGCACTCCCGGAAATGTCATCAATGCCTATGGCGGTATTGTCAGACTCGAGGCTGCGATCAGCAACGGCCAGCCCAATGAGACCGTCACATGGACGGCGAACAGCAGCAACAGCTGCATGGAGCTGTTCAATATCAACGGCAACACGGCATATGCAAAGGTCCGCTTCAACGGCCCGTGCACCTTCACCGCAAGGACTGACGGCGCAGTCGGCTCCGTCACCGTCACGGCGCAGTATACTCCCGCGATAATCAACGGAAACAACTCCGTCTTTGACGGAAAGAACGCACTGGCGTTTGAAGTCAACGACTATGTGCACTACTTTGACTCGTACAGCGGCCGCTATGTTATCGTGGACGGCTACACGCTGGTAGAGGGACGCGACTATAAGTGCGAGTCCGGCAGGACCGGAAATATCCTTATAGTCATGAACCCGGCATACCTCAACTATATCAATAAGGCCGCATACCATACCATAGAGATCGGCACGAACTACGGCGCGGCCTCCGGCTACTTCAGAACGTGGGGTACCTCGTCCACGATCAACGGCGTAAAGACCGGCGACGACAGCAACCTCGCGCTGTGGACGGTTCTCGGCGTACTCAGCGCCGCCGGCGCTGCGGCTATCGTGATCACCAAGCGCCGCAAGCTCTGGTAAACCGGAAAGTACGGAACTGCACATAAGCGTAAGATATATAAGGAAAACTCCCTTGACGCATGTCAGGGGAGTTTTTATGTACGTTATCCGATTCAGAGAGTCTGACTTTTTGCAAGCGCGCGGTTTTTATAGGCGGCGTCGCCGGTGACGTCTTTCAGGATCTTAATTTCGGACGGGACAGCGGCCTGTTCCGGGGACGTGCCGTAGATGAACAGCACTGCGCGTTCCGCGGAGAAGGGATATACGTCTATCTCCATCCGGCGGCCTTCGCAGCTGAAACGGTATTTTGTCTTGCGCACGCTGTGCATGCTCAGATCGCTTTCCATCAGATAGGCTATATATTCCTTTTCGGATATGGGGCGCTCCGTGACCCAGCGCGTCCCGTCGTCGCCGATGCGCTTCTCCGTGTAAAAATACAGATAGTCGCGCCCGTTTTTCTGCTGGCGGATGCGGCGCTCCACATTGGGCGAGGAGGCCGTGAGATAGGTCTGCATCATGTCTACGGCGACGGCACCGTATTGGCCGGAAATAACGCCGGTGTCCGGCATGGCGATGAGGTATTTGCGCTTGTCGGCCTGCGGCGCGGGCTGGCCGACAAGACCGTATATTGCGGCGAGGGCGCGGTTTATCTTATCCTCAAAATTTACGGAATTGTCGATTATATGCAGGCTGGGATGACGGCTCCATGCGCGCAGAGTGAGATCGTCCTTCTCACGGGCGGTCTCGACGCTCTCATAGCGGGCGGCGTTGCCGAAATTATAGGCAAACTCCGCGCCCTTTGCGCAGCTGACAAGGTGCAGCACCGCGTCGTAGCCGCTTATTATCTCATCCTCGGTTTTCCCGAAGTAGGACAGCGTATCCCTGAACTGCTCGTCGCTTATGTACGCCTTGTCGTCGAGTACGGCGCGGTCGTAAACTATCAGCACCTTATCTTCCGGCACGAGCTCGGCCGCGCCGAGAGCGAGCTTCTCCTTGTGCAGCTGATCCGCGATGACGAAGTACTGGAACTGCTCCATAGTCACGCAGTCGCCGAAGGGCTTGATGCCGAAGCCGGATATAAGCTCGGTCGCGGTCTCCGGGATGATTATGACCTTCCAGCCGTCCTCCTTCTTGAATTCCTTGAGTATGCGGCTTATCAGGGTCGTTTTGCCTGCGGCGGGTCCGCCGGTCAGAACTATTCTGGTTATGTTTTTGGCCATAGCATAAGCTCCGTTTCTGATTTTTGGGTATATTTTAACATCTGCGCCGCACTTTTTCAATATGCACCGGTGTTATAGTGAAAAATACCGGGCCGGAAGTTTTTCGCTGTGCCGGGTAAAGTGGCAGAAAAGCAGCGGTACGGCGGCAAAAATGCAGCCAAATTTGAGCAAAATGAGGCGAAATTGGGGACATAGTGGGGAATGACACGCTGAAAATCGCTCCAAATTAGCCAAAAGTGCACTACAAGGCTTGACGAAAAGACTAATAAGATGTATTATTTACAAGTAATTCTATACCTACATAGAATGAGGAGGAACCTGTAATGGGCATGATTCCTGAGGTTAAATGCCGCCGGTGCGGGGAGACGTTCTCATCCCTGCGCAGCCGCTGCCCGAACTGCGGCACGCGCAGAGTTGCGCAGAGCACAAGAACTCCCGGCACGACTCCTGGGACGGTTAGGGGCACTGCTTCCTACGAGCGGGCGGAGACAAACACAAAATGGCAAATGATTTTTGGCTTGATATTGGTGGTTGCAGTTATCCTGGCCGTAATAGTTATGGTGTCCACCAGTCTTGACGGGGCAGACAATGTGCCGAGCAAGGTGACGCCTCCGGTCGCGGTGACCGATCAGTTACCGCAGATTGAAGCGGCGCCCACGGCTTCGCCTACGCCTACGCCGAGTCTTGAAAAGATAGACATTCAGTTCTATACGAATTCAATAGAGACCGACTTTACTTTGAGCAAGAGCGAAGATGCCATAACGCTGACCGCCGTGCCGTATCCCATGACTGTTCAGGGTGTCAGATTCACCTGGTCCGTAAGCGACGATTCAATGATCCAGCTGACGCCGAGCGAGGATACGCAGCAGTGTGTCGTTACGGGTCTGGCTGAAAGCGGCAGCTGCAAGCTGACGGTAGAGGCCTTTGGCGTTGAAAAAGTGCTGACGGTCTACTGCAAGCCGTAAAGCGGTGTTTAACTCAAGAAAAACAGAGCCTGTGATAAACGGGCTCTGTTTTTCTTGTGCCGGAAGGAGCATTTTTGCGTGGCCGTAAAAAAGAAAGGCAGATTCAGAAAAAAGTTCTTGACATTCGGCGCAGTATCATGTAAAATACCTCTTGCTTGAAGAGAGCTGGACGATTGGCGCAGCTGGTAGCGCATCCGCTTGACGTGCGGGAGGTCACAAGTTCGAGTCTTGTATCGTCCACCACA
>URDG01000036.1 GCA_900546515.1 uncultured Eubacteriales bacterium | reverse complement strand
CCGCCGTGAAAGGGCGGTGTCTTAACCGCTTGACCAACGGGCCATATAAAAGGCGCAGTGAAAACGCTGCGCCTTTGTCTGGTAGCGGCACCTGGATTCGAACCGGGGACACTGCGGGTATGAACCGCATGCTCTAGCCAACTGAGCTATGCCGCCATTTGCTATCTTTCTGAACAGCAATACGAATTCTACCAGAGCATTGCAGAAATGTCAACATTTTTTTTCAAAATTTCGAGAATTTATTTATGAAGGCTTTCCTACGCAGGGCACTGCTCCATATATTTCACAAAAAGGCAAAATACATGGCTGACAAGAAAAAATACTTGACAGCGGGCGGCGGCAGGTATATACTCTGCAAAGGTAAGACGCTTGACAGGAGGGGAGAACCGTGGAGGACGGCAGGCTGATGCAGAGCATGCTGCTTGATTTTTACGGGGAGCTCCTTACTCCCAAGCAGCGCGAGTGCTATGATCTTCATTATAATGATGATCTGTCGCTCGCGGAGATTGCAGAGCAGCTCGGCATATCGCGTCAGGGCGTGTGGGATAATATCCGCCGCGCAGAATCATCGCTGCAGGATATTGAGGAAAAGACCGGGCTTATACGGCGCTTTTCCCGGACGCAGCAGTCGCTGGATAAGCTGCTGGGACAGATGGAACGCCTGAAAAAGCTGTGCAGCGGCGAGGCGCTGGAAATCGCAGATGATGCCGCGGCACAGATCGAGACAATGAGGCTTGAGGTATAGTATATGGCATTTGAAAGCTTGACCGAAAAACTGAATGCCGCCTTCAAAAAGCTCCGCGGCAAGGGCCGGCTGACCGCCGCAGACGTGAAGGATGCCATGCGCGAGGTGCGTATGGCGCTTCTCGAGGCCGACGTCAGCTACAAAGCAGTCAAGGATTTTACAAAGACCGTCACTGAGCGCGCCACCGGCGCTGATGTGCTGGAGGCTCTGTCCCCGGCGCAGATGGTCATAAAGATAGTCAACGAAGAGCTGTGCAAGCTCATGGGCGGCGAGAATCAGAAGCTGAACATCAGCTCCAAATCCCCAAGCGTCGTGATGCTGGTCGGCCTGCAGGGCGCAGGTAAGACCACCAACGGCGCAAAGCTTGCTGCCTATATGCGCAGGCAGGGCAAGCGCCCTCTGCTCGCCGCGTGCGATATTTACCGTCCGGCTGCTATAAAGCAGTTGGAGACTGTGGGCGCACAGCTGAATATCCCGGTGTTCCAGATGGGGCAGACAGACCCCGTGGATATAGCCAAGGCCGCTGTGGAGCATGCAAAAAAGCATGGCAACGATATGGTGTTCCTTGATACTGCGGGCCGCCTCCATATAGACGAGGCGCTCATGCAGGAGCTGCAGAACATCCGCGACGCTGTGGAACCGGCAGAGATTATGCTTGTGGTGGACGCAATGACAGGCCAGGATGCCGTCAATGCGGCGACCGCGTTTGACGGAGCTCTCGGCGTTACCGGCGTCATGCTTACGAAGCTTGACGGCGATGCGCGCGGCGGCGCAGCACTTTCGATAAGGGCTGCGACAGGCAAGCCGATCAAGTTTATCGGCACGGGCGAAAAGCTCGATATGATCGAGCCGTTCCACCCCGACCGTATGGCTTCGCGTATCCTCGGTATGGGCGATATGCTCACGCTCATCGAGAAGGCCGAGCAGAGCTTTGACGAGAAGAAGGCTCTTGAGGCGGCGGAAAGGCTTCGCGCCAACCGCTTCACTCTCTCTGATTATCTCGATCAGATGGGTCAGCTCAAAAATATGGGCGATCTGGGCGACATTGCGGGAATGATCCCGGGAGTCGACGCCAGAGCGCTCGCAGGCGCGAAGATCGACGACAGGGCGATGGCGCGTCAGGAGGCGATAATCCTCTCTATGACGCAGGCAGAGCGGGATAATCCTTCAATGCTCAACTCCAGCCGCAAAAAGCGCATTGCCGCAGGCTCCGGAACGTCGGTAGTCGATGTCAACAGGCTTCTCAAGCAGTTCGAGGCCATGCAGCAGATGGTCAAGCAGCTTTCGGGAAAGAACATGAAGAAGCTGCAGAAGAAGATGGGCAGGAGATCCGGCGGATTTGGCGGTCTTGGAGGCTTCGGCGGATTCCCCGGCTTCTGACAGATGGCTTACAACACGCGAGAGCGTTTTGTAATATAAAAAGAAAATACATGGAGGTGAATATACACATGGTTAAAATCAGACTGCGCAGAATGGGCGCCAAGAAGGCACCTTACTACCGCATAGTCGTGGCAGACTCCCGCTGCCCCCGCGACGGTCGTTTCATCGAAGAGATCGGCGTTTACGATCCCTCTGCTGAGGCTGACAAGCTCAAGGTCGACATGGAGCGTGCAAAGTACTGGATCGCAAACGGCGCACAGCCCACCGATACCGTCCGCGGCCTTCTGAAAAAGGTCGAGGCCTGATAAGGAGCATCAACCTGCATGAAAGAACTTTTGACCTACATTGTGCAGAGTCTTGTCGATAACCCGGATCAAGTCTCTGTGACCGAGCGCAAGGCCGACGGCGAGACCGTGTTTGAGGTTCGCGTTGCCGACGGCGATATGGGCAAGGTCATTGGCCGGCAGGGCAGGATCGTCAAGCAGATCCGTATACTTATGCGGGCCGTTGCCCAGAGAAAGGGCAAAAAAGTTTCAGTCGAGATCATGGACTGAGGAACAAAAAAGACCGGAGTGGTTTTCCACCCCGGTTTTTTGCATTTCTGTTGACAAAGCGTATCGCGCGTGGTATTTTAATCATTATTCCGCCGCCGGGCGGAACAGAAGCGTTTGTTTTCGCATCGTTAGGCCTTTGAAGATGCGGGGACGGGCGCATGATACGCATGACCGGCAGAGCGTCAGAACCGAAGATCCCCCGGACTGTTATTTTGACAGCCCGGGGGATCTGACATGTTCAGGATATATACGCAGCGTGCAGCTCTCAGCCGCCGAATACGGCGAGGAGGAAGCCTGCGGCAACGGCGGAACCGATGACGCCGGCCACGTTCGGGCCCATTGCGTGCATCAGCAGGAAGTTCGACGGATTGGCGCGCTGGCCTTCCTTCTGGGAGACACGCGCGGCCATCGGAACGGCGGAGACGCCGGCAGAGCCTATCAGCGGGTTGATCTTGCCGCCGGAGAGCTTGTACATCAGCTTGCCGAGCAGGATGCCGCCTACAGTGGCGAACTCAAAGGCAAGCAGGCCGAGGATGATGATCTCGATGGTCTGGAGCGTAAGGAAGCGGGAGTAGAGCGCCGTTGCACCGACGGAGGTGGACAGAAAGATCGTGACGATGTTCATCAGAGCATTCTGCGCCGTGTCGGAAAGTCGGTCGGTCAGGCCGCACTCCTTGAAGAGATTGCCGAGCATGAGGCAGCCGAGCAGGGGAGCGACTGACGGGAGCAGCAGGCACACAAAAACCGTGACGATTATCGGGAAGAGAACCTTCTGCTTCTTGGAGACGGGGCGGAGCTGCTCCATCTTGCACTCGCGCTCTTCTTTTGTTGTGAGAGCTCTCATCACGGGAGGCTGGATCAGCGGGATCAGCGCCATGTACGAGTAAGCCGCAATGGCGATGGGGGCAAGATAATCGGGCGCGAGCTTGGAAGTCAGCCAGATAGCTGTCGGGCCGTCTGCGCCGCCGATGATGCCGATAGAGGCAGCGACGTTGCTGGGGAAGCCGATAACGATGGCGAGCAGGAAAGCCACAAAGATGCCGAACTGAGCGGCAGCGCCGAGCAGCAGGCTCTTGGGATTTGCGAGAAGCGGGCCGAAGTCCGTCATCGCGCCGACGCCCATGAATATCAGCGAGGGGTAGAGCCCGGATTTGACGCCTATATACAGCACGTCGAGCAGACCGCCGTCATGGACTATGGTGGTGAGAGTTATCTCACCGGCAATATAGCGGTCCCACAGCTCGGGGTGGTACATATTGGAGCCGGGAAGATTCGTCAGCAGCATGCCGAAGGCGATGCCGACGAGCAGCAGCGGCTCAAACTGCTTGACAAGGCCGAGATACAGCAGCACGCAGGCGATGACGATCATAACGATCTGACGCCAGTCGGCAGCCAGCATGAAGAAACCGGAGGTTTCCCAGAGGTCAGAGAGAATACGAACTATATTTCCCATACTCCGCTCCTTATATGACGAGCAGGGTATCGCCGGTGGCGACAACAGCGCCCTTGCTTGCGACGATCTGCTTTACAACACCGTCGGTGGGAGCAACGATTTCGTTTTCCATCTTCATGGCCTCAATGAGGACCAGAAGCTGACCGGCCTTGACCGCGTCGCCTACATTGACGTTGATCGACAGAACATTGCCGGGCAGCGGGGAAGTGACGACCGTGCCGGAGGCAGCGGGAGCGGGCGTTGCGGGAGCAGCGGGCGCGGGTGCAGGCGCAGGCGTGGGAGCCGGAGCGGCGGGAGCAGCAGCCGGAGTGGGAACGGCGGCGGGAGCGGGTGCAGCTGCGGCGTATTCGTCGAGGATCATGGCTTCGCCCTTTTCGACCTCAACTTCATAAGTCTTGCCTTTAAGAGTAACTTTATATTTCATCAGTCTTTAACCTCTCTTATAGATTTGAATCTCAGCTCGTTTATGGGAATACCGGTCTCATCGGCAACTATAGCCATGATCATGGCGGCCGTGCGGTCGTCAGTATCATAGAGCTTCAGCTCGCCCGCGCATCCGGGGGCGGGAGCGGGCGCAGCGGCAGGAGCCGGGGCAGGAACGGCGGCAGGTGCGGGCGCAGCTGCGGGAGCGGCAGGATGCTCTTTCTTCTCAAATACCCACATGAGCTTTATTATGCACATGAGCAGAAACAGAGCGAAGAACACAACAAGAAGACCGAGAAGTGAGTAGAGCAGGCCGTCGCCTATGCCTATGGTCATATTAACATTCATGGCTTATATCCTCTCGATAGTATACTTGCAGACCTTCTCCTCGCGCTCCTTGCGCGCGGCAAAGAATTTCTCTGCGACCTGCGGGAAGGCGATATAGGAGAGAACGTCCTCCTCACACCTTGCGGTATCTCCGAGCTTTGCCTCGGCCTTCTCAAAGGTGTCGGTAGGCAAAGTGTCTGCATAGCGGCCTTCGATGGGCTTCTCGCCGCCGAGTATCTTTGCGCGTATTGCCGGGTCGATGGGGGCGGGAGTACGGCCGTATTCGCCGCGGCAGTAAGCCCTTATCTCCGCGCCGACGTTCTTGTAGCGCTCACCGGCAAGCACGTTCTGTACGGCCTGAGTGCCGATAAGCTGGCTGGTGGGAGTGACAAGGGGAGGATAGCCCATATCCTTGCGGACTGCGGGGGTCTCCTTGAGAGCCTCGTCGAACTTGTCCAGTGCGTTGAGCATCTTGAGCTGGCTGAGGAGGTTGGAGAGCATGCCGCCGGGGATCTGGTAGTTGAGGCACTGCGTGTCGGTACCCATGGAGATGGGGTTGAGCGTGCCGTCCTTTATATATTCGTTACGGATGGGCTTGAAGTAGTCAGCGATCTTGTAGAGCGTGGGCTGATCAAGAGTGACCTCGTAGCCGAGCTCCTTGAGAGTATAGGCCATGGTCTCGGTCGCGGGCTGGGAGGTACCGCCGGAGAACGGGGAGATCGCGGTGTCGATAACGTCTGCTCCGGCCTCGATGCCCTTGAGGTAGGTCATATAGGCAAGACCGGTGGTGCAGTGGGTGTGCATAACGACGGGGAGGTCGACCGCGTCCTTTATAGCGGCGACGAGATCGTAGGCAGCGGCGGGAGTGAGTATACCGGCCATATCCTTGATGCAGATGGAGGAAACGCCCATCTGGGCAAGCTCCTTGACCATTTCGACGTACTTCTCACGGGTGTGCACGGGGCTGGTGGTATAGGAGATAGTGCCGGAAGCCATAGCGCCGGAGTTGACGGTCTCTTCAATGGCGACCTTGAGATTGTTGACGTCATTGAGCGCGTCAAATATCCTGATGATGTCTATGCCGTTTTTGACGGAGGCGCGCACGAAGCGGCGGACTATATCGTCGGGATAGTGCTTGTAGCCGAGGATGTTCTGCCCGCGCAGGAGCATCTGAAGCTTGGTGTTGGGCATTTTTGCGCGGATCTTGCGCAGCCTTTCCCATGGATCCTCATTGAGGAAGCGCAGGCAGACATCGAACGTTGCGCCGCCCCAGCACTCAGCGGAGTAGAACCCTGCCTTGTCGATCGTTTCGAGGATCGGTTCCATCTTTTCGTAAGGCAGCCTTGTGGCTATGAGCGACTGGCTGGCGTCACGAAGAACTGTTTCTGTGAACTCTACTTTCTTCATATATCCTCCATTTTATATAAAATTTTATTGGCTGATTCAGCATGCGCCAAATTAGGTAATGATATTATACCACTTGATTTTTTGCAATTCCAGCGGCAAGTCGAAATTCTGGGAAATGAATAACATTAGGCGAAAAAAGAAAAAAAGAACCTGCGGAATTTGTGCAAAAAAACTATAAAGTGCGTTAGTTTTATCACTAACGCAGAGCGAGCGGCGTTAAGCCCGCGTTAAGGCCGGAATCCGAGAAAAAATTGTATGCAGAGCTGCGGCAGCGGCTCACGGCAGAGGCTGCATGTGCATATAATGCGCTGAGACGCATCGCGTCTCGAATAATCTTTGGAGGAAAGCCATGGCAGACAATGAGAGCTATTCTACCAAGATATATACGAATTCATGCAACGGCAGCTGCGGCTGCTGCGGGTGCGGCAGCAATGTAGGCCCGGCCGGACCTATGGGGCCACAGGGACCTGCCGGACCGCAGGGAGTTCAGGGACCGCAGGGAATTCCCGGCCCTCAGGGTCCCGCCGGCCCGGCCGGTGCAACAGGGGCAACCGGCGCAACGGGCGCGACAGGCCCGCAGGGGCCTCAGGGCGAGACTGGTGCGACAGGTCCTCAGGGGCTTCAGGGCGAGACAGGCGCAACAGGCCCGCAGGGCCCCGCCGGGACGACGGCGACAAACGAAAACGCAATGCTGTACAATACTGCGGCGCAGTCCGCGGCAAACGGCACGGCGCTGAGCTTTGACGCGAATGTCGTCCATTCCACGGGCAGTATTGCACTGTCCGGTACGACCGGCGTTTCACTCAGCGCCGGGCAGTATCTGGTGACCTTTGCATCTGACGGCAGCGCCGCGGACACAGGCGACCTCGGCGCGGCGCTGGAGCTCGACGGCAGCGCGCAGCCCTATGCCGTGACGTCCGTCACGCAGACCGGCAGCGGCAGCGCGCGGCTTGTCCTGACGGCCATAGTCAGCCCGGCAGCCACGCAGACTCTGACGGTGGTAAACACCGCCGGGAATACTGTGAGCTACACCAACAGCACGCTGACGGTGACTAAGCTTGCCTGACGGAAGATAAAAAACAGGACAGGGTATCTGATAATACTCTGTCCTGTATTCTTTTAATTATGTTTCGGAATTTATCCGATGATGCGCCTTGCTTCAAAACCTCGCGTGACGTAGTAGCCGGAGAAATCAGAGATTATGACGCCGGTGGTCGAGTTGGAAGCGTGGACAAACTGGCCGTTGCCTATGTAGATGCCGATATGTCCGATATAGCTGCTTCCGGAATAGAAGCACAGCAGATCGCCGGGCTGCAGATCAGAGGCCTCAATGTGCCGGCCGTTTCTCGCCTGATCTGCGGCCACGCGGTTGAGCGTGAAGCCAAACTGCTTGTACACATAGTACACAAGACCGGAGCAGTCAAAACCGCTGTTGGGCGAAGCGCCGCCCCAGCAGTAGTTGTAGCCGACGAATTGCAGCGCATAGTTTACTATATCCTGACCGGTGGCGCTGCTGCCTGACGAAGACGGAGAGGATATGGCGCCGCTGTCTGAGCTTCCGCCGCTGACATATGTGCCTTCCTTGACGTACTGCGATGCAACATAGCCTACATTGCCGTTGACCATGATCTGCGCCCAGCCGTCATGGGCGATGATGAGCTTGACCTGATTGCCGTAGAACAGCTCGCCGAGAATACTGGCGGTCATTGACGGAGCGCTGCGCACACGGACGTTGTTTCCGGCGATATATGCGTCAGTGTACTGCGCTGCGGACGTCGGAGCCGGAGTGGGCGTGACCGACGGCTGCTGCCCACCGACTGTGAGGCTGCCGTCCGAGCTTCCGCTGCCCGGCGTAAACGAAGCCTGCGTATAGGTGATGACGTAGTTTCCGTGAACGTAACCGGTGACGCCGTCGATATAGCACTGATACCAGCCGTTTCCGGCGCTGCCGGTGACATACAGCTCCTTGCCGGTGTTGTATGTGCCGAGAATCGAATGATTCGTGCCGGGGCCGCTGCGGAAGCGGACATATGTGCCGTTTATGTAGCCGGACACGGCTCCGCTCGGCACAGAGCTATCTGCCGGGGCCGCAGTTGCGGCCGGCGACGGCGTGGGAGTGGGCGCCTGAGTCGGCGCGGGGGTCGTATCCGGAGTAATAAAGCTCACGCCGCCGTTATTATTGCTCTCATCGGGCTGTGGAATATTGTATGACGGCTGCGGGGTCGCGGCGGGCGTTACAAAGCTTACACCGCCGGCCGAGCCCTGAGAGCCGCTGCCGGAAGTGACATACTGAGAGTAGACATATCCGAGCTGACCGTCGATAATGCAGGATGTCCATCCGTCGCCGCTGCCGACGATACTGAGCTCCTTGCCCTTGTTGTACTCTCCGAGGACGGAGTAGGACGAGCCGGGGCCGCTGCGGAAACGCACATACATCGCGTTGATATAGCCGTTTGAGCTGCCCGCGGACACGGAGGGAGCGGGAATCGTGGAGGAGGGGGATGACGCGCTGCTGCCGTCGAACTTGAGATAGGCCGACGAGATGAACCCGTCATAGCCGCCGAAGGTCACGGCGTACCACGAACTGTTGGACCGGTCCGTGACATTGACGGGAGTGCCGCTGTCAAGGCTGGCAATGACATAATAATTCATGCCGGGGCCTGACCGGAAGTTCACGCCGCTGCCGATAACGGTCGCGCTCTCGGCGTAAGCCGGAACGACCAGAAAAGAGCTGATTATCAGCGCGGCGGCGAACGTCCTCAAGATGTTCTTGCGCATTTGAAACAGATCCTTTGTCTTTATTTGGGCCAGAAAGGAAAACCTTCAGAGCCCTTATCTGGAGGATAACGCGCGGTCGAGCCACACTGCGGCAACATCTATGGCGAGGTAAAGACTGTCCTTCTCACTTTTCTTGACGACCCTGTCCTTGGACTTGATCGACGGATCGGTGAGCTGGAGCTGGACGGAGACCTTTGTTGCAACGTCAAGGTCCTTTACCTTCTTTGTCTCCAGAATCTGAAGCATTGCGATATATTTGTCCGCAAAGCTGCCGTAATAAATGATGTTGTCTTTCCTTTGGAGGGGATGACCCTTATACTCCAATGTTTTTGCCACTAAAAAGCACCTCCAGTGTTGTAACTAAAATGTAACACAATGAATCAATATTGTCAACGGAAAATGTTGGACTATTTTCCATGTGCGTATGAGATCAGCCGAGGAAGCTTGTGCCGCCGGAATTGCCCCAGTCTATGCCGCCCCAGCCCCAGTTGCTGCCCCAATCGGAAGAATCGGAATTGCCCCAGTCGGTGGAGCCGGAGTTATCCCAATCAGAGCTGTCGGAGCCGGAACTGTCGCCCCAGCCGGTGTAATCGCTGCTGTCAAAGTCATTGCTCGGGTATACGCTGTCCTGAATACCGAATATGCCGGTGTTGCCGCCGATATACGGGTAGGTGAAAGCCTTGTACTCAAGCCCGTCGTGCAGGGGCTGCATAACCTTTTTCCACAGCTGAGCCGCAGGGTTTCCGGAGACGTTTATCGTCGCGGGAGTGTCGAAGCCGGTCCACACGGCGGCGACATAGTACGGCGTGACGCCGCAGAACCAGCGGTCCTTATAGTCGCCGGAGGTGCCGGTCTTGCCGGCGACAGACATGTTGTAAAGCCTTGCCTCGCGGCCGGTGCCGTTTTCAACGGCGTTCTGCATCATATAGGTCATGGTGTAGGCCGTGTTGGGCTTGAACGCCGAGATGGTGGCCGGGGAATTGTCGATGACGGTATTGCCGTCAAAGTCCGTCACGAGGGAATAGGTGCGCCCGTAGGTGAAGATGCCGTCGTTTACGAAAGCACAGTAGGCCTGCGCCATCTCGCGCACGGTGACGCCGTTTGTCAGCTGGCCGAGGGCCATGGGCGCATAGTCCGCATCTGCGGGGACAAGGCTTGTGAAGCCGAGCTTTGTTGTGAGATAGTTGTACGAGGTCTGCGGTCCGAGCTTATCCACTATCTGCGCAGCAACGGTATTGAGGGAGTATTGCAGCGCCTGATATATGGTGACGGTGCCGTAATAGATATTGCTGTCGTTTGCGGGGAACCAGTTGGTGCCGCTCAGGTGCATGCCGGCCTGATCGTTCACGAGAGTGTTCGGCGTGATAAGTCCGGTGTCCACAGCCGGGCCGTAGGAGGCCAGCGGCTTTATCGACGAGCCGGGGGAGCGGTACGTGCCGGTCGCGCGGTTCAGCGGGAAGTTGCGGTCCTTTACACCGACGCCGCCCGCAAGACCGAGGATCCTGCCGTCATACGGATTCATCACGACGATCGCGCTCTGAAGCTGCTGGTCCCGGCTGGCGCGCGGTATAGCTGTGAGATCGGTGTAGACCGCATCTATCGCGGACTGCACGCTCACATCGACGCAGCAGTATATCTTATAGCCGCCGTTATACACGAGGGTCTGCGCCGTCTCGCGGCTTATGCCCTTGCGCTCCATAAGGTCGTTTATCACGTCGGCAATGACGACCTCTTCATAATAGCTGTATATGCGCTGAGTGGTCTCCTCCTCGGCGCTGTGCGTGAATACGAGCGGCTCCTCAACGGCTTCTTTGTACATCTGATAGTCGATGTAGCCCTGCTCATACATCTCGCGCAGGATCGTCTCCTGACGTTCCTTGTTGTTCTCTTCATTATAAAAAGGATCGTAGTAGGTGGGCTTGTTCGTTATGCCGACGATGGCGGCGCATTCCGCAAGGCTGAGATCCTTCACGTCCTTGCCAAAATAAGTCTGCGCCGCAGTCTGCACGCCGTAGCAGCCCTCGCCGAAATACACGGCGTTGAGATACCATTCGATGATCTCCTGCTTGTCATAGCGTTTTTCAAGCTCGAGCGCACCGAATATCTCTGTGAGCTTGCGCTGCACCGTTACCTGATCCTGACCGGTCAGGTTTTTGATGAGCTGCTGAGTGATGGTGGAGCCGCCGTAGCTGTTCTGCATGGTGGCGAACATCTTCACAAATGCGCCGGATGTGCGGTACCAGTCCACGCCCTTGTGATCATAAAAGCGCTTATCCTCTATCGCAACGACGGCTTTCTCCATATACCATGGAATATCGCCGTAATCGACCCAGACGCGCTTCTGCTTGCCCGAGAGCGTACTCAGCTCGCGCCATTCGCCGCCGGCATCCTGATAATATATGGTGCTGGACTGGTTGAGCTTATAATCGTCCAGCGAGAGGTCGAGATTCGGGGTAAGGCAGGTCTTTACATAGTAGGCAAACACGCAGGCAAAAAGCATGCCCGTGATTATGAATATCAGAAGAATGGAGCCGAAGACCTTGAAGATCGTGCTGAATATGGAGCTGATGAGCTCTACCGTGACGTCCGCGGCCTTGAAGACAAAGTGCGGCTTCTTCCGTGCGCCGCCGGACGGCTCCTGCGCAGGCGGGCTGAGGCGTCCGGTGCTGCCGTTCATGCGCCCGGTACTGTCTCTGCCTGTATTTCCGGTGCTGTCGTTGCCGATACGTCCGGTATTGTTTTTGCTGCTGTCGTTGTTCATTATCCGGCAGACACCTCCTTATGAGGAAACGTATGTATAAGTCCGTGCGGGATACAGCACGTTCGTAAAACACCGCATAATAATACTAAAATAGTATTATATCACACGTTGTCAACCAACGGTAGAGAAAATGTAAATTTTTTAGGGCAGCGCAGCCGTATGCCTGATGTGTATATTTTCCCAGAACTGAGAAATAATTATACTGTATTCTTTGAAAAGGGGGTGTATCCGTGAAGCTTAGAGTAAGGATAGCGCTGCTGGTGATGCTGAGCGCTGCCGCGGCGTATACGGGGGTGCGCGCAGGACGCAGCCTGCATCCGGCGGCCCGCGACCCGCTCCCGGCAGAGATATATGCCCGCTATTCAAGCCGCGAGGAAAGCGCAAAATATTTCCTCAAAAACTGCGACGGCTTCGTCGCGGTCTACAGCGGCGCGAAAGGCCGCACGCCCGAGACTGTGACAGCCATTGAGGTAGCGTCGCTTCGCGGGGCGGACAGAGCCATGCTCGAGCGCGGCATACCGGTAGTAGACAGAGAGGAGCTTCTGGAGCTGCTTGAGGATTTCGGCTCATAATATGGGGCCGTGTCTTTAATTGGCTATTGATTTATCTCACACAATAGGTTACAATATGATCAAATCAGGCAGGAGGTAAATCACATGAGCGAGGAATTCGGAAGCGATTTCGTCACTATAGTCGATGATGACGGACAGGAATTTGAGCTTGAGCTTCTGGACACAATGGAATATAAGGAAAAAACCTATACGGCTTTCCTCCCGGCAGACATGGCGGAGGATGATCCGGACTACGGTATTATAATACTGCGCTCCCAGCTGGATGAGAACGGCGAGGAGATATACGAGTCTGTTGACGATGAGGATGAGCTTCAGGATGTGTACGAGCACTTCATGACTATCCTTTTCGACGACGATGACGCGGAATAAGTTCCATACTGCGCGCATATAAATCAGTATGCCCGCAAAGGGAGCTGAAATGCAGCCTCACGGCTGCTGTGAAAAAAACAAGTTCCTGCTGTGTGCGTGCTGCTCTCTAAAGAGCTTCACGGCCCATTAAACCCACATCTCTAATAAGGGATGCCGATTTGAATCTGCGGATTGCAGGCCTCCCGGCACTTGCCGGATGTTGGAAGCAGCGAAACAGAACTTAGGCGACCCACCTGCCCTTTCGTGCAGGTTATAATCGGGCCGACACGGCATTTGCGGGACACTTCCCCGGAGAATTATCTCCGGGGAAGTTTTTTGCACCGGCAGGGCTCATAGTTCTTTACTTGAGTTTTTACACGCCGGAGTATATAATATAAACTGGCTTTTTGCAGAAAACTGATTTTTTCCGGAGAACAGATATATGCTTTTCTCAAGTATGGAATTTTTATTCCTCTTTTTCCCGATAACGCTCGGCGTGTGCTGGCTGCTGCCGCGGAGGGCGCGCAATTACTGGCTGCTGCTGGCGAGCCTTTTCTTCTATGCGTGGGGCGAGCCGGGCTTTGTGCTCATAATGGCGGCCTCCATAGTTTTTAACTATTTTATCGCCCTTTTTATAGAGAAACATGAAAAGGGGAGCCGTGGAAGAAAGGCGTTTCTTATTATCGGCATCGCGGCGGACATCGCGCTGCTGTTCGTGTTCAAATATCTCAACTTTGCGATCAGGACGCTGCACGCCATTGCGCCGTCTACGGGCGCGTTCATCCGTCAGACGTATATTGCGCTGCCGATAGGCATCTCGTTTTTCACCTTTCAGATCATGAGCTACGTGATAGATGTATACCGCGGCATACCTGCGCAGCACAATATCGCATATCTCGGGCTGTACATTTCATTTTTCCCGCAGCTCGTCGCGGGGCCGATCGTGCGCTATACCACGATAATGGACGAGATACGCGAACGCCGCGCGACAAAGGACGATTTCATGCAGGGAGGACTGCGCTTCCTCTGCGGTCTGAGCAAGAAAATGCTGCTGGCAAATGTGCTTGCAGAGCTTGTACACACCGCTTTTTCCGCAGCCGGTCCCAGCGTGTGCATGGCATGGCTCGGCGCTGTGGCCTATACGCTTCAGATATATTTTGATTTCAGCGGCTACTCCGATATGGCTATCGGTATGGGGCGCATGTTCGGCTTTCATTTTCTGGAGAACTTTGATTATCCATATACCTCGCGCACGCTCACTGAATTCTGGCGCAGATGGCATATTTCTCTCGGCTCATGGTTCAGGGACTATGTGTATTTCCC
This sequence comes from uncultured Eubacteriales bacterium, assembly GCA_900546515.1. Lineage (GTDB taxonomy): Bacteria > Bacillota > Clostridia > Oscillospirales > Oscillospiraceae > Limivicinus. The sequence goes on along the minus strand of URDG01000036.1, from coordinate 11,739 downwards.
GATGGGCGGCTCCCGCGTGAGCTCGAATGGCAGGCTTGTATTAAACCTTGCGGTCGTGTGGCTGCTGACAGGCATATGGCATGGCGCGGACTGGACGTTTATAATCTGGGGCGCGCTGCATGGCTGCGTGATAATTATTGAAAAGCTTCTGCACCTGCCGCAGAAGCTCCCGGAGCGCAGGCTTTCCGGAGGACTGTACAGAGCGTTCACACTGCTTGCAGTTATATTGGGCTGGGTGCTTTTCCGGGCGGACACGCTTCATTCGGCCGCGTCCTATATAGGCGCCATGTTCGGCGCCGGCGGAGTGGTTGCCGACAGCACGTTCGTCTTCTATTTTAAAGAGTATGCGGTGACGCTGGCGGCGGCCGTCCTCTGCGCCACGCCGGTATTCAGGCATCTGCGGGAACGGATATCCGCAAAGGGCGAGGGCGCTGCGCTTGCCTGCTCATGCGCCGAATACGGCGTGCAGCTCATATTGCTGGCGGTGTGCGTGTCGTTCCTTGTGATAGGGGCGTACAATCCGTTCATCTACTTCAACTTCTGACGGGTGAGACCATGAAGAAACGCAACATAATTGCAATTATTGCCGCAGTGCTTATCATTGCTTTCGCCGCGGCTGACCTGCGGCTGGCGCTGAAGCCGGCAGCGCAGCTTTTCACAGGGGAGATAAGCTTCAGGGAATATACACAGCAGGTGAGCGACGCTTATGTGTCGGGGACGGCAGGCAAATATCAGTTCGTAAATCTGAACGGCCTGTACTGCAAGCTCACGGGGCGCAATATCTGCAACCTGATAATGCGCCTTGAAAACGGCATGCTGACGGATCTTGATCCGGAGCGCATGGATGAGTCGGCTCCTGCGGCGGGCATAACGGAGCTTGCGCAGTTCACACGGTCGCTTGGCGCGGAGTTCCTGTATGTGCAGCTGCCGGCGAAGATGGATCTTGGCGGCGAGCTGCTTATTCCGGGAGAAGCCGATCACAGCAACGAAAACGCCGACGAGATGCTGGCGCGGCTGACAGCCGCCGGGGTAGAAACGGCGGATTTCCGGCAGTTTCTGGCGCAGACTCCGCAGCAGATAGAGAAGTATTTTTTCCGTACGGACCACCATTGGAATTTCACCGGCGCCTTTGAGGCGTACCGGGAGCTGACGGAGGAGCTTGAACGGCGATTCCCGGACTGCGGCATAGATCCGGCGCTTGCCGATATGGCCAACTGGGAGGCGCACACCCTGAAAAACTGGATGCTCGGCAGTCAGGGCAAGCGCACCGGGCTGTACTTCGGAGGAACGGACGACATTACATATTACACTCCGCGCTTTGAAACGGAGATGAGCTGTACTATACCGGAGTATTCCGGCGGCTCGGCCAGCTATGAGGGCAGCTTCGAGCAGACCGTTATCCGCAGCGAGTATCTTGACGAGCGCCCGGACTGGTTCACTTCAAGCCCGTATGACATGTATATCGGCGGGGAGTATGCGCTCGTGCAGCACAGGAACCCGGACGCGCCGGGCGATTTGAAGATATGCATTATCAAGGACTCGTTCACGCTGCCGGTGCAGGCTTTTCTCTCTGCGCAGTTCAAGTATATAGATGTGCTCGATCCGCGCCGCATGGATGATTTTACCGCGGCGGAGTACATACAGGAGACAGAGCCGGACATCGTGATAGTGATGCTCAGCACGAACACTGCCGGTGCATACCCGGAGTATTCCGACTATGGCGTGCAGGCGCTCACGAAGTAAAAAACGCTCCTCAGCTTAAACAGACTGAGGAGCGTTTTTATATCGTATTGTATTTCCGGCTGCGCGTAAGGCTTACACGATGCCCTGAGCCATCATGGCCTCGGCGACCTTGAGGAAGCCCGCAACATTTGCGCCGACCATCAGATCGCCCGGCTTGCCGCATTCCACGGAGGCGTCATAGCAGGCTTTGTAGATGTTCTGCATGATGCCGTGCAGCTTGCCGTCGACTTCGTCAAAGCTCCATGACATGCGGATGGAGTTTTGGCTCATCTCAAGACCGGAGGTGGCGACACCGCCTGCGTTGGAGGCCTTGCCGGGAGAGTAGAGCAGGCCGTTGGACTTGACGACCTCTATTGCCTCGGGTGTGAGAGGCATGTTCGCACCCTCAAACACGGCCATGCAGCCGTTGTCGACAAGAGCCTGCGCGCCCTTTTCGTCCATCTCGTTCTGAGAAGCGCAGGGATGAGCTATGTCGCACTTGACGTTCCAGATGTTGCGGCAGCCCTCATGGTACTCGCTGCCGGGAACCTCGTCGGCATACACGCTGATGCGTGCACGGCGGCGCTGCTTGATGTCGAAGAGCACGTCGAGGTTGATGCCGTTGGGGTCGTACACGTATCCCTGAGAGTCGCTCATTGCGACGACCTTGCCGCCGAGCGTGGTGACCTTCTGCGCGCAGTACTGCGCGACATTGCCGGAGCCGGAGACGACGACGGTCTTGCCCTCGTAGCTGGTGTTGCGCAGGTGCTTGAGAGCCTCGGCGGAGAAATAGCACACGCCGAAGCCTGTGGCCTGAGTTCTGGCGAGGGAGCCGCCGAAGGGGATGCCCTTGCCGGTGAGGGTAGCGCCCTCGAAACGATTGGCAATGCGCTTGTACTGACCGAACAGATAGCCGATCTCACGCCCGCCGACGCCGATGTCGCCTGCGGGAACGTCGGTAAACTGGCCGATATGGCGGTAAAGCTCGGTCATAAAGCTCTGGCAGAAACGCATGACCTCGGCGTCGGACTTGCCCTTCGGGTCAAAGTCGGAGCCGCCCTTGCCGCCGCCCATTGGCAGGGTGGTGAGGGAGTTTTTGAGGATCTGCTCAAAGCCGAGGAATTTCATTATGGAGAGATTGACCGACGGATGGAAGCGGAGACCGCCCTTGTACGGGCCGATGGCGGAGTTGAACTGGACGCGGTAGCCGCGGTTGACCCGGGTCACACCGTTGTCGTCGATCCAGGGGACGCGGAATTCTATCACGCGCTCAGGTTCGACAAAGCGCTCTAACAGACCGGCCTTTTCCCATTCGGGGTGCTTGTCGATCACGAGCTCCAGAGACTCAAATACTTCTCTGACAGCCTGGAGAAATTCACTTTCGTGGGAATCGCGTCTCTCTACATCCGCATATACGCGCTTGAGGTATTCATTTGTCAGCATGCGCAGACCTCCTTGAGTGTTTTGTTTGTAGTGTTGTGGGGACTCATACCCTTATATAGGTGATGATATTATACTATTTCACGGTCACTGCCACAATTCGCAATCTGCACAGTTTTTTTATGGAAAATTAGGCTTTTTAACGTAAAATGGGTTAAAAAAATAACGTTAAGTAATTGTCGCAGCACATCGCCTGAACAGCGGGCTATTGCAATTCCGATCCGGATGGGATATGCTTGCATGGACTGTGAAAACGGATTCGGATCTTAACACATCAGAGAGGCGGAAACATGAAAAAAGGAAATTTCTTCGGCTACGATATATATAGCTTCGGCAGCGGGGAGCTGCGCGTCTCGGTCACGACGCTCGGCGCGGCTGTCACCGGACTGAACTATATGGGGCATGAGCTCGTGCTCAATTATCCGGATGCGGAGGGCTATATCAACGGCTCCGCATACCTGTGCGCGGCGGTAGGGCGCTATGCCAACCGCATAGGCGGCGCGAGGTTCACGCTGAACGGGAAAGAATATGTCCTGCCCGCAAACGAGGGGAAAAACCAGCTGCACGGCGGCCCTCATGCATATGATAAGCGCTGCTGGCACGCAGAGGTGCTCGGCGAGCGCTCAGTGCGCTTCACGCTCTTTTCACCTGACGGAGACAACGGTTTCCCCGGAAATCTGACGGCGTCCGTGACATACACGGTGGAGGGGAGCGCGCTGCGTCTTGAGTTCGGCGGCGAGTGCGATGCGGATACCGTGTACGCACCCACCTCGCACATGTACTTCAATCTCGACGGCGGGAACGTCCTTGCACATTCCATGCAGATAAACGCCGCCGGCTGGCTGGAGACGGATTCAGGCCTTATCCCCACCGGACGCATAATGCCGGCGGAGGGCAGCTTTGACTTCTCAAAGCTGCGGCCGGTGGAAAAAGACTATGACCATTGCTTCGTGCTGTCCGGCACTCACGCCTGCGCCGTGGAGGCGGGCGGGCTGCGCATGGACGTCTGGACGGATTTTCCGGCGCTGCAGGTCTACACCTCGTCCGGAATGGGCGAGCCGCACGGGAAAAACAGCGGCCTTGCTATCGAGCCGGAATTTTATCCGGACAGCCCGAATAAACCGCAGTTTCCGAGCACCGTGCTGCGCGCCGGAGAGAAATTCAGCCGGTATGCCGAATACAGATTCAGCAGAATATGATTTTTTATGCATTAATACGGTCTATTTAGTCTGCTACTGTATTGACACAGACCGAAAAGCCCGGTATAATGAACAAAGCTTATGTCTTGACGACGTAAATGTCCGCTTACGTATTTGACGAAAAAACAGGGCCCTGTTTTTTCACACTTTTATTAAAGTGTGATGGGCGCTGGCTTCGTACAATCGGAGGGAGAAGACCGGAGGAAAGACATAGAAATTTTTAAGGAGGACAAACATGAAAAAAATCGTAGCACTGCTTCTTGCCCTGTGCATGGTGTTTGCACTGTGCGCCTGCGGTAACAGCTCTGCCAAGAGCGATGACATCCATATCGGTATAGTCACCGGCTCCGTCTCCCAGTCTGAGGACGACCGCCGCGGCGCGGAGGCCTTCCAGGCGATGTACGGCGAGGACATGGTCAAGCTGGCCATCTACCCCGACAACTTCACCGAAGAGCTTGAGACCACCATCCAGACGATAGTCAACCTCTCTGACGACCCCGCCATGAAGGCCATCATCGTCAACCAGGCCGTTCCCGGCACCACCGAGGCTTTCCGTCGCATCAAGGAAAGCCGCCCCGACATCATCTGCATCGCCGGTGAGTCCCATGAGGACCTGCCCGAGATCGGCTCTGCCGCCGACCTCGTCTGCAACAACGACTTCGTTGCCCGCGGCTACCTCATCATCCGCACCGCTCACGAGCTGGGCTGCGACACCTTCGTTCACATCTCCTTCCCGCGCCACATGTCTTACGAGACCATGAGCCGCCGTGTTGCCATCATGCAGGCGGCATGCGATGAGTTCGGCATGCAGTTCGTCCTTGAGACCGCTCCCGACCCCACTTCCGACGTCGGTGTTGCCGGTGCACAGGCTTACATCCTTGAGAAGGTTCCTGAGTGGGTCGAGAAGTACGGCCAGAACGCCGCTTACTTCTGCACCAACGACGCTCACACCGAGCCTCTGCTCAAGCAGCTGCTCGAGTACGGCGGATACTTCATTGAGGCTGACCTGCCCTCTCCCACCATGGGCTACCCCGGTGCACTGGGCATCGACCTGACCGAAGAGGCCGGCGACTATGAGAAGATCCTTGCAAAGGTCGAGCAGGCTATCTGCGAGAAGGGCGGCGCCGACCACTTCGGCACCTGGGCCTACTCCTACGGCTACACCGTTTCCGCTGGTCTTGCACAGCATGCGCTCAACGTCATCAAGGGCGAGAGCGAGCTGACCGATATCGACGATATCTCCAAGGCCTATCAGGTGTTCTCACCGAACGCCGCATGGAACGGCTCCAACTACACCAATGCCGAGACCGGTGTCAAGCTTGACAATGTGTTCCTCGTCTACCAGGATACCTACATCATGGGCGACCCGGGCCACTTCATGGGCTCCACCGCAGTTGAGGTTCCCGAGAAGTACTTCACTATCAAGTAATACGGCATTTTATCTTTGATTAAAAGGGGGAGGAAAATTCCTCCCCCGACATTTTAGAGTAGGATTTGAGAGATATGATAAACGGAACAGCTCCTTTGCTGGAGATGAAAAACATCAAGAAGGACTTTTTCGGCAACCAGGTCCTCACGGATATCAACCTCACGCTGCAGGCGGGCGAGGTTCTCGGTCTTGTCGGGGAAAACGGTGCCGGTAAAAGCACCCTCATGAAGATTCTTTTCGGAATGGACGTTATCAGGGAAACGGGCGGCTACGGCGGCGACGTGCTCATAAACGGGGAGAAGGTCAATTTCTCCACGCCGTTTGACGCGCTTGCCGCGGGCATCGGCATGGTCCATCAGGAGTTTTCTCTGATCCCCGGCTTCACGGCCACTGAAAACATTCTGCTCAACAGAGAGCCGAAGAAAACAAATGTGATTTCTCAGGTGTTCGGCGACAGGCTGAATACCCTTGATTATAATGAAATGAACGGGCGTGCGGCGGCTGCCATCGACAAGATGGGCTTTTCCATAGATCCCGCAATGGTCATAAACGATATGCCCGTCGGGCATAAGCAGTTCACCGAGATCGCCCGTGAGCTGAGCAAGGACAACCTCAAGCTCCTTATTCTTGACGAGCCGACCGCAGTTCTGACCGAGAAGGAAGCGGAGGCTCTGCTCGATTCCATCAGAAGCATGTCCCAGAAGGGGATAGCTGTCATTTTCATCACACACAGGCTGCATGAGATACTGTCTGTGTGCGACAAGGTCGTGGTCATGCGCGACGGCTACGTTGTCAAGGACGTTCCGGCGAAAGAGACCAATGTAACTGAGATTACTAAATGGATGGTCGGCAGAAACGTGAATACTGCCGCCAACGTGGATATAAGAGAACTGCCCGATGCAAAGACCATTATGAGCATCAGAAAGCTCTGGGTCGATATGCCGGGCGAGATAGTGCGCAATGTCAGCCTCGATGTGAAAGAAGGCGAGATCCTCGGCATCGGCGGTCTCGCGGGACAGGGCAAGCTCGGCATACCCAACGGCGTCATGGGTCTTTATGAGGCCGGCGGCACCGTCGAGTTTGACGGTAAGCCTATCCCCCTCAACAGTCCGAGAAGCTGCCTTGACGCCAACATCGCTTTCGTGTCTGAGGACAGGCGCGGCGTCGGCCTGCTGCTTGACGAGACGCTGGAGTGGAACGTCGCCTTCCCCGCAATGCAGGTGCAGAACAAGTTCCTCAAGAAGTATCTCGGCGGCCTCATCAAATGGCGCGACGAGAAGGCCATCGGCGATATCACCGATAAATACATAGACGAGCTGAAAATCAAATGCACCGGCTCCAAGCAGAAGGCGAGGGAGCTTTCCGGCGGCAACCAGCAGAAGGTCTGCCTTGCGAAGGCCTTCGCGCTTGAGCCGAAGTTCCTCTTCGTGTCGGAGCCTACGCGCGGCATAGACGTCGGCGCGAAGGCGCTCGTGCTCGATGCGCTGAAGAAGTTCAACCGCGAGTCCGGCGTCACCGTCGTCATGATCTCCTCCGAGCTTGAGGAGCTGCGCCAGATATGCGACCGCATCGCTATCGTTTCCGGCGGCAGAATCGCCGGTATTCTCCCCGCGTCTGAGCCGTCCGAAGAGTTCGGTATGCTCATGGTCAGTCAGGTAAAGTGAGGTGGAAGGATGAACAGTAAATTATCCGGCGAAAACGCCACGTTTATGGACAGGGTAAAAGCTGCGGGCAGCTCCTTCGGCCTCCCGCGCCTTATCATTGCCGCGTTCCTGCTGCTTCTGTTCATTGCCGCCCCGCTCGTCGGCGCGGATTTTGCCACGCAGATAACCAACACCATCAACCGTTTCAGCTGGAACGCTGTGCTGGTGCTTGCGATGGTCCCCATGGTGCACTCCGGCTGCGGCCTTAACTTCGGCCTGCCGCTGGGCATCATCTCCGGCCTGCTTGGCGCGACGCTCTCCATTGAGTTCGGCTTCACGGGGCCTATGAGCTTCGTCATGGCCATCGTTATCGCCACGCCCTTCGCCCTCATCCTCGGCGCGGGCTACGGCTGGCTCCTCAACAAGATAAAGGGCGGCGAGATGATGATAGCGACATATGTCGGCTTCTCCTCCGTCTCCTTCATGTGCATGATGTGGCTGCTGCTGCCGTATAAAAGCCCGACGATGGTCTGGGGCTTCGCAGGCAAGGGCCTAAGGACGACGATATCCCTTGAGGGCTTCTACGATAAGGTCCTCGCAAACTTCCTCCAGATCAATATCGGCAACCTCTCCATCCCGACTGGTACGCTGCTGTTCTTTGCGCTGCTTGCCTTCCTCATGTGGGCCTTCCTCCACACCAAGACGGGCACCGCCATGACGGCCGTCGGCTCCAATCCGACGTTTGCAAAGGCCGCGGGCGTGAATGTGGACAAGATGCGTATGCTCTCCGTCGTGATGAGCACTTGGCTCGCCGCGGTCGGCATCCTCGTTTATGAGCAGGGCTTCGGCTTCATCCAGATATATACCGCGCCCTTCTACATGGCTCTGCCCGCTGTTTCCGCCATCCTTATCGGCGGCGCGTCCGTCAATAAGGCGTCCATCGCCAACGTCGTCATCGGCACGTTCCTCTTCCAGGGCATCGTCACCATGACGCCGACAGTTATGAACTCCATGATCCACATGGATATGAGCGAAGTCATAAGGATAATTATCTCCAACGGTATGATCCTCTACGCTCTGACGAGAAAGACGGAGGGATCGAAATGATGAAAAATAAAGAGAAAAAATCCGACGGTGTCTCCTTCGGCAAGAAGCTTCTGCGCTTTGCCCAGAATAACTCCGTGCCGCTGATGTTCGTGCTCATCTGCATCGTCTGCATCCCCATTTCCGGCTTCTCTGTCAGCTATCTTCTCAATGAGATAGTCACCCGTATGGGCAGGAACATCTTCCTCATCCTCTGCCTGCTTTTCCCGATAATGGCCGGCATGGGCCTTAACTTCGGCATGACTCTCGGCGCAATGGCCGGTGAGATCGCGCTTATCCTCGTGGCGGACTGGCAGGTCTGGGGCATCCCCGGCGTCGTGCTGGCGATGATCCTCTCCATCCCGTTCTCCATCCTCCTTGGTATGCTCTGCGGCAAGCTGCTGAACATGTCCAAGGGCCGCGAGATGATAACCAGCTATATCATAAGCTTCTTCATCAACGGCGTGTATCAGCTCATTGTGCTTTACATGATGGGCCCGCTGATACCAATAAAGCACTTCTCTCTCAAGCTGCCGCGCGGCTACGGCATCAGAAATACCGTCAGTCTTCTCAACATGCGCCAGTGTCTGGATAACCTTCTGGCCGTCAACGTCGGCGGCGTGAAGATCCCCGTGCTCACCTTCATCATCATCGCGCTCTTCTGCCTGTTCATCGTCTGGTTCAGAAAGACCAAGCTCGGTCAGGATATGCGCGCTGTCGGACAGGATATGGAGGTCGCGCGCGACGCCGGCATCAAGGTCGAGCGTACAAGGATAATCTCCATTGTCATGTCCACCGTGTTCTCCGGCTTCGGAATGATAATCTACCTCCAGAATATGGGCAACATCGCCACGTATTCCTCACACTCGCAGATAGGCATGTTCTGCATCGCGGCGCTGCTCGTCGGCGGCGCATCCGTTGACAGGGCGTCCATCGGCAACGTGTTCCTCGGCGTTATCCTCTTCCACACGATGTTCATCGTCGCCCCCTCCGCCGGCGCAAAGATAACCGGCGACTCGATGATCGGCGAGTACTTCCGTGTGTTCGTGTCGTATGCGGTCATCACCGTCGCGCTCATCATGTATGAGACGAAGAAGCGCAAGCAGAAGAGTATGCTTGGGCAGCAGCTCCAGCGTGAGCAGGAGGAACAGGGATGAAAGATAAAAAGAGATTTTTCATAAGGCTTGCCACCGTCCTCGTCCTCATCGGGATCGCCGTGCTGATGTACTTCCTCGGCCGCGGCCACACCGTGTATTTTGACAATAAGAAGCTCGAGTACGACGGCGTCACCTACGATACGCCATATAAGGTCGAGGTGTACGTCGGCGGCGAGCGCGTCGCAAAGCTCTATGATAAGGAGCGCGGCTCATCCATCTGCATCGGCGCGAACTTCAAGATGGAGCTCAAGGTCACGCAGGAAAAGGGCGGCACAGAGACGGAAGAGACCTACAGCATCAAGCTTCCCTATGATAAGGACGGCCTCATCGTCAATCTCCCCGGTCTCATGGCCGGACTTCCCGAGGATGCGTGGATGTCCGAATTCATCTCGACTGAGGAAGCTCAGCCGGAGGATGAAGAGGTTGTCACCGATGAGTTCTCGATGTACATGGGCGACGATGGTACGGATGTCGAACAGGGCTGAAAACAGAATACTGCAATAAACAACATCCCGGACTTACCAGAGTCCGGGATGTTCTGCGTCTGTCTGCCGCGCGGCTGCGGCCGTGCGCATTTGTCCGGCAGCTACGCGGATTGCGCCCAATCCAGCGTGTAGATCACCGGCACGGCGCCCGTTATGCGTTCAAGCATTTCGCAGTAGCCGCTGACCAGCGCCGAACGTGTGTATACGCCGTCAAGATCCATGGTGCAGTCGAGACGCGCGGCAGAAACGCCGTCCGGCAGGCGTGTGTACAGATATTCATGCAGGCGCTCGAGCAATATTGCCCGGCTCTCAACGCAGCCGAGACGCTCGCCGTTGGCCCTGACCTCGCAGGCGGAAGAAATTCCGGGCGTCGCGCAGAGAAGCGCGTCTGTCAGCACACTTACGTCGGAGGAAGGATGGGAGAGGGAAAGACAGTAGCGGCGCGTAAAGCGCGGCGTCTCGGCGTCTCCCGGCATGATCTCTTCTGCGGCGCGCTGCGCCGTGCGCTCTCCGGCCGCGGCGCTTCGCAGCGAATACAGACCTCCAAGCTGCCGGCCGTCGAGCTCCAGACGGCAGCACAGCCTGAGATTTGCCGCTCCGGTGAGCAGCAGGGCAAAGAAAAAAAGTATGGGTCTTTTCAATATGGGACCACCTCCTGAAGTTAACATAACTCAAAAACAAAGGGCGGTCAACAGCTTCGACAAAGGTTCTCAATGAACCGTGAAAGCTTGTATATACGGCTATTTTCCGTCATTCTCAAGCTCCTCTATCTCGGTCACGGATACCTCGAACGCGGTCTTCTCCATAGCGCCCTCGTCGCAGAGCTTTATGTAGCGGCGGCTCTGGATACGTCCCACGAGACTGAGCCGGGTGCCGACTGTCCAAGCGGCGGCCTCGCGCGCCTTCATGCCCCAGCAGATGCACGGGAGGTAGTCGGAGCGCCCGTAATGCCTGTTGACGGCCAGCATGAGATCGCATATGTCGCGGCCCATAGGCGTGCACCGCAGGTTCGGCGCTTTGCACAGCGTGCCGCTGAGCTGCACAAGATTGCAGTCGTCGTCGCTGCACAGCGAAAGCTCACGGGCAAACACCGTTATAACGAGCTTTGCTCCCTCACCGCGGCGGTTGTTGAATGTACGCAGCTGACCGACGACGCAGAGCTTTTCGCGCTCGGCGGCTTCCACGCCTTCAAGCTGCTCCGGTCTTACTATTATGTTGAGAGTGTCGCTGTTGCCCGAAAGACGCAGCACCTCAAGGGGGAAGGTATAGAATTGCTGCCCCCGGCTGGAATGGGAGTAAACGGGCCTGCCGGCCATAACGCCGCAGAGCTTCACGTAATTATTGGGGGAGATCATGTCCATTATGTAGCCGTCCTTTTCGTGTAATTGATTGAAATAGGTTACCATCAATTGATAAGAGCACACACGCCTGACAGCGTGTCTTTCCGGTGCTTTTTGTCCTTTTCGCCTTGACGGGCGTCAGCCCGTCTGCGACTCAAAAACCAAAAATCACACAAAAATCCATCACTGTCAGGTGCAGGCAGTTTTGCCGGAGCAGAAATGCGTTCAGGCAATGAAAAGC
>URDG01000035.1 GCA_900546515.1 uncultured Eubacteriales bacterium | reverse complement strand
GAGCACCTGACTCTTAATCAGGGTGTCCAGGGTTCGAGTCCCTGAAGGTGTACCAGATTTCGGAGATCGGATTTCTCCGGTCTCCGGAATAAAAACCCTTGACAGTGTGAATTAAATAGTGTAGTATTTGGTATGTTCCAAATGCAGTTGGTGTTTTTAACGGTGAGGGTCCACCTGTTCCCATTCCGAACACAGAAGTTAAGCTCACCAGTGCCGACAATACTTGTCTGGAGACGGACTGGAAAGATAGGTCAACGCCAACATATAAAAGCGCCTCGGCAATAGCTGAGGCGTTTTTGTTATATAAAAATACAATATAACGAAAATTGGCTTTATGCCCGCAGTCCGAAACAAAGAACTGCGGGCATTTTAATTTGACGTCCGGCTATCCGTATAAAGAAAAAGAATACGCATAAATTACATATATAATTATAATGGAGGCAGACACATGAAGATAGTGATTTTGGACGGATATACGGAGAATCCCGGCGATCTGAGTTGGGATAAAATAAAAGCGCTTGGCAGCGTAACGATATATGACCGCACGCCGTATTCCGATAATGAGATAATAAAGAGAATAGGAGATGCGGAGATAGTCGTCACAAGCAAGACGCCTGTAAGCGCGGCAGTGATGGATGCCTGCGTGAATATGAAATATATCACCGTGCTTGGGACGGGATATAACGTCATAGATACGGAGCATGCACGGTTGAAGAATATCATGGTCAGCAATGTCCCGGATTACGGCACACAGGCCGTTGCACAGTACGCGATAGCGCTGCTGCTGGAGATATGCAGCCGCGTGGCGCATCACTCGGAGGCCGTTCACCAAGGGCGCTGGACGAGCTGTCCGGACTGGTGCTTCTGGGATTACCCGCTTATCGAGCTGAGCGGCAAGACCATGGGTATAATCGGCTTTGGACGTATCGGACAGCAGGTCGGGCGCATTGCAAAGGCTATGGGGATGCGCGTGCTTGCAGGAGGCAGCCGGCCGAACGACAACGGACGCGAGATCGCGGAGTATGTGGAGCTGGACGAGCTGTTCGCGCAAGCAGATGTTATATCTCTGCACTGTCCGCTTTTTCCGAACACGCAGGGGATAATAAACAAAGAGAACATTGGAAAGATGAAGGACGGCGTCATAATTATAAATAACAGCCGCGGCGGGCTCATCGTTGAACAGGAGCTTGCAAACGCGCTCAACAGCGGAAAGGTGGCCGCAGCAGGGCTGGACGTCGTGTCGACGGAGCCGATAAAAAACGATAATCCGCTGCTGACGGCCAGAAACTGCTTTATCACACCGCATATCAGCTGGGCGCCTATAGAGGCGCGGCAGCGCATTATGGACAGCACCGCGGAAAATATCCGCGCTTACCAGAGCGGCAGGCCGATAAATCTTGTCAACACCTGAACCGGCGGAGAAGAACTTTACCGGCCGGTAATTGACGAGGCGTGGCCGGACGTTCTCATTAATATTGCAAAGAAGATAAAAAGACTGCGGGGATCATATTTCCCCGCAGTCTTTTCTGTATGACCGTCAGCTGACAAGAGCATGATTTTGAGCACTTGCCGATATGCAAGGCATTGCCCGAGGGCCGGCCGGTCATTTATGCTTCCCGGCATACCAGAACATCCAGCCGACGATGATGACCAGAGCAACGACGACAAGGACGCCGAGTATAGCATTGAATGCGCCTGAGATCAGCCCGCCGATGAGACGCACTATAAAGGCAGCAGCGGCGATCAGCAGGGCTATAACTACAACTGCGACAACCAACCTGACGATTTTTTTCATGTCCATATGTACCTTAACCTCCTGAAATTTGCGGAAAATCAGCCTGTCTGCGGACCGAGCCGATTCAGCACGTCTATGAAATACGCCGGAAGCTCCGACTCAAGCAAGATCTGAGCGCCGCTGCGCGGATGAATAAATTTGAGCCGCCGTGCATGGAGACACTGCCCTTCAAGACCTTTGTCGGGCGACGGGGCGCCATAGGTGTAGTCGCCGAGCAGGGGATGACCTATCGAGGCCATGTGCACACGTATCTGATGCGTGCGCCCTGTGTGCAGATGACACTCCACATGCGTATAGCCGCTGTAGCGCGCAAGAACGCTCCAGTCCGTGACGGCACTGCGTGAATTCTTCTCGGTCACGGCCATGCGCTTGCGATCGGCAGGATGGCGGCCGATCGGACGGTCGACCGTCCCTGAGTCCTCGCGCATACGGCCGCGGACGACAGCTTCATACACGCGCGACAGACTTCGGTCAGCGAGCTGGGCGGAGAGCGCCTGATGTGCGAAGTCGTTTTTCGCCACAATAAGTAGACCGGAGGTGTCCTTATCTATACGGTGGACGATGCCGGGGCGCTTCTCTCCGCCGATGCCGGAGAGACTGTCCCCGCAGTGCCAGAGCAGAGCGTTTACAAGAGTGCCGTCAGGATGGCCGGGCGCGGGATGGACGACCATGCCGCGCGGCTTGTTGACGACAATGACGTCTGCATCCTCGAATACTATGTCGAGAGGGATGTCCTGCGCCTCAAGCGGCGCGTCGCCGGGCTCGGGCAGCACGACCGTGAAGCTGTCACTGGCGGTACAGCGGTAATTCTTTTTCAGTACCGCGCCGCCGCGAGTAACAGCGCCGTCCTCTATGAGCCGCTGGGCAGCATTGCGCGACAGCCCCACAATATTATGCGTGAGGAGAGCGTCGAGTCTTTCGCCGCTCTCCTCTGCAGAAATGATGAGTATATTATTCTCTTCCATTACTTGAACTCGCTGAGTATATCGTCAAGTGAAAAATCGTCGCTCGCGGGCTTGGCAGCAGGCGCAGACTTTGCAGCGGGAGCCTCCTTGGGGGCTGTAACCGCGGGCTGGGTCTTAGGAGCTGCCGCAGGTGCTGCGGGGGCGGCGGGCTGTGCAGCGGCTGCGTCGTCAACTGCGGGCTCGCTTATCACAGGAGCCTTTTTACGCGGTTGCTCGGGCGCGACGCCCATGGCCTTTGCGGTGTAGCTGTTGTTCTGGCGGGACTCGACGCGGGCGTTTGCGCGCTCCCATTCGGCAAACGGATCAGCCGGATCGAAAGCGGGAGCCTTGGGCGCGGATGCAGTGCTCTTGCGGGACTGGGCGTTCAGCTCGGGGTGCTCGGCCTTGTAGCGCTCATAGTCCTCTTCATAGAGCGTCTTTTTGGACTTCGCGGGCTTTGCAGCGGGCGCAGCAGTCCTGCCGAAGCCTTCGAGCGGCTTTGCGGCGCGCGCGGCGGCACTCTGCGCAGGGCGCAGATCGTCCGCCTGCTTGCGGCGCGCATTGAAGCGCGGCGATGCAGCCTCGTCGTCCTCATCCTCGTCCGTGCGGTATTTCTTCGCGCGGACCTCGTCGCCACTGTCACGCTTTGAAGTCTTTGCGGGGCGTTTTTTACCTGCGGAAAGGCTGTCCTTCATGTCGCGGAGAGAGGGGCGGTCGTCGTCCTCATTATCTTCTTCATCGAACTCGTCGTAATCGTCAGTGCTCTTACCCTCGCCGCCGAAGATGATATAAATTATAAACAGGATGGCAAAGACCGTAATAAATATATCCGCCACGTTGAAAATAGCGAAGTTGGGGAACAGGTCGAGCCTGAACATATCCACAACATAGCCGTAGAGCACGCGGTCAAGGCAGTTGGAGAGACCGCCTGCGGTGACAAGGACGAGGCACCAGCGGCCGAAACGGCCGGAGATGAAATTCGTCACAAGAGCGATAATCACGGCAACGGTGAATATTGCTGTAAGAATAATAAAGTAGATGCGCGCACCACCGCCGGCAAGGAAGCTGAAGGCAGCGCCGTCATTATGCAGTCGGACAAGACTGATAATACCGGGTATGAGGGGCTCGGTAACAGTGCCGACCATGAGGTGGGTCGTGACCCAATACTTTACCCCCTGGTCAAGTATTATGACCAGCATACCGACTATAGCATATAGCATATCTTTCTCCTATCTGCCATCAGCAGCTGTGATGGCGCGCGAATTTTGTTGTTACAGCTTTGCTACGACAGCGGCGCAGCGCGGGCAGAGCCCGGTCTCGGGATCGGCGTTTTCGGAGTGCATCCAGCAGCGCGGGCACTTGACGCCGGGAGCCTCGATCACGGAGATCTTCAGACCCGGGTTGTTCACGCCCTCGCCGGTGACAGCGCCTTCGGCGGTCTCATCCTCATCGGAGATAAGGCACTTTGACACGATGAACAGCTCTGCCAGATCCATGTCGGACACGGTCTCAACAGCCTTGCGTGAAGCTTCGTCCACAGCGTGCAGCGTCACGGAAGCCTCAAGCGGCTTGCCGATGCGCTTACCAGCGCGGGCGGCCTCAAGGACGCCGTTGACGTCGCTGCGCAGGGAGATGAGATCGTCCCACTTTGCAAGCTCAGCCTCGCCGAGTGCGTACTCGGTGAAGGGCTTGTTCATAACGTTGAGCACTACGTTGCGGGCGTCGTCGCCGTCTCTGTGAGGCATGGCCTGCCATATCTCATCGCAGGTGAATGCAAGGATAGGCGCAAACATCTTGGTCATGCTGTCGAGGATGAGCCACAGTGCAGTCTGGGCGCTGCGGCGCTTGAGACTGCCGCGCTCCTCGCAGTAGAGGCGATCCTTGATGATATCAAGATAGAAGCTGGAGAGATCCACGACGCAGAAGTCGTTGATCGCATGGGAGATGATGTGGAACTCGTAGTTATTATATGCCTCCGCGACCTTCTCAATAAGCGCGTTGAGCTTGGTGATCGCCCAGCGGTCGAGCTCAAGCATATCCTCGGGCCTGACGAGCTCGTTGGGATCGAAGCCGTCGAGATTGCCGAGGCAGTAGCGGGCGGTGTTGCGGAACTTGAGGTAATTCTGACTGAGGTGCTTGAAAATATCCTTCGAGCAGCGCACGTCCACGTGATAGTCGGCAGAGCCGGCCCACAGACGCACGATGTCAGCGCCAAATTCCTTTATCATATCGGCAGGGTCGACGCCGTTGCCGAGAGACTTGTGCATTGCGCGGCCCTCGCCGTCGACGGTCCAGCCGTGGGTCAGGCATTCCCTGTACGGCGCGCCCATGCCAAGAGCGCCGACTGCGACGAGCAGGGAGGACTGGAACCAGCCGCGGTACTGGTCGCCGCCTTCCATGTACATGTCGGCCGGCCAGAAGCCCTGATCGCGCTTCATGGCGGCGTAATGGGTGGAGCCGGAGTCAAACCAGCCGTCGAGAGTGTCGGTCTCCTTGGTGAAATGCTTTCCGCCGCAGTGCGGGCAGACGAAGCCCTCGGGCAGAAGCTCGGCAGCGTCCATCTCAAACCAGGCGTTGCTGCCCTTTTCCTCGAAGATGCCGGCGACGGATTCAATGCTCTCTTCGGTGCAGACGGGCTTATGGCAGTCGTCGCAGTAGAACACGGGGATGGGCAGACCCCAGCGGCGCTGACGGGAAATGCACCAGTCGGCGCGCTCGCGGATCATGGAAGCCATGCGGTCCTTGCCCCATGCGGGGAGCCATCTTACATCGTCGCAGGCCTTGACGGCGTCCTCCTTGAAAGAATCGACAGAGCAGAACCACTGCGGAGTTGCGCGGAAGATGATCGGGCTCTTGCAGCGCCAGCAGTGCGGATAGCTGTGGACGATCTCTTCGGAAGCGAAGAGCATGCCGCTCTCCTTCATGTCGTTGAGAATGACGGGGTTGGATTCCTCGGTCTTCATACCGGCGTACTTGCCGGCATAATCGGTGTGACGACCCTGATCGTCCACCGGGACGACCATCTCGATGCCGTAGCGCATGCAGGTCTGGTAGTCGTCAGCGCCGAAGCCGGGGGCGGTGTGAACACAGCCGGTACCGGAATCCATGGTGACGTAATCCGCCAGAAGCAGGCGGGAGGTCTTGTCAAGGAACGGATGCTGGGCGAGCATGTTCTCAAAGAAGCGGCCGGGATGGGTCTCAATGATCTCATAGCTGTCGAAGCCGCCAATCTTCATGACCTGATCGGTCAGAGCCTCAGCCATGATGTAGATCTCACCGTTGGGAGCCTTGACGAGCGCATACTGCTCGTCCGGGTGCAGGGCGATGGCGAGGTTGCCGGGCAGGGTCCAGATAGTCGTAGTCCAGATAACGAAGTAGAGCTTGCTGTGGTCGATATGGCCGAGCTTGCCCAGATCGTCCTTCATCGGGAACTTGACGTATACGGTGGTGCAGGGATCGTCCTGATACTCGATCTCCGCCTCGGCGAGAGCGGTCTCGTCCTTGGCGCACCAGTACACGGGCTTGAGGCCCTTGTAGATGTGGCCGTTGCGGTACATCCTGCCAAAGATACGGATCTCGTCGGCCTCGAAGCCCTTGTTCATGGTCTTGTAGGGGTGCTCCCAGTCGGCGATGACGCCCAGACGCTTGAAGCCGTCCATCTGGCGGTTGATGTATTTTTCGGCGTAAGCCTGGCAGGCGGAGCGGAAATCGGCCACGCTCATGGCCTTGTGGTTGAGCTTCTGCTCCTTGATGATAGCGCTCTCAATGGGCATGCCGTGGTTATCCCAGCCGGGGATATAGGGAGTATAATAGCCGCGCATCGCGTAGGAGCGGGTGATAAAGTCCTTGATGCACTTGTTGAGCGCGTGACCCATGTGGATGTCGCCGTTGGAGAACGGAGGGCCGTCGTGCAGATTGAAGCGGGGATGCCCCTCGTTCTTCTTGAGCATCTCGTTATAAATATCAAGCTTCTGCCAATGCTCGAGCATCTCAGGCTCACGCTTGGGAAGACCCGCGCGCATTGGAAAATCGGTTTTCGGCAGATTAAGAGTGGAATTGAAATCCTGTGACATGTTCAAAAACTCCTGTATTTATCTTTTCTTTGTATATGGATAGGGCGCCGGTGAAATATTTTTATAGCACATCAGTGCTCAAAAAACAGGGTAAGGGGCGCGCGCTTATGCGCCCGCCCCATATATTCGGTGAGATCAGAGAGTAAAAGTCTG
Organism: uncultured Eubacteriales bacterium; assembly: GCA_900546515.1. Taxonomy (GTDB): domain Bacteria; phylum Bacillota; class Clostridia; order Oscillospirales; family Oscillospiraceae; genus Limivicinus. The sequence continues at coordinate 20,233 of URDG01000035.1, read as the reverse complement.
GGTGCTGTCGAACTTCTTTTTCGGCTTGACAGGGGCGTTCATCGCCGAAGAGAGATCCATTTTGACGGAAGGCTCCGGCTGTATTCGGGAGACGGACTCCTCTATGCTGCGCACCGTATTGTCGACATCGACCGGGGCGGCCTCGGGCGCAGGGGCAGGCTCGGCGCTCTTTGCAGCGTTCATGCCGCTGCTGATGGCGTCGAGATTGCGAAGCTGGGTGTTGCACAGGGCGCGTGCGGCCTCAAAGAACTTTTCGGTCGCGGCCTTGGCGTCCTCAAGACGCTTCTGCTGACGCTCGGTCTCGGCTTCAATGCCGCCGATGCGCGCCTTGACCTGACGCTCTGCTTCTTCGATCATTGCGGCGGAGCGGGTGCGGGCGTCGTTCTCTATCTGCACGGCGAGCTTCTGGGCGGAAAGAACAGCCATATTGAGAGCCTCTTCGCTGGCGCGGTATTCCTCGACCTTGTCAACGAGGACCTTCATCTTGCTCTTGAGCACGGCGTTTTCTTTCTGATATGCGGTCACGTCGTCGGCAAGCTCTTCCAGAAAATCATCCACGGAGGCCATATCGTAGCCGCCGAGTCTGGACTTTTCAAAGGTCTTTTCACGAATATCCTGAGCTGTAATCATATATTTATCCACCTTTCGTAAAACTGCGGTTTATTAGAAGTACTGCCCGTCGCTCTCGGGCTGGTCAGGCTGTGCGCCAAGTATATCAACGTTCTGCGGGGTGACAAAATAGGTCTTTGCGGACACCGGAGTTATTTTTCCCCCCAGCGCGTAGGCTATGCCCGAAATAAAGTCGAGCAGGCGGCGCGCAGTGTCCGAGGGCAGACCCTCAAGCGTCATCACGACGGAACGGTTCTGACGTATGTGGCTTACGATGTCGCCGGCCTCGTCAAAGGTGCGCGGGGAGAAGAGAATGACCTGCGCCTCTCTCCCGCCGAAGTTCACGCGGCCCTCGCGCTTAGGCTGCTTCGGCTTGCCGAGATTGCCGAAAAGACTGCCGTCCGGCTGCTGGGGTGCGGCCTGCTGTGTCTGATGCATCTGCGGCTGCTGGGGCGCGGCCTGCTTTGCGAAGGGCTGCTTCTGGAAAAATCCGCCCTTTGGCTTTGCTGCCTGCTGGCGCGGCTGCTGCTGCGGCTGGCGTTGCTGCTGCGGCTCTGAGTATCCGGCCTGATCGCCGGCAAAGGTGCTCTCAAAGAGCGCCTGCGCCTGACCCGGCTGCTGAGCCGGAGCCTGCGCCTTCGGCTGAGGCTTGTACGCGGGGTCGGCGCCTTCAAAGAAGTCGTCCTCATCGTCGTAGGGTTGAGTCAGTTTTTTCAGTTCATCCATGAAACCCATGGCATTGCCTCCATAGTAATTTGATCTGTGCAGGGACGGATATGCGCTGTGTCCCTGCCGTCAGCTCCGGGCTCTCAGGTGTTGTAATTGCGCGGCCCGAAGATAGCGGTGCCCAGACGGACCATGTTGGCGCCGCAGTCGATGGCGGTCATATAATCGCCGCTCATGCCCATGGACAAAAAGTCCATAACTACATTATCGTATTTTTTTTCGCTATTGTCAATAAAAAGCTGCTTCATGGCCTCAAAATATGGCCGATTTTCTTCTCCGTCGGCGCAGATCGGGGGTACTGCCATGAGTCCGCGCACTCTCAGAGCCGGAAATTGCGCCGCGGCGGCAAGCGCGGCGGGGATATCGCCGGAAGAAAAGCCGGATTTTGCGGCTTCCGCACCGATGTTTACCTCAAGAAGAATGTCCTGCACGATGCCGCGGCTGCCCGCCGTGCGGTCTATCTGCGCCATTAACTCGACGGAATCGACGCTGTGGATAAGCGACACGAGCCCAACGATCTGGCGCACCTTGTTTTTTTGCAGGTGGCCGATGAAATGAAGCTGCGCGCCGTCATAGGCGTGCTCCGCATTTTTTTGCAGCAGCTCCTGCACGCGGTTCTCGCCGCATATCGGCAGCCCCGCCGCTATCGCCTCGCGCACGCGCTGCGTGTCGTTCATCTTTGTCGCGCCGACGAGGTATATCTCTCCGGGGCTGCGTCCTGCACGGCGTGCGGCCGCGGCTATATTTTCCTTTGCCAGAGAGATGTTCTCAGCTATCGTCATTTTCTTTATCCCTCCAATGCCTGAGGATCCTGCTGCCGTCGCGGAGAGCGCCGTCTCCGGCCACAAGGCAGAAATCCTCGGAGCTGTATATGATCTCCACGGTCTCGGGCTTCGGGCCGGAGGCCGTGCAGCAGTAGACAAAGCTGTTTCCGCCGCCGTCCGTGCCGACGGCGGTGATGGGGAGCTTCAGACCGGTGCGGCTGCCGGTTATCAGCCGCGCGCGGCAGAAGCGCAGGTGCATGTAACGGTTCGCGCCGCCGGTAAGGCGGATAACGAGCGCGCCGGGCGCAGAAGAGACGATCCGCGCGTCAAGCGCCTCGTCAAAGCCGTCGAAGGCTATGAGACATCGGCCCGGACGAAGCTCCGGCGCGTCCTGCGCGGGCGCGGCGGCGTAGTACCAGTCAAAGCCGGTGACAAGCCGGCCGTAGGCATCCGAAGCCGTTTCGGGGCGGGCGCGCAGGAGCTCTTCGAGTCCGCCGGAGGTCAGTCCGGTCAGCGCGCCGGGGGAGAGGTATTCATAGCCGTCGGTGTCGTCAAAAAAGACGGCTGAACGGCGGGTCATAACGGGCTCGTCCCCGGCAAAGGCCACGGCGGAATCCGCCGCAAGGCGCTCTCCGGGGACAGCGGAAACGCCGGGCGCCGGGTCGGAGCGGAGAAGCTGCTCCGACCTTATCACGACGCCCTCGAGCGCAACGTCCTCCGATACGGTGCACCGCACAGCGGTGCAGACGGCCGAACGCTCGTCAGCCCTGTACATGAAGTGCGCAAGCGCCCACGCGCAGGCGGCGGCGAACAGAACGGAGGCCACTGCCCTGAGAAATGGAGAATCCACGGGCGGCTTATGTATCCAGCTCCAGATCCAGAGATTTGGGCGGAACGATCGTGGAGATCGCGTGCTTATAGATAAGCTGCTGCTTGCCGTCCGAATCCAGTATCACGGTGAAGCCGTCGAAGCCTTTGACGGTGCCGTGCATCTGGAAGCCGTTCATGAGGAACATGGTGACGACCGTTTTGTCCTTACGGATCTGATTGAGGAAGGTATCCTGGAGATTCTGCGTTTTCTGCATTTCAGCCAACTCCTTTTTCGAAGCGGCCGGTATATACGCCGCTTCTCTGTAATGTATTCACGCCTGAGGGCGTGGTACATTATGATATACCGCGGCTGTGTATAAAATCTGTCGAAAGCTGTCGGGCGCGTTCAAAATCCGGCGCGCCGTCCCAATCTATATGCAGCGCGTCCGTCCAGCGCCGGAACCATGTGAGCTGGCGCTTGGCGTAGCGGCGGCTGGCGAGCTTTATCGCGTCCGAGGCCTCGCTGCGGCTCAGCTCGCCGCGAAGCGCGGCGGCGGCCTCCTTGTAGCCGATGGCCTGCATGGCCGTGCAGCCGGCGTCAACGCCTGCGGCCAGAAGCTCCCCAACCTCGCTGAAAAGCCCTGCGTCCACCATGGCGTCGACCCGCGCGTCTATGCGGGCGTACAGATCGGCGCGGTCCTTATAGCCGAGGACTATGCGCGCGGCCCTGTAGCGCGGAGGTATGGCGCGGCTCTCCGCGTCGTGCTCGGTGATTGTTTTCCCGGTAAGCTCGTATATTTCTATCGCGCGCACGATACGCCGCTTGTCGGCCGCGGCGAGCATGGCCGCGCGTTCGGGATCAAAGCTCCTGAGCTTTTCAAGCATTGCCTCGCCGCCGCGCGCGTCGTATTCGGCGTTCAGCCTTTCCCGCAGCGCGCCGTCCCCGCCGGTCTCCGCAAATCCGCGGCCCGAGAGCAGGGAGTCTATGTAAAGCCCTGTGCCGCCGGCTATCACGGGCAGCTTCCCGCGCGCAAGAATATCATCACAGCAGCGCGCCGCGTCCTCGACGTAGCGGGCGGCCGAGTAGGCCTCGCCGGGATCGCACACGTCCAGCATATGGTGAACGGCCTCGCGCCGCTCCTGCGCGCTGGCCTTCGCTGTGCCGATGTCCATACCGCGGTAGATCTGCATCGAGTCCGCCGAAACGATCTCGCCGCCGAGAGCCTTTGCAAGCTCTATGGCGAGCGCGGTCTTGCCTGATGCGGTCGGCCCCGCGACGACGACGACGCCGGGCACTTCAAAATTGCTGCCGTTCATCCTGTCAAGCCTCCTGCCGGCAAAAATCGAAAATCACAGGCGGCGCCGCGCATATCATCCGCAGGATACCGCAGACACGTCGTCCGGCACTGCCTATACTATTCGTTTGAACTGCTTGTCGAGATCCCTGCGCGTCATTATGACCGATACGGGCCGGCCGTGCGGGCAGTATTTGACCCTGCCGGACAGAACGGCCTCCGCTATCTTCTCAAGCTCGCGGGGATCTGTATCCCACCCGGCCTTTATCGCCGCTTTGCAGGCGACGGTGTGCAGTATCTCGTCGCGCGCGGCTGACGGGTCCGGGGCCTTGCCGCGGCGGAACTTCTCGCATATCTCCTCCACGGCGGCCGCCGCGTCGCCGGGCTCCATATCGTATGGGACGGCGCGCAGTATATATTCGCGCTCCCCGAAGGGCTCTATCTCAAAGCCCAGCTCGCCGAGAAGCGCGCCGTTTTTCTCAATAAGCTCCGCATCCTCGCCGGAGAGGCGCAGCGTTGCGGGAGTGAGCAGCTGCTGAGACATGACCGTATGCTCCTGCTCCTTGAGCCGGTCGAAGATCATGCGCTCGTGCGCGGCGTGCTTGTCGATGAAAATAAGCTCGTCGCCCACCTCGATAATGATATAAGTCTTGAGAGCCTCACCCACTATCTTGTGGTCGGGAACAGACCGGCTTTCAACATTTTGAACAGAGTTTTCAACATCCCTGTTGGGAGAAGAGGGCGCGAAGCCTGCCGTATCAACGGCTTTCGTGCCGGAAACCGCCGGAACCTGACGGCTGTCCATATCTATACGCGTCTGATACGGTATCTCACTGCTGTGCATACCGGCGGACGCGCCCGCGGCGGGTCTTGACGGAGAGATGCCTTCGCGCCGATCCTGCGCGCCGGGGCGCTGGTAAATATCCGCGCGCGGAGATTGTATCCGCGCCGCGCCGGTATGCGGCGCGGCCGCCGGCCGGTATGCAGCGGATGGCGCGGGGGTATATGCGGGATGGGGTGCGGCGGAAGGAGAAGCAGCTGAAGGAGAAACGGCGGCGGAGGCCAGCTTCCGCGTCGACTCGGACAGTTCTATCTGCGCCGTGCGGTTTTCGTTGTGCAGCGCGAGCAGCACCGCGTGATAAACAAGGTCGAACACCTTTTTCTCATATGAGAACTTGACCTCGGTCTTTGCGGGGTGGACATTGACGTCAACGCTGCCGTAGCCCATGCCCAGATACAGCACGCATGCGGGATAGCGCCCGGTGAGAAGCGTGTTTTTATACGCCTGCTCCACGGCGCTCTGCAGCAGCGCGGATCTTATGTATCTGCCGTTGCAGAAGAAAAACTGCATGGCGCGGTTGCCGCGCCCGGCGGAGGGAGAGGACGTGAAGCCCTCGACGGAGAGCCCGTCGGCGTCGCTTTTCAGCTCAAGAAGCGTGGAGGCGGTGTCGCGCCCCAGAAGAGAGTATATGCATGAATCCATCCGTCCGTCGCCTGGGGAGAAGAATTCCTCGCTCCCGTCCTTTATAAAGCGCACGGAGACCTCGGGATGCCCAAGCGCGCAGCGCAGGGCGGCGGTAACGCAGGCGGAAGCCTCGCTCCTGTCGGATTTGAGAAATTTGAGGCGGGCGGGCGTGTTGTAGAATATGTCGCGCACGATCATGGTCGTCCCCTCGGGGCAGCCGCAGGGGCCCATATCCTGAATGTCCCCGGCCTCAAGCGTGACGCGCGTTCCGGCATCGCTGCCCTGAAAGCGGGTGCGCAGCTCGATTTTCGACACGGCGGAGATCGCCGCGAGAGCCTCGCCGCGGAAGCCCATAGTGCTTATGGACTCAAGCCCGCGCTCATCGTGCAGCTTGCTCGTCGCATGGCGCAGAAAGGCGACGCCCGCATCCTCCGGCTGCATGCCGCAGCCGTCGTCGGTCACGCGGATGTAGGTCGCCCCGCCGCCGCGTATCTCCACGGTTATATTTTTCGCGCCCGCGTCGAACGAGTTCTCCACGAGCTCCTTTATCACCGAGGCGGGACGCTCCACGACCTCGCCTGCGGCGATCATGTCCGCAACATGCGGAGATAAGACATTTATGACTGGCATATATAAAACTCCTGTTTCAATGGGGCCATTTTTCAATAGCAAAACATTATACCGTAAATCTGTTGAAATTTCCATAACAATTATGTTAAAATAAAATGCTAATTTATCGTTGTATGAGGATATATGAATGAGCTACGAGAGAAAGATCATAGATGTAAACGAAATAAAGCGGCAGGAGGGCATCTGCCGGGAGATCGCAGAGAGAAATGCGCGCGAGGGCAGGACGATGCTGGCTATGGTGGACACCTACGGCTGCCAGCAGAATGAGGCCGACAGCGAGAAGCTGCGCGGCTACCTTGCCGAGATGGGCTGCGGCTTTACGGAGGATGAGTTTGCCGCGGACATTATCGTTGTCAATACCTGCGCCGTGCGCGAGCATGCGGAGATGCGCGTGCTGGGCAACGTTGGCGCGCTCAACCACTCCAAGAAGGCCCGCCCGGGCCAGATAATCGCCGTGTGCGGTTGCATGGTGCAGCAGGAGCATATGGCGCAGAAGATCAAAATGTCCTACCCCGTGGTCGACCTGGTGTTCGGCCCGCATGAGCTGTGGCGCTTTCCCGAGCTTGTAAAGCGCGTGATGGACGGCCATAAGCGCGTTTTTGCCACGGAGAAGGACACCGGCAGCGTCGCCGAGGGTATCCCCGTCCGGCGCACGGACGGCGTGAAGGCGTGGCTGTCGATCATGTACGGCTGCAACAATTTCTGCACCTACTGCATCGTCCCTTATGTCCGCGGGCGCGAGCGCTCAAGGAGAGCGGAGGACGTCGTGGCCGAGGCGCGCGGGCTCATCGAGGCCGGGTACAGGGAGATCACCCTGCTCGGGCAGAATGTCAACTCCTACGGCAAGGATCTTGACGACGGGACGGATTTTGCGGATCTTATCCGCATGATAGACGCCATCCCCGGCGATTATCTCATCCGCTTCATGACGAGCCACCCCAAGGACGCCACGGAAAAGCTGTTCAGGACGATGGCGGAGTGCTCTCACTGCGCCCATCAGCTGCATCTGCCGGTGCAGTCCGGCTCGGACAGGATACTCAAGGCCATGAACCGCAGCTATGACCGCGCGAAATATCTCCGCCAGGTCGAGCTTGCCAGAAGCTATATGCCGGATCTCGTGCTCACGACGGACATTATCGTGGGCTTCCCCGGCGAGACCGATCAGGATTTTGAGGACACCATAAGCCTTGTAGAGGCTGTCCGCTATGACGCGATGTTCACCTTTATCTATTCAAAGCGCGTCGGCACACCTGCGGCCTCCATGCCGGATCCTTTCACCAGAGAGGAAAAGCAGAAGCACTTCGACCGCCTCATGGAGGTTTCCAACCGCATCTCCGGAGAGAAGCACAGGGAGTACGAGGGGAAAACCGTGCGCGTGCTCGTCGACGGTGAGACCGGCAAGGAGGAGTACAATCTCTCCAGCCGCACGAACGGCGGCAGGCTCGTCCACCTGCACGGCGGCAAGGAGCTTATCGGACATTTCATAGATGTAAAGATCACCGCAAGCAACACATGGGCGCTCTACGGGGAGATAGAATAATAAAAAGACACTCATCAGAAACAGAGGTAGAGATATGGCTGAGCTTACGCCGATGAAGCGGCAGTATTACGAAATAAAGGAGAAGCATCAGGATTGCCTGCTGTTTTTCCGTCTCGGCGATTTTTATGAGATGTTCGACGAAGATGCGAAGCTTGCCTCGCGTGAGCTGGACCTCGCGCTGACGACGAGAGACAGGAACGTCGAGAATCCGGACGAGCGCACGCCCATGTGCGGCGTGCCGTATCACAGCGCCGAGGCTTATATCGCGCGCCTTATAGCCAAGGGCTACAAGGTCGCCATATGCGAGCAGATGGAGGATCCCGCGCTTGCAAAGGGGCTGGTAGAGAGGGACGTTATCCGCATAATCTCCCCCGGTACGGTGACCGAAAGCTCCATGCTCGTCGACGAGCGGAGCAACTATATCGCCTCGGTGTATCTCGCGCCGGGCAGCGGCGGCGTCGCGTTCTGCGATATTTCCACGGGCGAATTCTGCTGCGCCGCGTTTAACAGCGACCCCGTAAACCATATACTCAACGAGCTGGGCCGTTTCCTGCCGAAGGAGGCGGTGCTCTCCGCAGGAGCTGAGGATGAGAGCGCCATAAGCGACTTTCTCACGAAAAAGCTCGGCATCATGGTGGAGACGGGCGGCAGGCGCTTTGATTATATGCCTGCCTCCGCGCTCGTGTGCCGGCAGTTCGGCTTCAGCAGCATCGATGAGAGCGGGATAGGCGAGACGCCGGGCGCAGTCTGCGCCGCCGGCGCTCTTCTCAGCTATATTATAGAGACGCAGAAGTTCGACATAAGCCATATAAACAAGCTCGACGTGTTCTACGGCGGGCGCTATATGGAGATGGACTGGACGACGCGGAGAAGCCTTGAGCTCACGGAATCCCTGCGCTCGGGCGAAAAGCGCGGCTCGCTGCTGTGGGTGCTCGACAAGACCAAAACGCCGATGGGCAGCCGTATGATGCGCGCATGGGTGGAGCGGCCGCTGCTCTCTGCGGTTGCGATAAAGCGCCGCCTTGCCGCCGTGAACGACCTGTATAAGGACAATGTCCGGCGCGGAGAGCTCATCCTCACGCTGAAGAATATAAGCGACATGCAGCGCCTGGTGGGACGCTGCGTCTACGGCACCGCCGGGGCGCGCGATCTGAGGTCGCTTGCAAACTGCGCCGCCGTACTGCCGAAGCTCAAGGAGCTTCTTTCCGGCTTTGCGAGTCAGGAGCTCAGGAGCATCTGCGCGATGGACGCGCTTGAGGATATGCGCGCCGAGATAGACCGCGCCATTGACGACGAGCCGCCGTTTTCCGTACGCGAGGGCGGCTTTATCCGCACGGGCTACTCCGAGGAGCTCGACAGGCTGCGCAATGTGCGCGACCACGGCGCGGAGATGGTATCAAGACTTGAGGAGCGGGAGCGGGAGCGCACCGGGATAAAGAAGCTCAAGGTCGGCTACAACAAGGTGTTCGGCTATTATATCGACGTGCCGAAATCCGCGGGCGAGGCGAACATACCCGATGACTATATAAGAAAACAGACGCTCGTGTCCAATGAGCGCTACTTCACGCAGGAGCTCAAGGAGCTTGAAAACACGCTCCTTACTTCGCGCGACAGGATAAACGAGCTGGAATACGATTTCTTTGCCGAGATACGCGGCAGCGTCGCGGCCAAGGTGGACAGGATACAGGCCGCGTCGGACGCCGTGGCCCGGCTGGACGTGCTGTGCTCGTTGGCGGAGACCGCCGTCAGAAACAACTACACCATGCCGGAGGTCGATACCTCGCGCGAGCTGAACATAAAGGAGGGCCGCCACCCGGTGGTCGAGCAGAGCATGAAGGACGTGCTCTTTGTTCCGAACGACACCTATCTCAACGACGCGGACGACCGCGTTGCGATAGTCACAGGCCCCAATATGGCAGGTAAATCCACCTATATGCGTCAGACGGCGCTTATCGTCCTCATGGCGCAGATGGGTTCGTTTGTCCCGGCGCGGAGCGCTACCATAGGCATCGTCGACCGCGTTTTCACGCGCATCGGCGCGTCCGACGACCTCGCCTCCGGCCAGTCCACCTTCATGGTCGAGATGAACGAGATGGCGAACATACTCCGGCACGCCACGAGCGCGTCGCTGCTCATCCTTGATGAGATAGGCCGCGGCACGTCCACCTTCGACGGCATGGCCATTGCCCGCGCGGTGCTTGAATACTGCGCCGACAAGCGTAAGCTCGGCGCGAAAACGATGTTTGCCACGCATTACCATGAGCTGTCCGCGCTCGAGGGCGAGCTCGGCGGCGTGAGAAATTATAACATCACGGCGAAGAAGCAGGGCGGCACGCTGGTGTTCCTGCGCAAGATAGTGCGCGGAGCGGCGGACGACAGCTACGGCATCGAAGTCGCAAAGCTCGCAGGCCTGCCCGACGCGATAATCTCAAAGGCCAAGGGCTATCTCAAGGAGCTCGAAGCGAACGGCGCGGCGGCCGTGCCCTCCGTGCAGGCGCATACCGCCGGCGACGGACAGATCAGCTTTGCCGACGTCGGCGCGGATGAGGTGCGCGAGATACTGAGAAACGCCGACCTCAACACCATCACGCCTATCGAGGCCATGAATATGCTCTTTGAGCTGCAAAAGAAAGCGAGAGCCTGATGAAAAAGCGCGAACAGCCCCCGTTCACGAGCGCGCTGACGAAAAGAGAAGCCGTCGCCGTGCTTGTGTACTTCCCGATACACATCGTCCTGCTGCCGCTAGCACTCGGCCTTGTGCTCGCGTCCGGCGCGGTCAGCGACTCCGCGGCGAATCTTATGAGCTACGCCGTGGGCGCGGCATACATGCTGGTATTTGCCGGCAGGTTCATGCGGCGGGATTTTGACCCGCTGTGCGACCATCCGTGGCGCACGGTCGCAGAGATACTGGCCGCCTATGGACTGATGCTGTGCTTCAACATACTGCTCGGCTTTGTGCTCAGCGCTTTTACCGCGGCGGAGAACCCGAACAATCAGGCCGTGACGAGCCTTGCGCTGGACGATTACGGCCCTATGGCCGCGGCGGCGGTGTTCCTTGCGCCGATAGTGGAGGAGCTGCTGTTCCGCGCGGGCGTGTTCGGCCTGTTGAGAAGGCGCAGCCGTATTGCGGCCTATGCGGCGAGCATGCTGCTGTTCTCGCTGTACCATGTATGGAATTATGCCATTGCAGACCCGCGTTACTGGATATACCTTGTGCAGTATCTGCCGGTGTCGTATCTGCTGTGCCGCTGCTATGAGCGCACGGATACGATCTGGGGCAGCATCTTCCTGCACATGCTGATAAACGGCATATCCATGCGGGCGCTGATGTATCTGCAGGAAATGATGTGAAATGTCCGGAGAATTCGTAATAAGACCGATCGCTCATATCGAGAGCGATTTCAGGGAAAAATTCGGCATACCGCGTCAGGCGGGTATTGTCGGCGAGCTTGAGGCGCGCATAATATTTGAGCCGGAATACCGTGCGGCCGATGCAATACGCGGCATAGAGGGCTTTTCGCACCTGTGGCTCATCTGGCAGTTTTCTGAAGCCGTGCGTGAAACGTGGTCGCCTACCGTGCGCCCGCCGCGCCTTGGCGGAAACGAACGTATGGGCGTGTTCGCCACGCGCTCGCCGTTCCGGCCGAATTCGCTTGGGCTGAGCTGTGTGCGCCTCGTGCGCGCCGAGACCGGCGGCAGCCTGGGCCCCGTGCTGACCGTCGCCGGGGCGGATCTCATGGACGGTACGCCCATATTCGACATAAAGCCCTACATCCCGTATGCGGACGCGCACGAGGACGCGCGTTCCGGCTTTGCGCCGGACAAGGGGAAGCAGCTTGCGGTGGAGTTTGCACCGGAGCTTCTGGCGGAGGTGCCGGAGGATAAGCGCGCCGCGCTCACCGGCGTGCTTGCAAACGACCCGCGCCCGCGCTACCAGCACGACCCGGCGCGCGTGTACGCCATGGCTTTTGCGGACATGAACGTGAGATTTTCAGTTGACGGCGATACGCTTACAGTACAGGCGATAGAAAAAGCTCCCCGTGAGCGCAATAAGACGTAAAAAAGAAGCTGCCCGCGGGCAGCTTCTTTTTTTCTGTAATTCCGACTCACACTTCTATGAGCTCGTATTCGCGGGAGCCGTATCCGAGCTCGGCGGCGGCTTCGATGGTGTGGATGCCGTTGCGGCTGTTGACACGCTCCATGAAATGCTCCGTTCCCGGGTCGCCGGAGGCGAGGACAAGGTCGATGCAGGCCTGATCTATCGCAACGGGGTCGAGCGAGGAGAGAATACCGATGTCCTTCATGCACGGGTCCTCTGCTACGACGCAGCAGTCGCAGTCGACGGAGATGTTTTTCATGACGTTGATGAAGGCCATATTGCCGTTGAAGTGCTCCACGACGCTCATTGCCGCGTCCGCCATGGCCTCGGGGAACTCGATGGAGCTTGCGTGCTCTTCCCATGTCTTGTAGCGGTCGTCGGTCTTTCCGGCGGAATGTATCAGCGCTTTGCCTGCGCGGGATGCGCAGCCGATGGACAGCTGCTTGAGCGCCCCGCCGTAGCCGCCCATCGGATGACCCTTGAAGTGGGCGAGCACGAGCATGGAGTCATAATTCATTATGTTTTTGCCGAGATGGTTTTCCTTTAGTATCTTGCCGTTCGGTATTTTCCATACGACGTCCGGCCCCTCGGCGTCCATGAGGTCAACGTCGAAATACCTTGTCCAGCCGTGCTCAGCGATGAGGCGCAGATGCGGCTCGGTATGGTCGCGCACACCGCCGGCGGCGTCGCCGTAAGCCGTGTTGCATTCTACTACCGTGCCGTGCACGTCGTCCACCATGGGACGCCAGAATTCGGGACGCAGAAAATTCTGGTTGCCCTTTTCGCCGGAATGCACCTTCACTGCGACCCTGCCGGGCAGCTCGATGCCGAGCTGGTGATACAGCTCCACTACCTTTTCCGGAGTGAGCTCACGGGTAAAATATACCTTCGATTTCATATTGATCCTCCATTCAGAAATTGTGCGTTAAACGTAATTTGCAGTCACAGGCGCTCAAAGCCGTCGTTGGGCTGCTCCTTTTCCGGCGCCTCGCGGCGCTCCATATTGCATATCATCAGCCACACGTACAGCGCCAGCATCATCGCCGCGGCGAAAAACATGAGCTGCTGCCCGATATAGCGGCTGTCAGCCAGCACCATCAGGTCGAGAGTCGAGGCGAGCATTGCAAAGAACATGCTGCGCCAGCAGTTCGGCGAGCTGAAAGGGTAGCCCGCCATGCGGAAAAACGCGATAATCGAGGCGATAACTGCGGCGGCCTCCGGCGCATAGTCCCACATGACGCTGTTTATGGAGTTGACCTTGTAGCAGGTGATGAGCCATATGCAGAACATCAGCACCGGCATGAATGCGCAGAAGCATGAGAGGCCGAGGCGCGGGGCGCGGGGCTTGTTGGCGGAGGTGAGCAGCAGGGGATAGGCCAGTCCGCTGACGGCGCCCGCGAGGGCAAGAACACGGTAAAAGCCGCCGTTCTTGTCGGTCTCGGAGCTTATGAGCAGCAGCAGCGCGCCGCCGGTCATGATAAGGCCGAGCGCCCAGCGGATAAGCTTGTAGAGCTTGCCGGGATTCGCAAACGCCTTATAAAAATCATCCGGCACGTAATAGCGCCCGGCGCGGAAACTGTCCGTAAAGCGCAGAAAAATGTAGCCCGCGGCAAAGACGATAAGAATGACGAGCGCATTGAATATGCTGCCGTCCACAAGGCCGTCGTCATTGAACGCGAGCATCAGCTGGAGCCAGCGGATGAAAATGCTGAACGCGCCCGCGCCGATGACATAGCATATGATCTCAAGCGCTTTTTTCCGCATACCGAGCCGGAAGCGCTTCTTCTCGTCTTCCTCTTTGCGCTTTTTCGCGGCCTCGTCATTCTCGGGGATCTGCCCGTATGGATCGTTATATGGGTTCTGCATAATTCGGTTCTCACCTCAATATGTATTTTTACAGGGATATACCGCCGGGGCGGACAAACTGCCGCCTTGCCGGCATCCGGGACAACGCCGCATGATATGTCTGCGGCGTTATCAAATCATTGTATACTTAATTGCCGGATACGTCAAGTAACAGCCTTGCGCACATCCGGCCGGACATGCCAGCGTGGGGAGGCCGCCGATGAAAAGGATACTCATAATATGCTATACCGCGCTTTTTTTAGCGTTTGCCGCGCCGCTTTTTCTCAGGCGGCTGCCGCAGTACGCGCCCGACGCGTTCACGCCGGCGCTGCCGGTACCGGCGACCGCCGGGATCGCAGCCGCTGCTGCGGCGGAGGAGCTGAGCGGGAGCATAACAGTTCTGCACGGCGGCGCGGCGGCGGAGATGGACACGGCGGATTACCTAACGGGCGTGGTGGCGGCGGAAATGCCTGCGAGCTTCGCGCCGGAGGCTCTTAAAGCGCAGGCCGTCGCCGCGCGGACATATGTGATGTACTGCGCGCAGGCCGGAAAACACGATACGGCGCAGGTCTGCACCGACAGCGGCTGCTGTCAGGCGTGGCTGAGTACGGACGAGCTGCGCGAACGCTGGGGGAAGGACTACGGGACGTATTACGATAAAGTGCGCGCGGCGGTCAGCGCTACGGCGGGGGAGTACCTCGCCTACGGCGGCACGCCGGTCTTTGCGGCCTTTCACTCCTCATCCGCCGGAGCGACCGAGGACAGCGGCGCGGTGTGGAACGCGCTGCCGTACCTTATAAGCGTTTCAAGCCCGGAGAACGCGGAGAGCGTTCCGGGCTATGTGAGCACGCTGGAGCTCAGCCGCCTTGACTTCCGCGACAGTCTGCTGTCGGTGCGGCCCGATGCCGATCTGAGCACGGAACCGGAACAATGGCTCGGAGAGCTTCGGCGCGATGCGAGCGGCCGTGTAGAGACTGCAGTGATCGGGGGAAAGGAGTTCGCCGGGACGGAGCTCAGAAGCCTTTTCGGACTGCGCTCCACCGCGTTCACGCTTGAATATGACGGGGAGCTGTTCCGCTTTACGGTCACGGGCTACGGCCACGGCGTCGGCATGAGCCAATACGGCGCGAACGTCATGGCAGCCGGCGGCGCGGACTATGCGCAGATACTGGCGCACTATTATCCCGGCACGGAGCTTGTCCGTCCCGTGAGCTGAACGGACGGTTTATTTTACACGCTCGTAGGTGCAGAAGCGGTAGCCTATACCGTCCTCCTCCGAACGTTCGCCGCGTTCGGTACAGCGCCAGCCGGCGTCGGCGTCGAGATCGGGAAAGAACGCGGTGGACTCGGGCGCAAGTTCGATCATTGTGACGTACACGCGTTCGACATAAGGCATGAGCTGACGGTAGACGCTCTCGCCGCCGATCACAAGGCAGAGGGGAAATTTCGATGCGGCGCAGACGGCCTCGCCGGCGCCGTGCACGACCTCCGCGCCCTCTATTTCAATGTTCTGCCGGGTAACGACGATATTGTGCCGCCCCTTGAGCGGCCTGCCGCCGGGGAAGTCAGCGAGCGTGGCTCTGCCGACTATCACCGCCGCGCCGTCCGTCAGCGCGCGGAAGTGCGCGCGGTCGGCCCTGAGCACGACGGGCTGCGTGCCGTGCGCGCCTATGCCCCAGTCGGAATATACGGCAACTATTGCATCCATAAGAATATCACCTCGCCGGGAAATTTTTTGCACATTTGCAGGTGCTCCTGCCAATCAAGTGTATTTGATATTAATGATAATAACATATGAACCGCATTTCGTGCAACAGAATAGAATGAGCTGTGGAGGTGGTGCCGGTGAAATATGCCGTTGTAGGCGGCGACAGGCGTTCGGCGATCCTGTGCTCCATGCTGGCGCAGGACGGACACCGTGTGTACTGCTTTGCACTCGAGAGAGCGGAGATGCCGCCGGACGTGATAAAAACGGGCTGCCTGCAGGGCTGCGTCTACGGCGCGGACTGTGTGGTGCTGCCCACGCCCGCGGAAAAGGGCGGAATACTTAATGCCCCGCTGAGCGGCAATGTACTGAGGATGAGCGAGGTCATCGGCGCGCTGTGGCCGGGACAGATACTCGCCGGAGGAAAGCTCGGCGACGAGAGCTGCGCGCTGGCAATGAAGACCGGGCTGCATATCGGGGACATTATGCAGAGGCCGGATTTCGTGGCCGGAAATGCGGCGCTGACTGCCGAATGCGCGCTGGCACGGCTCATAGACGGCAGCGACCGCGCCATTTTCGGCAGCGAGGCGCTGATCTGCGGCTGGGGACGGATAGGGAAAATACTTGCGCTGCGCCTTGCGGCGCTCGGCGCGCGTGTGACTGTCGCGGCGAGGAGCCGTTCCGGCAGGGCCATGGCGGAGGCGCTGGGACTGCGCGCGCTGGATTATGACGGACTGGAGACGGAAATAGGCGGCTTTGATTTCATCGTGAACACGGTACCGGCGCGTGTGCTGACGGATGCAATGCTGTGCATGGTGTCCGACACGGCGCTGCTGCTGGAGCTGGCTTCACCGCCGGGAGGCTTCGACCGGAACCTTGCGGAGAATATCGGGCTGAACGCAATGGCCGCGCCGGGGCTGCCCGGGGAGCGCGCCGCCTACAGTGCGGCGGCGCTGATGAAGAGAGAGGTATATGATGTTGTGCGGGAACAGGAGGAGTGAGCATGACGGAAAAGAAAAAGCTGGGGCTTGCGCTCTGCGGGTCCTACTGTACATATGACAAGGTCTTTGCCGCGGCTGAGAAGCTGAGTGCAAAGTATGATCTGGTGCCGCTGATGAGCGAGACCGCGGCCGGGACCGATACGCGCTTCGGCGCGGCGTCAATGAATCTGCTGCGCCTGACGGAGCTGACCGGAAAAGAGGTCATCACGACCATAGCCGGGGCCGAGCCGCTGGGGCCTGCGAGACCGCTGGATGCGCTGGTCATCGCGCCGTGCACGGGCAATACGCTGGCAAAGCTCGCCCACGGTATGACGGACAGCGCCGTCACGATGGCTGCCAAGGCGCATCTCAGAAACGGAAAGCCGCTCGTGATCGCGTTTTCCACGAACGACGGGCTGTCCGGCTCTGCCGAGAATATTGCCCGGCTGCTCAACCGCAAGAACGTCTACTTTGTTCCGTTCGGGCAGGACGATCCGGCAAAGAAGCCGCGCTCGCTGCAATCGGACTTTGAGCTTATCGGCGACACGGTCGAGGCCGCACTGCGCGGCTGGCAGCTACAGCCGATACTGAGAAAATAAGCCTGCCTTGACACGAAAGCGCGGGGGAGGTATTATGAAACTGATAATATCTTCCCTGCAAAATTTAGGCCAAGGATATGACCAGAATGTGAAATACACTGTGAAAAAAGGCGCGGGCAGGCCCGCATATCTACAGCTGTACGAGCAGCTGCGGCAGGACATTGTGTCCGGCGCGATAGAGCACGGCAGGAAGCTGCCGTCCAAGAGGCTTCTCGCCGAGGAGACCGGCGTGAGCGTGATAACGGTGGAGCACTGCCTTGCCCTGCTGGTGGACGAGGGGTACGCCGAGGCGCGCGAACGCAGCGGATTCTACGCCTGCTTTGTCCCCGGGCAAAGCACAGCGCCGGGGACAGGCAGGGCAAGCCTTGAGGATATGAGCGCCGCGGTCGGCGTGCCGGAGGACTTCCCGTTTTCGGTACTGGCAAAGACGATGCGCCGCGTCCTGAGCAGCTATGACCGGCGCATCCTGTCCCGCGCGCCGAATTCCGGCTGCGCCGAGCTGCGCGCGGTGCTGGCGGAGTATCTTGCGCGCAGCCGCGGCATAGAGGTAAGGCCGGGGCAGGTGATAATAGGCTCCGGCGCGGAGTATCTGTACGGCCTTGTGGTACAGCTTTTCGGCAGGGAACAGACGATAGCGCTGGAGGACCCGTCTTATGTGAAGATACGGCAGGTCTATGAGGCCAACGGCGCGGAGTGCACGATGCTGCGGCTTGGGGAGGACGGCATACTCAGCTCCGAGCTTCGCGGCTGCGGTGCGGGCGTGCTGCACGTCACGCCGTTCCACAGCTATCCCAGCGGCGTCACGGCCACGGCCGCAAAGCGGCGCGAGTATGCGCTCTGGGCCAGAGCGCACGGCGCGTATATAGTCGAGGACGATTATGATTCCGAATTCTCTGCGCTTCTCAAGCCTGTAGAGACAGTATTTTCCGTCGCGCCGGAGCGCGTCATATATATAAACAGCTTTTCAAAGACCATTGCCCCGGCGATAAGGACGGGCTATATGGTGCTGCCGGAGCCGCTTACCGGACTTTTTGAGCAGCGTCTGGGCTTTTACTCCTGCACCGTGCCGGTATTCGAGCAGCTCGTCCTTGCCGAATTTATCCGCAGCGGCGAGCTTGAGCGCTATATTAACCGCAAACGCCGCGAGCTGCGGCAGAAGATGAAAGGATAACGTATAATTCGCAGTTTGCAAACGACATGTTTTGCCCCGCCGCAGTGCTATGATATGCATGCGGCGGGGTTTGCCGCCGAATTAATTATTTGTATAAGCAAAATTAACACCTGCTTAATTGAAAAGGAACAAAATCGGGGCTAATATAGTCATATAAATAAGGAAACAAATTTTTTACTTATAGAAGGGAGCTTATCAATGAACAGGAAAAGGATATTTTCAACACTGCTGGTGCTGGCGCTGCTGGTGTGCATGCTGCCTGCGGCGGCCTATGCCGCGCCGAAGAGCACGGCCGCGCCTGTGTCGACTCCAAAGCCCACCGCCGCGTCGAAGGCCGCAGATAAGTCTGATGCGGCTTCGGCGTCCGCCGCGGCGAAAACGGCGGATGCTGCCGAAACCTTCGTCATAAACGAGGCCGGGGAGACGCTTTATAACGACGGCGACACGGTTTTCAATAATTACGGCATCGTGTACAACAACGGCGGCGTTGTGTATAATAACGGCGGCACAGTGTTCAACAACAGCGGCACGGTCTATAATAACGGCGGCGTCGTGTACAATAACGGCGCCATGGTCTATAACAACAACGGCACCGTCTACAACAATGACGGCGACGTGGAGGATAACGCCGGAAAGCTCCCCGCCATGGCGGACGTGTCCGGGGCAGCGGCGGCAGAGGTATATGAAATCACTCTGGCGGACGATTACGGCGCGCTTGCGGATATAAGCGGGCTCATCGAGGATACGGACGGAAAGACGTGGATCGAAAACGGCGGCGAATGCGTCATCACGCCCAAGCCCGGCGTGGAGATAACCGACGCGGTGACGACTGCGGGCGCGTGCATGAGCGATGACGACGGCGTTGTCACGCTGAAAAACGTTGACCGGGACGGAAAGCTCACACTGAAGTTCAAGCTTGCCGCGCCTGTTATCACGCCCGAGGCCGGAAGCTATTACAATGACCTCGAGCTGAGCATCGAGGCCCCGGCCGAGGCCGCGGAGATATATTACACGACCGACGGCAGCGATCCGACCAGCGAGAGCGAGAAGTACACCGGGCCGTTCGAGATCGACAGCAGCATGGTCGTCAAGGCCATAGCCGTTGCCGGCGGTGCGGCGAACAGCGATATTACGGAGGAGAGCTATCTCTATCCCGTTATAAAGGATATAAAGTTCGATAATGCCGCAGTCGGATACCGCCAGCCCGACGCCAAGGCGCTCGTCGTGAAGAACACCGGGCTGGGCGAGCTCGTGATCGAGAGCGTCAGCCTTGAGGGAGACGATAAGGACTGCTTCAGGCTCAGCACCGAAAAGGGCGGCACCGTCGCCACGGGGCAGAGCGACAGCAAGACATGGACGGTCGTCCCCAACAAAGGTCTTGCCGCAGGCGAGTATGAGGCCGAGGCTGTGTTCACCTTTGACTCCGGCGATACCGCCAGAGTAGAGATAAGCTTCAAGGTCACAAAGACCGCGGATAAAAAAGCATAAAAACTGCAATATCAGAAACAGCGGAGGCGTCAGCCCCCGCTGTTTTTTTGCAGGCCGTTCCGGACCGGACGAGACGTGGCTTACAGTATATGCCATTAAAAAGTTGAAAGTATTATGTGTCAAAAGGCTTTTTTACGACATTTGAGCTGGCATTGTCTAGAAAAAATACAATTAATATTTAACAAAAATGTGAAGGTAGCGATTGATTTATTTGTTAAAATACGTTATAATAAATCAATCTTCTGTATAAATGAATGACGCAGGAGAACGCATCTTATGGACGACGGACTCGTCACCATTTAGAAATAAGAAAGGAAGCGAAGTATTTGAACGAAAAGTACAATGCATTGTTTACCCCGTGGAAGGTAGGGAACGTGGAGATACCCAACCGTATCGTCCAGTGCTCTATGGGCGGCACTTCCCTGTTCGGTTGGCTGGAACCCAACCATTTTGATAAGGAAGCGGCTTACTTCCTGCTCAACCGCGCACAGGACGGCGTCGGCCTGA
>URDG01000034.1 GCA_900546515.1 uncultured Eubacteriales bacterium | reverse complement strand
CGCGGGGTCCGAAGTACTGGATGGCGCCGGGGTAGGTGTAGCAGGTTTCCACAGCCCACTCGGCTCTGTGCTCGGCGAAGAACCGGAAGGGCTTGCCGTCCAGCTCGATCTCATGCACGGCATTCGCGGGCTTCCAGATCCAGCCGGTGAAAATGCACACGCCGAGCGCGCACAGAGGGATCATCAGACGGTCGGTGAGGAACTCCATGAAGTCGCCGAAGATGGGGAAGCTCACGCCGTTGGCGAAGTCAAACCAGATGCCCTTGATGTTGAACGCGGCCTGCGACATGGTGTACAGGCAGCCGATGAGGAACATCAGCGTGCAGACGATGATGGTTGTGGGCTTGCGCTTCCAGCCGAAGCGCTCGGTCAGGAACGCCACCACGCCCTCGATGAGGGATATGCTGCTCGTCAGCGCGGCGAACAGGAGCAGCATATAGAACAGCACGCCGAAAAACGCGCCGCCCGCCATGTGCTCGAACACGCCCGCGAGGGACGCGAAGGCGAAGCCGCCGCCCTTGCCGACGTTCTCGGAGCCGAGCGTCGCAAACACCGCGGGCACGATGATGAAGCCGGCGATGAGCGCCACGAGCGTATCCATCGTGCAGATGAGCGCCGTGTTCTTGCCGAGGTTCTCATGCTTGGGCAGATACGAGCCGTAGGTGATCATGATGGCCATGCCCAGCGACAGGGAGAAGAACGCCTGCCCCAGCGCGGAGAGGAAGGTGTTGAAGCCGACCTTGCTCCAGTCGCAGCTGAGCATATAGGCGAAGCCGACCTGCGCGCCGTCGAGCGTGATGGTGCGCGCGAGCAGTACAATGAGAATGACGAACAGCGCGGGCATACCGACCTTGTTGAACTTCTCAATACCGCCGGAGACGCCGCCCTTGACGATGAGCATGCACAGGCCGACGAACAGGAAGGTGAACATCGCGCAGCCGAACTGGTTTTCAAGCATTGCGCCGAAGGTGTTGCTGCCGGTTATGGCAGCGCCGAACAGGCTGCTGAGACCGAAGCCGAGCTCCGCAAAGTTCAGGAACATGTACTGGAAGCAGTAGCCGCCGAGGACGGAGTAGAAGCTCATGATGAGGAAGGGGGCGATGATGCCCAGCCAGCCTAGCCATTTATACTTCTTGGAGACTGCCTTGTACGCGCCGACGACGCCGGTGCCGGTCTTGCGGCCGAGCGCCAGCTCACTGGCCATGACGGTCAGGCCGACGATGACGGCCAGTATCAGATAGACGATAAGGAATGCGAAGCCGCCGCTCTTGCCCATCTTGTAGGGGAAGCCCCAGATGTTGCCCAGACCGACAGCCGAACCGACGGCAGCAAGGATAAAACCTAAATTGCTGCCCCATGAACCACGATTGTTTTCCATTTTTAATACCTCTCTTCACAAGATTTTAACGATTTACGAAACAATCTTAGCGGTATTATAGCACTCAGCCATAAAATAGAAAAACGCATAATTCTTATGCTTTTCATTAATAATTGTAATACATAAAAATAAACATAAGAAAGCGAAATATTTAACAAAGATGGATACTAAAAAGATACGCGCGCTGCTTACGGCGCTGGATACGGGCAGTCTCACTGCGGCGGCGGAGGAGCTGGGCTATACGCAGTCTGGACTCACGCATATGATGAATTCTCTTGAGGACGAGCTGGGCGTAAAGCTGCTCGTGCGCAGCAAGGGCGGTGTGCGCCTGTCTCCGGCAGGGCGGGAGCTGCTGCCGCAGATGAACGCGCTGATGCAGTGCGCAGACGAGCTTCAGCGCAGTGTTGACAGGCTCATACAGCGCAGATTCACGGTGCTGCGTCTCGGCGCATATTCAAGCGTTGCGCGCCAGTGGCTTCCGGCGATACTCTCTGAGCTGCGCCGCACCGCGCCGGAGATAGACGTCTCCATTACAACGGGCGGCATGAGGGACATCTACGCGGCGGTGAAAAACGACGAGCTGGACTGCGCAATAATAAGCTATCAGGAGTCGCTGTGTCAGGGCATGAAGTGGGTCGCGCTGCGCGACGATCCGCTGCTTGCGATATTGCCGGCAGATTTTGAGCTTGACGGCGGCTCGTTCCCGGTGAAGCTTTTTGAAGGGCGGGAGTTCCTTATGCCGGCCGACGACTTTGAGCTTGACATCCTGCCTGTGCTGGATAACGGCGGGAAAAAGGTCACGCCGGAGTTCCGCTATACGGGGCTGGACGATGCGGCCATCGTCTCAATGGCCGCGCACGGGCTGGGCGTGAGCATGCTGTCGGAGCTTGTAATGGACGGAATATCCGACAAGGTGCTGGCGATACCGCTTTCTCCGCCTGCGTTCAGGCGTCTCGGTCTCGCAGTGAGCGAGCACCTTCAGAACGACAGGAGCATAAAGAGCTTTGTGCAATGCGCGCAGACCACCATGAGAAATATGTACGGAGAGGAAAAATAAAGGCTGCCGTCCGGAGGCAGAGGCTGAAATATGAAAACCGCGCGTCCGCAGCGGCCTGCGGTACGCACGGTTTTTCAGCTCCAGTTTCCGGAGACGCCGTCCGGGGCGTCCGTTTCACGCTCCCATTCGCGGCGGTCGCCGCTGCGCCTCTCCGCCCGCGCATCATGGCCGGTTATGACCGGCGGCTGTGCGGACTTTTCCTTTTTCTTTTTTGACATGGTTTCGGTCTCCTTTCATGCAGCGCCGAACAGGACAAGTATCAGGCCGTATACGACGCTCGCGCTGACGCCGTAGACGATGACAGGCCCGGCAATGCTGAACATTTTTACGGCGGTGCCCATAATGAAGCCCTCCGCCTTGAATTCAAGAGCAGGCGCGACGACGGAATTTGCAAAGCCCGTTATCGGCACGAGAGTACCGGCGCCGGCATGCCGGGCCAGATCGTCGTAAACGCCGAGGCCCGTGAGCAGCGCGCCGATGAACACGAGCGTGATCGAGCACGCCGTGGCGGCGTTTTCCGCGCTCAGTCCGGCGACGGTATACAGCCCGAGTATCAGCTGGCCGAGAGCGCATATCGTGCCGCCGGTGACGAAGGCCCAGAGCAGGTTCTGCTTTGACTTCGAACGCGGGGCGTGGGTCTCTGCGTACTTTTTGTATTCGTCATTGGTCATGTTCATGCCTTGCACCTCCGCTTGCGGGCGGCGTCTGCGCCGCCGCTGTGTCTGTGTATAAGTTTTGCAGAAATCGAAAAAATATTCCTTGACTTTAGCGGCCGCGTGAATTATAATGTTCAAGCTGACAAGTTCATATTATGTGTTTCTTGAGCAAACGTGGAGAAGTCGCGTAGTTGGTCGAGCGCGCACGATTGGAAATCGTGTATACCTCATAAGGGTATCAAGGGTTCGAATCCCTTCTTCTCCGCCAAAAGTAAAGCACCGTGGATGTTATATCCGCGGTGCTTTTTTATTAAAATAACGCCGGAAACGTCAAAAAATTACGTATAGCGTGAGAACGCAAAAATCGAATTTTCCCTTTAGTTTTCCCTTTACGGCACAGGCGCGGCGTTTCAACTTCGATGAACTTAAAATATTCCGGCAGCCTGCCGGCGTTCTTATTGATAATTTTGCATCCGCTGAGCATGAATAACGCCATCAACGGGCGCGCGTGGTCGGGCAGCGTTCGCATCCTGCCGCTTGAACCGCGTCAGAGCGTGGAGATCGGAGTGGCGTCGCTGCCTGACATCCCGCCTGCCGCGAAGGCTTTTCTGTCGTTTCTCAAGTCCCACCCGGCCTTCGCTATGCACGGTACGGATCCAAGTTTTTCGTAGTTTCGTGAATAGGCGGTCATGCGGCCGAAGCATATCTCTTTTGAACATTTACAATGAAAGGAGCTGACGCGGTATCAGCTCCTTCTTTCATGGTCTGATTTGCGGGAACGGGTAAGTTTTTTATTATTTTTGCGATTTACATTGAAAAATCCCGGCAACAGTGGTATTATCAAAAAATATTATTGACAGAAGGAGTGATCTTGATGAAATTTTCCTCGAAAATGGAAAAATGCGGGCTGTCGCCCATGCGTAAGTTTGCGGGTGCCGCTGCCGCCGCCGAAGAGCGTGGGATAAATATTTTCCACCTGAATATCGGGCAGCCGGATATTGCGACGCCGGAGGCATATTTCCGAGCTATCAGGGAGTTCAGGGAGCCTGTTCTGGCCTATGCCCCTTCTGCCGGTGAAAACGTGCTGATAGACGCCGTGCGCGGCTATTATGATAAGATCGGAGTTGAGCTGGAGCGCAAGGATGTGCTCATCACCAGCGGCGGCAGCGAGGCCATGCTGATGATAATGGCGAGCATACTCGACGATGGGGATGAGATCATAATTCCCGAGCCGTTTTATCCCAACTATTCGACCGCTGTCTATCTGACAGGGGCGAGCATCCGCCCGCTGGCGACAAGCCCGGAGGATGGGTACTGCTATGCCGAGCGGAGCCGTGTGGAGGCCTGCATAAACGAGCATACCCGCGCCATACTCATCACGAACCCCGGCAATCCCACCGGCAATGTGCTCACCCGCGAAGAGCTGAAGCTGATGCTGGACATAGCGCGCGAGCACGGGCTGTTCCTTATCTGCGACGAGGTGTACAGAGAATTCGTGTACAGAGACGAGCCTCTGATGAGCGCGCTTCAGTTTGAGGGCTATGAGGACAATGTGATCGTCATAGACTCCGTGTCCAAGCGCTTTTCCGCCTGCGGCGCGCGCATAGGCATACTGCTCTCCAAAAACGGGGAGTTTATGAGCCAGTGCATGAAGTGGTGCCAGTGCCGCCTGTGCGTGGCTACTATTGACCAGCTCGCGGCGGCAGAGCTGTACACCGTCGGCCCCGAATACTTTGAAGCGGTGAAAAAGGAGTACATGCACCGCCGCGATGTAATGATGGAAAAGCTGCGCGGGATACCCGGCGTCGTGTGCGAGGTACCCGAGGGCGCGTTCTATGTGATGGCGACTCTGCCCGTTGACGATGCGGACAAGTTCCAGACCTGGCTGCTCGATGAATTTGACGACAACGGCGATACGGTAATGTTCGCCAGCGGCGAACCGTTCTACGGTACGCCTGGCAAGGGCAAAAACGAGGTGCGCATGGCGTATGTGCTCAACGAGGAAAGCCTCAGCCGCGCGATGGACGTGCTTGCGGCCGCAATAAAGAAATACAACGAAACACACTGAAAAACAAAGATCAGTCCTCTGCCTCCGGCGGGGGACTGATTTTTATTGACAAATGCGTCTACATGGTGTAGTCTGTATGTGAGACTACAACGAGTAGTCTACAAGGCGAATGCCGAATATAATGAGGTGACGGATATGCCTGAAATACAGATGGGAATGGGCGAGTCGCGCTTTGCGGACATCGTGTGGGCGCATGAGCCGGTCACGTCGTCGGAGCTCGTGAAGCTCGGCGCATCGGAGCTGGGATGGAAGCGGACTACCGTGCATACGGTGCTGCGCCGCTTGTGCGACAAGGGCCTGTTCAGGAACGACGGCGGCACTGTGACGGCGGTCATATCCCGCGCGGAGTTTTATTCCATGCGGTCGCAGAAGGTCGTGGAGGAGAGCTTCGGCGGCTCTCTGCCTGCGTTCATCGCGGCATTTACAAGCACGCAGCCCCTCACCGGAGAAGAGCGCGCCGAAATATTGAGAATGATCGAAAACGCAAAGGAGGATTAGCGTGGAGAGCATATTTCTGAAGCTTCTGAACATGAGCATTGCCGCCGGATGGCTGATCCTCGCGGTGTTCGTGCTGCGGCTGGTTCTCCGGCGCGCGCCGCGCTGGGCGATATGCATACTGTGGGCGCTCGTTGCGCTGCGGCTCGTATGCCCGTTCACGCTTGAGAGCCGGGCGAGCCTGATACCGAGCCGGGAGACGGTGAGCGAGTACACGGTGCGCTATTCTGCGCGGCCTGAGATAACGAGCGGCGTCGAGGTCATAGACAGCGCCGTAAATCCGGTTTTCTCAGGGAGCTTCGCTTCGGAGCCGGCGCAGAGCGTCAACACGCTGGACCTGTGGATGAATATAGCGGGCGCCGTCTGGGCCGCCGGGGCGGCGGGCATGCTGATATGGGCGCTGGCAAGCTGGCTGCGGCTGCGGCGGGAGGTGGCCGAATCCGTGCCTGCCGGGGACGGAATACGGCTGTGTGATGCGGTCGATTCGCCGTTTATTCTCGGCATATTCCGGCCGGTCATCTATCTCCCGGCGGGGATGGACACGGCGCAGAGCGCGCATGTCATCGCGCACGAGCGTGCGCATATTGCGCGGCGGGATAATCTGTGGAAGCCGCTGGGCTTCCTGATTTTGTCGGTCTATTGGTTCGACCCGCTGGTGTGGGCCGCTTATATTCTCTTTTGCAGAGACATTGAGCTTGCATGCGATGAGCGGGCGGTAAAAGCGCTGGGGCTCGAGGAACGCAGGGAGTATTCCCGCGCGCTGCTCGCGTGCAGCGCGCCGCGCCGGGCGGTGGCGGCATGTCCGTTGGCGTTCGGTGAGGTAGGCGTAAAGGAGCGCGTGAAAAAGGTGCTCAATTACAAAAAGCCCGCGTTCCGGATAGTCGCCGCGGCGCTTGCCGTGTGCGCCCTGGCTGCGGTGTGCTTTCTGACGGACCCCGTGGAGAAAAAAGATGGCCCGGCGGACGGCGCGGACATTGAAGCGCCGGCGAACATTGAAGCGAGTGCGGACAATGATGCGCAGACGGATGCCGAGAGCGCAAAGGCGCTGCATACGGCCATGGCGGAGAGCTTCTTCTCCGATTTCGCCTCCGGCACTCTGCACCTTGACGTATACGCAGGTGAAAACGGCGTCGATGCGGCGATAGCGCTGCTGGAGTCGCTGCGCGAGTATGCCGGGAATAACTCTCTCACGCCGGAGCAGTATGAGCTGCTTTTCACACATATCGACGGGTATGACGGCGCATATACCGAGGGCTATGCGGCGGTGCTGAGGGCGGCGGCGCAGAGAGACCCGCAGGGCTTCACCGCGGCGTGGAACGAGCTGAGCGCCGGGCGGCAGAACGAGCTTGAACCGATGGTGGGAGAGGTGATCACGCCCTCTGACGGGTATGTAAGGACCTATGAGCAGATCACTGCCGCGCCTGCCGGTACGGAGACAGGGATGGACTATGCCCGGAGCCTGCTGCGGCCGGCCGGAGAGCTTACCGAGACGGACGACGTTGTGCAGAGGATGCACTTCGGCGATGACAGGCACATATACAAAAACGACGGCTACACCGTCGTGACGGACGCAGACGGCGCGGTGGAGGCGATAAGCGCCGAACCGGGCGGAGAGACCGTGCCTGTGCTGTCCGCGGATGCGGACAACACGGAGCTGACGTCAGCGGCAGCGGCGCTTGCGAGCCGGCTGACGCCGGGACTTTTTGACGGACGCACGGGATATGAGTTCTATGTGACCAGAGTGTCCAGAGCGAACCGCGTCGTGAGCATAAATCAGATGCTGGACGGCAAAATATACACCGGAACATTTATTTTCGTCTCGTTTGATTCCGACGGATTATCCACATATGTTCTGACGCGGGGGGATTCCGATGAATTTATCGGGAGCTTTGACGGGGATATGAGCGCGTGGCTCACGGAGCAGGAGGCGGTCGGGAAGGCCGTAACGGCGCTGAACGGATATTTTGCGCAGCAGTCGATGGAGCTGGACGCGGAGGCGCTGCTGAACGACCGGCGCTCCGCAAGGCTGGAGCTTGACGGAAACCGCCCGTACTGGATGATCTGGACAAAAAATATCCCCGCGGCTGCGGACCGCAGCTACGGGGTAAAGCTGGACGCGGAGACGGGCGAGACGGTCGACATTATCGGCGCGATCGGATAAAAAGGCGCTCATTTCAGCATCAGCGTCATCTGCACCTCGTCGCGGTATGTGCCGTCCTCCAGCCTGAAGGCGCGGGGCAACGCGCCCCATGCGGTGAAGCCGGCCTTTTCATAGCAGCGTATAGCGCGCGGATTGTCGGAGTATACGCCGAGCTCTATCTGAGAATACCCGATCCGCCGCGCGGCGTCTATAAGCGTTTGCAGCATGAAGCTGCCCAGTCCCCCGCTGCAAAAATCCGCCTCGATGGAAATGCCGAACGATGCGCGGTGGAGCGTCCTCTGCCGCACGCGGATCGGGGAGATGCCCGCAGAGCCGATTATGCGCCCGGCGTGTTCCGCGACGATGAAGGCGTCCAGCGGCGAAGCGTTGAGCGCGGCGAGCTTCCGCTCTTCCTCCTCAAGCGGTATCTGCCTGACCTCGTCCGCCGTGCGTATCATAAAATACGTCTCGGCCGAGGTTCGGCACATCTGCTCCAGCACGGCTGCGGTGTCTGCCGCGCAGGTGCTGCGCACGGTGACGGTGCGGCCGTCCGGCATGGTATATTCCCTGTTTTCAATAAGCATGGCAGTCCCTCATTTAGAATTGATTATTAATGAACCACCCGGAGCCGAATGCTCCGGGTGGCGTTCGCTTGATGGCTTTTTTACTGTTTGTAGTGGTGAGCGTCCTGAAGGACCATTTCCTTGACCTTCAGCAGCCGCACCTTGGTGGAGTTTTCGTTCTCCTCCAGCTTCATGGAGATATACTTGATATTGCTCTCAAGCTCGGGGATCATGACGTACTCCAGCGCGTTGACGCGGCGGCGCGTCTTTTCGATCTCCTCCGCGAGAAGCTGCATGGTCTTTTCCACCTGAGCCAGCTCCAGCATGTCCTCGAACACCTTTGCAAGCTTGTCCAGCGCGTCGTCCAACTCGCCGGAGGTCTGCGCAAAGCCGTAGGGGTATATCTCGCTGGGATCGTTGCTCTTGGTCTGGAAAGAGTAGACCGGGACATTGACGCTCATGATGTTTTTATACTTCATGCCCAGCTCCACACTCTGACGCGGGTAGAGCAGAGCCTGCTCGAGCATCTCCGGCGACATGATTGAGCTTGCCACCTGCAAAGAGCCGAAGGCAGCCGTCAGCCCCTCTTCAACGCGGTTCCTGAGCTGCTTGTTGAGCTTGACCACATCCATGAACTGGCGCATCAGCTCGTCGCGCTTGTCCTTGAGCAGCTTGTGGCCGCGTCGCGCGGTCTTGAGCCTGCCCTTGAGCTGGTTGAGCACCATTCTGGTCGGGGTTATAGCAGTGCTTGCCAAAAAGCATCACCTCCGTTTTTCAAAATAAATTTTGGGTTTTACTTCTTGGGCATGTACGTGTCTATCATCTCAGGCTTGATACGCTTGAGCTCGCGGCGGGGCAGAATGCTCAGCAGCTGCCAGCCGAGGTCAAGGGTCTCCTGAATAGAGCGGTTGGTGTTGTTGCCCTGGCTGACGTAGACCTTTTCAAACTCGTCCGCAAATTTTGCAAAGAGCTTGTCATCGTCCGACAGAGCGGCTTCGCCGAGTATGGTCATGAGCTCCTTGGCGTCCTTGCCGCGGGAGTAAGCGGCAAAGAGCTGGTTCATGGTGCCGGAATGGTCCTCACGGGTCTTGCCTACGCCGATGCCCTTATCCTTCAGACGGCTCAGGGACGGCAGAACGTCCACGGGAGGAACGATGCCCTTGCGGTGCAGCTCGCGGCTGAGGATGATCTGACCCTCGGTGATGTAGCCGGTCAGGTCGGGGATCGGGTGGGTCTTGTCGTCTTCGGGCATGGTCAGGATCGGGATCATGGTGATGGAGCCGCTCTTGCCCTGACGGCGGCCTGCGCGTTCGTACAGGGTCGCAAGGTCGGTGTACAGGTAGCCGGGATAGCCGCGGCGGCCCGGAACTTCCTTCTTTGCGGCGGAGACCTCACGCAGAGCCTCGGCATAGTTGGTTATATCGGTCATGATGACCAGGACCTGCATGCCTTTCTCAAATGCGAGGTACTCGGCGGCGGTCAGCGCGACGCGCGGGGTCGCGATACGCTCGACTGCGGGGTCGTTTGCAAGGTTGGAGAAAACGACGGTACGGTCGATAGCGCCGGTGCGGCGGAAGTCGTTGATGAAATACTCGGATTCCTCAAAGGTGATGCCTATTGCGGCAAATACGACAGCGAAGGTCTCGTTGTCGCCCAGAACCTTTGCCTGACGCACTATCTGCGCGGCAAGCGCGGCGTGGGGCAGGCCGGAGCCGGAGAATATGGGCAGCTTCTGGCCGCGGACCAGAGTGTTCAGGCCGTCTATGGTGGAAACGCCGGTCTGGATGAACTCTGCGGGGTATGCGCGGGCCGCCGGGTTCATGGGCAGGCCGTTGATGTCCATATGCGCGTCCGCAAGTATCTCGGGGCCGCCGTCTATGGGCAGGCCCATACCGTTGAATACGCGGCCGAGCATATCCTCGGACACTGCCAGCTGCTGGGGATGGCCGAGGAAGCGGACCTTGGACTCTGCAAGGTTGATGCCCTGCGCGGACTCGAACAGCTGGACGACAGCGCGGCTGCCCTCGACCTCGAGCACCTTGCAGCGGCGGATCTCGCCGTTGGGGAGCTCAATCTCGCCGAGCTCGTCGTAGGTGACACCCTCGACGTCCTCAACTATCATCAGAGGGCTTGCGATCTCTTTTATAGTCTTATACTCTTTAATCATGCGTCCTCACCTCCGGCAATGACAGCTTCGATCTCCGCCTTCATCTCGGCGGCGATAGCGTCGTAATCGGCTTCAAAGGTCTTGGCGTCCGCCATCTTTGCGCGGCCGATCTTCTCGCGTGCGTCGATAGCGAACAGGCCGTTCATGTCGGCGTTCTTTTCAAGAGCCGCGCGGCAGAGGCTGTCGTAGTTGAGCACGATGTCCAGCAGGCGGAACTGCTTTGCGTAGGAGGAGTAAGCGTCCTCGTCGACAAAGGCGTTCTGCTGCAGGAAGTCCTCGCGGATCATACGCGCGGTCTCCATCGTCATGCGGTCGGCGGGGCTGAGCGCGTCCTGACCGACGAGACGGACGATCTCCTGAAGCTCTGCCTCTTCCTGCAGAATGCTCATGGCCTTCGTGCGGTTGGCCATATACGTCGCGCCGAATTCCTTGTCGTAGAACTCGCGCAGCGAGTCGGTGTACAGCGAGTACGACGTCAGCCAGTTGATCGCCGGGAAGTGGCGGGCGTAGGCCAGAGAGCTGTCAAGCGCCCAGAACACCTTGACGATACGCATCGTCGCCTGCGAGACAGGCTCGGAAAGGTCGCCGCCCGGAGGCGAGACAGCGCCGATGGCGGTGACGGAGCCCTGACGGTCGTCGGTGCCGAGGCACTCCACAACGCCTGCGCGCTCATAGAACTGAGCAAGACGGGAGGCGAGGTATGCAGGATAGCCCTCTTCGCCGGGCATCTCTTCCAGACGGCCGGACATCTCACGCAGAGCCTCGGCCCAGCGGGAGGTGGAGTCTGCAAGGACTGCCACGTCATAGCCCATGTCGCGGAAATACTCGGCTATCGTGATGCCGGTGTAGATGGAGGCCTCACGGGCCGCAACGGGCATGTCGGAGGTGTTGGCTATAAGCACGGTGCGCTTCATCAGAGGCTCGCCGTTGCGCGGGTCCTTGAGTTCGGGGAACTCCATGAGAACGTCGGTCATCTCATTGCCGCGCTCGCCGCAGCCTATGTAGATAACGATGTCCACATCGGACCACTTCGCCAGCTGGTGCTGCACGACGGTCTTGCCGGAACCGAAGGGGCCGGGGACTGCGGCGGTACCGCCCTTGGCGATCGGGAAAAGGGTGTCGATTATACGCTGACCGCTGTTCATGGGACGGCTGGGGACGTACTTTTTGGTGTAGGGTCTTGCGATACGCACAGGCCAGCGCTGAAGCATGGTGACCTTGTGCTCGCCGCCCTTGGCGTCCTTGAGGACTGCGATAACGTCGGTGACGACATGCTCGCCGCTCTCAACGCTCACGACCTCGCCGGAAAGTCCGGGGGGGACCATGATCTTATGGTTGATGGCGCTGGTTTCCTGCACGGTGCCGAGAACATCGCCCGCGGAGACCTTGTCGCCGGGCTTGGCAACGGGCACGAAGTCCCACTTCTTCTCGCGGTTGAGCGCGGGAACGTCGGTGCCGCGGGTGATGGAGTCGCCGGTGAGGCGGCGCATCTCGGGCAGCGGGCGCTGGATGCCGTCGTAGATGTTGTCGAGCATACCGGGTCCAAGCTCGACGGACATGGGCATGCCTGTGGTTTCGACCACAGCGCCGGGTCCGAGGCCGGAGGTCTCCTCATAGACCTGAATGGAGGCCTTGTCGCCGGTCATATTAAGGATCTCGCCTATCAGGCGCTGAGAGCCGACACGCACAACGTCGGAGACGTTGGCGTCCGCCAGACCCTCGGCCACGACAAGCGGACCAGAGACTTTTGTTATAGTTCCGCTCATTTGTTTACCACCTTTATTAGTGTTGATGGACCGGGCATATCAATCGCCCAGTATATTTGTGCCGACGGCACGCTCGACAGCGGCTCTCAGAGCCGTCTGACCGAGACCGATGGAGCCCTCTCTGCCGGGAATAAGGATTATTGCCGGTGTGGGGCGGTCCTTGAACTTATCTATCTCGTGGGTCATGTACTGGGCAAGATTTTCCTCGATGTAGATAATGGCGTAATCGTCATTGTCGCGGGTGAGGCTGCGCAGGATCTGGCCTGCCTCCGCCGCGTCCGCAGCGGGATAGGTCTCCAGACCGAGAGCCTTGAAGCCCATGACGGTGTCGCTTCCGCCGATGACTGCAATTTTAAGCATACATATCACGCAGCCTTTCCCGGATGGTGTCCGGCTCTATGCCGGCCAGCCGTCCCGTGAGGATCATTCTGACAGCGGTGATCTCGCTCTCGACCGCGGCGAGGAAGGCAATGACCGCCTCCGGGCCGTAGCTGACGAGCTTGGCGGTGCGCAGGTATGCGGTCACGGCATTGTCGCAGGCCAGCTCAAAGGCCGTCATGCTGCCGCCGTCCGCCGCCTCCGCGCCGAGTGCCGCGGCTCTTTCAAGCAGGGTGTTGGCAAAGAGGGCTGTGATGCTCTCCTTGTCGCCGGCAGAGACTATCCTGCCGGTGCTCACGCTGCCGCCGGGGATGAGAGCGGAGTCCATGAACTCCAGATCCTTGCCCATGCGCATGGTGCGCACGGCGCTTTTGAGATTGGTGCTGTCGGTGAGAATGTTTGCGTAGCCGTCGAGGAAGGGGCATTCGAGCGTTTTGGCGGCGGCCCTGATCTCGGCAAAGTACGCGCGGTCAAGGATGAAGTCTGCGAGCTGGGGGTTCGCCGTGCGGGCGAGAGTGCTCTTTGCTTCGCTGAGCGCTTCGCCGAAGGCGGCCGGCAGCTGGCTGATCTTATCCTCGTTATAGATTTCCAAAAGCTTGTCCGGAGCGATGCGCCCGGAAGCGCTCATGAGCCGTTTGGCGTCCTGTCCCATAGCCTCGGCCTTTATGATGACCTTGGCGTTGTGGTAGTCGTACTTCATCTTGAACACATCAAGTATGATCTTGTCCGGCGCGAGCTTTTCAAGCTCGGCGAATATCTCTTCCCGGCGGGAAGTGAGATAAGCCTCGATCTCCTTGGCGTTCATCTGGGACATGTCGGCATAGCCGCTGTCCGTCAGCAGCTTGGCGGCCTCCTCGAAGGAGGCGGCGTCGAGCATACGGGCGGCTCTGTCGTTGTTCAAAAGCTTAGGCTCTCTGGCTCTGAGCATCGCGGACAGGCAGAGATATGCTTCTCTTTTAGCTGACATTCTATTCCTCCCTGTATGGGCGCCGTCAGTCAAAGAGGACCTTGGCGATCTCGGAGGACATGTCGCTGCGGCAGAGCTCGACAAGAAGCTCCACGGTGCAGTTGGCCTCCACGCTGCCGCGGCGGAGTATGAGGCCTCCGGCAAAACTGCCGGTCTCAGCGCTGAGGCTGAGGCGGCCGCCGCTTACGAGAGCATTTGCAGCCTTCACGACATTCTCACCGACGGCGGCTCTGTCGCGCGCGTTGAGGATGATCTCCTCGTCGCCGGTGGCGGATGCCTTCGCGGCGAGCTTTGCCAGGAATGCTGCGTACTGCTCCTTCGGCAGGTTTATTATCATATCGCAGGCCTTGTCAAAGCTCTCGGAAACCATCTGCTGCTTGAGGGCAAGAATGCCCTTCTTCGCCTCCATGCGGGCTATGCGGTCCATACTGTCCACTCTGTCCTGGCAGTCGGCGGTGCCGGCGCGGATCTTTTCACGATACAGCTCCTTAGCCTGCTTCTCGTAATCTGCCCGGATACTCGCGCACTGCTGCTCGGCCTGAGCGAGTATCGCGTCGGCCTGCTCCTTCGCGTCGGAGCGGATATGCGCGATTATTTTTTCAGTGCCTTTCATAGTATCTCCTGTCTAATATGTATTTGATCAGAGAGTAATGCTGCTGAGCATCATGAAGGAGGCCAGCAGGGAAAGAATGGCGTAGAACTCAACGGTGATGCAGAGGATCATGCCCTTGGACCAGTCGTCGGGCTTCTTTGCAAGGATGTTGACGGATGCGGCAGCGACCTTGCCCTGTGCGATAGCGGAGAGAAGACCGCCGATGCCGATGGGAAGGCAGGCGGACATGATCTGCAGAGCCTGAGCGACGCTCACGCCGGCAGCGCCGGCTGCGGAGAGCTTGCTGTATGCGAGGAACCAGATAACGAAGCCGTACAGACCCTGGGTGCCGGGAATGACCTGAAGGATCATTGCCTTACCGAACTTGCTGGGATCTTCGGAGACGAGACCTGCGCCCGCTTCACCGGCGATGCCGGTGCCGATTGCCGAACCGATGCAGGCGAGGAAGCCTGCGAGACCTGCGCCGAGAAGACCGAGTGCGTATCCGCCGATAGCGTTCAGAAATTCCATTTTAATTTCCTCCTAAATATGTCTTGTTTGTTAGTATTTTCTCGTCAGTTTTCTTTTGCCCTGACGTATTTGCTCTTGAATCCGAGAGGCTGGAAGGGCTTGCCGCCGTCCTCATAGAACTTGCCGAAGAACTCAAGGCACTGCAGTCTCAGGTCGTGCACGAAGCAGCCGAGCAGGTTGAGCGCGAAGTTGAGGCCGTGGCCTATGAGGAATATCAGGATAAAGACGATGATCGTTACCGCGTTCACGCCGGAGCTGGTGGCCGGCATGGCTGCGATGGTGTTGAACACCTGAGCCACAACGCCGCCTGCAAGCATCAGCGCCATGATACGCGAGTAGGACAGAATGTCGCCGAACCATCCGGTGACGGTGTTGTAGATGCAGCCGAAAGCAGCGCCGATTATACCGAAGCCCTTTGCGCCGCGGGCGGAGCCCACGAGCAGGAGCACGGCGCCTGCGATAAGCACGATCTTGCCGATGCCGAAAAGCGCATCGGTCACGCCGAGAAGCTTCAGCCCCATCATAACGCCTCCGACGAGGATGATCCAGAGGGGGACTTCCTCAAAGAGACCGTCGACAACGTGGCCGCGGCGGCATTTGAGCACGAAGCTCACGACCATACCGGTGTTCAGGTGAAGAACGCCGAGCACCATCGCGCCGTAGAGCACGAGCGTGCTGTCGTTGACCGGGCTGAACAGATACGGCAGGCCTTCCCATGTGCTGTCCGGGTTGAACATATGTACGAGCTGATACGGCGCATCGCCGAAGAAGCCGCCGGTCAGCGCGCCCATGAGGAGCGTGGATATTCCGCCGTACAAAAGCAGCTGGCAGAAGCACAGCGAGCCGCCTCTGGGCTTGATCTTCGCCATTGCGACTATGGCCGCGGCGATCATTATAAGGCCGTAGCCCATATCCGCCATCATCAGACCGTAGAACAGGATGAAAAACGGCGCCATGATCGGGTTTGCGTCGACCGAACCGTAAGCCGGAAGGGAGTACATGTTCGTGACCATATTGAGTGCGTTTGAAAATTTGTTGTTTTTGAGCGAGACCGGAACGGTGGGGTATTCGTCCTCCTCCGGTTCGCGGCTGTCCCATGCGCAGTCGTATTTTTCAAATACGCGCGCAAGCTCTTCTTCACGCTCGGCGGGCATCCAGCCCTCCATCATCACAACGGAGTCGGTGCCGTAGAGCCGGCCCTCGGCTTCCGCCATTGCGATCTGGGTGCTGACCCTGTCACTTGCGAGCTTGAGATCGTCGCGGCGGACGGATTCGCCCACTATCGCGGCGACGCAGCTCTCCTTTTCGGCGGCCAGCTCGGCAAGCTCCTGATTCGCCGCGGCGAGAGTCTCGCGCGCCGTGCCCTTGAAGCCGGAGAAACCGGCCGGGGCAAAGCCGTAGGTGCGCAGGACCTCCTGCACGTTGCCCAGAGCTTCGCGGATAAACACGAGCGCCACGTACTGGCTGCTCTTGTCCGCAGAGATGCGGAAAAGCTCCGCCTCTTCGCTGGCCTGAGCCAGCGCGCTGTCCACCTCGTCAAGCTTTACCTTTGAGGAAAAGCTGCCTATCAGCACGTTCGCGCGCGCCGTCCCCTCCATGCCGAGCGGCATGTCGAGATCGAGCCAGGGCTCGAGCGACTCCGCGAGACTGCGCTGACGGCTCTCTTCGGCGCTGATGCGCTTGATGCGGTCGTCCGCGCCTTCAATGGCGGCGGCAATCTTCAGCGCACCGGCGATGCCTGAATCGTCGAGCAGCACGGAGCCGGCGACCTCGGGCGCGGCGGAAAGGAGCTTGCTCTTTACCGGCGCGTACTTGCCCAGCAGGTCGACGGCGTGGGTGAGGGAGGCGTACTGGGACCTGAGAGTCATGAGCTTTGTGTCCTCGCGCTTGAGAAGCCCCTCCATCCCGGTGCCCTGAATATCGCCCTCCATCTCGGAAAACTCCACACAGCCGCGCTGTACCAGCTCGCGCAAAAGAGCTTCCTTTCTGCTGCGAACAGCCAGAAGATAGAGCTTTTTCATTTTTCGGATGGCCATCTTAGCTGTTCACTATCCTTTCCACTACAAGAGTTGCGGCTTTCTCAAGCTTTTTCTCGGCCTTGGCGCGAAGCGCCGCCTTCGTTGCTTCAAGCTCGTTGGAAAGACCGCCTGCTGCGTTCATTGCTTTTTCGTCAGCCTGCCGGCGCAGCTCGGCAAGCTCATTGTCGGCCTTGACCGCGGCCGCTTCTATTGCTGCTTTGCCCGCGTTTTCCGCGTCGATCCGCATCTGTCTCGCCTTGGCATCGGCCTGAGCAACGGCAGCCTTCGCGTCGGACTCCGCCTGCGTTATACTGGCAATAGCCTCAAATGACACTGGCTCACCCCCTTTGATACTTCTTTGATTATTGTTCTGCATGATCATTCTGCGGGAGCCGGGATGCGCAGCTGTTATGGTCAGTCCCGCAGGTATACTAACAATATGATACAGCATAAATGCTTTTCATTCAAGACAAAATGTGCATCTTGCCATGTCAAAATAACTACATTTACGTCATGTTGTCAGAAGTGTCACAACAACTATATTAAAGCACAGCGTTAGTTTATTGTCAAACTAATTAGTGAATTTTTTCTCGATTTCTTCACGGATTTTATACGGGGCGGAGTAAGCGCTCCGTCCCGTATAATAAGGCCGTTATATCACAATATCCGCCTGCCTGCCCGTGACCGCATTGACATAGATCTTTACCTCTCCGCCGCTGCCGTCGCTGCAATCTAATTCGTAGCAGGCGAGATCCTGCTGCCCGTCGCTGCGGACGATGACCTTCCGCACGTCGTTGAGCGTAAGGCCGTCCGGAAGAGTGTCCTCGGCCTGCGCCTCGCTTATATCCCAGCGCGCCTGACATTTTTCCGGCGAGTAGCTGCCGGCGTTGAACGAGTATACCGAACCGTCGTCAAGGGCGATGGAGAGCTTGATAAAGTTATCAAGGCACAGCGCGCCGTCCTGCGTGGAGGCGTATTTCAGCTGCGCGACGGTATCGCTGCCGCCGGCGGAGATGAGCGCCATGTCTTTATAGCCGTGCTTTTCCAGAAATTCTGCGGCTATCTCCTGCGCCTTTTCCAGGCTGATGCGGCCCTCGCTTACGAGCCGGGAGCGGCCCATGCTCTCCACGCCTGAGGGGCCGACGCATATGAGCATGTCTCCCGCGCTGTAGCACTTGCGCCCGCCCTCGCCATCGTAATCGTAGGCGAGCTTGACTTCTCCGGGGCTGACCCCGGCAAAACGGGCCGCGACGGCGAGCTTTTCCGCGTCGGACAGCTGCTTGCCGCCGCTCTCTGCGGCTTTCGCGCCGTATTTTCCGTCATATTCGAGGCTGGCCCGGCGCGGGAATTCCGCCTCATAACGCAGCAGCTCCGTGCTGATCTTTCCGGCGGATGTATCCACGCCGACGTTGCGCAGGCTCTGCTCGCTGCTGTCCATGATCACCGTGCCGTTGTGGAAGCTGACCTGAAGCTCGCGCAGCGAGGATGCGAGCCCGTCGGCAAGTTCGGAGAGCTTTGCGAGGTTTGCGGCCTGCTCATCCGTGAAGCCGTCCCCAGCGGCCTCGCTGCACAGGGTATAGGCATAGTCGCCTACCTGATTGATATAGCCGGAGAGCTGTTCAAGCTCCTGCGTGGCAAAGGGCAGCGTGGACATCGCGGCCTCGGCGGCCAGCGCGTCGGCGTAGACCTGCGCGCAGATCTTCGCGCTCATGCTGCCGTCCGTGGCGTACAGGCTTTTTCTGAGCGTGCCGCTCATGTGGTCTATTGCGGTGACAGTCTCTTCAAACGCCTCCTGCGCGCTGTATTTTGCGGCGCGCCGGTAGCTGCCGAGATTACGCCAGCCGGCGAAGGAGAATATGCCCAGCACTATGATCAGCGCGCAGGCGTATATGCCCAGAACTATCCGCAGCTTTTTCGATTTTGACATGGGTACCATATAAAACTCCGATCTGCCGTGCCGGCACGTTCCGCGCCCGGACGGCAAGTTTATATAAAGAAATCTCTCTCCGGATATTTTTGTCCGGAGAGAGATTTTTATACATGTTCGGTTCGTTTGAAACGCCGGTCAGGTGACGATCTTCGTGGCGTCGCCGGTGCTGTCGTCCTCATAGACGTGGAAGCTGTCAAAGTCGAGATATACCTCGTCCCCGGCGTTATATTCGTCGTAGGCCTCGGGAGGCGCGATCACGCGCACGTTTTTCCCGTTCGGCAGACGGACGAAGCAGTCGGTGATATCGCCCATGAATACCTTGCTGTCAAGCACGCCCTTGAGCACGCCGGTGTCCCGGCGCAGATGTATGCTCTCCGGGCGGATGGCGAGGACGGCCTTGCCGCGCACTCGCCGGTCTCGAGCTTGGTCAGCGCGACGGAGCCGGACTCTACCATGACTTCCTGTGCGGCGAGCTTGTCAAAGTACTCATAGCCGTACTTCTCGGTCAGAGCTGCGCAGGCTGCAAGCGCGGTGCCGGAGGTGAGGGGGTTGGACATGGAAATGGCGCCCTTGAGGGAGGACATTTCGGCGAAGTCCTTGAAGGAAGTAGCAAGCTCGTCCTTGCTGTACATCTCGGGGTTGTATGCCAGAACCATGTTGCAGATGCGGACGGGATACCAGTAGCCGTCGGCGTCGTAATCGTAAGCGAGCTTATCAGCCTGAGGAGACTTGTATGCATGCAGATAGCCAAGCTCCTTGAGCTCAAGAGAGTAGGAAGGCTCCGCGACCATCAGTATGTCGCAGCCGAGCTTGCCTGCCTCCATTTCGCTTGCGACCTTGGACTGGATGGCGCCGGTGCCGCCCTGGAAAAACTCTATGGTGCAGTTCGGGAAAACGGTGTCGAGGGTGTTCTGCAGGGCCTCGATTATATCCTGATACATGGATGTGTAGATAACGACCTTACCGGTGACCTCATCGTGGATGTCGATACCCTCGGTGTCGATGCCGGTCTGGGTCGTGCCGCAGGCTGCCAGGCTCATAAAAATGGAATGAAAATTTGTTGAAGTTAAACAAAAGAGTACTTGACTAAATGTGAAAATTGCAGAATAATAACGAATATATAGATAACTTTAGCATGATTTTTACAGTTGACTGAAATTTACCGGTCAGTGCGGCGCAGACGAAAAAGCAGCCGCAGAATACCTCGTTGGGTGTTCTGCGGCTGCCTGAACTTATAAAATTAACTGCAATGAAACCTGCCGGGGAGCTGCCCAGTGTCAGCCGAGCTTTTCCAGCGCAACATGCATGCGTCGGAGAGTCTCGTCCTTGCCGAGGATGCGGCATATCTCGACAGCGCCGCCGGGCGTGACGGCCTTGCCCGCGGCCGCGATGCGCACGGGCCACATGACCTTGGCGTTCTTTGCCTCCATGCTTTCGGCGAGACCGACCATTGCGGCCATTATGTTCTCGTCGTTCCAGTCGGATATGGCCTCAAATATGGGTACGATACTCGTGAGCACGGCCTTTGAGGAGGCCTCGTCGGACTTGGATTTCTTGTGCACGAAAAGCTCTGCGCCGTACTCGGGAAGCTCGTCGAAAAAGTCGACCTTTTCGGGAATGTCCGTCAGCACCTCGGTGCGCTGCTGAAGCAGGGCGGCGATGGCGGCGGCATCGTACTTTTCGTTTTTGACGCTGCGGCGGATAAAAGGCTCTGCGGCCTTTGCAAAGGCCTCCGGGCTCATCGCGCGGATATACTCGCTGTTGAAGTAGCGCAGCTTCTCAATGTCGAAGATAGCCGGGGACTTGGAGATGCCGCTGATGTCGAAGATCTGCTTGAGCTCGTCGAGCGAGAATATCTCCTGCTCCCCGCGCGGGCTCCAGCCCAGAAGAGCCACGTAGTTCAGAACGGCGTCGGTCAGGAAGCCCTGCGCGATAAGATCCTCATAGGAGGGGTCGCCGTGGCGCTTGGACATCTTGTTGTGCGCGTCGCGCATGACGGGGGAACAGTGCACGTATTTCGGGATATTCCAGCCGAAGCCCTCATAGAGAAGATTGTACTTCGGGGAAGAGGACAGATATTCGCTGCCGCGCACGACATGGGTGATGCCCATGAGGTGGTCGTCCACGACGTTTGCAAAGTTATAGGTGGGCAGACCGTCGCGCTTTATGAGCACCTGATCGTCAAGGGTGGTATTTTCTACGGTGATATCGCCGAAAATCTCATCGTGGAAGGTGGTAGTCCCCTCGTGCGGGATGAGCTGGCGGATAACGTAGGGCTGCCCCTCGGCGGCGCGTCTGTCGGATTCCTCGCGGCTCATGCAGCGGCAGGGATCGTCGCCGCGGCCGAAATCACAGGCGTCCTCTTCGGACTCGGTCTTCTCGCAGAAGCAGCGGTAGGCGTGGCCGCGCTCCATCAGCAGCTCGGCGTACTCCTTGTATAAAGGGCGGCGCTCCGTCTGGACATAGGGCGCGACGGGACCGCCGACGTCGGGACCCTCGTCGTGCTCAAGGTGGCACTGCGCCATTGTCTTGTAGATCACATCCACAGCCCCATCAACCAGACGGCCCTGATCCGTGTCCTCGATACGCAGGATGAACTTGCCGCCCTGGCTGCGGGCGATGAGGTAGGTGTACAGCGCTGTGCGCAGGTTGCCTACGTGCATATATCCCGTGGGGGAGGGGGCAAAACGTGTGCGCACCTCGTTCGTGGGTATGCGTGCCTCCATCTCCTCAAACCACTTTTTGTCCTTCATTCAATACTCTCCATTCTGCCGCTTTTGCCCTTTGCGGCACATATTTCATCTGCCGGCGCGGCAATTTGACCGCACCGGACGGAAAATTTCTCCGAATCACTATATTATATTATTTTTTTCAGTTGTCAAGACAGACTTATTCTGCTAAAATATATAAAGTTTTGCGAAAGCAAGTTTTAGGAGGCAGTAAAAATGGAAAATGCCACGCCTGCAAAGAAGATAATGTTCTCAGGGATCCAGCCCTCGGGCGACATGCATCTCGGTACCTATCTGGGCGCGCTGAAAAACTGGGTGGCGCTCTCGGACGAATATAATTGCTACTACTGCATCGTGGATATGCACAGCATCACCGTGCGTCAGGATCCGGCCGCGCTGCGCCGCCATTCCACGGCTCAGCTCGCGCAGTATATCGCCTGCGGCCTTGACCCGCAGAAGATCACCCTTTTCATCCAGAGCCATGTGCATGAGCACGCCGAGCTCGGCTGGGTGCTCAACTGCTACACCATGTTCGGAGAGCTCAGCCGCATGACCCAATTCAAGGACAAGAGCGCGAAGAACGCCGACAATATAAACGGAGGCCTGTTCACCTATCCCTGCCTTATGACGGCGGACATACTGCTCTATCAGGCAAATTACGTCCCCGTCGGCGCTGACCAGAAGCAGCACTGCGAGCTGGCGCGCGACGTTGCCATACGCTTCAACAATATATACGGCGAGACCTTCACGGTGCCTGAACCGTACATCCCGCAGGTCGGCGCGAGGATCATGTGCCTCAGCAATCCCACCTCGAAGATGTCCAAATCGGACCCGGCCGGCTGCGTGTTCATCATGGACAGCCCCGAGGAGATCGCACGCAAGTTCAAGCGCGCGATAACGGACTCCGACACGGAACACTGCGTACACTACGACCCGGTCAACAAGCCCGGCGTGTCCAACCTCATGAACATCTACTCCGCCGTTACCGGCGCGAGCTTTGACGAGATCGAGCGCGAGTTTGACGGCAAGGGCTACGGCGTGTTCAAGCCCGCCGTCGGCGACGCCGTTATAGAGACCCTGCGTCCGATCCGCGAGGAGGCCGAACGCATAACCGCCGACAAGGAATATCTCAAGCAGATATACACCGAAGGCGCGCAGAAGGCGTCCTACGCCGCGCGCAGGACTCTGCGCAAGGTCTACAAAAAGATCGGCTTTGTTGAAAAGCCGTTCTGAGTCAAAATTTTCAATCGGAGATAATATCAGATGTTTCAGAATATGGCCGTGTGGCTGAGGGTGCTTCTGTCCTTCGCCGTGGCTATGATCATTTCGTTTTTCATGACGCCGCCGGTAAAGGGCTTTGCCGAGAAGGTAGGCGCGATAGACGTACCCAAGGACGGACGGCGCGTGCATGACCATCCTATCCCGCGCATGGGCGGCGTGGCGATATTTATGGGCTTTGTCATATCGGCGCTGCTGTTCGTCAGCTTCACCACGCAGGTGATAGGTCTGCTGCTCGGCGCGCTGATAATCGCCGTCATGGGCGCGGTGGACGATATAGTCAACCTCAAGCCGTGGATAAAGTTTTCAATACAGATCATCGCGGCGCTCGTTGCGATCCGCTGCGGCATCATGTTCACGGCGGTGTCAAACCCGAACTTCAGATCGGATATAGGGACCATTCCCATCGGCGCGCTTGCCATCCCGCTTACCGT
The DNA here is from genome assembly GCA_900546515.1 of uncultured Eubacteriales bacterium. Taxonomy (GTDB): domain Bacteria; phylum Bacillota; class Clostridia; order Oscillospirales; family Oscillospiraceae; genus Limivicinus. The sequence continues at coordinate 5,266 of URDG01000034.1, read as the reverse complement.
GCTGTGGATCGTCGGCTGCACCAACGCCGTCAACCTTATAGACGGGCTTGACGGGCTGGCCGTGGGCGTGTCCGCGATAAGCTCGGTGACTATGCTCATAGTCTCGGTCTTTGTCGCAGACCCCAACACGACCTTTATCCTCGCCGCGCTCTGCGGCGCATGCATCGGCTTTATGCCGTACAATATAAACCCCGCGAAGATATTCATGGGCGACGTCGGCTCGCAGTTTCTTGGCTTTGTGCTTGCCTGCGTGTCGATAATGGGCCTTTTCAAGCTGCACACGGTCATAACCTTCCTCGTCCCGGTGCTTGCCATGGCGATCCCTCTGGCGGACACGGTGTTTGCTTTCTTCCGCCGCATAATCCACGGGCAGAGCCCGTTCCACGCCGACAAGGGGCATTTCCACCACCGGCTTCTTGCCATGGGACTCAATCAGAAGCAGGCTGTCGCAGTGCTGTACGGTATTTCCGCCGTGATGGGGCTGGTGGCGGTGCTGCTCACCGGGAGAGATATGCTCCAGCGCATCATCTGCGTCGTCGCGGCATTTGTGATCTCGCTTGCGGTCTGGTTTTATGTATTCTGGAAAAACCCGAATCTGAAGACCGAGCACGGCGAGGGGGAGCATGCCGGAGCGGATACCGGAGCGGCGGGGCAGGACGCCGGGAACGCTGCAAAAAAGAGCTCCTGACAAACAGAAAACGGGCGCCGTGTGCTCCTCAGAGGAGAAACATGGCGCCCATTATTATCAGCAATTCGCTGTCGCCGCTCTCGCGGTACATGAGGTAGAGTATCAGCAGAAGAATGATGTCGTCCGTCTCAAGCGCGCCTATACCGCTGAGCTTTTCCGGTATGAGCCTTGTGAGGCTGTCGAGGAGACCGGCCGGCTTTCTCTCCGGCGGGGGCTGCATGAGGCCCGGCCTTGACGGTGCGGCCGCACCCGGCTTCGGCGTCGGCGCGCCGTCGTCTATGCGCACTACCTTGCCGGTGTTGCCCTGATAGCGGTTAAGCATGGCCGTCGTCCTCCATCTCGCCTATTGCAAGGCGCGCGATCCGGGCGAGCTTTGCAAGCTTCATGGCTCTGTCCATCTTGCCGCGGCGCTTTTCCGAGAGGTATGGCCGCATCGCGCTCAGAAGCGCCTGCTCCTCCCTGTTCTGCGTGCTGCCCGAGCTTAAAAGACGGCTTATGCGCCCGAGCGTCTCCGCGTCGATGCCGAGACCCGCGGGATCAAAGCCGCCCGCGGCGCCCGCGCTTTCGCCGTCCGTGTCCGCAGCCCCTGCCGGGGCGGAGCTCTGCGTACCCTCGCCGCCCATGAGCGACTGGGCCAGCTTCGTTATCTTTGCCATTTGCTCGCTGTCGCCCAGGATCTCGGAGATCTTATCCTCCAGCTCGCTCATGGATGCTCACCTCCCTATTTTTCCTGCATCAGCCGGCGTACATTTTCCGCGAGCCGCCTGCCCTCGTCTGTGCTCAGCACCTGACTGAGCAGCTTCTGCAGAGCCGCGCTGTCGCCGCTGCGCGCCGCATCCTCCACGGCCTTTGCGTCCAGCATGTGGCCGACTTTCACTCCGTCGGCGGACTCGGCCAGCCGCTTTATGCTCTCGGTCTTGCCCTGCCGCTCAAGCTCCCGGCCTATATCCTCGAAATTCCGCATGTTCTCACTCCCCCGGAAGTCTTTCTCTCTATTATATTCAGTAAAATTCCCTTTGATAATAAAAAGCCGCGCCGGATAGTACCGGGCGCGGCGCAAGGAGACGTGACAAGAATGAAAGTTGAAATAAGAGCCGCCGTTTTTTCCGACACGCACGGGTCAAATGCCCTGATGCTCAAAGCGGTACGCCGCTGCCGGCCCGATGTGCTGATACACCTCGGCGACTATGAGCGCGACGCGGATGTGCTGCGCATGGAGTTCCCGGAGATACCGCTGTACAGCGTCCGCGGCAACTGCGATATCGGCGGCACGGCCCCCGACCGTGACGTTGTGCCCCTTGGCCCCGTCAAGGCGTTTATCACCCACGGCCATCTCTACGGCGTGAAGTACGGACGGCTCGATTCGCTGGTCTATGCCGCAATGGAACAGGGCGCAAAGATAGCGATGTTCGGGCATACGCACGAGGCGGACTACGAGGAAATGGGCGGCGTGAAGCTGATAAATCCCGGCACCGCCGGAGTCGGGCGCGAGCGTACATGGGCGCTGGTGGAGATATATGAAAACGGCGGCATAGCCTGCGAGATAAAGGAGCTGTGACGTGAAAAACGGAGTGAGGTATTGCACCTCGCTCCGTTTATCGTTTCGGCTGTTATTCAGGCTTCGGCCCGGCCGGCTTGGATTTGGGCTTACCGTGGTAGTATTTGCGGCGGCGGTTATTGCCGCGCGGGCTCTTCGCGCCCTGCGCACCCTGCGCACCGTCGGCAGGCTTGGCGCTGCTGCCGGCCTTTTCGGCCTGAGGCCTGCTTTCCACCTTTACCGGGCGCACGGTAGCTTTGCCGCCCTGACCGTCCCGGCGGCCGCGCGGGGGACGGGACTGCTCCTGCTTCTGCGCGGGCTTTGCCGCAGCCGGTTCCGGCTTGACGGCTGCGCCCCTGTTTTCGCCGCGGCCCTTTCCGCCTCTGCGGCGGCGGTTGTTGCGTGAACCCTGAGGGGCCTTCGCGGCGGGCGGCTCTTCCGGACGGACAGGCTCCGGATCGGGTATCACCAGCGTCGGCATTGCCCACTCGTCCGCTGCTTCGTCCTCGGTGTCCTCTTCCTCCTCCGGTACATAGTGCAGCACGGAGGGGGGAGTCTCGCCGTCCTTGGGACGGCCGCCGGGAACGGCTGCAAGCTCGTTGGCCTTATAAAGGCGCAGGGTATCGTCGCCGTCGGCGTCAAGCTTGACCTTCACGGTCTGACGCAGGAGGTTGACCTGCACCGCCGTGCCATAGCCGTCCTTGGTCTCTACAAAAGCGCCCTGCTTGGGAACGTGCTTAACAAGATCCTCATACGCCTCTTCCTCATATCTCAGGCAGCACATGAGCCTGCCGCAGCTGCCGGAGATCTTGGCCGGGTTGAGGGAAAGCGACTGCACCTTAGCCATTTTTGTGGACACGGGCTGAAAATCATCAAGAAACTGACTGCAGCAGTACGGCCTGCCGCAGATGCCGAGACCGCCCACCATTTTCGCCTCGTCGCGCACGCCGATCTGCCTGAGCTCAATGCGGTTGCGGAATATTCCGGCAAGATCCTTTACAAGCTCACGGAAGTCGACACGCCCGTCGGAGGTGAAGAAGAAAGTGGTCTTGTTGCCCTCAAAGTTGCACTCGACGTCAACGAGCTTCATGTCAAGCCCGTGCTCGACTATCTTCTTCTGGCAGATCTCAAAGGCCTCGCGTTCACGCCTGCGGTTGAGCTCGGCGACCCGCAGATCGTCCTGCGTGGCGATGCGCACCACAGGACGCAGCGGCTGCACGACGGCGGTCTCCGCCACGGGGTGGTTTCCCCGGCAGCAGTCGGCGATCTCAAGTCCCTTTGAGGTCTCGACGATCACCTTGTCGCCGGTCTTTATCTGGAGAGAGTTGGGGTCAAAGTAATAGCACTTGCCCCGGTTTTTGAATTTTATGCTTACTACGTCTATCAATTATTGTTCCTTCCTACCGTTTGCTGGGAATGGAGTCCACTGCCAGCAGTCCGAATACATGTTTTACACCGGTATTTACCTTCAGATATGCCTCGCAGCGCCGCAAAAGCGTATAAAGCCTCATGAGCTGCTCACGGGACAGCCCCTGATCATCGGCTCTGGCGCACAGCATGTCCGCCAGAAGATCAAGAGCGCTGTCGACGAAGCCGGAGGCGGCGCGGGAGTCGAGCCCGTCGTTTGCAAAGCAGAATGAGCACAGCTTCGAGGCGGAACCGGAGGCGACAGCCTTGAAGTATTCCGCAGCTAGGCTGAGACTGCCGCTGTCATCGTCCGGCCTGCCGCCGCCGCACTGGAGCTCGGCGCAGCGTGACCGTACCGTCGGCAGCAGGAGCTGCGCGTTCTCGGCGCAGAGAATGAACATCACGCAGGCGGGCGGCTCTTCAAGCAGCTTGAGCGCGGCATTCTGCGCCTGCACGTTCATCATGTCCGCATCCTCGATGATATACACCTTGCGCGCGGCTTCATTGGGCAGCACATAGCTGTCCGCAGCCATCCGGCGCACCTGATCCACCGTGATCTCTTTTTTCTGCCTGCCCTTGTCGTCAACAAGGCGGGCCACAGATATAACGTCGGGGTGTATGCCCTCCGCGACCTTGCGGCAGCTGCGGCATTTCATGCACGGCACGGGACCGGACGCGGTACAGACTGCAGCAGCGGCAAGGCGGCGGGCTGTCCTGATACCCTCTTCCCGGCTCTGCGCAGAGAGAATATAAGCATGAGAAAGACGACTCGCGTCCGCAAATTCCAGCTGTGCCATGTGCATCCTCCGCGAAAGTATATGACCAATCAATATATTTTACATTTTTATGAGGATATAGTCAACTGAAAATAACGATAAAAGCCGGACATACGGTGTGACTGCCGTAAAGTGTACGGTATCAGAGAGTCTTGACCATCCGGTATTCCCCGGCATAGCTGCCGTCCCTGTATTTCATGCTGCGCGGCAGCATCCCGCAGACCTCGAAGCCGAGCTTCATATACAGCGAGATAGCCCGCGTGTTTGTTGTGACGACGTCAAGCTCGATCTGTTCAAGCCCCATCTCACGTCCAAGGGCGAAAAGCCTTTCGATCATGATGCGGCCGATGCCGAGCCCGGTGTACTTCTGCAGCAGGGCAATGCCCAGAGTGGCGCGGTGGCGGGAGCGGGACAGTCCGCTGCCCATAAGGGAACAGTTGCCGATATATGCGCCGTCATAAAATGCAAGCAGCATTACGTTTGCCTCCGAACTGTTCATACTGCGTATGAAGGAGGCCTCTTCTTCAAGCGGCATATCGGCTTCTTCCGGTTCGCGCATTAAATACGGAGTTTCACCGTTGACGAGCTTGAACAGATCCACCATGATCTGCGCGTCATCCTCGGTCGGAGTCCTGAGGAGCAGCGTGTGCCCGTTGAGCTCGGTCGTGTATGTAGTCATATCATGATCCTCCAGTGAAAAAGAGAAAAGTCCGCAATTTTGCGGACTTTTCAATGGTGCTCCAGCGGGGATTCGAACCCCGGACACCCTGCTTAAAAGGCAGGTGCTCTGCCTACTGAGCTACTGGGGCATATGTGGGAATATGGCTGGGATGGCGGGACTCGAACCCACTATATCGG
>URDG01000033.1 GCA_900546515.1 uncultured Eubacteriales bacterium | reverse complement strand
CTACGATACAGGCGATTCCTATACCGGAAGCTTCTATAGTAAGAATCTTATTGATGTTCTTGTCAGCAAATCTCTTCTTGAATTCTGCACCCATCTGATTCAAAAGTTTAATGTCCATCTGATGATTCAGGAAACTGTCAACCTTGAGAACATTGCCCTCTTTTACAATACCGTCTTTTACAATTCTTTCTTCCAAAAAATTCATCTTTCTACCTCTTCCTCTGTAATTTCCCCAAAATGTGTTACTGCTCAGTGTAACCCCAAAAATATTTCTTAAAGTATAGCACAACTCCATATAAGAAACAACGTTAACAGGACGAAAAAATAGTACAAAAATAATTGAATAAAAGCACTTTCCTTATCCGGTTTATCAAAACCGAATCTATGGAAAATGCTTCGCGCTATTTCTGTACAACTTTGATTCTGCCCTCCAAAATTAGGGCAACAAAAAAGCGGGTGATGGGAATCGAACCCACGTATCCAGCTTGGAAGGCTGGTGTTCTACCATTGAACTACACCCGCACGGGCCGCTTCCTCATTCAGCCAAGAGATAATAACATAAACTTGGGCTGCCTGTCAATATTTTTTTGAGAAAAAGTTCCCGGCAGGCCGAATTTTTCGGCCTGCCGGATGTCAGACGGGTGTTCGACCCTTATTTTCTTCTCCTGAAGTGAGATTTGATTTTGTACAGCCTGTACTCGACGCGGTTTTTGAACTCTTCCATGCCGCCTGCGTTCATGATGAGCATGTAAAGGCCGAGACCGATAAGGCAGATCAGGGCGATTATCATTATCACGACGAGAACGCCGTTGCCGGAGGTCTTGTGGGGCTGATGCTCAATGACCTTGGGCGTGGGGGATACGGCGGGCTCCGCCGAGGCGCTCGGACTGGGACTCGTCACGGCGTTGACCATGACCGTAAATGTCGCAGTGAGATCATTGTAGCGCACCGTGATAGTCTGTGAACCGGCGGAAGTGAGCGTCATAGGCTCGCAGGTGAAGCCGGAGTTGATTATCTGTGTATTGCCGGAATCGGTGAGCTTGAGCACGAGCCCGGCCGTATTGAGGCTGTCGCCGACATTATAGGTGAGCTTTGCGGGCGTGGAGGTCACCTCGAGCTTTTTCTCCGTGTCCTTCGCCTTGACGTTCACCGAGAAAGTGCAGGTCTTGTTCTTGTAGGTGATGGTGACGGTCTGCGAACCGGCCCTGTTGAGAATGCTCGGGGAGTAGGTATAGCCGGAATCAATGTCCTTATATGTGCCGTTGGTGAGATGCGCGCGGAAAATGATGCCGGTGGGGTCGAGAGCATCGCCCTGCGTATAGTCGGTCTTGTACGGGTACTGGAGCATGCTGAGGCTCTGGATGCTGTCCTCTTCGGAGACGACCGTCACGGGGAAGAAGCAGGTCTTGCCGCCGTAGGTCAGCTCGATGGAGATCTGACCGGCGCTGGTGAGTATGGTGGGGTACACATTAAAGCCGCTGGAGAGCACCTGCTGGCTGCCGTTGCCGTAATTGACGATGATGGAAATGCCGTTCGTATCGATCGACTCGCCGACGATGTAGCGGGTCTTCTGCGGCATGGAGTTTATCATTATGCTCTGTACTACGGCCTCAGTCACGGTCACGGAGATGACCTGGGAATTTGTGACGTTATCCTGACCGCCGCTGTAATTTGTGACCTGACAGTAATAATAGCTCGTGCCGACGCGGGAGGTGTCGGCATAATACTCGGGAGAGTTGGCGCCCATGATCGGGGTGCCGCCGGACGAGCTGCCGCTGCTGCTGTAATACCATTGGTAGCTCAGGGCCCCGGCGTCGCCGGTGGAGGCGGAGACGCTCAGAAGAGCCTGCTCGCCGACATAGCAGCTGACGTTGCCTGAAGTCACTATCACAGGCGCTGCCGGCGTTACCGAGAGGGAGCAGAATATTTCGTCATTGCTGCTGCCGGAGACGGTTATGGTGAAGCCGTACTGCCCGGCGGTGGTGGGAGTGCCGCTGAAATAGATGACGGTACCGCTCATATCTGTAAGCAGCTCGCATCCGGGGGGAAGCGTGCCGGGGTCGCAGTAGAAGGAGCTGCCCGGCGCGATGGACGCGATCTGATAGTTGACCGCCGAGCCTGCCGCCACGTTCCCCAGATTGAGGCTCTGATAGGCGTAAGCGGAGCAGGGCAATATTACAAGCATCATCAGCAGCACGAGAACCGATGATATGATACTCTTTTTCATTTTGATTTGTCCTTTCATACCAAGTGATCCATACATTATTAAACACAGAACACCATCGAATGTATATAATGGCATAAACGTACATGTTTTGTCAACAGCTTTGTGCAAAATGTTGAGCCTGCGGCAGAACTTTCGTAAAAATGAGACAAAAAAACTTTGCGGCGTTGGTTGAGATAAATGCAATGCTGTGATACAATAATATATAATATTACAATACAATGATAAGAGGGAGGAACGTTCATGGCAGCGGAGCAGTGGTATAAGGAAATGTCCGTTTACCAGATATGGCCGCGCAGCTTCTGCGACGGCAACGGAGACGGCATAGGCGATCTCTGGGGCGTGCTGAGCAAGCTGGACTATATAAAGAGCCTGAATGTGGACGCCATATGGTTCTCGCCGCTCTATCCCTCGCCCAACGCGGACTACGGCTACGACATCTCGGATTATATGGACATCCATCCCGACTACGGCAACCTTGAGATATTCAGGAAGGTGCTGGACGAGGCGCACGAACGCGGGCTGCGCGTGTTCATGGATCTCGTGGTGAATCACACCTCGGATGAGCACAGGTGGTTCATAGAGAGCCGCAAGAGCAGGGATAATCCCTACCATGATTATTATTACTGGCGTCCGGCGCGTTATGTTGGGAAAAAACGTCTGCCGCCGAACAACTGGACGAGTCAGTTCGAGGGCGAAGCGTGGGAATATGACAGCGATCTGGACGAGTATTATCTGCATTTGTTCGCAAGAAAGCAGCCGGATCTCAACATGGACAACCCCAAAGTGCGGGAGGAAGTCAAAAACATCATGCGGTTCTGGCTGGACATGGGCGTCGACGGCTTCCGGGAGGACGTTATAACCTATATCTCGAAGACGCCCGGCCTGCCGAGCGTATATCCGAAGCTCCCGGCCGCCAACGGTATGCAGCACTACTCCAACCGCCCGGATGTGCACAGGTATCTTTCGGAGTTCAGGCACGATGTGCTGGATAATTACGACTGCTTTGTCGTCGGTGAAAGTCCGCTGACAAATGCGGACATCGCGCTGAAGTATGTGACCGAGGGCAAGGACAAGGTGCTCGACGAGATGATCGCCTTCTCGCATATGGAGGCGGACTGCTTCATGACCGACTTTGTGCCGCGCCCGTTCAGCCTGAGGAAGATGAAGAAAGCCTTTACCACATGGCAGAAGAAACTTGAGGGCAGAGGCTGGAACGCGCTGTATATCGAGAACCACGATCATCCGCGCATAATAAGCCGCTACGGCAGCGAGCAGTACTGGAAAGAGAGCGGGAAAATGCTCGCCGCGATGTATATTCTCCAGCGCGGCACCCCGTTTGTTTATCAGGGGCAGGAGATCGGCATGCTGAATTTCGCACTGCCCAGGCTGGACATGTACAAGGATGTCATGACCTTCAATGCCGCGCGCATCGCGTCCAGACTCATGCCGAAGAGCCGGGTGCTCAAGCTCATAAACGACCGCAGCCGTGAGAATGCCCGCACGCCGATGCAGTGGAGCGACGAGGCGAACGCCGGGTTCAGCACTGTAAAGCCCTGGTTCTACGTCAACAGCAATTATCATACGATAAACGTCCGCACAGAGGAGGACGATCCGGATTCCATCCTCAACTTCTACAGGAAGGTACTTAAATTCAAAAAGGAGACCCCCGCTGCGATCTACGGCACCTACAGGGAGTATATGCCGAAGAGCGATGAGCTGTACGTCTATGAACGCGAATACGGCGGGACGCGGCTGCTGGTGGTGTGCTCGTTTACAAACGAGCTTGTGCGCTTTGAGATGCCGGAGAGCTATCCGCTTGAGAGCGGGACGCTGGTGCTGGCAAACTACGAGCATAACTTCGTGATCGCCAACGGCTTTACGACGCGCCCCTACGAACTGAGAGTATATCTTTTTGAGTGAGAACGGCTATGGAAGAGATAAACGTAAAAGCACACGCAAAACTGAATATCTCCCTTGATGTGACGGACCGCAGGAGCGACGGGTTCCACAATATGGTCATGGTCATGCAGACGGTGTCGCTGGCGGACGATGTACGCATATGCCTCAATTCCACCGGCAGGGTGCGGGCGAGGACGAATATGCACTTTATTCCGGGGGACGAGCGCAATCTCGCCGTCAAGGCCGCGCTGCGCTACCTCAGGGAGATCGGAGAAAACGTCCGCGGCGCGGACATAGAGATACAAAAGCGCATACCGGTCGGCGCGGGCATGGGCGGCGGCTCGTCCGACGCCGCGGCGGTGCTGAGAGGGCTCAACGAGCTGTTCGGACACCGGCTCAGCGAGCAGCGGCTGGAGGAGATCTCGGGAGACGTCGGGTCGGACGTGCCGTTCTGCGTGAGAGGCGGCACGGCGCTTGCCAAAGGCCGCGGCGAGATACTTTCGACGCTGCCGAAGCTGCCGGACTGCACTTTCGTCATCTGCAAGCCCGAGTTTTCGATCTCGACGCCGGAGCTGTTCAAAAGGCTCGACATGATACGCTCGCATCATCACCCGGATACCGCGGGGATCATAGACGCGCTGGAGAAGCGGGATATCCGCCAGCTCTGCCGGAGAATGTACAACGTCTTTGAAAACGTTGAGGACCGGCGTATGAAATGCGTGTCGGAGATCAAGGGGCGGCTGCTCGACCATGGGGCGCTCGGCGCTGTTATGACCGGCACCGGCTCCGCCGTTTTCGGGGTGTTCACCGATGAGAGCGCGGCGGCCTCAGCCTGCGGTGAGCTGAAAAAAAGTTACAGTTTCTGCTGCACCGCAAAGCCGGTCTGACTGTTTAGAATCGAATAAGACCGTCTATACTTGTTTTGAGCTCAAATACATAGTACAGGCGGTTATTTTTATGCTGAAAAACAAGGTAAGATTATGTGAGGCGGCCATGCTCATTTCACTGTGCGCGGCACTGTGCGCCGGTACATGGGCGCAGGGGCGGCAGAGCGAGCTGAGCGCTCAGCTCGTGCGGCTGCATGTGATAGCGGCGTCCGACGACGAGTATGAGCAGGAACTGAAGCTGCGCGTGCGCGACAGCGTGCTGGAGTATCTTACGCCGGTGCTCGACGGGGCGGACGGCAGCACGGAAGCCCGGGCGCGTATCTCCGCAAATCTTCAGGGGATAGCGGAGGCCGCGGCGGCGTCGGCCGAGGGGCGCGGCGTCAGGGTGACGCTCGGCCGCGAAAATTATCCGACGCGGCAGTACGAGGGCTTCGCACTGCCGGCGGGCGAATATGAGTCCCTGCGGATCATCATAGGAGAGGGCATGGGACACAACTGGTGGTGCGTGGTGTTCCCGCCGCTGTGCACGATGGCCGTGCAGACCGGTGAGGTGCGCGAAGTCATGAACAGCGAGGACTACTCCATAATCACGGAGAGCGAGGGCTACGAGCTGCGCTTCCGCACACTGGAGCTGTGGGGCGAGCTGAAGGCGCTGCTTGTCAACTGATAGTAGCATAAGAATAAATTAAAAATATAAATAAAGATTAAAGCGGGAGGGGTACATCGTGAGGATATGCAATATAAATGTAGACGGAAAGGCGCATGTCGGCATCGTCACGGAGCGCGGAGTAATAGATGCGTCCGCAGCGGGCTTTGCATATGACATTGACGCGGTGATCGCGGGCGCCGGTATGGAGCGGCTTGCGGAGCTTGAGAACGATGCCTCACTGCCGGCAGTCGGAGACCCGGCGTATCTCAACATCGTCAACCGGCCGGGCAAGCTCGTGTGCGTGGGGCTCAACTACAGGGCGCATGCGGAAAACGTGGATCTCACCATGGCCGATGTGCCGATACTCTTTTCAAAGTTTGCCGACTCGCTCGTGCCTGCGGAGTCGGAGATAAACCTGCCGGAATGGGAGGACAGCTATGACTACGAAGCGGAGCTCGTCATAGTAATTGGGAAACGCGCATGGAACGTGAGCGAGGAGGACGCCCTCGGCTATGTGTTCGGCTACAGCTGCGGCAACGACCTGAGCTGCCGGGTGCCGCAGAAGCGCACGAGCCAGTGGCTGATAGGCAAGGCTATGCCCGGCTTCGGGCCGTGCGGGCCGTGCATCGTCACATCCGGCGGCTACGACGTGAAGGCGGGGAAAAATATCAGAAGCTATGTCAACGGGCAGCTTCGGCAGAACGGCAGCACGGCGGATATGATCTCCGGCTGCGCGCGCATCGTGAGCTACGCCTCGCACTACATATGCCTTGAGCCGGGAGACCTCATTTTCACAGGCACGCCCAGCGGCGTGGCGCTGGAGAAGGACAAAAAGCTCCCGTGGCTGAAAAAGGGAGACCGCGTGGATATAGAGATAGAGGGGATAGGCCGCCTCACAAACTATATGGTATGAAAAAGACAGCTCCGGGACTTATATAAGTCCCGGAGCTGTTTGATTACGCTTATTTTAAATTACGCTTCGCCGCGCTCCTTGAGAGCGTCCTTGCGGCTGAGGTCTATGCCCTTGGGGCCGACGTTCATGACCTTTACCCAGGTCATGTCGCCGATCTTCAGAACGTCCTCGACCTTCTCGGTGCGCTTGAACTCAAGATCCTTGATCTTGACAAGGCCGTCCTTGCCCGGCGCGAGCTCGACCCATGCGCCGAAGTCGGAGCGGATGTTGGAAACTCTGCCGTAGTACAGAGCGCCGATCTCAGGCTCGAACACGATGTCCTCGATGGTCTTGCGAGCGGCGCGGCAGGCTTCGATGTCGGAGCTTGCAATAAAGATGTTGCCGTCGTCGTTGATGTCGATCTTGCAGCCGGTGTCGGCAGTGATCTTCTGGATGACCTTTCCGCCGGAGCCGATGACCTCGCGGATCTTGTCGGGGTTGATCTTCATCTGGATCATCTTGGGCGCGCTCTTTGCCAGCTCTTTGCGGGGCTCTGCGATCGCCTTGAGCATGATGGCGTCAAGGATCTGGAAACGGGCCTCCTTGGTCATTGCGAAGGCTTCCTTGACGATCTCGTGCTTGAGGCCGTCGTTCTTGAGGTCCATCTGGATGGCGGTGATGCCCTGCTTGGTGCCTGCCACCTTGAAGTCCATCTCGCCGTGGAAGTCCTCAACGCCCTGAATGTCGATGAAGGTGGTGAAGTCGTCACCGTCCTGGATAAGGCCGCAGGAGATACCGGCAACGGGAGCCTTTATGGGTACGCCCGCATCCATGAGAGCGAGGGTGGTGCCGCAGATGGAGCCCTGAGAGGTGGAACCGTTGGAGGAGAGCACTTCGCTGACTACGCGGATAGCATAGGGGAAGTCCTCGACCTCGGGGATGACGCACTGCAGAGCCTTCTCAACGAGAGCGCCGTGGCCGTACTCGCGGCGGCCGGTGCTGCGCGCGGCGCGCGCGTCGCCGGTGGAGTAGGGAGGCATGTTGTAGTGGTGCATGAAGCGCTTCTCTTCCTCTTCCCAGATCGTGTCGAGCTTCTGGCACTCGCTGAGCGGGGCGAGAGTGGCGATGGAGAGGACCTGCGTCTGACCGCGGGTGAACAGGCCGGAGCCGTGGACAACGGGGATCACGCCGACTTCTGCTGCGAGAGGACGGATCTCGTTCATCTGGCGGCCGTCGACACGTTTGCCGGCGAGCAGCCACTTTTTGACGACCTTCTTCTGCAGCTTGTAGAGGATCTCCTCCATGTACTGCATCATGTCGGGATGCTCCTCACCGTACTTCTCCTGAACCATGGTGACCCACTCGTTGACGCGGGCTTCACGCACGTTCTTGTCGTCGGTGTCCATGCAGTATTCCATGGACTCGAACTCCTTCTCGACGAGCTCGTCGAACAGAGCCTGATCGAAAGCGGCATGCTCATACTCGAACTTGGGCTTGCCTATTTCTTCGACCATCCGGTCGATGAGGTCGAGCACGGGCTGCAGATGCTCGTGAGCCTGCACGATGCCTTCGTACATCACATCGTCGGGAACCTGATCGGCCTCGGACTCAATCATGACGATCTTCTTGTGAGTTGCGGCGATGGTGGTGATCATGCGGTTATTCTCGCGCTCTGCCTTGGTGGGGTTGAAGAGATACTTCTCACCGTCCCAGCCGAGCACGATGCCGGCGATGGGGCCGTTGAAGGGAACGTCGGAAATGGAGACTGCGGCGGAAGCGCCGATCATTGCGGTGATCTCGGGGGAGCAGTCGCGGTCAACGCTCAGGACCTCGCAGGCGATGACGACGTCATTGCGCAGGTCGGAGGGGAAGAGCGGACGCATGGGGCGGTCGATCAGGCGGGAGGCCAGCACTGCGGGCAGGCTGGGCTTACCCTCGCGGCGCATGAAGCTGCCGGGGATACGGCCGACGGCGTAGAGCTTCTCATTGAAGTCGACGGAGAGCGGGAAGTAATCGATACCGTCCTTGGGGCGGGCGGAGGCGGTGCAGGTGACGAGCACGGTGGTCTCGCCGTACTTGACGAGGACGGCCGCGTTGCACAGCTCTGCCATCTTGCCGACCTCCATGGAGAGGGGACGGCCTTCGTACATAATTTCGTACTTCTTGTAGTTCGGGAACTGCTTCTGGGTGATTATCATGTGTTTTCTCCTTCTGTTTCAGGCACTTCCCAATGCTTAGCACTTGGAAAAGCGCACTTTTCCGCGCAGAGCGCTTTTCCAAATACTAAGTACATCGGGGAGTGCAGGTTTACGGTGGACGGACTATAAAAAATATGGAGACAATATTAAATTGTCTCCATACAAAAAACCTTCATAGTCCTCAGATGCCGGACGCTGACATTACTTGCGGATGTTCAGCTTGGCAATGATTGCGCGGTAACGCTCGATATCCTTCTTTGCGAGGTAGTCGAGCAGACGGCGGCGCTTACCGACCATCTTGTACATGCCCAGACGGCTGTGGTCGTCGTTGGGGTGATTCTTCAGGTGCTCAGTCAGCTCACGGATGCGCTGAGAGAGAATAGCGATCTGGACTTCGGGAGAGCCGGTGTCGCCCTCGTGGGTGGCGTTGTCTGCGATGACCTGGGTCTTGACTTCTTTGGTGATCATGGTAGTTATACCCCTTTCAAATAAATACTATACCCTGCGTCCAAGCCAAGGGCGGAAAGGCTACCGCATCGGCGGCATGACCCCAAAGGCTGAGTCCGCGGGCGCATACTGGAGTATAATAACATCAGCATGCGGAGATGTCAAGGCTCAACAGTGCGAAAAATCACGCTGCGGCCATAAAATCCGCCGTATTTACCGGCCGTGTGCGAAGCGTTAAGCGGGTGGAGCGCCGGACCGGTAAAAAAGGTTGAAATCCGGCGGCCGCTGTGCTATAAGTGGCATGGAGACTTTTTTCGCCCTCAAACCTTATACAAGGAGGAATGTTGCGTGGACCTTCAGAAACTCACGATAGGCCAGATGGCGGAGCTCAACCACGTGTCGGAGCAGACTCTCCGGCTGTACGACAGGGAGGGGCTGCTCAAGCCGCAGTACACTGACCCTGCTACAGGCTACCGCTATTATCATATCACACAGTCGGCGCGGCTTGACCTTGTACAGAACATGAAGGTATACGGCATGACGCTGCGGCAGATCCGCGCCTTTCTCGATGAGAACGACGCCGACGCGCTACAGAAGCTGCTGCGCGAGCAGGCGGGCCGCGTGGATGAGCGGATAGAGCAGCTCTCGCGCTCCCGCGCCGCGATCATGCGCACGCTTGACAACTACAGGCGCTACGAAGCGATGCCGAGAAACGGCGAGATATTCGTCGAATTTATTCCCGAGAGGTATATTTACCGGTATTCCTGCGACGTGAACTACTTCGATCAGGATGAGTCCGGCTATGAATATATGCTGCGCCAGCTCAAGCGGCACCTTGTGGTGAACAACATGCCGCTGTCGTATTTCAGCAACATAGGCACGATAATCCGCAGAGAGCATCTGCTGGCGAATGAGCTTTACTCAAACGAGGTGTTCCTTTTTGTCGACAGCGGCAGCAGTCCGGCAGAGGTCGAGCGCATTTCCCCGGCGGCATATATATGCACCTGCTCGGATGATTTCAGCTGCGAAGGGAAAAACGTCCTGCGCCTGATGGACTACGCGGCGACGCGCGGCTGCGAGATAACCGGAGACTATATCTGCGAGGTCGTGATAGACTTTCCGGTGCTGGATATGGATAGGCGGCAGATGTTCTATAAATCGCAGATCCCGGTGAAGTTCTGAATGTCATTGGCCACTCTTGTACAATTACACCAGTTTCGTAATTATATTTTGTCCAAAATGCGCAGAAAAATTTTCCTTGACTTTCCACTTACTGCAATCCGTATAATAAAGCCGTAAGGTTGTTAAAATAATAACCATCAAAAATTTCAAGGAGGCTATGAAATATGGATCGTAAGGTAAGAGTAGTACAGTACGGCGCGGGCAAAATGAGCCGCTATCTGATGCGCTATGTGATAGAACACGGCGGCGAGCTGGTCGGCGCATTCTGCCGCAACAAGGGTCACATTGGCAAGGACGTCTCCGAGATCATAGGCAACGGTTTCCCGGCGGTCGGCATAGTCGTGGAGGACTCCGCGACTGCGGATCAGCGCATCGGCGAGCTCAAGCCCGACGTGTGCATAATCGCCACGCGTAGCACAGTCGCAGAGCTTGAGGATATATTTACTATCTGCGCCAAACACGGCGTGAACGCGATCACCACCTGCGAAGAGGCTCTTTATCCGTGGAATTCCTCTCCCGCACTTACCTCCAAGCTCGACAAGCTGGCCAAAGAGGGCGGCTGCACGCTCACAGGCGTCGGCTACTGCGACCTCTACTGGGGCACGATGGTCACAAACCTCGCAGGCTCCTCCCACAAGATCACCAAGATCGTCGGCAGCAGTTCGTATAATGTAGAGGATTACGGCATCGCGCTGGCCGAGGGCCATGGCGCGGGACTCACGATAGACGAGTTCAACAAGACCATCGGCTGCTATAATGATACTCCGTCCGATGAGATGAAGGAGCTCGTGGAGAGCGGGAAGTATGTTCCGTCCTACATGTGGAACCAGAACGGCTGGCTGTGCAGCAAGCTGAACCTGCATATAACCTCGCAGACCCAGAAGTGCATCCCGTGCGTGGACAAGGAAGATCTGAAGAGCGAGACTCTGGGCATGGTCGTCAAGGCCGGCGACGCAACAGGCATGCGCGCCATCGTCACCACCACGACCGAAGAGGGCATCACGCTTGAGACCGAGTGCATCGGCAAGATCTACAACAAGGATGAGATAGACCGCAACGTCTGGACGCTCTACGGCGAGCCGGAGACCACCTGCATCGTCAACCAGCCCGCGACGGTCGAGCTGACCTGCGCGACCCTCGTCAACCGCATCCCGCAGCTCATAGATGCGCCCGCAGGCTATGTCACGACTGATCAGTTCCCGTACAACGAGTATATGGTGCATCCCATGAACGAGTATGTACACAGCAAATAAACTTAAATATATCGCATATAAACGGGTATGCGCCGCAGGTGCGGTGCATACCCGCTTTTTGCTACCTGCGCCGGTTATTTTTCGGCTCCGGGAGGTGAAAAAATGCGGCCTGCCTATTGAAAAGCGTAATGCCCGATGATATAATATGACCGCATAGACCAAACTGGTCATATTTTTTCGGAGGTATTCCCTTGGCTTTCAGCGATTATGAGACCGGGCAGATCCGCAGGGCTCTGCTGCGCGAGGCGCAGCGCTGCGCGGTGACGCTCGGAATGAGAAAAACTTCTGTCGAGCAGCTGACGCAGGCAGTCGGCATATCAAAGGGTTCGTTTTACAGGTTTTACGATTCAAAAGAGCTGCTGTTCTTCGCCGTGCTTGAGGATATTCACACGGAGATATACGAGGTGGCCGACAATGTGCTCTGCGAAAATGCCGGACTTGCACCGGCGGAACGTGTGACGAAGGCGATTCTCGCCTGCTGCCGCCGCCTGTCCGATACGGGGGCGATGGTTTTTATAGAGAACGACGCCGACGCGCTGCTGGAGCGGCTGCCCGGGGACGTCAAGGACGGACACTACCACGACGACGAGACGCACATCCGCGAGCTGCTTGTCAGACACGGACTCACGCCGGAGGGCGGCATGGAGCTGGCCGCGGCCACGGTGCGCGGGCTGATACTGACCGTCTCCCATAAGGCGCAGATCGGAGAGCTGTACCCGCAGGTGCTGGAAACGCTGGTGCACGGCGCCTGCAAGGAGCTGTTCAAGTGATCAGATATGGAAAGCTGCCGCAGGCAGCTTTTAAAAAGCATATCGGTTAATCTGCTCTAACCGAAATGCGGAGAGCTACGCAAAATGGAGGAGAAAAAGATGGAACGAAGAGACGCGATCCAAAACGCCTACCGCCTGACGGGCAGCAACAGCTTCTATGACGGCATGATAACCTGCTCGACGGTACCCGGCAAGGCTGTCTGCCGCCTGGTCTGGGGCATGAACAAGCAGGAATGCGACGAGTATGGGGAGAAGGCGATGGCCGGTATCCCGGAGAATTTTTCCGGCAGGCTGCTGGAGGTTCCGGTCGGAACCGGAATATTGACGATGCCGCTCTATAAGACGCTGCCGCAGGCGGATATAACCTGTCTGGACTACTCGCCTGACATGATGGGGCAGGCGCGGGAAAAGGCGGAAAAGCTGGGAGTGAAGAATGTGAGCTTCCGGCAGGGCGACGTCGGCGCGCTGCCATATGAGGACGGCAGCTTTGACGCCGTCATGTCCCTCAACGGTTTTCACGCTTTCCCCGACAAGGAAGCCGCCTACAGGGAGACTTTCAGGGTACTGAAGCCCGGCGGGGTGTTCTGCGGCTGCTTCTATGTAACGGGCGAGTACAAGCGGACGGACCGGCTGATCCGGCGCGCCTATGAGCCGATGAAGTTTTTCACGCCGCCCTATGAGACGGTGCAGAGCCTGAAAGACAGACTGAACGGCATGTATGCGGATGTGAAGCTGGGCAATGTGAAGAGCATTGCGTGGTTTGTCTGCCGGAAAGGAGAGAATACATGAACAGAAGTCCTGAGGCATACCGCCGGGATTGCCGCGCTGGATGCTTGCTTTCAACATGATCGTTCTGGAGCTGGTTTTCGTACTTATCCCGGATGTGCGGCAGCTGCTCGGCGCGGGTATCTCCACATGGGATTTCGTGCTGAGTCAGTGCTCGAGGAATGCAGCGCTGTTTATATGGATGACTGCCAACGCCGTATGGGCGGGCAGCCGAAAGGAGACGGATTTATATGACTGAAAAAATAAAACTCACCGGCGTGCCGGAGACGATGCTTCAGACGGTATACGCCCGCGCAAAGGAGAGCCGGACGCGCGGCGCCATACATGATAAAAAAGCGGAGGAAATAGTTGACAGCCTCGATTACGACTTTTCTCTTGCCGACAAGGACGCCCCGATGCACAGCGGCGTTATTGCCCGCACGATCGTGCTTGACTGGCTGACGGAGGCGTGGCTTGCGAAAAATCCCGGCGCTGTGGTCGTCAACATCGCCTGCGGGCTGGACACCCGGTGCTACCGCATGCGGGGCTATGCCCACTGGTACAATCTTGATCTGCCGGAAACCATCGCCGTGCGCAGCCGCGTCATGCAGGAGAGCGGAGCGATAACGCAGATCGCCATGTCCGCAATGGACGACTGGGGCGGAGAGATAAAGGAGAACGGCGTCCCGGTGCTTGTCATCATTGAGGGACTGACCATGTATCTTAACGAAGAGGACGTGAAGCGCATATTCGCCGTGATAGCCGGACGGTTCAAGAGTGCGGAGGTATTCGCGGAGACGATGAACCCCATGGTCGTAAAGCGCTTCAAGGAGAAGTCCATTGAGGGCAGCAACGCGAAATTCACATGGGGCGTAAAAAACGGCAGGGAGCTTGCCGAGCTGCTGCCGGACTTCCGGCTGTCGGAGGAGCACAGCCTGACCGAGGGAATGGCGGCGTTTGTCCCGGTATATAAGCTTCTGGACAAGCTGCCCGCCGTGCGGAACATTCTTTATCTGCAACGAATGCAGCGGCGATACCGGCAAGGATGACAAATGGACGGAAATGATCGACGGCATGACCATCTACCGGGACGACCGGCTGAGAGCCGTGCTGGAGCAGGCGGGATTTCACGGCGTTGAGGTCCACAAGAATAAAAAGGGCTGGCTTTGTGTCACAGCCCGGAAGTGAGGGAGCGGCATGTCAAAAAAAGCGACGGAATTTCAGAAAAAAGAAATGAGCAGAATGTACCGGGGCAAGGAGATATTCAAGCCTCTGAACACCGGCTGGATAGACGAACACACGGCCTGTGTCCGGGAATGGGTCGCAAACATCTTTTTCTACCGCAAGGGCGGTGCCACAATAATGATCGACGCCGGGTACAATTATGACCGGCTGGAGGAAAAGATGGGCTGGCTGGGGATAGACCCGAAGTCCATCCGGCATATTCTCATCACGCATCAGGATACCGACCATGTGGGCGCGGTGGAGGCCGACAGCCCGGGGCTGTTCAGGGAAGCGACACTCTATATCGGAGAGACGGAGAACCGTTATCTGACCGGCGAGACCCGCCGCAAGGTCATATATCATATGTACAAGCTGCCGCAGGTGACGATCAACAACAGAAAGGTGCTGCTGCACGACGGACAGGTATTCGACATCGACGGCATCAAAGTCGAGTGCTTTCTCGTTCCGGGCCACACCTGGGGGCATATGGTGTATCTCATTGACGACAGGTATCTCTTCACCGGAGACACGATCTGGTTTGGCGCGGACGGTGGATACAGCTTCATCTCCACGCTGGCGGAGAACAACAAGCTGGCGGTCAGGTCGCTGGCCGGACTTGAAGCAAAACTGTGCTCGCGCGGCCTGCAACCGGTATTTCTCACCGGACATACCGGCTGGACGGACAATTTCGAGTTTGCCTTTGCACATAAGAGCGAGCTGTGCTCGCCGTTCAGGAAAAGAGTACATGATCCCGCGGCGCCCTATGACGGTTACGACGAGTCGGACGACACGGAGGAAAATGCCAGAAGCGGCTATCTGAAAGGGGTCGGGAGATGAAGGTATATGAGTTCGGCGCGGAAAACGCATCCGCCGGCCGATGCCGGCAGGCGCAGTGCTGAGCTGGCTCGCCTTTCTGGTGTTCCTGCGGCTCACGGCCGGCGTCAGCCCGTGGTTTGGCGTGCCGGCGTGTCTTCTCGCAGTCTACGCCGCAATGTGCACCTGCCTCGGTATTTCCTACGGCAGACTTGTCCGAGAGCTGAGAAAAGGAGATCACAAATGAAAAGATCATATGCAGGATCGGCCTATGCAAAGCCCTACGAGCAGTATTGCCGGGAGGTGCTGCCGGACGAGGCCGGGCAGATATTCGCGCGTGCCGACGAATATTACCGGAAGTTTATGAAGGATATGCCTGACCTCGGCAAGAACATGATGGCAAAGAACATGCTCGACTGGTTCACGATATTGTCCTTTTATGAGGCCAGCGGCCACAGGCTGGACGGCGAGGCCCTGCTGGAGATAAAGCGCCGGGCGGTCGAAAAAATGAAATTCATCGGAAAGCTTGTGGACGGCAACAGGCACCGGTGGCCGTACAGGCTTTTCGAGAAAATGTATGTGAAGTTTAACCGTATGCAGAGCGAGCATCAGGCAAAGGGCGAGTGGATGGACAGCTGGAAGGTGGAGATAAACCCGGACGGCCGCACGGAGGGCTTCTGCTTTCATCTCGCCGGCTGCCCGATCGCCAGACATGCAAAGGAGCACGGCTATGAGGAGCTTCTGCCCTACCTGTGCAGAACCGATCACTATCTTGCGGAGGTAATGCATGCGCGGCTGATCCGGACGCAGACCGAAGCGCTCGGCGGAGACTGCTGCGATTACTGGTATGTCGGGGACAAGAGCCCGGCACTGGCAGATTACAGGGATCTGGAGCGCATATAGGCATAAAGATACCGCAACCCACGGCGTCACGCCGCGGGCTGCGGTGTTTTATTCTTCTTATTCTTCTTCGGTGCCCTCGGTATCATAGCTGTCGAGGAAGTGGTGCTTCACGCCGTCCTTCTTATAGGCGATCACGGTGTTGAGATTAACATTCTCAACGCTTCGGAAGATATGCGCCTCGACTTCGGGATTCTTCTCTTTCAGCTGCCGTATCAGCTCCTTGACCTCGACGCGCTTTGAACGGTTTTCCTCGTTATTGCAGGTGGTGCAGGTGTCCGTAAACTTGCATGCGCACTGGATGAAATGCAGCCCGTTATAGTCGCGCCATGCCTTTATATCGTCCTCGCGGATGAGATACAGCGGACGGATGAGCTCCATGCCCTCAAAATTGGTGCTGTGCAGCTTGGGCATCATGGTCTGTATCTGCGCGCCGTGCAGCATGCCCATGAGAATAGTCTCTATAACGTCGTCATAGTGGTGCCCCAGCGCGATCTTGTTGCAGCCGAGTTGGCGCGCGTAGCTGTAGAGGTGGCCGCGCCGCATGCGCGCGCACAGGTAGCAGGGGGACTTATCTATGGTATACACGGCGTCGAATATGTCGGACTCAAAGACGGTTATGGGTATCTTCAGTCGGCGGGCGTTGTCCTCAATGACACGGCGGTTCTCGGGACTGTATCCGGGGTCCATTACAAGATATTTGACTTCAAACGGGAACTTGCTGTGCCGTTCCAGCTCCTGAAAGAGCTTTGCCATGAGCATGGAATCCTTGCCGCCGGATATGCAGACGGCTATCCGGTCGCCGGGCTTTACGAGCTCATACTCGCGTATTGCCTTTGTAAAGCGGCTCCAGGTCTGGCGGCGGAATTTCTTCATTATGCTCTCTTCGACGCTGCTGCATATATCGTCCGCCTCGCGGCGTTCCAGCTCCTGCATAAGCCACGCGAGATAACCGCCCTTGAGATCATATGCCTCATAGCCCTGTTCGCAGAGGCTGTCGGCGACGTCCCCGCTCAGCAGTCCGCGCTTGCAGTATACGACAAGCTTTCTGCCGTCGTGCGGCAGAGGATGCGCCTCCTGCGCCGCAGGATCAAAATGCTCCGAGCCCGGTATGCTGCCATAGCTGATGTCGAGCTCGCTGCGCATATCGAGCAGCCTGTAACTGCCCCTATCCCATTTTTCAAGTTGCTCTGTTGTGATTTCCATTATGCTCTCTCCGGCTGTTTACAGTATCTGAAGCAGCGCCATGTATGCGCCCGTGCCGAGCACGATGCTGAGAAGCGTGCTGTGCCTGAGCTTGTAGCTCACAGCAACGATGGCAACGGCTATGAACTGCGGCAAGCCAACGCCGGTGAGATCCGCCGCAGCGCCTTTCAGACAGTACACGATGAGCACGGCCATGATAGCCGACGGCAGTATCCGGCCGAGCTTTTCAAGCCATCCCGGCATGCTGCGCTCACCGCCGAACGCGAAGAACGGCAGCACACGCAGCGTGAAGGTGATGACTGCGGCTGCTGCGATGGTTATGAGAATACGCGCTGTGCTCATGCCGCCACCTCCCTGCTCTGGTATGCGACAAGCAGCCCCGAGGTTATTATGAGAGCCGGCAGCATGAAGCGGCTCGCGCCGAAGATCAGCAGGCAGACGATCCCGATGCAGAGACCGGTGAGCGCAGGAAAGTGGTTTTCGGTTTTCTCCCACTGGTCGATGAAGATGGTCACAAACAGCGCGGTCATGCAGAAGTCTATGCCCTCGAGCTGCACCGGTATGAGCTGGCCGATGACGCCGCCCAGAACTGAGCCGAGCACCCAGTCGACGTGGCTGAACACTGCGACAAGGAACATGGTGCCCTCACGCTCCTCCTGCGGCATATCATCCAGCGTGCAGTTGACGGCGTAGGTCTCGTCCGTCATGCTGTGTATCATGAAGAGCTTCCGCCTTCCCATACGCTTGAAGTCGTTGAGAAAGGTTATACTGTAAAAGCTCTGGCGGCTGTTCATCAGCAGCGCCGTGAGCGCGACCGTCAGAATGGACGCGCCGCTCGAAAGAAACGTGATGAGCACGAACTGAAATGCGCCGGTATATATCGACGCGCTGACAAGCAGGGAGTAGTACCAGCCGAAGCCGCTCTCCTCCATTGTCATGCCGTAGGCAAGGCTTATGAACATATAGCTGCACAGGATGGGCAATGATTTTACAAAGGCTGTTTTCAGCGTTTCCCGGCTGTATTTTTTCATGGGAATGGGTTCTCCTTTCTGCCGCTGACTGGGTGTGCGGCAGTATAAAAGAGGGGCGAAAGCGCGCCACGCGGGGAATGATACTATTATAATCCTACTTTGTCAATAGGCAGAACCGACGAAGAAGGATACAGGCTGAAAATGCCTGCGTCCGGCTCTTTCTGAGCCGGACGCAGAAACGGAAGTAAAGGCTGTGCTTACTCGTCAGCCTTGCCGTAGTAGATCCCCACGTATTCCGGGGGCGCGGATTTTTCGCACTTTTCATCGAGCCAGTAGAAGCTGTACTCCTGATAGTTGTAGCCAAGTTGCTCGCGCAGCTTTTCATAGCGCGGGACCCAGTGATAGGTGGCGTTGTTCTCGTCGTACCATGTGTAGCGCCAGTAGTCGCCGTGCGGGTCCTCGGACGAAGTGCTTATCTTGCAGTTCGGCGCGTTCTTCTGCATCTGCTGTACCTGCTCTTCCGGCACGGGCGTCGCTGTGCCTATCCAGAGCCGTTCAAGCTCTGTCAGACCGAAGAGGGGTGAAATATCCGAGAGATTGGGGCAGTTTGAAATGTTGAGATGGCGCAGCGCCTTCGCGTTCCTGAGCGGGCTGAGATCGGAGACGGGAGTGGTGAATATCTCAAGATATTCAAGCTTCGGGCAGGACTCAAGCGGACTGAGATCGGAGACGCCGTTCATGGCGATGATGAACACCTCAAGATCGGGCATGGAGCGCACAAAGGATATATCATAGATAAACTCGTTATGCCCCAGATCCATATACTTTACTTTAGTGCAGTATTTCAGCTTGGCAGCCTCGCTGTCGTCGATCAGACCGCCGACGGAGGGCTTGGAGGCGAGGATGCGCTCGGTATCTGTGCGCACGCTGTAGAGCTGGCCGAACCAGATGCGCCAAACGACGTCAATGTCCGGAAACTGCTCGCGTATCTGCTGCATGCGTTCGTTTGAAAGGCCGGTGACTACTCCGCCGTCATCCATGTCGAGCGTTTTGCAGCGGTAAAGAGCGGGCAGCACTTCAACAATGGCCGCTCCGTCGTCGTCTATCTGCGTCTTGCTGAGGTCTATCGTCTCGTCCGTAAGGGAAAAGCTCTTCCCATAGAGCTCGAAGGTATATTCAAATTCGGCCTCCGGGCAGGCTTTTTCGAGCATTTCAATATCGCTCCAGCTCAGGGAGCTGCTCTTTTCATCGCCGAGATCTATTTTTACAAGGTTTTTCATGCATGGCAGCACCGCTACGGTACCGGCGACATCCTGACTCTTGAGCGAGCTCAGGTCGAGCTCCGTATCCTGAAGCGAATAGGAGATGCCGTCGATATTGAAGCTGTAGGAGAAAGCCTTGTCTGGATAGGATTCAAAGAGGGAGATGAGGTCATCCGCTGTCAGCGGATCGGACGAGCTCTCGTTTGTGCCGAGGTCTATCGCGGTCACATCCGGCAGATATTTAAGGCAGTCCATATATTCCGAGACGGTGCTGTGGCCGATGCCGGTGAAGTTGACGGCCTGTGCGCCGTTTTCCGCCTTGCCGCCGCCCGGAAGGGACACATCGTAGTACACCGTGACGCCGGGATGCGCCTGCGCCCAGTCGAATATTTCCTCGACGCACCCGCTGCCGCGGAAGTCCGCCGTCTGAAGCGACGTGAATTCAGAGAGCTTCTCTGTCTCACCGTCATGGAGAACCACGGTCAGAGTGGCAGTATCCTTTTTAAAAGCGCCCTCTTCCAATTCGACCGAATTTGTCACCTTGGCGAGCACACCCGAAAAGGGAATCTGCCACAGCCAGGAGAGACTGCACACAGCGAGAAAAAGCACATATATTACGACCACAAAGCCGGCAAGCTTTTTGCCTTTCATCCACGGACCTCCAGACACACTGTCTATACAAATTAGAATTATTATAGCATTATGTAAATCGCATTTCAAGAGAAAACGGCAATGTTCAGCAAATTATGGCAGCGGATGCGCGGCAGACCGGACGCGGCGTGCCCAAAATATTTTTTTGTTTTTTTGCAAAAAAAACTATTGACAAATTCGGCGCTGCCTGTTATTATAATCAAGCCGTGGCCAAGTAGTTCAGCTGGTTAGAACGCCGGCCTGTCACGCCGGAGGTCGAGGGTTCAAGTCCCTTCTTGGTCGCCACATGCCCCTTTACGGAGGGGCATGAACTTTGCTGCTATAGCTCAGCAGGTAGAGCGCATCCTTGGTAAGGATGAGGTCCCCAGTTCGAATCTGGGTAGCAGCTCCATCGTCGTCGCAAGCTTTGTATCGCTTGCGACGATTTTTTATGCTTTGCATCAAAAATCATCTCGCGCTCACTCCGCTGCGACTCCTCCCCACCTTGAACCCGCCTGCGGCTGGGCTTCAAGGTAGTTTTTGCCTGAAATTCAGGTCGGTGCGGAAAACGAGATCCCCCCGTGCAGCGTAGGCAAAGGAGCTTTTTTGCTAGGTCTCCGCAAACCGCTGTAAAACTCTGCAAAATTTCAGGTTCAAATTCAAGTTCAAGGACCGTTTCAAGTTCAAATTCAAGTTCAAAATTTCGGGCCGTTGCGGCCTGTTTTTTAGCCCTGCACGACGCTGGAATAGTACACTTTGAGCTTGGCCTTGGATTATTGACTTTTGGACAGAAGCACCGTATAATAATTATAGATTCGGATTTGTGAGGCTCCCCCCCGCCCGTTCTGGTGGGGGTGGTAAAGCCTCACTTTTTTATATCTCAGGATCTTGACGAGCTTTACGTGGAGTCGATGTTAAGGGAAAATACAACAATATCTTCGGAGCCGACGCCTGTGTTGCTGCCGGTATAGCCGGAAAAGATCTCGTACTCTTAGAAGTTTTCAAGATGTGCGAGAATACATACTGCAAACTCCGGGGCATCCCATGCCGTCCGCAGCTTCACGCTCTGCCTGGCTCAAGAAGAAAACGAGTTGGCACCAGAAACAAACTTTGTTTTTATTCCTGGTGCCGTCTCTCCGCTCTGGCCTGTTATGATGTTGTGGTCAAGGGCTGAGGTTCTCCCGTCAGCCTTCAAAGCTTATGTGTATTTCTCCGCCGTCGAGCGACCAAACAGCCCACGTAAAGTAATCCGTCCAGTCATCGTCGACCTTTGAATCTTCCCATAACGGTTCAAATTCTGCGGCTCGGACAACAGGGATTAACCATCCCATCATGTCTTCGCACTCCAGTTCAGGGGTTTCAAGATCGTGCCCGTCGCCCGCGTCCGCGAAAAAAATGGCGTTGTGCTTTTTCGCTTCGTCTTGGATTAAGGAAAAGAATTTGTTGAATTTGTCACTTTCCTGCGTTCTTAACCCTTGCATTATCCGAACCTCTTTCCGGGATCGTAATAAACTCTTCGTTTTCTTGTCCTCCCCAAGTTCCTGCCCCGTTTTCTTCCGTTCCGTGCGGGAGCGGAGAAGGGGCATCCTGAGAACCCGGTCAGAATGCTACGTGCTTGAACAGAGCCACGCAGCACAGGATGATAGCCAGCGGAACGTATACATACCGGCCCACACAATACCAGAGCCGGCCGCGCTTTTTGCCTGCACCGGTGTTGACGGCAGAGAGCAGATCATCCTTCTTCATCACATAGAACCACGATACTGCGCCGAGAGTGGCGCCGATGGGGATGATATAGATCGAGACCAGATCCATCCATGGACCCCACTTGGAGATCGGCTCCATTCCAAGGCCGAAGCCAAGACAGAGAACGCACAGAATGATCAGCACTGCCGTGCGGCTGAGCTTGGGGAAGCGGTGCATCAGGGACTCGGCCACGGCCTCGAACATGTTCTGCAGAGAGCTTCCTCCGGCGAAGATCATGGCTACATACAAAATGATGGCGAACAGCTGACCCATCGGTATGTCCTGAAGGATGGTGGGCAGAGTGACAAACAGCAGGCTGGGGCCTGCGCCCACGTCCAGCCCGTAGGAAAAACAGGCGGGGATAATTACAAGGGCGGCCACAAGGGCGGCAATGGTATCAAACAGCGCCGTGTGCTGTGCAACATCCACCACGTCCTCGTCCTTGGACAGATATGCGCCGTAAACGATCATGCCGCTGCCGGTGACGGACAGGGAGAAGAAAGCCTGACCCATGGCCCAGATCCATGTCATGGGATTTTTCAAAGCCTCCCAGTTCGGTGTGAATATGAAGCGGTAGCCCTCCGCCGCGCCGGGCAGCAGAGCCACACGCACGGCAAGGATCAGAAAGATCAGGAAGAACAGCGGCATCATGACCTTGTTGGTGCGCTCAATGCTGTGAGCGCCCAGAAACAGGGTCAGCAGTGTGCCGGCGACCACGACCACATGGAAAGGCACCACGGAAAAAGATGTGGAAGAAAACTCGCCGAACCATGAGGCGGTATCCGCCGTCATCAGGGTGCCGAGCAGGGAATCGACAAGGGCCTTCAGCACATAGGTGACTATGACGGCATAGCCGATGGCGATGCACAGGGAACCGGCAAGAGGCAGCCAGCCCAGCAGTCCGCCGGCCTTCCCGGCAGAACGGCCGCGGGTGGCCCATGCGCTTTCGTAGGCGCCCAGAGTTCCGGTACCGGCTCTGCGGCCTATGGCGAACTCCGCGGGCAGGCCGACATAGCTGAAAATAAAGACAAACAGCAGGTAGATCAGCAGGAAGGCACCGCCGCCGTTGCTGCCGAGCTTATTGGGAAAGCCCCAGACGTTAGCCATACCCACGGCCGAACCGACGGAGGCGAGAATAAAGCCCCAGCGGCTTGCGAAGCTTTTTGTGTTTTTCATTTCCTGTGTGGCCGCCTGCCGGGGCAGACGGCGCTCCCTTCTATAATTATTATTCGGCACCATCAGATGACAAGAATACGTAAAAACGGCCCGCGCCCATGCGGAGCGCGGCGGGAAAACCCGTGCTCTGCGCGCTATTCGGCGGCATCCGGCGCGATAAGCCGGTACAGCCAGCCGGTGAGCCGGGCGGCGGCCGGACGCAGCGCCCTGTCCATGACGTTCACAAGCTTATCGGCCAGCACGGCCAGCAGCACTGAGGCCGCATAGGAGACCGGCAGAGCTATCAGGAAGAAAGCGAAGCGCTTTTCCGGCACCGGCACAAAACGGTTGAGCCATATATAGACGAAGGAGTCCGTCATGGATGAGAAGAGAAATGCGCCGTAGATGTATTTCGAGACGGAGGCGGCAAAGCCTGTGAGCTTTTCGGACCAGCGGGAGCAGTCGATGTTCAGGATAAAGAGAAATACCAGCGGCGCAAGTATTGCGTTCTGAAGCCCCTCGTGCGTGTAGGGGAAAGCCTGCTCATAGTGCAGCTTCAGCGGCGACGCCGGTGAATATACGAAGAAATTGAACGCCGAGAATACAAGCAGGGCGGCGCACAGCCACAGCGCGCATTTTTTCGCGCTGATGCGCGGCCTGTACTCGCCTATATATGCGCCGGCAAAATAGAAGGTCAGCGGCCAGATGCGCTGCCACCAGTACGCGCAGAGATTAACGAAAACATTGAGAGCCGAGAACGGCAGCGCCGAGAGCAGAAAGAAGCTGACGACGAGAAGCCTTTTATGCCCGCGGCAGCTCAGTGAACCGTAGGCGAGATTGAGAAACGGGATCATCATAAAAAGCCCCGCGTAAAGCAGAATGTACCAGCTGTATTCGGAAGCGGTGAAATTGACGATCGCGCCGAGAAAGGAGCGCACGGTCATGGCCTCGCCGAGATAGAAATGACGGTACAGCAGCTCGGTCACGGCGCATATCAGGTACATCTCGAGCAGCCGGAGAATACCGAGATAGTAGCGCGCGGACAGCTTTTTCGTGCGCTGGAGATACCCGGTCAGCATGACGAACAGAGCGACCGACGTAGTGACGAGAGTGCGCAGCAGCACGGTGAGGAACGCTGAAACGCCCGTATATGCGGCGTCGTAGATCCCGCAATGGGTATAAAAATGTATGCTCAGTACAAAAAACAGCGCCAGACAGCGTATAAGATCGGGATTGACCTCGTGGACCTTGGCGGGTGAATCGGACATATATAATCTCCTTATGGAATGATCGGGCGTCAGCCGGAAAAATGCCGGCAGAGATCGCGCACGCAGCACTTTTCGCACAGTGGCTTGCGCGCATCGCAGACGGCGCGGCCGTGCAGCACCAGACAGTGGCAGAAGTCGGAGGATTTTTCGGGGTCTATGATCTGCCGGAGCTCTTTTTCTATTTTTACGGGATCTTTCAGACCGTCTACAAGGCCGAGCCGGTTCGTCAGGCGGATGCAGTGCGTGTCCACGACGGTCGAACCGGGGACTTTGAACACATCGCCGAGAATGAGGTTAGCAGTCTTGCGGCCGACGCCGGGCAGAGCCGTCAGCTCCTCCATCGTGTGCGGCAGCTCGCCGTTATACTTTTCAAGCAGCACCTGTGCGCAGGCGACGATGTCGCGCGCCTTGGCGCGGTAAAAACCGCATGAGTGTACGTATTTCTCGACCTCTTCCACGTCGGCCTGCGCAAAGGCCTCCAGAGTCGGGAAACGCGCAAACAGAGCCGGTGTGATCTTGTTCACACGCTCGTCGGTGCACTGTGCGGCAAGACGCACGGAGAACAGAAGCTCATAGTCCTTGCCCCAGTCCAGAGTACAGCCGGCCTCGGGATACTCTGCGAGCAGCCGGTCGACTATTTCGTTTGTTTCCTGTTGAGTACGCATCTCTTACCTCTGAATGAATCAAATCATATTTCGTCAATTAGTATACTTGCCGCGGCGGATTAAGTCAATAAAAAAGGAAAAGTGAGACAGCATTACGCTGTCTCACCCTGTATATTTTGGCCAGTATTTATTTGTCCGCCGGCACTTTCGATGCGCCGCCTCAGCGGCACACGAGCTCGCCGTTTTCAACGTCCACGGTGATCGTAGAGCCGGCAGCAAGGCTGCCGCCGAGTATCGCGCGGGCGATGAGCGTTTCAACGCTCGACTGGAGGTAGCGGCGCAGCGGACGCGCACCGTAGAGCGGATCAAAGCCGCGGTCTATGATGAGCTGCTTTGCCGCATCCGTGATCCTGAGGCCGAGCTCCTTATCTGCAAGACGCTCGCGCAGCGAACTGACCATGATGTCTATGATGCCGCTGAGATTCTCGCGCGTGAGCGGATGGAACGTGATGATCTCATCCAGACGGTTGAGGAATTCGGGGCGGAAGGACATCTTGAGCTCCTGCATCACGGCGTCCTGAGCCTCCTGCGTTATGCTGCCGTCGGCGCCGATGCCTTCAAGCAGGTGCTGGCTGCCGAGGTTGGAGGTGAGGATGATGATGGTGTTCTTGAAGTCTACCGTGCGGCCCTGAGAGTCGGTGATGCGGCCGTCGTCCAGGATCTGGAGCAGGATGTTGAACACATCCGGATGCGCCTTTTCGATCTCGTCAAACAGCACCACGCTGTACGGTTTGCGGCGCACGGCCTCGGTCAGCTGGCCGCCCTCGTCGTAACCGACGTATCCGGGAGGCGCGCCTATAAGACGCGACACGGAGAATTTCTCCATGTACTCGGTCATATCTATACGCACGATGTTGTGCTCGTCGTCAAACAGGCACTCGGCCAGAGATTTTGCAAGCTCGGTCTTGCCGACGCCCGTGGGGCCGAGGAAAAGGAACGAGCCGATAGGCCGGTTCGGATCTGAGATACCGGCGCGGGAGCGCAGTATAGCCTCCGTGACTTTCTCAACGGCCTCATTCTGGCCGATGACTCTCTTGTGCAGGTATTCGTCGAGGTGCAGCAGCTTCTCACGCTCGCCCTCCATGAGCTTTGCCACGGGAATGCCGGTCCACTTCGCCACGATGTTGGAGATCTCCTCCTCGGTCACGGTGTCGTGCACCATGGTGTTGGCCTTGCGCTGCTCAGAGCGTTTTTCCGCCTCTTCAAGCTTTTTCTCAAGCGCGGGCAGGTCGGAGTATTTGAGCTTTGCCGCCTTCTCATACTCGTATCTGAGCTGAGCGTTTTCAATGTCGGCATGCATCTTCTCGATCTCGGATTTGAGCTTCTTGACCTCGTCGACGCTGTTCTTTTCTTCTTCCCAGCGGGACTTCTGCTCGTTATAGCTGTCCTTGAGGTTGGCCAGCTCTTCACGGAGCTTGGAGAGCCTGTCTTTGCTGAGCTGGTCGTCCTCCTTCTTGAGAGCCATCTCTTCGATCTCGAACTGCATGATCTTACGGCGCATGTCGTCAAGCTCTGCCGGCATGGAGTCGATCTCGGTGCGGATCAGCGCGCAGGCCTCGTCAACGAGGTCTATGGCCTTGTCGGGGAGAAAACGGTCGGTGATATAGCGGTTGGAGAGCGTCGCCGCGGCGACAAGCGCATTATCATGGATGCGCACGCCGTGATAGACCTCATAGCGCTCTTTCAGGCCGCGGAGTATGGATATGGTGTCCTCGACTGTAGGCTCGTCGACCTGAACGGGCTGGAAACGGCGTTCAAGCGCGGCGTCCTTTTCAATGTACTTGCGGTATTCGTCAAGGGTGGTCGCGCCGATGCAGTGCAGCTCGCCGCGGGCCAGCATGGGCTTTAAGAGGTTGCCGGCATCCATGCTGCCTTCGGTCTTGCCGGCGCCAACTATCGTGTGCAGCTCATCTATGAAGAGGATGATCTTGCCCTCGCTGCGGCGGATCTCCTCAAGCACGGCCTTCAGACGCTCTTCAAACTCGCCGCGGTACTTTGCGCCGGCGATCAGCGCGCCCATATCCAGCGAGAATATGGTCTTGTCTTTCAGCCCCTCGGGCACATCGCCGCGGACGATACGCTGCGCAAGCCCTTCGGCGATGGCGGTTTTGCCGACGCCGGGTTCGCCGATGAGCACGGGGTTATTCTTGGTTTTGCGCGAGAGGATACGGACGACATTTCTTATCTCGGTGTCGCGGCCGATGACAGGGTCGAGCTCATTCTCGCGGGCGCGCTTTACAAGGTCGGTGCCGTATTTGGCGAGCGCGTCGTAGGTGCTCTCGGGGTTGTCGCCTGTCACGGGGGAGGTCTTTACCTTGGAGAGCTCCGAAGTAAAGGCGGACTTTGTGATGCCGTGGCTATCGAATATGCGCTTGATAGCGGGCGTCGCCGCGGCGAATATGCCGATCATCAGGTGCTCGACGGACAGATACTCGTCGCCCATCGACTTTGCTGCCTTCTCGGCGGCGGCTATTACGCGGTTTACCTCCTGAGAGAGGTATACCTGCGCGTCTCCGCCGACCTTGGGCAGGCGCGCGATCTCCGTATCGAGCTCTGACAGCACGGAGTTGCAGTCAACGCCCATTTTGCCGAGCAGCGACGGTATCAGGCCGCCGTCCTGATCTATAAGGGCATAGAGCAGGTGCTCCGGCATTATATAGCTGTTATGATTTTCTTCCGCCATTGACTGAGCGGTCTGAATGGCTTCAAGTGTTTTCTGAGTGAAGTTTTGTGCGTTCATGGATCATTCTCTCCTTTCGCCGCCGGTCCGCAGCATATCAGATGTGGATCGGGGTTTTGATAAGATTGGAGTAATATGCGGCTTCAATGTCATGTGCATCGTACCTGCCGCTGAGGTAGCCCTTCATGAGCTTGTCAAAGAGGGTGATATACTGGCTTATGGCGTTGGCCAGCTCCTCCGCCGTGCAGTCCTTATCGGGCGGGGCAATGCTGCGGACGAACTTGCCGTCATAGAGCGCATAGTCGACCGCCGTCCCTGTCAGCGGATGCAGCAGACGGTCCTCGATGTCCTTCCACAGCCGGAAGAATGAGGTCATTGCGGAGATGAGCGCCGCCGACTGTGTGCGGAAGATCACGGACAGCTCGCCGATCGACTCGCTGTCGCCGGGGACCAGCGCGACCTCGTATTTGACGGTGGGGCGGTACTTATATTCAAGCGAACTCTTGAGGGACATCGAATATGTGTTCGGCGCGAAGAACGGCACCAGATCCCTTGACGGAGCCATGAGCTGTTCGATCGCAGAGAGCACGTCGGTTATCCTGCGCTCGGGGGTAGTGTAGTTGACGTATTCGGCCAGAATCTGATTGATCAGGCTTGAACGGCTGGTGCCCATGCGGTGCGCCAGCGCGTCAACCTCGCGGACGACCTCATCGTTGAGCATCAAGCTGTATAATGTCTTTTTCATGGGGCAAACCATCCCTTTCCTTTACTACATTTGAGAGTATAGCACTTGTCTAAAACTTTGTCAACATATTTATATAAAAATAAATACAAATTATATTGAGTTTACAGATAGTTCACATGTGCGGGAGACAGAAACAAATTAAGGACTTGCTCTTGATTTTTCCCGTTATATTGGTTATAATTACACGGCGCGATCAAATAGCGTTATATGCAGCGGTATCGAAGTGGTTATAACGGCCCTGACTCGAAATGCGCGTTGGCTCTGGCTTTTTCGTCCACCCGTTTCCCTTTGTTTTCAAGGGCTTTCGCGGGTTCTAAAAACTAAATATTTCGCTGTTCTAACACGCCGTTCTAACATTTTGGTTTTTCCTCTTTTTTGAGGTTCAAGGTGTTCTGACCGTGTTTGACATACACGGAGAGGTATCGAAGTGGTCATAACGGGGCTGACTCGAAATCGTGGTCGCTACTCGGTAGCTCCCTGACCGGAATCCCTTGATTT
>URDG01000032.1 GCA_900546515.1 uncultured Eubacteriales bacterium | reverse complement strand
AGTTGCGGCGCAGGTAGATGCCGTCCACATAGACGTATGGATAGCGCCCGCCCTGCAAGGGGCGGTTGCGCCAATCCTCGATGTGGACGTAGGCTTTCTTGTTCAGTTCGCTGATGGTGGCGGACGAGACCTTGCTGCCACACAGCGCCTCCGTGATGTCCTCTACCCGGCGCACAGAGACACCCGCCAGGTACATCTCAATGAGGGCCTCCTCCACGCTGCTTTCCCGGCGGCGATACCGCTCGATGATTGCAGTCTCGAAGGACACGCCCTTGAGCCGGGGAACGTGGAGTGTAACGTCACCGGAGGTGGTAGTAAGGTTCCTGTCATAGTGACCGCTGCGGTAGCCCTGACGGGCCTCACTGCGCTCGTAGCGAGCCGCCTGCGTCAGCGACTCCGCCTCCTTTTCCAGCAGCTCGTTCAGGGTTTCTTCTACACTTCCTCGAACTAATTCTTTGAGCTGCCCCTTGATAATTTCCTCGTTTAGCTGTACAATTTTCTCGGACATAGTTTGCTGTCTCCTTTCAGAATGTTTGTGTGGTAACTTCATTCTACCAGAGTCTGCAAACTATGTCTTCTCTTATCCATTTTTCTTTTTGCGCAACTTATTGTACCTTATCGAAAAAATGTCCCCGCTTTCGAAAAAGCGGGGACATCACGATCTGCGGATATTGAGATTTGAGAGAATAGCAAGCACAGCCGCTGTCCGGACACACGGCGATTTGGGGAATATCCCAAGCCCTTTGCATTTGGCGTACAGCCCTATGTGCAGAAGGTATCCGATTAAGAATCATTCAGTGCCGGGCGCTTGCTTTCTTCATGAACTCCAGATAAAGACTGTACAGCACGGCGCAGACGGGAACGCTGAACAGCATCCCGAAGATGCCGAATGCTTCGCCGCCGATTGTGACAGCCATCAGCACAAGCAGTCCGGGAAGTCCGACGGACTTGCCGACCACCTTGGGATAGATCAGATTGCCCTCCACCTGCTGCAAAACGAGCAGAAAGAGAATGAACCACAGAGCCTTGCCAGGGTCTGCCAGCAGAATCAAAAATGCACCAAGACCGCCGCCAATCCATGCGCCGAAAATCGGCACCAGCGCAGTAACGGCCACAAACGCGGAGACCGCACCGGCATACGGAATCCCAAGGATCAGCATTCCAAAGAAGCACAGAACGCCGATGATAACCGCTTCGATAAGCTGCCCGCTGACAAAATTTGTGAAGGTCTGGTTAGTCAGAGAGGCAATACTCAGAAGCCGCTGCGCCTTCTTTTGCGGAAGGACTGTCACAACAAGCTTTTTCAAATGTGCTGCGACGCCTTCCTTCTTTGCAAGCAGATACAGCGCAAAGACAAGTCCCAAGAGAACATCCACCAAAACCGACAGGACAGAGGTTGCCGCGCCCCACGTCACGGTGAGGATGCCGCTTCCCTCGTCGCTGATCAAGGCGGTGACCTTCTCAATCAACAGGTCAGAGTCTATGGCGTATTCGGGCAGAACAATGTTATATTTCGCGGCAAACCGGACAACGCCGGTCCACCACCGCCCGATTTCCTCCACATAGATCGGAATGTTTTGGATAAACTCATCGCCGGATTCCCGCAGGCTGGGGATCATCATAAACACCACGGCAAACAGAATTCCGAGGACAAGTACGGTGCTTGCTGTCAGGCACACAGGGCGGGTCAGCTTTGCAGGAGCTTTGCGGCATACCTTGTTCCAGCAGCATTCTAACGGTCGAAGGACTACGTTGATCAAAAAAGCAATCGCGCCGCCGATCAAAAACGGAGTGAACAGCGCAAGCACCTTGCCGAGAAAACGCAAAACGGCGTCAAGGTTTGCCAGCGCCCATGCGAATACGATCAGCAGCACCAGTGCGCGGGTGATATAGCGAATGATCGTCTTGTTCGGCCATTTGCTTTCCTGCGGTGCGGGATTCTCGTTTTTGTTACCGGCTGTGTTTTGTGGTTTTTTCTCCATGGTTTTCCTTTCCGTCAGTATGGGAACCCCTTTCAAATCCGAAAGCACTTTTGCAGGGCTTTATACTCACCCATTGCCAGAATCGTAATGTCATCGGACAATATCGTATCAGGCGTAACAGATACATCCGTTTTTCCGGCGCGCTTAATACCGAGGATATTGATGCCGAACTTCCTGCGGACATCGACCTCTCCAACACTTTTTCCGACCCACGCCCCCGGCACCTGCACTTCAAAGATGGCGTGCTGTTCGTCAATCTCTATGTAGCCAAAAATATGATTGGAAGTATATCGGATCGCCGCCCATTTAGCCATCTGCTTTTCGGGGTAGACCACGTTATCTGCGCCGTTGCGGAGCAGAAACTTCGCCTGCACATCGCGCTCGGCGCGGGACACCACGCATTTGGCACCCAGCTCTTTCAACAGCGAGGTGGTCTCCAGCGAGTTCTGGAAGTTGCCGCTGATGGTCACAAAGCAAACGTCAAAATTTCCGATGCCGAGCGAACGCAGAAACTCCGCATTGGTGCTGTCACCGATCTGCGCGTTGGTGACAAACGGAAGAACATCGTTGATCCGCTCCTCATTGGTATCGACTGCCATGACCTGATGCCCCAGTTGAGAGAGCTGCATGGCGATATGCCGCCCAAAGCGGCCTGCTCCAATCAATAAAACATTTTTCATGGGATAGATGCTCCTTTGCTTATCCAATTGTGATTCTTTCCTGCGGCAGCTTTGCATTGCCGATTTTCTTGCTGGATACTGTCGCATAAATGAGCGTAAGCCCGCCGACTCTGCCCAGATACATCAATGCGATCAATACCATCTGCGAGGGAATATGCAGCTGCGGCGTAATACCCAATGTCAGTCCAACCGTGCCTACCGCCGACGCTGCTTCATACAGGCAGGAGGACAGCGGAAGATTCTCATATACGCTGATAAAAACGCCTCCGCCAAAGAACAGGGCAAGGTACATCGTCAGAATGGTTGCGGCGGTTTTGACGGCACCGCAATCGACTCTGCGTCCAAAGAACTGGGCGCTGTCCCGCTGACGGAAGGTCGCGGCAGCATTGGCAAGCAGGACTGCCAGCGTAGTGGTTTTCATGCCGCCTGCCGTGGAGCCGGGAGAACCGCCAATGAGCATCAGAAGGATCATCACGCCCAGCGATGCGCCGGACATCGCGGATAGATTTACCGTGTTGAAGCCCGCCGTTCTCGGCGTGACCGATTGGAACATGGCTGCCTGAACCCGCGCTCCGAGGGGAAGGGTATCAAAGTCCACGAAGAAGAAAAACAGCGCCGGAAGGACGATCAGCGTAAGTGTCGTAACGAGAATGACCTTACTTTGCATTCGATAACGGTGGAAATGCAGCTTGTTTTCGCAAATGTCATCCCACGTTAAGAATCCGATGCCGCCGGTTATGATCAGCAGCATGATCGTGATATTGATCACCGGATTTTGGACGTAACCGGTAAGGGACGGATACAAGTTATTGTTCGTTCCCAGAATGTCAAACCCGGCGTTGCAAAAGGCGGAGATGGAGTGAAATACCGCCATCCAGATCCCGTGCCATCCGTAGTCGCAGCAAAACACCGGCAGCATGGCAAGCGCGCCGATCAGTTCGATCAGAAATGTTCCCCGCAGGATGAACCGTGTCAGCCGGACGATCCCTCCGACCTTCGGCGCTGAGATGGCGTCCTGCATGGTGCTGCGCTGCATCAGAGAGATCCTTCGCCCGGACAGCAGCGCAAACGATGCCGCCACGGTGACAACACCGAGCCCGCCTATCTGAATCAGCGTCAGGATCACCGCCTGACCAAAGCCCGACCAATAGCTGCCGGTATCCTGCACCACAAGACCCGTTACACAAACAGCGGAGGTCGCGGTAAACAGCGCTTCATGAAATGGCGTTACGCACCCGGCTGTTGTGGAAAGCGGCAGCATCAGCAGCAGCGCACCCAGCAGAATGACCCCGGCAAAGCCCAATATGATAATTTGAAAAGACGAAAGGCGGCGCTTTCTGCAAACCATTTCTTCCGACATCATCCTCACCCCTTATGAATCGCGCGATTGCTTTATTGTTCGCAGGTCAAACACACATCGCATTGTCATAGTCTTCGGACAGCTTGAGCGCCAGCGCTGCCCGCTTGTTTCCGTTGTCCGCCAACACCTTGAGACGGGTCTTATTCAGGGACGAGAACGCCGTTTCTGTGGCGCTGAAATAGGCGGACATGGTGATACAGACCACCATTGCAAAAATGCTTCCAAAATAATTCATTTCAAACTCATTTATGCCCTGTTCATACGATCATTTCATGCAAAAAAGACACACCTATACCCGATACCGCAGCAAAGGGCGTAGATATGCCACATATGAACAGACCATATAAGAGCAGTTGCCGTTGTCGTCGCTACTGTCGTTTTCCACGAATTTCTTCCTCCTTTTTGCGGTGTGCTTATATCATAGCATTTCTGCGGTGTAGATTCGGTAAAGAAACAAGCGCGGTGCAATATCCTTCTGTGAGAAATCTTGAAGCGGTTCCGCTTCTGCGGTATAATAATGCTGCAATAAATTTCAGGAGAAGCATGATGAAGAATCGACAGCGACAAAAGGATACTCTATTTTCGATCCTTATTTTTGGCAGCGCCTTTGCCGTCAATTTGCTGATTCAGAAGCTCTTTACCACGCAGAAGCTGGTGCCCATGATCTTTGTGTTCGGCGTGTTTTTGATCTCGCTGAAAACCCACGGGTATTGCTATGGTATCGCCTCTGCCATCGTCAGCGTGTTTGCGGTGAATTTCGCTTTCACCTATCCGTACTATACTTTTGACTTTTTCGTAGAAGAAAGCATCTTATCCGCTGTCATCATGCTGATTGTCGCTGTTTCCACCAGTACGCTGAACAGCCGCATTCGGGATCAGGAAAAGCTGAGGGCAGAAAGTGAAAAAGAGAGAATGCGGGGCAATCTGCTGCGGGCGATCTCCCATGACCTGCGCACGCCCCTCACCTCCATATACGGGTCATCCTCCACGCTGATCTCCAAGTATGACGCGCTGCCGAAGGAGCAGCAGCTCAAGCTGTTAGGAGAAATTCAGGCGGACAGCGAATGGCTCATTCGCATGGTGGAAAATCTTCTGTCTGTCACAAGGATCGACGGCGCGAAGGTGGAGGTCGTGAAGACACCCACGGTTCTGGATGAGCTGATCGACTCGGTTCTCATGAAGTTTTCCAAAAAGCATCCGAATCAGAAGGTCATCACACAGATACCAGACGAGTTTGTGGACATTCCCATGGATTCGCTCCTTATTGAGCAGGTGCTGCTGAATCTTCTGGAAAACGCTGTATTCCACGCAAAAGGCATGACGGAGCTGACGCTTTCCGTTTCTCTCATAGGAGATAAGGCGGTATTTGAGGTTGCGGACAACGGCTGCGGCATCCCGGATGATGCACTTCAAAAGATTTTCACCGGAAGTTATGAAAAGTCCGCCGCGCCGGTGGACGGGACCCGCCGTAATATGGGGATCGGACTATCTGTGTGCGCTGCCATCGTCAAAGCGCACGGCAGTGACATTACCGCAGAAAACAGACGTGGCGGCGGTGCGGTATTCCGCTTTGCCCTGGAAAGAGGGGGTGAGGACGATGGGCAATAACAAATTCAAGATCCTGATCGTAGAGGATGAGGCCAACATCCGAAGCTTTATCAAAGCCAATCTGGAAACCAGCGACTATCAGGTGCTCTGCGCGGAGACCTGTGCGCTCGGCATGATGATGTACGCTTCCCATCATCCGGATCTCATCGTTCTGGATCTCGGTCTGCCGGATCGGGATGGCATGAGTCTGATTCAAGAGGTGCGAAAGACGGACACAGTTCCCATCATTGTGCTCTCCGCCCGTTCCAATGAGAGGGACAAGGTGGAGGCTCTGGATCTGGGGGCGAATGATTATATCACCAAGCCCTTTGGCACGGAGGAACTCTTGGCTCGTATCCGTGCCGTTCTCCGCAGCCATCGGCACAGTGAAGAGAATGAAAGTACCCCTGGCGGGAAATTCCGCCTTCAGGACTTGCTGATTGATTACGATACACGGCAGGTCTTTGTGGGTAAAGAGGAGATCGATCTGACCCAGACGGAATACAACATCATGGCATTTCTCTCCGTTCACGCCGGAAAGGTGCTGACGTATGCCGCCATCATTCGGGCGGTCTGGGGGTATTCGGACTATGGCAGCGTCAAGAAGCTGCAAGTCAACATGAAGAATATCCGCAAGAAAATGGGCGTGACGCCCGGCGAAAAGCGCTATATCATCAATGAGCTTGGCGTCGGATACCGTATGCTGGCGGAGGATGAGGCATAGCGCTGCCAAAGTCCTGCGCCGCTTGACAGGCGTAATACAACACAAATGAGCTTTTTCCGTTTCTATACCAAACGGAGAACCCGTATCAGCTTTTGTATATGAAACTGACGCGGTGAGTTCAAGGTTGCTTTTGGTGAACTGCGTTTTCGATTTGAGATAAAGGCGGTGGTCAAGCTGCGGAGGAAACATTATGATCAGAGAACTGCGAAAAGCAGATATAGATAAAGTTGCGGATATATGGTTGGACACAAATATAAGGGCGCATGATTTTATTCCAGCTCAATATTGGGAAAGCAATTTTGAATCAGTAAAAGAACTGCTGCCGCATGCA
Source organism: uncultured Eubacteriales bacterium (assembly GCA_900546515.1). GTDB lineage: Bacteria > Bacillota > Clostridia > Oscillospirales > Oscillospiraceae > Limivicinus. The sequence continues at coordinate 22,958 of URDG01000032.1, read as the reverse complement.
ACTGTCTATGTCTATGAGGATGATCAGGGAATACAGGGATTTATAGGACTGAACGACGAATATATCGAAGGCATTTTTGTTTCTGATGGAATGCAGTCACAGGGCATAGGCAGACTTCTGCTGGATTATGCAAAGACCAAAAGGAACAAACTGCGTTTGAACGTGTACCGCAAAAATACACGGGCAATAGCTTTTTACCAAAGAGAGGGATTTGAGATCCTGTGCAGCGGCATAGATGAAGCTACTGGGGAAAAAGATCATGTAATGGAATGGCGGCGGAAATAGAAATTCCTGTTTGCTTTTTGTGTGAACTGCATTTTCGATTTGAGATAAAGACGGCGGTCGAGCCGCGGAGGAAATATTATGAACATAAGATATGCGGAAATGAAAGATATTGCGGCGATCGCTGCGGTAGAGGCGGAATGCTTTCCGCCCGCGGAAGCTGCGACGGAAAAGGACTTCATTGAGCGGGTCCGGTATTACGGAAAACATTTCTGGCTGATGCACGACGGCGAAAAGCTGATAGCGTTTGTGGACGGATTCGTAACGGACGAGCCTGACCTGACCGATGAAATGTACGAAAACGCAGCGAGCACGAATATCAGCGTATAGCACACGATGAGTATCCAGCGGAGCGACGCGCCGGTGAGGATACGGAGCATACATATCGCCATGAACAACCCGACTCCCGCGCCGACGGTCACGAGCAGGACGCTGCTTTTGATATGCGGCACGGTCTGAGCCAGAACCTGCAGGTCAGGCTCCGCAACAGTAATGGCAAAGCCGAGCAGGAAGCTGACACCGAGAATCAGCGGCATATTCTTTGTTCGGGTCAGCGCCGTGCCAATCTTGCTGCCGATGGGCGTCATGGACTGCTCTGCGCCGAGGGAAAACAGCCCCATTCCAACGACCAGCATCACCGCGCCTATCAGAAAGCACAGCAGCAGATCGGGGCGCATCGGCGTGACCATGAGGCACGGCAGAAGCACTATGACCGCGATGGGCAGCACCGACAGCGCGGCTTCAACGATTTTCTCTTTGATTGCGGTTCTGTTTATTTCCAGCTGAGTTAGTTTTATAATATCACTCCCTGAGATTTTTCTTTTCCTAATAGTAACATGAAACAACATGAAACCGCATGTCATGGCAAGCCAACTTCGCATAATAATGTGCATTGGACACAAAATGTTTAAAAAATTGCGGCTATCTTAACAGAAAAATAACGCCGTGGCGCGACGCAGAAAAATCAGCACCGGACAATGTCCGGTGCTGACCTATGGGGGGTGCTTCGCATCGACTGCGGCTGCGACACTGAGCCGGTACAAAGCATATATGAAGCTTAAAGCAGAGCGTTTATCTTTGCTTCAACTTTTTCGGCGGTGTCCTTGGGGACTATGCCGGCCGCGACGACCTTATCAAATATCTCGCCGCATTTCTTCTTGTTGAACATCTTTATGGGGTATTTGAGGAGCTGGGGCGCGTCCTCCTTAATGACGGCCGCAGTCGCGGGATTGTCAAACAGTTCCTTTACGGTCAGACTTCTAAAATCCATATCGGTTCTCCTTATAATTATTTTGGGATCAAATCAGACGATGTTGTACTTCTTCAGCAGGTCAACGACGACGTTGTTGGTCAGCGGCTCTTTGACAAGACCGAGCAGCGGGAGGATGGACGGCAGCAGGAACTCAAGCGGCTTCTTGCCGTCGAGCAGCTTGCTGGTGGCGTACAGCAGGTCGCGGATATCGTACACGGAGCCCCAGACTTCGGGTACGCCGCGGTCAATGTTGCAGAGCGTGTAGACCGCTTCCATGCCGGTGCGGATGGAGTACTCGGTGGTGAACACGGTGTCGCGCGGGGTATCGGCGAACTGGCCGACGAATGCGAGGTTGACGGAACCGTCGGGAACTACCTTGGGGCGGTCGCCCTCGGCTCTGGGCATGAAGAAGGTGGTGACGTAGGGCATCATGCAGGGCGTGGTGTTGCACTCTTTTTCGGCGAGTTCCATGATCTGATCCTCAGGGATGCCGATGTGGTACAGCCACTCTGCGCACAGCTCAATGCCGGTGCAGTCGCACATGTTCTTCTTGATAAAGTCGCCCTTGTCGTCCCAGCAATTCAGACCGTAGACCCAGATGAGGCAGTGGTCGGAGGGCTGCTCTTGGAACTGCCCCTGACGGTTGATCGTCCAGCTGATCAGCCAGCTGGAGTCACGGCAGGTGACGATGCCGCCGGTGACGACCTTGCCGGACAGGGGATCTCTCTTGCATATCTTCTGGATGGCGTCAAGTATCTGCTTGTTTGCGGTGTCGACAGTCCAAGATTCCCAGCTGGTCTCCTTGATGCCGGCGAAGAACTTTTCAGGACGGCCGAAGGCGGGATCCTGCGCCGCAATCTTCTTCCACATCTCGATGGAGGGGCCTTCGCCGTTCTTGACGGTGACGACGGGGGCGTGGGTCTGATCGCCGTAGGCGGAGGCGTCGCCCTGGCAGCCGTTGGTGCAGATGACGAGATCGTTTTCGGTCAGGTCGATGACCTTCTCGACGCCGCCCTGCGTGAACTCGATCTTCTTTGCGACTTTCTTCTCAGGCGCGCAGTCGCAGACGATGTTGGTGACGGTGGTGTCGTACAGAATCTTTCCGCCGTGGTCGGTGATGTACTTGCACATCGGGAGGATCATGGATTCATACTGATTGTAGCGGGTGAAGCGGAGCGCGCTCAGGTCGGGCAGACCGTCAATGTGGTGGATATAGCGCTGAAGATAGAGCTTCATCTCAAGTGCGGAGTGCCACTTCTCGAAGGCAAACATGGTCTGCCAGTAGGTCCAGAAGTTGGTCTGGTAGAAGTCCTCGTCGAACACGTCGTCAATCTTTTTATCCTCAAGGGACTTGTTCGTTGCCATGAACAGCTTGAGCAGCTGAGTTGCAGCGGAGGGGTTCAGGCCGTATTTTCTGTCGGTGTGGGCGTCCTGTCCCTGCTTCTCGGTGACGCGGCAGAGGGAGAAGTTCGGGTCTTCTTTGTTCAGGTGGTAGTACTCGGAGAAAACGGTCTCGCCGGGATTGATGATGGAGGGGATGGACTTGAACAGATCCCACATGCACTCGAAGTGGTTATCCATTTCGCGCCCGCCGCGCATGATGAAGCCTTTGGTCGCGTCATAAATGCCGTCGCAGGAACCGCCGGCGAGGGGGAGATGCTCGAAAAGGGTGATCTTTTCGCCGGGCATCTGAGCGTCGCGGATCAGGAAGCAGGCCGCTGCAAGACCTGCAAGGCCGGTACCGACTATGTACGCCGACTTCTCGTCGATACCTTCGGGCTTCTTAGGAGTCGCAAATGCCTCATAGTTACCGCTGCTGTAATACATTATTTTTTCCTCCTGAATAATTTATTTTGTCTGCGCGCTGCGCAGTAGATCACGGCTATTCACCGGCTATCGCGGCAAGCCCGCCGCGGTCGAGAATATAGATCTTTCCGCGTCCGGTGGAGATAAGCCCAATATTGCGCATATGGTCCAGCTCGCGGCTGATGACCACGCGCGTTGTGCCGAGGTCGTTTGCAATGTCCTCGTGCGTTATACGCACTTCGGCGGGATCGGGAGCGTCGTCGCCGAGACGTTCGAGAAGAGCGCGGGCGACGCAGCTTCGCAGGGTGTTGAAAAAAGAATATGAGATATTGTTCAGAATATGCTGTGCCGTTTTTGCGCAGGCTTCAAAAATGAAATTCGCCATGAGCGGCTCCTCATAGGCGGTCGGCGCCATGTCGGAGCGCTGGAGGTAGGCAAGCGTGGTGTTGTCAAGAGACTGAAGAGAGGGGACAACATCGTTGTTGCGGGCGTTATCGACGGTCATTATGCTGAACGCTTCGCCCTTCGGGAGCTTGAAAAGCGTTATTTCGCGCCCAGTACCTGAGCTGAGATACACCCGCAGCTTGCCCTCAAGCACGAAAACGATGCCGTCCTTTTTTACGGTCTTGAAGATGACATTTTCACCGGGCTTGTAGCGGCGGAATATTGCGTTTTCACGCAGGCGCTGCCGACTCTTTGCGCTCAGACTATCCCAAAAAGGTAAGCACTCAGATATATCGTGTCTTGTCATGTTGCACCTCTGAATAAGCTGTTATAGGCACTAACATCTGTGCCTAAAAAAATATGGTGCAGTTCCATCAGCATCCGATCTTGTCTGAATTTTATCAAATCCTATCCGAATTTCTGCACCTTTTGTTACGCAACTATTGAAATAAATAGTCATGATGTGAAGTTTGTATAAATCATATAAACTTATGTGTCCGCTTTTATATATCTTGCCAATACGTCGGAATAGAACATCAGATTTTCGGTCGTGCTGACCTCGTATTCTGTGCCCTTGAAGATGTCGGCGCCGGTGTAGGCGTTTATCATAAGCTGAAGGAACATGCGGGTATTGAGATCGGGGCGGACGGAGCCGTCGTCAATGCCTTCCTTGATCGCCTTGGCGGAGGGGATGGGTATCTCGCGGTCGTAAAACTGCCAGAAGATTTTATCCATGTCAATGTCACCGGCTTCGGGCGAGGTGGTGTAGCTCAGCATTTCGCGCGTGTACCGGTACCATTCGGGGAAGGTGATATAGGTGCTGTTATACTCCGCCATTGCCGCGAGGCAGCGGTCGTACCCAGTGCGGAGATTCTTCACCCGCTCCTGATAGCGCGCCATGAAGCCCTCGTAGAACACGACCAGCGCGTCACGCCACACGGCGAGCACAAGGTTGTCTTTCGTGCCGAAGTAGCGGTATACGGACATGGGGGTAAGTCCGGCTTCGCGCGCGATACGGTTTATAGACGTTGCGGCGACACCCTCGGATATAAAGAGCGCCTGCGCAGCCTTTATTACTTTTTGTATGTTCTGATCTCTTTCTTTGGAAGCGGCCATGTTATACCTCCGTGCGGTTTCCTTCAGTTTAACCCGCAGAAGGCCGCGCGTCAATAGTTCGTTTGGCGAGCTGCGTTTTCGAGCACGGATGCAAACGGGACTTTTTCCTGACATTTCAGTATATGCGGCAAAACGGGATTTATTATTTGGGAATGGCACGGCCTTGAAGGGGTTCTCTTTGTATGTTATAATTCTAAAAAACAAATCGGAATTTGTGGAGGTAATTGCAAGATATGACAGGACCTGACCCAAACAAAATCTATCCAAATGAAAACCTGAAGCAAATTGTGTACATTAAAAATGTTATTACGCGCCCAAATATCATCATTGGTGACTATACATATTATGATGACATCAACGGTGCAGAAAAGTTTGAAGAACACGTTACACACCACTACGAATTTTTGGGAGATAAACTTATCATCGGAAAATTTTGCGCCATTGCAAAAGGAATTGAATTTGTTATGAATGGGGCAAACCACAGAATGAAAAGTATATCAACCTATCCGTTCAACATAATGGGCGGCGGATGGGAAAAGTTCACACCGGCATTGGATGACTTGCCGCTGAAAGGTGATACGGTTGTTGGCAATGATGTGTGGATTGGACAGAACGTAACAGTGATGCCAGGAGTACGCATCGGTGACGGTGCTATCATTGCGGCAAATTCTGTTGTAGCGAAAGATGTTCCACCTTATTGCATTGCTGGCGGAAATCCTTGCCGAGTGATCCGACAGCGTTTTGACGACGAACTTATCTCCTATCTGCTCGATCTCAAATGGTGGGATTGGGATGCGGACAAAATTTTTCGCAATATGGAAGCATTGTGCAGTGGTGATTTAACAGAAATCAGATGTATTAAGGACTGACAGCTTCCAGTTTGCTTGCCTAACTGCCGATTATTTACACTTCTGCAACACAGACAGGAGGAACTTGACGAATGAAAACTTATGAGCTCCGCAGCCCGGAGGACATAGCCGCTCTCACGGAGGAATGGGGCTTCCTGCCCTTCTTCGCAGGGGAGATCCCCGGCTTCTCTGTGGAGGAATGCTGCCCGCCGGAGCTGTGGTTTTCCGAAGAAGCGGACGGGCCGTGGGAATGGAAAGGGCCTATTGCCAGAAGCGGACGCTGTGTGTACGGAAAATTCTTCGGCGGCAGGGCAGGCTTTATCAGCCGGGAGTGGCTTCCCGACTTTGCCAATTTCCGCAGGGATGGCTATGACTTTGATGCCCGTTATGATGACGGGCTTGCGTCTCACAAAGATAAGGCGGTATATGACACGGTGGCGGAACACGGCGCACTGCTGTCGAAAGAGCTCAAGCGCCTCTGCAATTACGTAAAGGGCGGGAACACCGGCTTTGACACGGTGATAACGCGGCTTCAGATGCAGGCCTATCTGACCGTCGGCGATTTTGTTTATATGCAGGACAAGTACGGCAAGCCTTACGGCTGGGGCGTCGCGAAGTACACCACTCCGGAGGCGCTGTTCGGATATGACTTTGTGACCTCGGCGTATGGCAGAGAGCCGGAGGAGTCGAAGGCGCGCATCATTGCGCATCTGGAAAGCATCCTGCCGGGAGGCAATGAGAAGCAAATTTTGAAACTGATCGGGTGAGGGATAATATTACATTCCGGAGGCGACCGGCACGGCGAGAGTTGAATAAGCCAAGAAAACAGCAAATCAGAATATGAGAACGCATCTGCTCTTATGGGCAGATGCGTTCTCATTCATTGTCTGTTGCGGCGCAGGGGGGTGAGGGGCGTATTCCGGTGCTGTCGACTCTTTTTTATGCCCGTTTGTAACTTTTTCGTGAATCCCATTTACATAGGTACGGTTTCGTACTATACTGCCGCGAGTACGATTTCATACCTGCGGAGGTTCAATATGGAAATAGACTATGGAGCGCTCATCTATCGGACAAATTGTTTGGCATCGGATCTGGATGCAATCTATCATCAGGCGGCGCAGAAGCTTGGGGTATCCGACAGTGTGATGTTTGTGCTGTATATGGTTTATGAGAACAACGGGAAGTGCCTGCTGAAAGCTATTCAGAAGGAAACCAATATCAGCAAGCAGACGCTCAATTCCTCCATCCGGAAGCTGGAGAGCAACGGGATAATTTATCTGGAGCAGATCGGCGGCAGGGCAAAAATGGTTTGCTTCACGGAGAAGGGAACAGACTACGCAAACCACACTATCGCGCGGCTGTTCCATGCCGAGTGCGCAGCATTCGAGGGCTGGACGGCGGAGGAGCTTACACAGTATGTGAGCCTTATGGAACGCTACAACCGCAGCTTCCGTGAGCAGATCGAGAAAATGTAAGGGGGAAAATGTATGAATATCATTAACATCAAAACTTATTTTTGATCCGGCACGATTTCCATAATATCCTCAACTCTGCAATCCAGCGCCGTGCATATCTTCAGAAGAATCTCCGTCGTGACATGGCCGTTGCGCCCCATCTTGGTGACGGAGGCCGGACTGATGCCAGCCTTTGCGCAGAGATCCTTTTTCTTCATATCCTTATCAATGAGCAGCTTCCAGAGCTTTTTGTAACTCACAGACATATATTTTCCTCCCGGTGATATAAAAATGCTCTGCCTCTCGGCAGAGCATACGGTCTGTACTGCTATCCTGCCAAGGCCTTACAACACTTGACGGCGTTGTTTATTATGATAGCATATTCAATGAAAACAAGCAAGAAAATAATACATTCGCACGATTTTTAATTTCGCAGGATCATTTCAGGCAGATTATAAAAATAACCTCCTGTTTACACGAATTCCATCCAGAATCTTCAAAAGCCTCATATGGGAGAATAAAGTATTACCAAAGTGCCGGCCGGGGGGGCGATGCCTTGACTTGTTTTTCTAAAACCGCTGTTTACTTTTTTGCTGATTACAGATATGATAATAATAAAGGAACGTGAGCGAGTGACAGCCTTTGACTGTATCAATCTGTATTTTTTGGAGGTAATGTGATTATGATTCTGTGCTTCTCAGGAACCGGCAACAGCCGTTATATAGCAAAGCGGATTGCGGATGCATTGCAGGATGAAGTTGTAGACCTGAACGCGAAAATTAAAGCAGCGGATCGTTCACTGGTGCAGACAGGGCGCAATATAATCGTTGTGACCCCAACTTATGCATGGCGCATTCCGCGAGTCGTATCGGAGTGGATTTCCGGAACGGAATTAGTTTCTGCGGAGCGCATCTGGTTTGTGATGGATTGCGGCAGCGAGATAGGAAATGCAGCGAAATACAACCGCCGGCTTGCAGAACAGAAGCGCTTACGCTACATGGGCACGGCGCAGATTATCATGCCGGAGAACTATATCGCCATGTTTGACGCGCCGGAGGCAGAGGAAGCCGGAAAAATTGTGGAGAAAGCGGAACCGGATATTGATGATGCCATTGCACATATCAAAACGGGACAAGCGTTTACCGTCCCCCGAAACAATCTCTATGACCGCATCATGAGCGGCCCGGTAAACCCTGTATTTTATCAGTTTTTTGTTAAGGCTGCCGCGTTTCATGCGAATAGCGCCTGCATTGGCTGCGGTCAATGCGTCAGGAACTGCCCGATGAACAGTATTAAACTTGAAAACGGGAAACCAAGCTGGGGCAAAGAATGCACACACTGCATGGCATGTATCTGCTATTGCCCCACGAAAGCAATCGAGTACGGGAAGAAGAGCATTGGCAAACCGCGCTATCACTTTGAGCAATTAAAGATTCAGTAAAGCGGATTTACGGGAGTAAATGTGCGGGATGAATGATCTCTTTAAGACGGCCGCTTCCTTTGCCGGTGAAAATGGCAGCGGAAAATAAACGTTGCCGGAAGCGCCGTGCAGGACATTCACTAAAATTTTAAATAGGTCTTGACAAGTAACCGCTCGGTAACTATAATAAGAGTTACCGAGCGGTTACTTGAATGAAGGAGGAAAATCATGGCGGCGGGCACAAAAGAACGTATCTTGGAAACAGCACTGGAATTATTTGCGCAGAACGGCTATCTGGGGACATCCATGAATGATATTGCCGGAAAGCTGGGACTCACGAAGGCTGCTTTGTATAAGCACTATACCAGTAAACAGGAAATTTTGGACAGGATCATAGACCGCATGAATGAGATGGATTATGAGCGTGCCGAAGCGTATGAAATGCCGGAAACGGAACCGGACGGCTTTGCGGAGGCATATATGCACACGCCGGTTCAAAAGATCAAAGCCTACAGCATGGCTCAGTTTGACCATTGGACAAAGGAGCTGTTCTCTGCAAATTTCCGCAAAATGCTGACGTTGGAGCAATACCGTGACACGAAGCTCGCACAGCTCCATCGCGACTATCTTGCAGGCGGGCCTTTGGCGTATATGGCGGCGATCTTCCGCAAGCTGACGGACTCTGACGATGCCGCCATGCAGCTGGCGCTGGAATTCTACGGGCCGATGTATCTGCTCTACAGCGTTTATGATGGTGCGGAGGATAAAACGGCTATTGCACATATGCTGAATGTCCACATCGACCGGTTTATTGCCGGAGTTGAATCCGGCTACAGGGGTAATGGGAGGACGTCATGAAAGAAGCCGAAGAAGAAAAACGGTGGGTTTTATGCCCAAGGTGCGGGGCAAAAACACGGCTGCAGCTCTTCCGGGAGACGGAATTGAGGACGTTTCCCCTGTTTTGCCCGAAGTGCAGGAACGAGAGTATAATCAATGCAAAAAATTTTATCATCGAAACCAAAACAGCCAGACGCTGAGACGCAGTGCTGATCGCAAAGCCGGTCATGCACTGCGTCTTATTTTTTGAGGGAGGTATGTCTATGAACGCAATTATTTATACCACAAACGCCGGCAGTACGGAGCGCTACGCAAAACTGCTGGGACATGAAACGGGGCTCCCGGTATATTCGCTGTCCGAAGCGAGAGGGGTTGTACCGAATGGAGCAGATGTCATTTACCTTGGCTGGATCATGGCGGGCTCTGTCAAAGGCTATGCGGAGGCGGCGAAGCGCTATCGGGTGCGCGCCGTCTGCGCCGTCGGCATGGGACGGACCGGAACACAGACGGACAATGTACGGGAAAAGACGTCTGTTCCCAGCCGTATCCCGGTGTTTACCCTGCAAGGAGATTTTAATGTGAAAAAGCTGCGCGGAATTTATAGACTCATGATGGAGATCATGGTCAAAACGGCGGGAAAATGTCTTGCAGCCAAGGAGGAGCGCACACCGGAAGAGAACGATATGCTGGATATGATGATCCACGGTGGTGAGCGGGTCAGCTTTGTCAATCTGAAAGCGGTGCTGGATTGGTACATGCCGCCAGCCGGCAGGAGCGCACAGGTATAAGAATTGGAGGAATTTATCATGACATGCCCGAAATGCGGAGAAGAGATGAAAAATGGCTGCCTGTTCAGCAGCAAGGATGGGGCGTTCAGCTTTGCAAATGTGGTGCCGGGCGCCTTGGAGAATGCCGGGAACGCGGATGGCTTTGTTAAAATCACCGGTCTGAAAGCCTTCGGCCGCACAAGCGTGGAAGCCTGCTGCTGTGATGTGTGCAGAATACTCACGATCCAATATTAAGAGGTGCAGAGAGAATGAAGCTTTATTTTGGTAATACAGTCACAACTATTACAACATTGATGATCCTCGCCCTGCTTGGTTTTATCGGCTGGTCAATCTGCAACTGCGCCAACATTCAGTATTGGGGACGCAGGAGTGCAGTCCTGTTGGTCTTCGGCCTTGTGGTGTGCTGCTTTGCGGCGGCACGGGACGGATTGGATAAGACTATTCAGCATGCCATCGACGGCAGCTGCGCACCGGGGCTGTTCCCGCTCATCAGCGTGCCCAACATCATCGGCTGTGCCGGTGCGCTGCTGATCATCATTGCCGCCGTTGCTGTGCCGGCAGCAAAAACGCAGCGGGCACGCGAGATATGGTTCTATGTGATGTCTGGCGGCGCGGTGCTGAAAATCGTGACGATGGAAATCGCGAGGATCATTATCTGAAGCGGAAAGAAAGCCTGCATAAGCCATAGGATACCAAATGGGGAGGGACAAGGATATAATTGAATTAGGAATAAAACACTACAGGAGGCAGCATGAATGATCGATAAGGAATTATACCAATACATACGGAAACACCAGCCAAATATTTGCCAGATCAGCGTGCTTCAGGATGGAAACGAGATATGCTCCGCAGAATGGAACGGCTATCAGCGAACAGACTGCGTCCATATTGCGTCTGCCACAAAAAGCGTTATGGCGCTGCTGACAGGTATCGCTGCCGACCGGAAAATGATCGGCAGCGTGGATGATAAGGTGCTTTCCTATTTCCCGGAGTACCGGATAAAACGCGGCGAAAAGACGATTTTTGATGTGACGATCCGCCATCTCCTGACTATGCGCGCCCCATATAAAGGGCATGGCGACCCGTGGACAAAGGTGTGCAGTAGCGGAGACTGGACGGAAGCGTCGCTGAACTTCCTCGGCGGGAGAAGAGGTGTTACAGATGAATTTGACTATCGGACGGTATGTCTGCACATTCTATCCGGTATTCTCTGCAAGGCCACAGGAATGAAAACCGTGTACTTTGCAAATGAATATCTGTTCCGGCCCCTTGGAATCCCAAATCACGAAAACGTATATGCCGGAACAGCGCAGGAGCACAGAAAGTTCGTAACGGACAAGGCGCCTGGGAAAAATGTGTGGCTTGCAGACCCGCAGGGGCTTGCAGCTCCCGGTTACGGTCTATGCATGAGCGCGGCTGACATGGCAAAGCTCGGTCAGCTCTGTCTGCAAAACGGCATATGGAATGGGGAACAGATCGTTTCATCAGAATGGCTCAAAGAAATGCTCAGCCCGCGTGTGATCGAGAGCGGCGCTTTCAGCGGAATGTTCTACGGCTGTCTATGGTGGATCGTGCATCCGGAAGAAAATATTTATGCCGCTGTCGGCGACAGCGGCAATGTGATATATGTTGATCCCGGCGTGCAAACCGCGGCTGCGGTTTCTTCCTGTTTTCAGCCAGCAGTACATGACCGCATTGACTTTATTGAAAATATTCTGCTTCCGGTGATACGAAAACGATTGTGATATTACTGCATTGGATAGCGCTGCTGCCGGAGCGCTTCGCGCTCTTTCTTTGCAGAATTGTTGATCAGTATGCCGGCAAGAACGCCAAGGCTCATGCCGATCGCCATGCCGTATAGCATCTGACCGTGCATCTGCCCGAAGGACATGCCAATGCTCATGCCGAACAGCATGTAGATGGGAGACCAGTTGGTGAGCGGACTTTCCAGCACGAAGCGAGGACCTTCCTCGCCCGTCGTCCCGTCCGGTACAAAGCCGCACTTTTCAAGCACGCGTTGGGACGCCTTGTTATCCGGGGCCGTTTCAGCCTCTACGAACACAACGTCTTTCTGACCAAATGCCCATTTTGTCAGGGCCTGAAGTGCTTCGGTGGTATAGCCGTGTCCCTCATATTCCGGCTGAATCCCATATCCGATCTCTACGGAGTGGTTTTTGACCGGCCCCTTGAAGCAGAGGTCGCCGATGAATTCCTGACTGTCCTTCAATGTCATTTTCCACGGTGCATACCAGATTCGGTTCTCCGGCTCGCGTTTGCAGCCGTCCAGCATTTCACCGTAGGCGGCGCGGAGTTCATCATCGTCGATACGCTCCATCAGCGCCTCGATCTCGCTGTCCGGCATAGGGCGCAGTGTCATTCTTTTTGTCTTTATTTCCAGCTCCTTCATCATGTGTTCTCCTCGCAATTTGCTTTCATGTATTCTGTCCTACAAGTTCTTCACGTGTCCTGAACCGCAGCGGAACAGGGCACACATCATAAAAAGCCGTCAGCGCTGCCCTCCCGCAGCATATCCACCGCCGCGTCTATGATGGCCTCTTTTGAGATCTTTTTGATTGCCGGCATTTCTTCACCCCATAAATAACGGTCGCTATCGATAACGTTTGTTACTATACGGCGGCCGTTGTTCATTGTCAAGGCGGCGCTGCATAATTTGATATGCCCGCCAGAACAGGCTGCGTATCTGCGGACAGCTTCTTAAACTTTACATTTATTTTAGAACTTTATACTTTCGGATTTACGAGGGGACGTATATAATGATGGTAAGCTGCGTGGAACGCAGAAAGAGGAGAAAAAGGGAATGAATATGAATAAGCATAAACAAATCCGCAAATACGGACCGTCTGTTCTGCTGTTTCTGTTATTTGAGGCGATCGCGGTAACACTGTGGCTCACAAAGGACAACCTGTTTTATCTGCTGAATTTCAGCTACATCGGCGGCTGTCTGGCGCTGGGTACGGCGCTCTTTGCCGCAGGGAAGCGCTATGCCCGGCGTTTTGTGCAGTTGGCGGTCGGGAGTTATATGCTGCTCTATCTCGGCGTTATTTCCCGCGAAAACATGCAGATCGAGGGGTTCTGGTACTACCTGTTCCTTGGTGTTTTTGAGGCGGCGACGATCCACTATGCGGTGGCGAAGATATTCGGCCCGCTGCTTTTCGGGCGCGGTTGGTGCGGCTATGCCTGCTGGACGGCTATGATCCTGGATTTTCTGCCCTATAAGCAGCCGCAGAAGCCGCGCAGAGAGAAACTCGGCATCCTGCGCTATATAATGTTTGCACAGTCTCTGGCGCTGGTGGCCGGTTTGTTTCTGATGAAGGCTGCACACCTGAAGCAGATCATGTTCCGGCTCTTTCTTGCCGGAAATGCGCTTTATTACATTGCCGGTATTGCGCTGGCCTTTGCCTTCGGGGACAACCGGGCGTTCTGCAAATACCTGTGTCCCGTCACAGTTTTTCTCAAGCCCATGAGTTATTTCTCGCTGCTGCGCGTTCACTGCGACGAAAGTAAATGCGTACACTGCGGAAAATGTCTGCGGGTCTGCCCGATGAATGTTGAGGTCAACAAAGAATCCCGCAAACGGAAAAACGGAACGGAATGCATCCTTTGCTATGAGTGTACGAAAGCCTGCCCCGCAAAAGCGCTGCATTAGCCTCAAATTCTACTGCTGAGGGATGTTCTTGCGTCCGGCTTTGCCGTATGCTGGCAGCATCTTAAATATGGGGGGATAGAAATGGATCAGACGGCCATTGGCAGCTACATTATGCAGAAGCGCAGAGCGCTGAATCTGACGCAGGAGCAGCTGGCTGAGGAGCTTGGCGTGTCCAACAAGACTGTTTCCAAGTGGGAAAATGGAAAGTGCATGCCGGATTACAGTATCATTCAGAAGCTCTGCGAGGCGCTTCATGTGACGCTTCCGGAACTGATGGACGGCGAGGACGCGGCGGAATGCAGCGTGCGTGTCTATGACGATGCGCGGATACTTGATCTGCTGCACCGTACACAGGAGCTGGAACGGCAGAGGGGAATCCTCTTCGGCGTTGCGCTCATCACTCTCGGCATTGCCTGCAACGCCATGGCAGGGACAGTCGGCGGAACGGATGTGCGGGATTTTATATCAGGCATATTGATGGGGCTTTCCATTGCGGAAATGCTTGCGGGAATCGTGACAATAGGGAAGCAATACAGAAAATAAACAGGGGAGAGCAGACTATGGTTCGTGAGATATGCAGGGATGAGGCATTTCTTGCGCAGAAGGCCGAGTCCGCTGCGGCGGATGATCTCGGTACAGCGCAGGACCTGCTGGACACGCTGGCGGCACATAAGGACGGCTGCGTGGGTATGGCGGCAAATATGATCGGGGTGAATAAGCGCATTATAGCGTTCGACAACGAGGGAAAATACATGGTAATGTTAAACCCTGTGATCGTCAGACAGTCCGGCGCATATGAGGCGGAGGAGGGCTGCCTGTCGCTCACCGGCACGCGGAAAACAAAGCGTTTTCAGACCATTAAAGTACAGTGGCAGAATGAAAAGTTCCAGACGCGGCTCAAAACCTTTACCGGCTGGACGGCAGAGATCATCCAGCATGAGATAGACCATTGTGAAGGCGTGCTGATATGACCCGCTGCCATTCCCGCACAGACAAACACATAGCGGCCGTACCCTTTTCCGGGTGCAGCCGCTATGTTGTTATTTGTCCGTATTTATTTATCCGGACAGGGCGTTATTGTCATGCCCTGCTAAGTATCTGTTCAAGCCCGGCAAGAGTTTCGATCCTGGTGCCGATGCGCGCCATATCGTCGAGATTGGCCTGCTGCACCTGCATCGTGACGGACGAGGTACAGTCGGACAGGACTATCACGTCATAATCCAGCGAGAGCGCGTCATAGCAGCTGCTGCGGACGCAGTTGGGCGTCGTGGTCCCGGCGAGGATCACGGTATCCACGCCGAGACGGCGCAGTATGAGATCGAGCGAAGTGTGGAAAAAGGCGGAGAAGCGCGGCTTTATGATGCGGTAATCGCCGTCGAGTACCTTGAATTCCTCGGGAAAGGCATCCGACATGCTCTCGTCGCAGGTCTCCGAGAGCGGCTGCCCGCCCTCAAGCCAGACGTCGTGCCGGCATTTTTCAACGTCGCTGCCGTCGGCCCTGTAGTGACGGACGGCGAAGATGACCGGTACTCCCGCGCCATGACACAGGTCGATCGCTTCTGCGCAGGCCGGGACAGTCCCGGCGGCGCAGGGAATGCACAGCGGCGACGACGGGTCTATAAAGCCCCGCTGCATGTCTATCATTATCAGAGCGTATTTCTTCATGGATATGATTCCTTTCAGTGTTTTTACAGCATACCGGCCGCGGCGGCAAACTCAACACAGAGCTTGACAAGTGAGCCGCCGGTGTGTCATCATATATCGGAGGGCGGAAGCCTGATGATATTTTTGGATTTTACTGCGGCGCTTGCCGCCGGACGGAGAAGCAGAATGTCGGACAAGTACTCCTATTTTTCGCACAGAGAATGTGAATTTTTCCCCTGCCACCCCGGCGCGGACCCGGATGATTTCAACTGCCTTTTCTGTTACTGCCCGCTGTACATGCTCGGGGAGCGCTGCGAAGGCAGCTTCAGCTATCTGGACAATGGCATCAAGGATTGCAGCGCCTGCCTTTACCCGCATCTGCGCGAAAACTACGGCGCTGTGAACGCCCGCTTTCATGAGATCGCCGAAGCGATGAGAAAAAACGATAAAGACAAATGAGACACGCCCGCAGCTCAGGTGAGAGAAAACCTCCGAGCTGCGGGTATTCTGCGCCTCAGAAGTATTTTGAAATGAACTCGTCGAGCTTGGCCATGTATGCCTCCGGCGCGCGGTGCATGCTCTCAACATGCCGGGCGTTGTCGACCCACAGATGATCCTTGGGGGCGGGGCAGAGCTCATACAGCTCCTCGCCCATATAAAACGGGACGGTCCTGTCCTCACGGCCGTGGACAAAAAGCACCGGTACGGTGCTGTGCCGTACATGCGCGCGCACATCCGAATCACGCAGGTCATAGCCCGCAGCGAAGCGGTTTATGACGCGCATGATACCGGCGAGCGGGCCTATCCGGCTGCGGAGAATATCGCAGGCGCTCGTATACCCGCTGTCGGAAACTATGAAGCGCACCTGCGGCGGGCAGCAGCTGCTCATGCGCAGTACGGTCGCGCCGCCCATGGAAAAGCCGTGGAGCAGTACGCGGATATCCTCGCCGTAGCGGCGGCGCAGGAAGTCGAGCCACAGCAGGCAGTCTGCGCTCTCGTAAACGTCATAGCCGATGAAGCGGCCTGAGCTCTCACCTGCGCCCGCGTGGTCGCAGCAGAAAACGTCTATTCCGCGCGACAGGTAATATTCGTAGTACATCCCGGCTGTCTCAAGATGCTCAGAGCGATAGCCGTGGATGATGAAAGCGATTTTTCCGCAGGGGCTGCTGCCGCTTGTATAGTAAAAGCCCTCGAGCCGGTCGCCGCGCGCGGATGTGATAGTATGCCGGATACAGCTTACGCCGGCAAGTCTGGCCGCGGCGGAGTCGCGGTGCTCGTAATAGTCCCCCTCGTGGCCCTTCTTCTCAAGCAGGGCGAGCGGGCCGGGGTCGCGGCAGAATATATACTGATATATGGCGGAAATGCCGGCAGCGGCGCCGAGACCGGCGGCAAGCGCGGCATATTTTATTATATTGCGGTGATCGGATCTCATTTCAGCCTACCTTCATCACAGCGCCGACAGTGGCGCAGAGAGTGCACAGTGCAACGAGGAGCTGGAACGGCAGCGTGCCGAATTTGCCCAGCAGCGCAGAGCTGCCGACGCGCCTGCGGGAGAGATTATATGCGGCGATTATCCCAAGCCCCGTTACGACCTGAATGATGCTGGCAAAGCGCGTGAAGCCCACAAAGGAGCTCAAACCGAGGAATGCAAGGCACAGGCACGGCAGTGAAGCGGCGACCCAGCTCTTTTTCAGTCCCCAGTGCGTCTGCTCGTTTACGATGTCGCGGAGATTCAGGGTGTTGGCCCAGAAGGAGGTTGCAAGCGCCAGCAAGGTGAACACGTAGCCGATAACGCTGACCCAGCCGCCGAGATGCGATGCGAGGTCGACGAGCGCGCCGTCCTCGGTTATACCGGAGCCGACGCCGAGAAGCGTGGTGAGAGTTATTATAAGTATGAGCGCGGCGTTTATCGCAAGCCCCACGGCGATAGCGCCGCGGATACGCTTTGCATCGCCTTCAAGTCCCTTGACGACCTGCGGCGTGGACATTACGGCGGAGAGTGAGAAAGCCACCATGCCGAACAGCGCCAGTGCGTTGCTCATTCCGCGCCAGCCCTGCGGCAGAGGGTACGTTTCCCCGGACAGTGTGGCGGCGGCAAGGATGCCGATGACGGCGATCATTGCGCCAACGGCGATTTTTTCACATATGCCGACAAGCTTCATGCCTACAAAAACGATGCCAGAGCCGATAATATAAAACGTCAGAATCCCCGCCCAATCGGGCCATCCGAACCATGTGCGGAACACCGCGGCTGCGCCGGTAAGAAATGCACTGACGTTTACAATGACGGAAACGCCCAGCAGCGCAAAGGCGAGCCATGTCATCACGGTCTTGAGCCTGCCGGCAAAGAGCTCGCTGTCAAAGCATTTGACAAACTGCGCCCCGCCGTTATTATATGAAAGCTCCGCTATCAGCAGATGCAGCAGCAGGTTGAAGAGATAACAGAAGCCGAGTATCAGCAGTATCTCCCGAAGACTGTTGTGCGCGGCCAGATACGGCACGGACAGTATACCCGCGCCGACACCGTGACCTACGATGATGCTTGACGCTTCAAAAAAGCTCAGCCTTGATTCGCCCTTGATTTTTGCCATGCTGCGCCCTCCCCGTAAAATTCATATTGACATTTTATCAGGTTTCCGGCGCCTTTTCAATGAGCAGATACGGAATTGACTGTGATATTACGCCTCGGGCAGCGCTTCCGTGTATTTCTTCATTGCCGCGGCGGCGTACAGCATGACAACGAGCTCTGTCAGCGGCATGGCAAACCAGATCGAGTCGACGCCTGAAACGCAGGGCAGCAGCAGGATCAGGATGCCGCTTACCACAAGCCCGCGGGCAACGGACACGATGAACGAGACCGAGGGCTTCATAATGGCCTGAAAATAGTAGGTCGAGAAAATGTTGAACGGCAGGAGCAGGAAGGACAGCGCATAGCGGCGGATGATAGCGGGCGCTATGGCGAGCGCCGCCGTGCCGTCCGGCCCGTGGTACTGCCCAACCATAGCCATATCCACCACGCCGTATATGGACGAGATGAGCGCACTTCCGAAGGCGGCTCTGAGGTATTTGAAATAGACGGTTTTTACTCTTTCGGTGAGAATATCCATATAGACCCTCCATATAATAACGATTCCGCCGTGACAGCGCCTGCCGGAGAATCAAAAATAAAAGCCGGATAAAGAACAGACATTTCAGTCTGCGCCTTATCCGGCTGTTGTTTCTCCGAACAATCTGCCCTCAGAGCGAACAGGACGTACTATAACATAAGCAAAAGGCAATGTCAAGCAGGGGTATATCCGCCCTATAGAGAGAGTGCGGAGGGAAGCCTTTTATAGCTGTGTACAAAGTAAATTATTTCCGCCACTGCGGTTATTACCCAGGAAAAGCTGTAGAGGAGATACAGCGAGGTGATCGTGTGAAAATATGCGAAGACCGTGTACACCCAGATCACGCGGAACACGCAGGAGCCGAGAATGACGATGACCGTCGGCGCAATGGTTTTGCCGATGCCGCGGGAGGCAGCAATGGTGCAGTCCATGAACGCGGAGAGACCGTAGGACCAGCCCATAATCTTCAGCCGCTCCATGCCCGCGTCAATGACCTCCGGCTCGTTTGCAAAGACCGACAGAAATTCGCGCCCGAAAACGAGCAGCAGCCCGCCGAGAAAAGCGCCTATCGCAAAGGAATATGTCAGCGCGACGACATAGCTCTTTTTCACTCTGTCCTGAGCGCCCGCGCCGAGGTTGCGGCTGACAAAGCTGGAGCAGCCGACATATACGGCGCCCATGACGTTGTATATCAGTGCATCGGCGTTGGCGGCGGCTGAGTTGCCGGAGACGAGGATAGCGTCAAAGGAGTTGACGCCGGTCTGCACGAACAGATTCGCAATGGCGAAGATGGCGCTCTGAAATCCCGAGGGGATGCCCAGAGAGAGGACGTTTTTGCAGGCCTTTTTATCTATGTACCGCGTTGTAAAACGCAGACGGCAGGCGTCGCTCCGCATGAACAGATGGCGGAGAATGAGCAGCGCCGAGAGATATTGGGATATCACGCTTGCTATGGCGACGCCGTCAGCCGCTTTCTTGCAGACTATGACGAAAAAGAGATTGAGAATGACGTTGAGCACACCGGCTGCGGTCAGATAGGCCAGGGGACGCTTCGTCTCTCCGCAGGCGCTCAGAAGTCCGTTGCCGTAGTTGAATATTGCCATGGCGGGCATGCCGAGCGCGTATATCTTCAGATAAAGCTCCGCGCCGTCTATGAGCTCATCTTTTGTGTGGAGCATGGTGAGAAACGGACGGGCACCGAAGTGACAGATGAGTCCCATGAGAAGGCCTATGCCGATGCAGATAACGAGCGAAGAATGAACGGTGTTTGCCGTGCCTCTCTCGTCTCCGGCGCCCAGCCTGTGCGCGGCGCATACGTTGACGCCGTTGCCCATGCCGATGAGAAAGCCGGTAAACAGCGAGACAAGCAGCGTCGTAGACCCGACGGCCCCGAGCGCCCGGTAATCGGCAAATTTACCGGCGACGGCGACGTCGCTGAGGTTGAACAGAACCTCCAGAACCTGCGACATCATCAGCGGCAGGCTGAAGATGAGCATGTTTTTCCAGATGGAACCTGTGGTCATTTCTATTGCCCCGGAAGGCTTTCCGGCAAGCTTGTGCATGATCCAGACCTTCTTTTACTTAGACTGAGCCATTGTTATAGCACAGCATGAGGAACAAAACAAGCCCCATTTTCGGAATATTAAAGCGCCTGTCCCGCGGCGCGCCTGCGGTGGAGCATTTCATGCAGCAGGAGCATCACGGCGGCAAGAACAAGAATGTAGAGCGGCAGTATGCCGGTCAGGCCGCAGTTTGCGATGAGCCCGAAGAGCGGCGGCATCGTGAGGGAGCCGATATATGCGCCGGCAAGCTCCGTGCCGATGAGCGCCTGCGATTTTTCCGCGCCAAAGAGAGCGGGCGTCATGTGAATGATGCAGGGATAGATCGGCGAGCAGCCGAGACCGACGAGAAAAAAGCCTATGAGCGAGCCGGTGTGTGAGTGCAGCGCGAGCAGCACGGCGGTACCGGCGATGAGCACGCCGCCTCCGAGGCGCACCATGTTCCCGTCACTGAGCCTGTAGCTTATGAAGCCGCTGAGAGCGCGGCCGACGGTCATGCCGATGAAAAAGAGACTCACGAACGCTGCGGCGTCCGCCTCGGTGAAGCCGCGGCTGTACACAAGGAAGCTGCCGCACCAGAGGCTTGCGGTCTTTTCCAGCGCGCAATAGCAGAAGAACATCACTATTACCGTCACGGCGCCGGGCGTGCCGCGCAGCAGGCTGAGCCCAGTTTCGCGCGCGGCCGCGGGCTTTTCTTCTGCCCCGCGTTCGGGCGAGCGCTCTTCCTTCCACAGCGGCGCGCTTATCAGCAGCATGGCGACGACCGCAAGCTGGATAAGGCCGATATACCGGTAGCCGAGCCGCCAGCCGCCGGAAGTGAGCGCATATGCGACAATGTACGGTCCGACGGATGCGCCGAGCCCCCACATGCAGTGCATCCACGCGAGATGACGGCTTGCATAGCGGCGCGCAAGGTAATCGTTGAGCGCAACGTCAATGCCTCCGGCGCCAAGACCGTAGGGAACGGCGCACAGGCATACGGCCGGAAAGCTGCCGCACACCGAGAAGCCCAGAAGCCCGCCGCAGGTGAGTGCGATACTGAGCGCCGCAGTATTTTTGGACCCGGCGCGGCGGAGAATGTACGGGGCCGCAAGGCTTGCGATTATTGTACAAGCGGACATTATCATGGAGACGGTGCCGGCACCGGAGAGGGCGACGCCGAGCTCGGCGTGCATGGTAGGCCACGCAGAGCCGAGTATGCCGTTCGGCAGGCCGACACCGACATAGGCGATATATATTATTATAAGAAGTAAATATGTCATGATTTTTTATTATAAAAATGGCGCACTGCGGGGTTCAGCAGTGCGCCGGATCTTTCACGGCCTGTCAGCTCTTCTTCACAAGATTCTCAACTGCGGTGACCCAATCGTGATCGGGATCGTTGGAACGGAAGAAGCCCTGATGCTCACCGGCCATCAGCCACAGGAAGTAGGTGTTGTAGCCGGGAGCGCCGACGGTGGTGTGGTAGCCGCGCGGGAACTCAACGAGCTCGTCCTGCTTGACTCTGTATGCCTCGTCAAACTCGCCGTCCTTGGTGTAGGCGCACTGGATGGCAAAGCCCTGCTCAGGCTGGAACAGGAAGTAGTATATCTCCTCAAGGATGCCCTCCTGAGGCATGTTGTCCACATCGTGCTTGTGGGGGGGAAAGCCTGCCCAGTTGCCGGGGGTGACAAAGGCTTCGCCGATGGTCAGGCGTCTGGCGTTTGTCGCGCCGTCGATGATGAAGTGAGTGTCGCGCTCCCAGGGCTTCACGCCGAGAGTGACAGAGCGGACGCGGTCGGGACCGACGATCTCAGGCTCGGTATCCTCGTCGATCTTTGTTGAGCAGACAGCGATCTTGACATGCTCGCAGC
Organism: uncultured Eubacteriales bacterium; assembly: GCA_900546515.1. Classification (GTDB taxonomy): domain Bacteria; phylum Bacillota; class Clostridia; order Oscillospirales; family Oscillospiraceae; genus Limivicinus. The sequence continues at coordinate 881 of URDG01000032.1, read as the reverse complement.
CGGTGATGGTGAGCGTCTTGCGGCGGGGCATATAAACGCTGGTGGCCTTGCCTTCAAAGACGGAGCGGCGGCCGCCGACATTCTTCCACTCGGTGCCGTCGAACGCAAAGTCAGCATGGCCGCCGAGAATGATGAATGCAAATTCCTTCTCGCTGGTCTCAATGGTGACGCTGTCGCCCTTCATGAGCTCAACCATGCCGAAGTCGAGCATTTTCAGAGAGCACTCACCGGTCTTGCAGATCTCGGTGTAGCCTATCTTGGGGACGTAGGTTTTCTTCAGATTCATATTGATTCCTCCGTAATCATATTTTACTTTCGATAATTCTGGTTATATGTTCTGCGGCGTCTCGCCAGCCGGCGACGATGCCGTAATCTGCGTAGTCGAATATCTGCGCTTTCGGGTCGGAGTTGACTGCGATCACAGTCTCGGAGCCCGACATTCCGGCGAGGTGCTGCACCGCGCCGCTTATGCCGACGGCGACATATATCTTCGGGTGCACGGTCACGCCCGTGAGGCCGACCTGACACGAGTGCGGGGCAAAGCCTGCGTCGACCGCGCCGCGCGATGCGCCGATGCCTGCGTTCAGCTTCGCGGCGAGCTTTGTGAGCTCAATAAAGTTCTCTCTCGACCCGATCCCGCGCCCGCCGGAGATTATCACATCCGCCTGACTGAGGGGCTGCGCCGAGGGATAGGGCTCGAAGCCGAGAAGCCTTATGCGCGCGCCCCGCTCATCGCAGTGCTCCCGGGTGACCTCCGTGTGAGCGGCGGGGCAGGGGACGGCGCGGTATGCGCCGGGGCTGACGGTGGCCATCTGTATGCTGCCTGCCGTCACGATACCGGCGACAAGACTGTTGCCAAAGGCGGGGCGGGTCTGGATTAG
>URDG01000031.1 GCA_900546515.1 uncultured Eubacteriales bacterium | reverse complement strand
TGCTGTAGGCGGTGTTGGGGTCGTCGTAAGCAGCGTCAGCCGCCACACTGCTGCCGCAGTAAGGGCAGACCGCCGCATCGGCGTCTATTACGTTTCCGCAGTATCTGCAAATCATTTTGACACCTGTCTTTCTGTTGATTTTATCATTCTGGGGTATAGCTGTTTTTTCTGGTTTTTCCAATACGTAGTTTATTATAACATTAAAACTGTGCTTCCGTCAATCTGCACCCCCTAAATCTTTTATGCAAAGCGGCCTTTTTGCCCAACTCTACTAATAGTATACAAAGATTAATACAAAATTTTTAAATAAGTCTTGCTTTTTAGGGCTTCAGGACGTAGAATCCAACTTGGGTTTTTCAGAGAGAATTTGATTGAAAAAGAGATATCCGGCAAAGCATGCCACAGGAGGAAAAATAATGAGCGAAGAGAGAAAACGCCGCTGGGGCGACAGGCGCGACGCGCGCTGGGTACGCGATATTACCGGCCTGCAGGCTGTCATGATGAACATCATGCCGAACCGTACCGACAGCGAAGTATACCTCAGTGATACCTTTGACGCGACCGAGCTTGTAAAGTTCCTTGAAAAGAAAAACGCAGAGCATCCCGAATATAAGACGACCGTGTTTCACGCTTTTATAGTCTGCCTTGCACGCATGGTCAAGGAACGTCCGCTGATGAACCGCTATATCTCCGGCCGCCGCACCTATGAGCGGTACGACATCACGCTCAGCTTCGTCTGCAAGCGCAAGTTTGCCGACGGCGCGGAGGAATCCCTGCTGACTGTCAAGGCCAGAGACGAAGACACGCTCGATTCCGTCAGCCGCCACATCGTCGGCGACGTCAATGAGACCCGCAAGAGCGACCACTCTACCGGCGGCATCGACTCCGCCATCGACGCCTTTGCGCGTATGCCGCGCCTGCTCCTGATGCTCGCGCTGCGCATCGTGCGCTGGCTCGACTTCTGGGGGCTCGTCCCCAAGGCCCTGACCGAGGGCGACACCAATTATTCCACTATTCTCGTCAGCAACCTCGGGAGTATTCAGGCCCCCGCGGTATACCACCATCTCAACAACTACGGCACCAACAGCATCATGGTCACGCTCGGCACTCTCCGCAAGGCGGAAGTGCTCATGCCCGACGGCACAAAGCAGATCCGCGACGTCGTGGACATCGGCGCAACGCTCGATGAGCGCATCGGCGACGGCTTCTATTTTGCCCGCAGTCTCAAACTCGTCAAGTATATATTCGAGCATCCCGAGCTTCTTGACCAGCCGCTGAGCGAGCCGAGCGGCTTTGAGTACAAGTAAGGAGGAACATCCAAATGAGCGAAATAACCGCAAGAACGCCATGGAAGGACTACGTAGGCGAAGTTCCCATGCATCTTGATTACTTTGACGGCTCCATGTTTGAGGCCGTTGCAAAGATCGCCGACCAGTACCCCAACAACATCGCGTTTGATTTCATGGGCAAGTCCACTACATACAGGGAAATGGTCAAGGAGATAGAGCGCTGCGCAAAGGCGCTCAAGACCATCGGCGTGCGCGAGGGCGACAAGGTCACCATCGCAATGCCCAACTGTCCGCAGGCCATCTACATGTTCTACGCCGTCAACCTCGTCGGCGGCATTGCGAACATGATACACCCGCTCTCCGCCGAGAAAGAGATAGAGTTTTATCTCAACGAGTCTGAGAGCGTCACCGCGATCACGCTCGACCAGTTCTATCACAAGTTCGAGCACATCCGTCAGAACACCAAGGTCGTCAATATCATCATTGCCAGCGTCAAGGATGCGCTGTCCCGCCCGATACGCGCCGGGTACATGCTCACCGAGGGACGCAAGATCAAGAAGATCCCCGTCGACGCCCCCGTCATCCGCTGGCGTGATTTTCTCAAGCTCAGCAACGCCTGCTTCTATAACTACAATGTCGAGCGCCATGGCAGCGACCCCGCCGTCATCCTTTATTCCGGCGGCACCACCGGCACCACCAAGGGCATAGTCCTCACGAACAGAAACTTCAATGCCCTCGGCCAGCAGGTCATTGCGGCAAACCCGATGTTCCGCCCCGGCGACAGGATGCTCGCCGCAATGCCGCTGTTCCACGGCTTCGGTCTCGGCGTGTGCATACATACGATGCTCTCTCAGGGCGGCCGCTGCATACTCATCCCGCGCTTTACCGCCAAGAGCTACGCAAAGCAGATAGTCAAGTACCGCTGCAACTTCATCGCCGGTGTGCCGACGCTTTACGAAGCGCTGCTGCGCCTGCCTTCAATGGAAGGCGCCGATCTCAGCTGCCTCAAGGGCGTGTTCTCCGGCGGCGACTCACTGTCCGTTGAGCTGAAAAAGAAGTTCGACAAATTCCTTTACGACCACCACGCCACCATACAGGTGCGCGAGGGCTACGGCACGACGGAGACCGTCACGGCCTGCTGCCTGACCCCGCCGCACATGTTCAAGGAAGGCAGCATCGGCCTGCCCTTCCCCGATACCTATATAAAGATAGTCGAGCCCGGCACCGACAGGGAACTGCCCTACGGTGAAGAGGGCGAGATCCTGCTTGCCGGTCCCACCGTCATGAAGGAATACATGAACCATCCCGAAGAGACCGCGCAGACCCTCCGCCGCCACGCTGACGGCCTGACATGGGTCTACACCGGCGACCTCGGCACGATGGACGATCAGGGCTTCATCTATTTCAAGGGCCGTGCAAAGCGCATGATAATCTCCTCCGGCTACAATGTCTATCCCGGTCAGATCGAGAACATCCTCGACGCGCATGATTATGTACAGATGAGCTGCGTTATCGGTGTGCCCGACTCCTACAAGATGCAGAAGGTCAAGGCTTTCGTGAAGCTCTCCCCCGACGTTGAGCCCAACGCCAAGACAAAGGCCGAGCTGATGGATTACTGCCGCAAGAACATCGCCAAGTACGCCATGCCCTACGACATAGAGTTCCGCGACGACATGCCCAAGACGCTCGTCGGCAAGGTCGCGTACCGCGTGCTTGAGGAAGAGGAGCTTGCAAGGATCAAGGCCGAGGAGGACGCCAAGGCCGCCGAAGCCGCGGAAGAGTCCGCCGGCAAGGCAAAGAAGTAATATCCGTAAATTCAAAAAAATTGACCGGGAGCCCGCAGCTGCGGACTCCCGGCTTTTTTATATGCTTTTAATGCTTTTTTATTCCTTTACCTCGATGATAACCGGCTCACCGGAGCAGCGGAGCTTGCCGTACCTGATGTTCACCGGGCTGCCGTCGATGAGGTTTTTGTAGCGCCCGTAAGGTACGCCTACAGATACGTCCGCACTCTCGCCGCGGAGGCTGAACACGCCGATAAAGCGCCGGCCGTTCCCGCCGCGCTCAAGCACGGCAATATCATGCCCGTCGTCGGCAGACGCGGAGAAATAGTCCTCACTGCCGAAGTCCTGCTTTATCTCATAGAGCCTGCGCATCAGCCCGCTCAGATCACGGCCCGAAGCGCGGTTTATCGGCTCCTTTTCAAAAAGGCTGGGCCGGTTGTCGTTTTCAAATTCCTGACCGGCATAGATGAGCGTCGTCCCCTTGAGGAAGTAGAGGAACGCAGTGTAGTTCACAAGCGCCTTCTCATCCTTTACGAACGAGCATATGCGCGGCTGATCGTGGTTTTCAAGTGCGCGGAGCTTGTTGTAATTTGCGGGATACATGCCCTCCTGGAAATTGAGCAGGTCGAGAAAATGGCTCAGCCGGCTGCTGCCCTCGAGGTAGTCGTCAAAGGCCTTGCGCACATCGTAGTCATATTCAATGTCGAACGCGGAATACGCATCGTAATCAAGCATGGAATATATGCCGCGGCGACGGGCAAGGCAGCCGAAGCCGAGATGCACGGTCTCCGCCAGCCAGATGCAGCCGGGACGCACCTTCTTTACCGCCTGACGTGCCATTTCCCAGAACTCCAGCGGCACGAACGAGGCCACATCGCAGCGGAAGCCGTCCACTATCTCCGCCCACATGCACAGGGATTCTATCTGATAATCCCACAGGCCGCGGTTATTGTAGTCAAGGTCGATCACATCCGACCAGTCGCCTATCTTGTTGCCGGGCTTTCCGTCCGCGTCATGGTAGAAATACTCCGGGTGCTCGCTGTAGAGCACGGAATCGGGCGAGGTGTGATTATACACGACGTCTATCATGCACTTCATGCCGCGCGCATGGATCTCTCCGACAAGCTTCTTGAAGTCCTCCATCGTGCCGTATTCCGGGTTAACGGTGCGGTAGTCGCGGTTTGCATACGGGCAGCCGAGACTGCCTTTCTTTCCTTTCTCGCCGATGGGGTGGATCGGCATAAACCAGACTATATCCGTGCCGAGCGCCTTGATGCGGTCAAGGTCCGGAATAACGGAGAGAAATGTCCCCTCCGGAGTGTGGTTCCTGACATAGACTGAATATATAACCTGATTCTGCAATCTGTTATCGGTGTCGACTGCCATACGGTCTCCTCCTTGCTTTATATGCTTTTTATGCCTCCGCCGGACGTCTGTTTTCCCGCCGAAAGGTACGGCAGGAGCATGCGCGGCGGTGCCATTATTGTAACACAGACAGGATTTTTTTCAATACAGCGTTTCCGCGAAGCTGCGCGAAAAATGCAGACCCAGGTATATTTTCCGTTAACTTTTTGTTAAGATGTTAAGACAACGGCCCGGACTCTTGAACAAGTCCGGGCCGGGTGTTCTATGATATTATCTGAGGAAGCCGTTGACTATCTGCTCCTCCGCCTCGGCCTCGGTCAGGCCGAGCGTCATGAGCTTTATGATCTGGTCGCCGGCGATCTTGCCTATGGCTGCCTCGTGGATGAGCGCGGCGTCTATGTTGTTCGCCTCCAGCTCAGGCACTGCGAGCACCTTTGCCGTGTCCATGATTATCGCGTCGCACTCGGTATGGCCGGAGCAGGCCGCGTTGCCGACAATGCGCGAGCAGTAGTGCTGATAGCTCCGCTCCCTCGCCACGGAGCGTGAAACAACATCCGCGCTGCTGCCGTCGCCGTTGAGCTCGATGGTGTAGCTGCTCTGCGCATGCTGCTCGCCGTGGGTCATCAGGCGCTCGCGCACGACGAGCTTTGCCCCCGCGTCAAGCTTGGCGGTGGTCAGTCTCACGGTGGAGTCGACGCCCTTGATCTGCACCATCTCCATCTCCACATAGCTGCCCTCGCCGATATTGACCTCGGTGGTCGGGTTGAGGATGCGCTTGCCTGTGCCCTCGCCCTCGCCGTAATGCTTCTCTACGTACTTTACACGCGCGTTCTTACCGATGAAAAAGCGGTGCACGCCGTCATGGTCGGAGTCCTGACTGCCGCAGTTATTGATGCCGCAGCCGGCGACTATCACGACGTCCGCATCGTCGCCGACGAAGAAGTCGTTGTATACGACGTCCTTCAATCCGCTCTCGCTCACGACGACCGGGATGTGGACGCTCTCGTTCTTCGTTCCGGGCTTTATGCGTATGTCGATGCCCGGCTTATCCTCTTTCGAGGTGATCTCAATGTTTGCCGTGGAGCTGCGCCCGGCAGACGTGCCGTTTGCACGGATATTGTAGGCTCCCTCCGGCACCTTGTGCAGGTCGGCGATCTCGGCCAGAAGCTGCTTTTGTATCTCAGTCAGCATTGCTGCGTCCTCCTTCCATGATCCTGTTGCAGGTGACAGGCACCGTGGTTTTGAGCAGCTCGGGAAGTATCTCGTCCTTCCTGCCCTGATCCTTCACTCTGCCGTCCGCAATGAGTATGATCTCGTCCGCGATCTCCAGTATACGCTCCTGATGGGAGATTATGAGTATGGAGCCGTGGGTGCGCTTCTGCATGTTTTCAAACACCTGTATCAGGCTCTGGAAGCTCCACAGGTCTATGCCGGCCTCGGGCTCGTCGAACACGGACAGCTTTGTGCCGCGCGCAAGCACCGTTGCGATCTCTATACGCTTGAGCTCACCGCCGGAAAGGCTCGCGTTCACCTCGCGCTCGATATAATCCCTCGCGCAGAGGCCGACAGCCGACAGGTATTCACAGGCCTCCCCTATCGATAGCTGCTTTTTCGCTGCAAGGCGAAGCAGATCCACCACACGTATACCTTTGAAGCGCACAGGCTGCTGGAGCGCAAAGCTTATGCCCATGTTGGCGCGCTCAGTCACGCCGAGTCCGGTGATGTCCTGTCCGTCAAGGATTATCGAGCCGGAGCTGGGCTTCTCTATGCCCATGATAAGTCTCGCCAGCGTGGATTTGCCGCCGCCGTTCGGGCCGGTGACAACGACGAATTCGCCGTCCGGTATCGTCAGGCTGACGTCCTTGATTATCTCCTTTGATCTCTCCTCCGCCGGAACGTCGAAGCATACATTTCTTAGTTCAAGCATTTCTCTCTGTCCTCTCCTGTTTTGTATTCTATATTATTATACTACTTTATTAATACCATTTTATTATTATACCACTTTCAGCCGCCTTTTTCAGCATGATTTGCCTGACGCGGCAGATAGTGCTATAATAATCCCGTAATTTTCTCCTGTGAGGTGCTGATATGAGCAGATCGACAAAGGAACTGGCGCTGGGCAGCATAATGGCTGCGCTGGCTGTGGTGCTGCTGTGTCTGGGCGGGATGCTGTCGTTTCTCGTATATGTGTGCGTGGTGCTTGCCTCGCTCGTGCTGCTGCCGGTACGTGAAGAGTGCAGCGCGACTTTCGCCTGGTGCTGCTTTGCCTCGGCCGCTGTGCTCGGCCTGCTGCTCTGTCCCGACAAGGAGTGCGCCCTGCTGTACTGCTTTCTCGGTTATTATCCTCTGCTCAAGCCTGCGGTCGACAAGCTGCGCTCAAGACTGCTGCGTCTGGCGGCCAAGCTCTCGCTCTTCACCGCGGCCACGGTGCTGATGTACGCGATACTGCTGTTTGTCATAGGCATGCCCGAGGTGCGCGAGGAGTTTGCCGCCGCGACGGCCGGGATCGCAGCCGCGACTTTTCTGCTGGGTCTTCTGACCTTTGTGATCTATGACTTTCTTCTTGCCCGCTTCACCGAGCTTTATCACGCGCGGCGGCGGAAAAAGAACCGCCCAAGTCAAAACATATAAGAGATATAGGATATAAACATGGCGGCCCTACGCAAGCGTAGGGCCGCCGAAATTATACGGATTTGTCTCTTCCGGGTAACTCACTTGCCCATGTTCATCTGAGCAGCGACTTCTGCGGCGAAGTCCTCCTGCTTCTTCTCGATGCCCTCGCCCTTCATGAAGCGGACTGCATCAACGAACTTGACGGAGCCGCCGAGTGCCTTTGCGGCGCTGGCGATGTACTTCTCAACGGTCATGGTATTGTCCTTGACATACTCCTGCTGGAGCAGGCAGTTCTCTTCGTAGAACTTGTTGAGCTTGCCCAGAACGATCTTCTCTTTGACCTGCTGGGGCTTTGCGGCCATCTTCGGATCCTGATCCATCAGAGCCAGAGCGACCTTCTTCTCCTCTGCGAGGACGTCCTCGGTCACATTGCTCTTGTCCCAGAAGCGGGGATTGAGAGCTGCGATCTGCATCGCAACGTTCTTGCCGATCTCAGTGGCGTCAATGCCGCCCTCGACAGCGAGGTTGACGAGAACGCCGATCTTGCCGCCGGCGTGCACGTATGCGACGCTGGTGTTCTTGTCGAAGCGGACGAAACGGCGGATCTGGAGATTCTCGCCGATGGACATGACCTTCTCGGGCAGGGTCTCGGCGACGGTGAGGTCGCTGCCTGCGTACTTGCAGTTCATAAGAGCGTCAACGTCTGCGGGATTCTCGGTGATGACGGTCTTGCAGATATCCTTGACAAATGCGACAAACAGATCGCTCTTTGCGCAGAAGTCGGTCTCGCAGTTGACCTCGACGATAGCGCCGACGCCGCACTTGGGGCAGACATCAGCATAGGCCATACCCTCGGCAGCAATGCGGCCGGCCTTCTTTGCGGCCTTTGCAAGGCCCTTCTCACGCAGCCACTCGACTGCCTTGTCCATATCGCCGTCGGTCTCGGTGAGGGCCTTCTTGCAGTCCATCATGCCGACGTTCGTCATCTCACGGAGTGTCTTAACATCCTGAGCGGTAAATGCCATATTTATTTTCCTCCTGTATTATTCGGGTTTATTCAGGATAAGGGGCCGCGAAGCTGCCCCTTATCTCAACGTTTTTCTATTATTCCTCAGTCGCCTCTGCAACTGCGGTGTCAACAGCCTCGCCCTCAGCGGCTTCGGCATCGACGCCCTGACGGCCTTCCTGAACGGCGTTTGCCATGGTGGAGGCGATCAGACGGATGGCGCGGATAGCGTCATCGTTTGCGGGGATAACGTAGTCGACCTCATCGGGGTCGCAGTTGGTGTCGACGATAGCGACTATGGGGATGTGCAGCTTGCGGGCCTCAGCGATAGCATTGTGCTCCTTGCGGGGGTCAACAACGAACAGTGCGCCGGGGAGCTTCTTCATGTCCTTGACGCCGCCGAGGTACTTCTCGAGCTTCTCCATCTCGCCGAGGTGCTTCATGACTTCCTTCTTGGGCAGCATATCGAAGGTGCCGTCCTCCTGCATCTTCTTGAGCTGTGCAAGGCGGTCAACGCGGGTGCGCATGGTCTTGAAGTTGGTGAGCATGCCGCCGAGCCAACGTGCATTGACATAGTACATGCCGACGCGGGACGCCTCTTCCTTGACTGCATCGGTAGCCTGCTTCTTGGTGCCGACGAACAGGATGCTCTGGCCGCTCTCAGCGAGCTGGCGGACGAACTCATAAGCCTCTTCGAGCTTCTTGACGGTCTTCTGCAGGTCGATGATGTATATGCCGTTGCGCTCGCAATAGATGTACTCTGCCATCTTGGGGTTCCAGCGACGGGTCTGGTGACCGAAGTGGACACCGGCTTCCAGAAGCTGCTTCATGGATACTACTGACATTTCATTTCCTCCAAATATTTGTTTTTTCCTCCGGGGATTTCAACCCCTCCACCAAGCCGGAGCACCGGCCACATGGGGGAAAGTCCGTCCCCGTGCGAAATGCCCTGATATAATACCAGAAATATTCCCGTTTTGCAAGGGTTTTAGCCGCTTTTTTCGGGAAATTCCGTAATATTTTTCTGCCGGCAGCCGAAGCACGCGGAAAGCGCCGGACAGATACTCCTCCGGCGCTTTCCGTATGCTTTATATGCTTTATATCCGGTCTCCGCTCACGCGAGATTCCCCGTCGCGTACATTGCCGCGGTCAGCGCGACTACCGGCGCGGTCTCACAGCGGAGTATGCGCTCGCCCATCGAGCATATGTGCAGCCCCACTATCTTCGCAAGCTCAGCCTCAAACTGGGCGAAGCCTCCCTCCGGTCCCGTGATGATGGCGGCGGTGGCCGCGGTCTTATTCGCGTCCAGCACCTCGTTGAGCGCTTCCCGCTCGCCGGTCTCGTACATGAACAGGCCCACGTCCTTCTTCACGGCCGCGTCGAAAGCGTCCGCCAGCTCGCCTGCCCATCCGACCTGCGGGATTATGCCGCGGCCCGACTGCTTTGCGGCCTCCTCCGCGATGCGCTGCCAGCGCTCAAGCTTCTTCTCCTCGTTGCCGAGCTTGGCGATGCAGCGGGAGGAATTGAAAAACAGGATCTCATATGCCCCGGCCTCGACGCATTTCTGGATGATATAATCGGTCTTGTCGCCTTTGGGCAGGCCGCACAGCACGGTGACCTTCACGCTCGGCTCCGCCGGGCAGCGGACGACCTCTATCACCTCGGCCTCCACCTGCTCCTTGTCGGCCTTGACGAGGCGGCACTTATAATCCGTCCCCTGACCGTCGCAGATGATCATATCCTCGCCGGGGCGCAGGCGCAGCACATGCACATGCTCGGCGTCGCGGCCGCGCATTATCGCCGTGCCTCCGAGTATATTCGTCCCCGCCATAAAGAATCTGGGCATATCATATCCCTCCGCCGTTTATTATTACCGGTATTATCTCACACATTTCACCGCTTTTCAAGAGCCGTCATATAATGGGCCGAGAGAAAAATATTCAGAGCACGGGAGTCGATATTCTTGGACATTGACATCAAAAAACAGCTTGCCAATTTTGAAGCCGTATGGAAGCGCGTCGGGCAGGGGAAAGCAAAGCTGCCCGAGGGCATAAAGCTCATGCCGCGCCGGGAACCTAAAAGCGCCGCCGTCCGCTTCAATCCGCACGGGAAGCATATGTAAGTTCAGTCCGGGTCTTGACCCGGACTGATTTTGTAATATAATACATTATACGATACACAAACATAAGGAGCTATGCGCTATGCCGACTACATGGAACCGTTCCCCCGAGGATTTTCACAAGATATATTCCGCCAACACCGACGCCTTTTACCGCCTCGGCGGCTACTCTCTGGCAAAGGAGCTCGACAGCTTCATGACCACCTGCGCGCTCCAGCTCTGGAGCCGCGGCTCCGGCATAACGCAGAAGCATGTCGATCTCGCAAATGAGTTATACTCCCGCAATCAGCCCCGTCCCACATGGATGCTCTGGGGGCTGACAAGCTCCGTGTGCGACTGTGAGGTGTTCATGCCGCCGGTGTTCTACTGGAACCTTGCCGAGTCCGACGCAAAGCGCGGTTCTCAGGCGTCCCGCACCTTCATCCGCATGTTCACGAATATTCTGCTCTATCTCGCCGCGGTCGACGACGACGTGTCTCTGGCCGAGGCCGAATACATAACCGAATGTACTGACAAGCTCTCCGCCATCTGCGACGCAAGCGGCGTCGGCAAGGCCAAGGAAGCGCTCAACCCGCTCGATTTTGTCACGACGGCCGAACCGGGCTTCAAGGAAAAGCACATGCAGCCGCAGGTCTCCGCAAACCAGCCCGCGCCCGCCGCAGAGTCTGCCGCGGAAGAGGCCAAAAAGCCCGATTTTGACGAGCTCATGGGTCAGCTCGAAGCTCTTGTCGGTCTGGAAGAGGTCAAAAAGGACGTCAAAAATCTCATAAATCTCGTCAAGGTGCGGCAGCTGCGTCAGGAAAACGGGCTCCCTGTGCCTCCGATGAGCCTGCACATGGTGTTCATGGGCAACCCCGGCACAGGCAAAACAACGGTCGCGCGCCTGATAAGCGGCCTGTATGCATCCATCGGCGTACTGAGCAAGGGGCAGCTCATCGAGGTCGACCGTTCGGGTCTCGTCGCGGGCTATGTCGGCCAGACCGCGCTGAAAACGCAGGAGGTCATCAAATCCGCACTCGGCGGCGTTCTGTTCATAGACGAAGCCTATTCACTCTCCTCCGGCGGCGAGAACGACTTCGGCCGCGAGGCGATAGAAACGATACTCAAGGCGATGGAGGATCACCGCGACGACCTGATCGTCGTAGTCGCGGGCTATACGGGTCCCATGGAGCAGTTTCTCAATTCCAACCCCGGCCTTGAGTCCCGCTTCAATAAGTACTTCAACTTCCCCGACTACAACGGCGAACAGCTGATGGCGATCTTCCACGGGCAGTGCAGCAAAAACGGATACACGCTCTCTCCCGAGGCGGAAACGGCCGCCGTGGAAATGTTCACGGAGCTGTACGACAACCGCGGCGATAATTTCGGAAACGGCCGCGACGTGCGCAACTGCTTTGAGAATATGATAATCCGCCAGTCCAACCGGGTCGCGCAGCTCGAAGCGCCCACGAAGGACGATCTCATGGCGATAATACCCGAAGATCTCAGGGACGAGCCCGGCGTCCCCGCCGAAGAGGACAAAGAGTAAATATAAACGGAACACAGAATACATGACCGCCCCGCAGGCTCAATACCTGCGGGGCGGTCAGTCTTTCCGGTATATTGTGCGTATCAGAGATATTTTGCGGCGTTATATATGCAGATGCAGATTATAACGCACATGAGCACGATGAACAGCTTGTCGACAGCCTTATTGTCCATCCTGCGGCTGACGGCCTTGCCGACTATGCCGCCGCCGACGCCGCCGAGAGCCGCGCCTATGGCAAGCGGCGTGCCGGACTTCGTGTCGATCGCGCCGGACTTCTCCGAAAGGCTCTTGCAGACATTATAGGCCGACATGCTCAGCACCGTGCAGCTTGAAAGAAAGCTGATAGTGGCGATGCTTGCAAGGCCGGAGAGGTCAAGCGCAGGCTTTATGATTATCCCGCCGCCTATGCCGCATATGCCCCCAATGATGGAGGCCAGAAAGCTTATCACGAAAAAAGCAGTTCTATTGATTTTCCTTCTCTATCTAATAATATCAGGCGCCGCCGCGTCCGCCCATAAGCTCCGACGCCATCTCGCACATGCGGGGGTAGGCGTATTCAAAAAGGGCGGTGAATGAAGAGCACCATTGGTTCAGCCCCGGATGTCCGTCGACAAACGGCTCGCGGTCGCGCCTGCATCCGCCGCGGCAGAGGGAGTACCATTTGCAGCCGCGGCACTTTTCGCTGACATACAGCGAGGCATCCACGAACTGCTTTGAAAGCGGGGACTTTGAGAGCGCGAAAAACGAGCTGTCATTCACGCTGCCGAGCCGCCATTTATCCAGCACATAAAAGTCGCATGGGTACACGCCCCCGTCGGCCTCCACAAGGTAATACACCGAGCATTGCCCGCACATGCCGCAGTTTTCAGGGCGTCGGCCCGCAAGTATGCCGATGTAATTGTCAAAATTGCGCACGCTCACAAAGCGCCCGGCCTTGTACTCGCGGTAGTACAGGTCGAAGCTGCGCCGGAGGAATTCGCCGTAAAGCTCAGGCGTGAGCGAATAATCGCGGCGGCTCCCGTCAAAATCGTCCAGACATGCGATATACTGGATATAGCCATATTTTGAAAGCGCGGCGAACACCTCGTCCGGCTTTTCGGCAACATATCTGTTGACGACGCAGAGAACATTGAACTCGGCGTGCTTCTCCTCGAGCCTGCGCAGAGTATCCTGTACGCGCCCGCTTGTGCCGTGCCCCGCGGCGTCCAGACGCAGCGCGTCATGTATCTCCGGCACGCCGTCAAACGACACGCCTATGAGAAAATGCTCCTTGACGAAAAAGTCTATCATCTCGTCCGAGAGCGCGTAGCCGTTCGTCTGTACGGCGTTGCTTATGCTCACGCCGCGCGCGTTGTACATATGCTCAAGCTCGACCAGCCGCTTGAAAAAATCAAGCCCGGCCAAAGTAGGCTCCCCGCCCTGAAAGGCAAAGGAGACATGCCCGTCGGCGTAGCGCAGCGCGCGGCGGACAAGATTATCCAGCGTTTTTTCGTCCATGCGGCCCATGGAAGCAAGCTCGCGCCGCGAAGCTACGTCACTGTAAAAACAGTAGCGGCAGCGCATATTACAGCTGGATGATACCGGTTTTACCATAATGGTCAGCGGCGGCATCGAGATCACCTCCGTGAGAATAGATTATGAAGCCAAAAGCCCGCCTTGTCAAGAGCGGTCTGCGGGCCGGGCGAATACAAGGCACACGGCCGCGCCCACGGCGGCGACGGCAGTGCCGGTCAGAAGCGCGGCGCGCACGCTCATACTGTCGAACATCACGCCGCCGAGGCAGCTTGCGAATATGGAGCCGAGAGTGGTCATGTTATAGGAAATGGACTGCCCCTTTGCGGAGTCCTTCGATGAAATGTACAGATTTACATAGCGCACCATAGCCGGAGTTATCACGGCAAAGGACAGCGCCTGAAGCGCATGCGCCGCGTACAGCGCCGGAACGCTTCCCGCAAGCGCGATGCCCAGCGCCTTTGCAACGAACGCCGCCGCTGCGATGCGTATCGTGGCCGGGCAGCCTATCCTGCGCGCCATCCGGTCATACAGGAACATCACCGGGACCTCGGTCAGCGCCATAAAGGCGTTGATGCCGCCCAGTGAAGCCTCATCCCCGCCGACGTTACGCGCGATATTTATAAGGAAGTTGTTTGAAAGATTGCAGGAGAAAAACAGCATCGCTATGCCGAGCATGAGCACGCAGAAGCGCCCGTTGCCGCGGATAAAGCCCGCAAGGCTTGCGGCCTGATCCCCGCTCCGCTGCGGCTGCGCCGCCGTGGGCCGCATGCCCGTCCGGCGCGTTATGACATACAGCACACCTCCCTGCGCGAACACGCTGACAAGGCCGGACAGCGGCAAAACGGACGCGCCGTATTTCTTCGTCAGCAGCCCCATGACGAGCGCCATGGCGGAAAACGAGACCGAGCCCACACCGCGCGCGGCGCCGTAGTTGATGCCGCCGCAGATCTGCTCCAGCTCGGTGCACATCTGCGTATTGAGCGGGTTGACCGCTATCACGCAGCCCATATACAGGCAATACAGCAGCGACAGCGGCAGAGAGCGCGAGGGGAAAAACGCGAAAAACGCGAGGCAGAGCGCCTGCACGGCAAGCAGCACCCAGAGGCAGTGATAAAGAGTTATGCGCTTTGAGCTGTCCACCACAGAGGCGAGCAGCGGTGAGATGACGAAGCCGGCGACGTTTCCAAACGCCATTATTATACCGAGCTCGGAATTTGAGTAGCCGCCGGACTGGAGGAACAGCGCGGCGAAGTTGATGCAGACGCATATGCCCATCCAGTACAGGCCCTGCACAGCGCCGTAGAGAATGTTGAGAGAATTTTTCCTTTGCATATACACACCCCGTAAGAGATCAGGATAAAAGCAGATTTTATCCCGGCAGGTCTCCCGGCCGGGAAATTTAATTTTAACACTGTGCGGAATTATGTTCAAGGGCAAAAGCGCAAAAAAGCGGGATATTCCCGCCGTATAACAACAAGGACTTCCCCGTAGGCCGAAAACGTCCCCGGCTCAAGCGAGCCGGGGACGTGAGCACTGCTTTATCGTTTTATCAGATGAACACGTATTTTTTCAGCCGGTCCATGGCCTCGATAAGGCGTGACTTCGGCAGGGCAAGATTCATGCGGATGGAGTTTGGATAGATGAAAGCCTCGCCGTTCTGCCATATGACGCCGCAGCGGATGCCGCGGTGCTGAAGCTCGGTTATCGTGATGCCTTTGGCGCGGCAGAATTCGCCGCAGTCAAGGAAGAGCATGTATGTGCCCTGCGGGCGCATAAAGCTGACGCCGGGGAAGTTTTCGGATATGAATTTGCAGGCATAGCCGATATTTTCGTCAATGACGGAGATCATCTCCTCCGCCCACTCCTCGCCCTCACGGCAGAACGCGCCGGTCAGCGCACGCACGGAGAGAACGTTGAGGTCGTTGTAGTGGGTCATGGCGCTCTGCCTGACTACACGGTCGCGCAGATATTTATTATATATTATATGGTAGGAGCCGACGAGTCCCGCAAGGGAGAAGGTCTTGCTGGGCGCATAGAAAGCTATGACGCGGTTTCTCGCATCCTCGGAGACGGACTGCGTGGGAATGTGCCTGTGACCGGGCATGATTATATCCGACCATATCTCGTCGGATATGACGACGCAATCGTTCGCGGCGTAGACCTCCATTGCACGCTCTATCTCCCAGCGCTCCCACACTCTGCCGCAGGGATTGTGCGGCGAGCAGAAGATGGCGAGGTGAATGTTGTTTTCCTTGAGCTTGCGGTCCATATCCTCATAATCCATGCGCCAGATACCGTTTTCATCGCGCTTGAGCTCGCTGTGGATTATGATGCGGCCCGTGTCGTCCATCGTGTGCGTAAAGCCGACATAGGTGGGGGAGTGGACGAGTATCTTGTCGCCGGGAGCGGAGAAAGCCTGCACCGCGCTGCTCACGCCGCCCAGCACACCGTTTTCATAACCGATATGCTCCGGCCGGAGCCCCTCGACGCCGTTTCTGCGGCTCTGCCAGTCAATAATGCAGTCAAAATACTCCTTCGGCAGCTCAAAATAGCCGAAGTTCGGCATTTCCATGCGCTTATATATCGCATTCATGACCGACGGCGCGCAGGGGAAGCTCATGTCCGCTACCCACATCGGGATAACGTCAAAGCCCTCGTCCGGACGCACTCCGGCAAACGGGATCTTGTCAAAAGCCTCGGAATCGCGGCCATGGCGGTCAAGAACGGTCGTAAAATCGTATTTCATTTCTTTCTCCTTGTCTGTGTGTCTACTTTCTGTGCTTGAGGCTCATAAATATCTTCGGCGCATGCCTGCCGGTAAAGGCGACCGCGCGGAACATGAACATGTTGAGCCATATGATCCTTGTGTGCATCACGGCGCACATTATCCGTACCGGCGCGCCGCCGTATACCCTGCGGCTGCGCTGCTGCACCTGCTGGTTTTTGAGTATCGAGCGGACATATTCGCGCTTGCCGCGGTAGTCGAGCGTGCAGCTTGGCGAGAACATGTTCGTCATGCAGGAAAAGATACTCTTGACGAACATGTAGCGGCAGGGGGTGTCGTCCTTTGTGCCGAAAATGCTGCACAACTGCTGCATGCGGCTGTCGGCAAGGCAGCAGGCGGCGGGCTTGCGGTCATAAAAGCGCGATATAAGGCTCTCTCCTTCATGCATCACATAAAAATACCTGCACTCCGGGAGCACGGCGGCCTTCGCCGCATGCTCAAGACAGTCGAAAACGAACAGCCTGTCCTCGCCCCAGCGGTAGTCGAGAAAGCGCATGCCGCCGTCGCGGATGAGCCGTGCGGAAAAGAGCTTTGCCCAGACCTGATTGAGCATGTTGGCCATATACAGGCGCGGCAGAGCCTCGCCGAGGCTGTCCGCATCATATACCGCTTCCCGCTCGAAATAGTCGCGCCGGCTGCCGTCGGGATTTGTTATCGTAAAGCCCATGAGCACAAGCTCCGCGCCCTTTTCGGCCGCTGTCAGCGCGTACTCTATCGCGTCAGGCACAATGTAATCGTCCGCATCGACGAACATCACATAGTCCGCGTCCTGACTGATCGCCTCAATGCCGCGGTTGCGCGCGACGGCAGGGCCGGAATTCGGGATGCGCACAAGGTGCAGCCGGGGCTCGTTCTGCGCGAGCGCCGACACCACCGCAGCGGTATCGTCCCTCGATCCGTCATCCACCACTATGAGCTCAAGGTCGCTGTGGGTCTGTCCGAGCACGCTGTTCACGGCGTGCTCTATATCCTTTTCTGCGTTGTAGGCCGGGATTATTACCGAAACCTTTGCTTCCATCGTATTCCTCCATGCGGCGAAGGCCGCATAAACAGTTTTCGTTATTCGCCGGAGCTGTGGTATACCTCGGCGAAATACTCATACATGGGCATGAGCCTGGCGTAAGCCGCGGCCAGCGTTTCCGGCAGAGCCGGCGAATACAGTTCGCCGCCGAAGTCCATGCTGCGCTCAAGTCCCATGCGCTTGCGGTTGTACCATTTGTTTATAAGCTCGCCGAGGTCGCCCTTGGGGCGCTTGTACTCCTCGCCCGTGACCTCAAAGCCGAGCGTATCCACCTTTGCGGCAAGCCGCTCAAAGCGGGAGGGGTTCGCGTCGATGCTGCTGCGGAAGGCGGCCATCTGCGCCGGTGTGGCGCTGTAAAAGCCCATGCCATAGCTGTAATCCGCCGCGCCTATCTCAAACCAGAACATAGGCCCCTCAAGGAGTATATCCCCGCGCTTTATGGAAAACCACAGGTGATCCTTATACGGCCCGCGTCCGTGCAGCCGCCGTGCGTCGCGGTATATGCGCGCGACGTGCAGCTTGCAGCCGAGCTGCGGGAACTGCTTTTCCGTCAGTGCGAAGGTATCCGCCGCGAGGGCCTTGAACGGACGGTTCAGCACGTCCTCAAACTCATCCTTATGTGCCATAAACCAGCTGCGCTCATTATTGAAGCTGAGCTCCCAGAGGAATTCGCCGGTTTTGGGTGTAAAGCCTTCAAACATATCTCTGCCAAACTCTTTCCCGGCCGTACCGCCGTACATGTCTTTGAAAAAAGATTATAGCACAAGCCATGTGCACTATTCAAGGCTCTGTACATATCAAAAAATTTATGCTATTATAAATTAATAATTTAAAAATAATTTTTATGGAGCATATATAAAATGAAAGTCATCATCGCTGGAGCTGGAAAAAGCGGCTTTGCCGTGGCGCAGACGCTGGCTCAGGAGGGTCACGACATCACCGTCATAGACAAAAGCAGCGACGTTATCAATCAGGTCTCAAACGGGCTCGACGTCATATGCGTCGAGGGCAACGCCACGAATCCCGAATCTCTGATAGGCGCCGGTGCGGCGGATGCCGGTCTTCTCGTCGCCGCCACAAGGAGCGACGAGGTGAATATGATATGCGGCATCGCCGCGCGCAAGCTCGGCACAGAGCATGTCATCGCCCGCATCCGCGACCCGGAGTACATGAGCCAGACGGGCTTTCTGCGCGAGACGCTGGGGCTTTCAATGATTGTCAACCCCGAGTACGAGTGCGCAAAGGAGATCTCCCGCATTCTGCGCTTCCCCAGCGCCGCGCGGGTGGACGTTTTTTCAAAGGGTAGCGTGGAGATCGTCGAGCACCGCGTGCTTCCGGGCGAAAAGCTCGACGGTGTGGAGCTGAAGAGCCTGCACGGCCTGATAAACGCGGCGGTGCTGGTCAGCGTCGTCGAACGCGGCGGCGAGGTCTACATCCCGAACGGCGACTTCGTGCTGCGCGGGGGCGACAAACTGAGCATAACCGGCCAGGCGCGTGAGCTCAGGAAGTTTTTCAATGCCGCCGGTAAGCTCAAAAAGCCCGTGCGCCATGTGCTGATAATGGGCGGCGGGCGCATCGCCGTGTACCTGACGTCGCTCCTGCAGGACGCGGGCATGACCGTGACTGTCATAGAGCGCGACCGCAGCCGCTGCGACGCGCTGTGCGACCTTATCCCCGAGGCTACCATAATCTGCGGCGACGCGACGAAGAGCGACGTGCTGCAGGAGGAGGGCATCCGCACGGCGGACGCTTTCGTGGCGCTGACCGGCAACGACGGCGACAATATAGTGACCTCGATGTATGCGCGCCGGTGCGACGTCGGCACCATCGTCACGAAGGTCAACCGCGAGCACTTCACGGATATTCTCGAGGCCTCCGGACTTGACTGCATAGTCTCTCCCAAGGAGCTTATCGCCCAGCAGCTGGCCCGTTACGTGCGCGCTCTCAACAACTCCATGGGCAGCAGCATGGAGACGCTCTACAAGCTTGCCGACGGCAAGATCGAGGCGCTGGAATTCACCGTGGGCGAGGACTCCGCCTGCACGGGGCAGACGCTCAGGGATCTGCATCTCAAGCGCGGCGTGCTGATATGTGCCGTTATCCGCGGCAGCAAAAGCATCATCCCCGACGGCAGCACGCAGATACTTGCCGGCGATCATGCCATCATAGTCTCCGCCGCAGGCAGGCTCAAAACGCTTGACGGTATTCTCGAGGGTAAAGTATGAACGCCAGAATGATTGCCCGTATACTCGGGACTGTACTGCTCATATTCGCCGCGCTCATGGTCTTCCCGCTCATTGCCGGGCTCTGCTACGGCGAGAACGTCATGAATTTTGTGATCTCCATCGCGGCGACGGGCGCGGCCGGCGGGATACTGCTGCTCTTCAAGCCGCGCACATCTGCCATCTCCTCGCGCGACGGGTACGCCGCCGTCGGCCTTGCATGGATATTCATGGGGCTTTTCGGGGCACTGCCCTTCGTCATAAGCGGGGACATCCCCGACTATGTGGACGCGGTGTTCGAGACCATCTCCGGCCTTACCACGACCGGCTCATCCATACTGCCCAACGTCGAAGCTCTCAGCCGCGGCGGCCTGTTCTGGCGCTCGTTCACACACTGGATCGGCGGTATGGGCGTGCTGGTGTTCATAATGGCGGTGCTGCCGACCGGCGACGAGCACTCCATGCATATAATGCGCGCAGAGGTCCCCGGGCCGACCGTGGGCAAGCTCGTTCCGCGCGCCCGTGAGACCGCAAGGATACTCTATTTCATTTACGGCGCGCTCACCATAATCGAAACCGTGCTGCTCATGCTCGGCGGCATGAGCTTTTATGACGCGCTGCTGCACGCCTTTGCCACTGCCGGTACCGGCGGCTTTTCCACGCGCGCGGCCAGCGTCGCTGCATTCAACAGTCTCTACATAGAAATGGTGATCGCGTTCTTCCTCGTGCTCTTCGGCATAAACTTCAACCTCTACTACTTTGTCATAATCGGGCAGGTGAAGGAGGCTCTCAAGAGCGAGGAGCTGCACTGCTACTTCGCACTTATCGCTGCGGCAACGCTCAGCATAGCCGCCGGCATAAGCAAAATGTACGGCGGCTTCGGCACCGCGCTCAGGCATGCCTTTTTCAACACGATGTCCATCGTCAGCACCGCGGGCTTCGGCACGGTCGATTTCGTGCAGTGGCCGGAGTACGCGCAGTATATACTCGTGCTGCTCATGTTCATCGGCGGCTGCGCGGGCAGCACCGGCGGCGGTCTCAAGCTCAGCCGCGTCATGCTGCTTGTAAAGACCGCCGGGGCGGACGTCGTTCAGATGCTGCACCCGCGCGAGGTGCGCCGCGTGCAGATGGACGGCAAGCGCGTGGACGCTGCGACGACAAAGGCGGTCTACAGCTTCTTCTTCCTGTATGTACTCATAATCGTCGTGGCAGGACTCCTGATCTCCGTAGACGGCTACGACTTAACCGTGAACTTCACCGCCGCGCTCTCGTCCATGTCGAATATCGGCCCCGGCCTCTCCATCATCGGCCCGACGGGCAATTTCGCAATATTCTCGACATTTTCCAAGATCGTTCTCACGATCGTGATGCTGCTCGGCAGGCTGGAGATATACCCGCTCGTTATCCTTGCAAGTCCGACTCTCTGGCGCAGAAATTGAGCTGAATATGCGTTCGTCCCCGCGCCGCATTACCTGCGGTGCGGGGGCTTTTTTACACTGCCGGGCAAAAATGCGCAGATCTCCGGGATTCGTTAAGACTTCGTTAAAAGGCTATTGACAAAGCGGAAACGTTCTGCTATATTCGCGCTGCAAGCAATAATATGCTTAATGCCGCACGTGCGGCAGCGGGAGAACCGGATCGGGCGGCCGTCTGTCCAATCGGGCACAGCGTGTGTCCTTGGTGTGAATTCGCTCAGGCGATAGGGGAACCTTCTTCTCCGAATCCGACAGCTAATCTCGTCAGCGTAAGAGGGATACATAGGCGTCTTTGCGCCTGCATACGATTATTACGCTGTATTTCATGCGGAATACAGCGCTTTGTTTTGCCCCGGCATAACCGTGTGTACCCTTGTCCATCGGGAGCAAAGGAGAAAAAATGAAAACCAGACTTCGTGACCTGCTCATCGGCAAGCCGCTGAAGGACTCTGACCTCAACGACGAGAAGCTCCCCGTGCTGTGGGGCCTGCCGATCTATTCCAGCGACACCATATCCTCCGTCGCCTACGCCGGAGAAGAGGTACTCATGGTGCTGCTGCCCGTAATGGGGCTTCTGGCGTCGCATACGCTCATCTACATCATGTGCGCGATAATCGCGCTGCTGCTGATCCTCGTGTTCTGCTACCGGCAGACTATCGACGCATATCCGCAGGGCGGCGGCGCATACATCGTCGGCGCGGACAATCTCGGCGAGATACCGGGGCTCGTTGCGGCTTCGTCTCTCTCGGTCGGCTATATCCTGACCGTGGCCGTGTCCAGCTGCTCCGGCGCGGCGGCCGTCGTGTCCGCTCTCCCCGCGCTCGCGCCGTATAAGGCGTGGATCGCGTTTTTCATTGTGTGTCTGCTGACATGGGGAAATCTCAGGGGCATGCGTGAATCGGCGGTCATGTTCGGCGTGCCGACATACTTTTTCATTCTCTCCATATTCGTGCTGATAATCACGGGCTTTGTGCGCGCTGCGCTCGGCTACGAGCCGCCGGAGTCCGCCGCCGTGATGGAGACCGCAGGCGATGTGAGCGTGTTTCTGATACTGCGCGCCTTCGCCTCCGGCTGCACGGCGCTGACCGGCGTGGAGGCCGTCAGCAACGGCGTCCCGTCCTTCCGGGAGCCCTCGGCAAAAAACGCAAAGCTCGTGCTGAGCCTCATGGCGGGCATAGTCGGCGTGACCTTCATCAGCGTCGCCGTTCTGACGGACATCTACCATATCGTGCCTGAGGAGGGCATGACCGCGATAGCGAGCCTTGCCTCCGCCGTGTTCGGCAGCGGCAGCGTATGGTTCTACATATTTCAGATTGCAACCGTCGTTATCCTCTCGCTCGCGGCAAATACCGCCTACGCCGGTATGCCGCTGCTGCTGGCAATGGTCGCGCGCGACGGCTATATGCCCCGCCGCTACACTCAGCGCGGCACAAGGCTCAACTTTTCAAACGGCGTGCTGCTGATATTCCTCTCCGCCTCCGCGCTCATCTTCCTCTTCAATGCCGATACTCACACGCTGCTCCCGCTCTACGCCTCGGGCGTATTCGTGTCGTTCACGATCTCACAGGCGGGCATGTTCGTGCGCTGGGCAAAGGCAAAGCCCGAAGGTTGGAGGCACAGGGCCGTTATAAACGCACTCGGCACCGTGATATGCGCTGTAGTGTGCCTTGTCATCGCCATAACCCGCTTTGCCGAGGGCGCCTGGGTCGTCGTCATTATCATCCCGCTGTTTGTCTACACAATGCTGCAGATCAAGCGGCATTACAGCAAGGTCTCGGACGATCTGCGCATCGGCTCCATGGATGAGGCGAAAGCGCTCGTGGGCAACGTCCGCCCCGGCAAGGTCATTCTGCCCGTCCAGTCGCTCAACAGATCGTTTATAAAAACTCTCAACTGTGCGCTCGGCTGCGGCTTTGAGGATATTGAGCTGTACAATGTGACCTCCGATGAAGAGCGCGCGCTCAGGCTCAAAAAGCAGATAGAGGAGCTGGGTCTTGGGCTTCATTTTGTCTATGAGGTCACAGCCTACCGCAACACCAACGAGGTGCTTCTCAACCATGTCACGGAGGAGGCCGGGAACCTGCCCGAGCACCAGAGCATAACCGTGATGATGGGCGCGCTCGTTGTGACGAATCCGCTGAAAAAGTTCCTGCACAATCAGACCTCGCAGCGCCTCTCGGCACAGCTGGAGAAAAACCGCAACGTGAACGTATTCACGGTGCCGTACCTTGTATAAAAGACCGATATATAAATATATAAAGAGCCGCCGCCCTGTACTTGGGCGGCGGCTTACTTTATTAAAAAAGATTAGAATAGTCCCGATATTTTTCCGTTTTCGTCGACGTCTATACCCTCGGCGGCAGGCCTTTTCGGCAGCCCCGGCATTGTGAGTATATCCCCGGTCAGCGCGACGATGAAGCCCGCACCGGCGGAAACTCTGAGCGAACGCACCGTAATGTCGAAATCAACGGGCGCGCCGAGCTTCGTTTTGTCGTCGGAGAAGCTGTACTGCGTTTTGGCGATGCACACCGGGAGGCCGGAAAAGCCCATTGCGGTGAGCCTTTCAAGCTGGGCGCGCGCCTCGTCCGTAAATATGACGTCCCGCCCGCCGTAGACCTTGCGCGTCACGGCGCGCAGCTTTTCTTCGATGCTGTCGCCGTCCTCATACGCGAAGCGGAAATCGTTCGGCAGTTCGCACAGGCGCACGACCTCCCGCGCAAGCTCCTCGCCGCCTTCGCCGCCCTTTGCCCAGACCTCGCACAGGCGCACGTTGACGCTCAGCTCGCGGCACTTCTCCTCCACGAGCGCCAGCTCCGCATCCGTATCGGTCGGGAAGCGGTTGAGCGCGACGACGCAGTTGAGCCCATAGGTGTTCTTTATGTTGTCCACATGGCGCAGCAGATTCGGCATTCCCGCCTCAAGCGCCGCAAGATCCTCCCGTCCAAGCTCGCTCCTGTCCGCGCCGCCGTGCATCTTCAGTGCGCGCACAGTCGCCACGATAACGGCCGCGTCCGGGCGCAGCCCCGCCGCGCGGCACTTTATGTCCAGAAACTTCTCCGCGCCGAGATCGGCGCCGAAGCCGGCCTCGGTGACTGTGTAATCCGCAAGCTGCATGGCCATGCGCGTGGCAGTGACAGAGTTGCAGCCGTGCGCGATATTGGCAAACGGTCCGCCGTGCACAAAGGCCGGCGTTCCCTCCAGCGTCTGCACAAGGTTGGGCTTTATTGCATCCTTCAGCAGCGCCGCCATAGCGCCGACAGCTTTGAGATCGGCGGCGGTCACGGGCGCGCCGCTGCGGGTGCTGCCCACGATGATGCGCGCCAGCCGCGCCTTGAGGTCGGCAAGCGAGGAGGCCAGGCAGAAAATGGCCATCGTCTCTGTTGCGACGGTTATGTCGAAGCCGTCGCTCCGCTCCACGCCGTCCGTCCTCTTTCCGAGGCCGTCGATTATATTGCGCAGCTGCCGGTCGTTCATGTCGACGCAGCGCTTCCATGTGACGGACGCGGGGTCGATGTCCAGCTCGTTGCCCTGATATATATGATTGTCCAGCATTGCGGCCAGCAGATTGTTTGCCGCGCCTATGGCATGTATGTCGCCGGTAAAGTGGAGGTTGATATCCTCCATCGGCACTACCTGAGCATAGCCGCCCCCGGCCGCGCCGCCCTTTATTCCGAACACGGGGCCGAGCGACGGCTCGCGCATTGCGATCATGGCGTTTTTGCCGATGCGGCGCAGCGCGTCTGCAAGGCCGATGGCAGTGGTGGTCTTGCCCTCTCCGGCCGGGGTGGGCGTGATCGCCGTGACGAGGATGAGCTTCCCGCCGCGGCGGCGCGGTCCGGCCAGCAGATCAAGCTCCACCTTTGCCTTATAGCGCCCGTACTGCTCTATATATTCATCGGGAATACCCGCCAGCGCGGCTATCTCCCCGATGGGCCGCAGCTTACATTCCTGTGCTATTTCAATATCAGACTTCATTCAATTCCCCCTCATGCACGGTCTGCCGTAGCAGTAGCTTTTATTATACCAAATCCGCGCAGAAAAGGGAAGATAAAGAATATTCAGGCGGTGAGCCCTCCGTGGTTTGCCGCCTGAATATTATGCTTTACGCCGCTTTCTCCTCGATCCCGGCGGAGTTCAGCATGTCCTGTATGCTCACGCCGTAGCCGCGCGTCGGGTCGTTGACGAAGACATGCGTTACCGCGCCGACGAGTCTGCCGTTTTGCAGGATCGGGCTGCCGGACATGCCCTGCACTATGCCGCCCGTGCGCGCGCAGAGCTCAGGGTCCGTCACGGTGAGCATGACATGCTCGCCCTCCGCGTCGCGGTATATGCGGTTCACTTCTATTTTATACTCCTGCGGCTGTCGGCCGCCGATAGTGGAGACGATGGTCGCGGGGCCGGTGGCTATTTTGCCGGTCTCAAGCGTGCGCGAGCCGAGCGCCGCATAGGCCCGGCCGAATATGCCGTGCGCCGTGTTGTCGTCCACACTGCCGAGCACTCTGCCCATATCCGCACAGCCGTTGAGCTCGCCCGGCGCGCCGGACGCGCCCTTTGTGATGCTGACTATCTCCGCGTCGGTGATCGTTCCCTCTCCAAGCTGCATGGGACTGCCCGTGTCCGCATCGCTTATGCTGTGGCCCAGCGCTCCGTATATGCCGGTGGCCGGATCGCAGAACGTCACCGTGCCGATGCCGGATATGCCGTCGCGCAGCCACATGCCCATCATCCACTGCCCCTCCGCAGATTCGATGGGCTGCACCGTGACGCGCAGCGTTTTGCTGTCGCGCTGCACCGTCAGCTCCGCCGGCTTTCCGCCAAGAGCGCCGACCTGCTCTATCAGCTCAGCCGCCTTCTGCACCTGCGTGCCGTTTATTTCGGTTATCAGATCGCCCTTCTTTATTCCCGCGGCCGAAGCCGGGCTCTTGCTGCCGTCCCCGGTCTCGACCTGTGTAAGTCCTGCCACGAGCACGCCGTCCGTTCCCACCTGTATTCCGACGGCCTGTCCGCCTACCACGAGCTCCTGCGCCCACACGGGCGTTGTAAGGACGGAGCATACAAGCAGGCTGAAGAGCGCCGCCGCTATTGATTTCTTCATAAAAAATTTCTCCCTCCCGCGCATTTTTCGCATCAAGCGTCACATCCGCCTAATTAATATGCGCGGTTCGGGAGAAAATAAAGTAGGTTAATTATATCAGTCTGTCAAATTTATTCCTTTTTATGCGCAAAAAACGCTTATGCAATGCGGCTTTGCGGACTGCGGCGGCGCAGCCGGTATGCTTCTGGGAAAATTTGCGCCGCGTATAACGGCTCAGTTGATGAATTTATCGAGCTCGCGTTCCACATTCTTCTTCACCTTGAACTTCGGCTCGCGGATAAGACGGCCGCGGGCCATGACCATATCCACATGGCGAAGAGCGCGCAGATCGGAGAGCGGATTTTCCTTCGTGACGATCATATCCGCGCACTTGCCCTCGGCTATCGAGCCGGTCTCGCCGCCGATGCCGGCAAGCTCTGCGCTGCGCAGCGTCGCGGTGTACAGCGCGAACGAATTCGATACGCCGACGTATTTGTGGAAATAATAAAGCTCGCGCCAGAAATCATACTGAGTTATCCACGGGCAGCCCACATCGTTGCCGAGCACGATGGGGATGTCGTTTTCCATTGCGGCCTTTGCGCAGTCGATGACGCCCTCGAACACGACGTTGCCGTTATACTGCTCGACCTCGGAGGCGTTGGACACGGAGCGGTCAAAAAGCGCGTAGGGCAGCGCGGGGGAGATCGTCGTGCACAGGAACGCGCCGCGCTCCTTGAAAAGACGTATTATCCCGTCGTCGGGCTTTGCGCCGTGCTCTATGGAATCAACACCGTTTTCCAGCGCGACGCGCACGCCGATAGGGGACTCTACGTGCGCCGCGACCTTGTACCCCGCTTCGTGCGCCCTGTCGCAGACGGCCTTCACCATCTCGGGCGGCATTTTCAGCTCGCCGGGCACGCCCTTTTCCTTTGCGTCGAGCACGCCGCCGGTTATCATCAGCTTTATGATGTCCACCTTCTGGCTCTCGGCCTTGTCCAGCAGTGAGAGCGCTTCGTCCACATTGTGCGCCGCGACGGCGACGGAGCCCGCCATATGTCCGCCCGGAACGGATATGCCCTCGTTGGCCGCGAGTATCCTGGGGCCGGTCTTTTTGCCGGAGGCGATCTCATCGCGCAGCCTCGTGTCAAAATCGCCCAGACCGCCGACCGTGCGTATCGTGGTGACGCCGCTCATAAGCTCGTCCTTTGCGAAGCCGCACACCATATTGTATGCCACCGCCCTTGTGAGCGCGGTGCTCATTATTTTCTTTACCAGCGCAGCGTTGTCGCGCTGCTTCTTCTGCGGCTTGCCGTTTCCGGCAAGGTGCACATGCATGTTGATAAGGCCGGGCATGATATAGCGCCCGCCGAGATCCACGGTCTCGTATCCGTCAGGCTCCGCGCCGTGAGGCACGACGCCCGTTATCCGCTCTCCGTCGATCAGGATGCTCAGCCCCTCGCGGACCTGCATGTCCTTCGTCCCGTCCAGTATTTTTCCGTTTATGAATGCGTATTTCATAATAAGGCTCCTTTGTATGTTTATCTGTTCTCCGATCATACCACGCCCGCCGCGGCGCGCACTACTGTGGATCTGTCGGCTTTATCCGGTATCCGGCGCGCATCAGCGTATGCTGTCCAGATATCCCTCAAGTATAAGGCTCGCCGCGACGGCGTCGACCGTGCGCCGGTGGGCGCGCTCACGCTTTCCGGCCGCATGCAGTATTGCGTGCGCCTCTATGCTCGAGCGCCGCTCGTCCCAGAGCGTGACCGGAATACTGCCGCCGGCTTCGAGCATGCTTTTGAAATCGCGGCTTTTCTCCGCGCGAGGCCCCTCGCTGCCGTCCATATTTTTCGGAAGTCCCAGCACAAAGCGCTCCACATCGCGTTTTTCTGCTTCCTCGCATATGCGCCGCGCCGCGCGCTCCATGTTCCATTCTTCCATTGTCCACGCCTCGCCGCATATGAGCCCCGTCGGGTCGGACACTGCAAGTCCGATCCGCGCGTCGCCGTAATCTATAGCCATTATGCGCATATCTGTCCTCCGTAAAAGCATTATTTCAGGCCGAAGCAGCCGCGTATCTCGCCGTCCATATACAGCGAGCCGACCGCGCACACCATGCCGTCGCTCCCGGCGGCGTCGAGCGCGGCGCTCACCCCGTCGCGTATGCTGTCCGCGGCGGCGACGGGCTTGCCGAAGCGGCCGAGATATTCCGCGAGCTTTTCCGCCGGCAAGGCGCGCGGACTCTGCGGCGTGACGCAGACGTACTCGTCCGCGGCCTCGTTGAGTATCTCCGTGAGTCCCATATAATCCTTGTCCGCCAGCACGCCCACAAGCAGGACATGCCGCCTGTCCGGGAAGTAGTTTCTGAGATTATCGACGACCGTCCGCGCGCACTGCGGGTTGTGCCCGCCGTCCACAACGAAATACGGCTCATCCGCCACGACCTCGAAGCGCGCCGGCCAGCTCACGGCGTACAGGCCGTGCTCCACGGCGTCCTGCTCGAGCTTCCAGCCGCGGCCGCGCAGCACCTGCACGGTCTCCACGGCGACCGCCGCGTTTTTAAGCTGATGCGCGCCGAGCAGCGGGATGGCGTAGGCGTCGCCCTTATAGTCGAACACCTGACCGTCAAGGCTGTCAAATTCGCTGACGATCTGCGAAAAATCGGCTATATGCAGCCTTGCTCCCTGTTCCTCGCAGCGTGCGCGCACTACGTCCGTCACGCTCTCGCTCTGCTGATAAAGAATGACGTCGCAGCCGGGTTTTATTATGCCCGCTTTTTCAAACGCGATCTTTTCCACCGTATCTCCGAGCACCTTCGTGTGGTCAAGGCCGATGTTCATGATAACCGCCGCCTCGGGCGCGTCTATTATATTCGTCGCATCGAAGCGGCCGCCGAGGCCGACCTCCAGCACGACTATGCCGCACTTCTCTTCGGCATACCACAGCAGCGCCGCCGCAGTCATAAGCTCAAACTCCGTCGGGTGCTCGTCCATGCTCTCGGCAGCCGGCTTTACACGGCTTACAATGTCCGCAAGGACGTCGTTTTCTATCTCCTTCCCGTTTATCTGCATCCGCTCGTTGAAGCGGCTGAGATAGGGCGATATGAAAAGGCCGGTCTTATATCCGGCGGCTTTGAGGACCGAGGCCAGCATCGCCGAGACGCTGCCCTTGCCGTTAGTCCCCGCGACGTGAACGTATTTCAGCTTCTTCTGCGGGTCGCCGAGCCGGTGCAGCAGCTCGCCCACGCGCTCAAGCCCCGGTCTTGAACCGAACCATGACATACCATCGATATATTCAAGTGCTTCTTTATAATCCATTGTGATTCCTCAATATTCATGCATGATTTTCCTGCGCGGCATCCGATTCGGGCACCGCAAGGGTAATATACCACCAAGAGGCCCGCTCTGCAAGCAAAAGCCCTGATTTCTCAAGGAAAATTCGGAAAAAGTTATTGACGCGCGCGGAACGCTGTGGTATATTATGTATTACCTGTCGACCGAGAGGTTTTATTTTTGTGCGCTTTTTTTGCTGCGCGCAGAGATGATCCGCGAGGTCAAATACAGGGAGGCAATGCCCGGCGCTCCGGGTGACCGGAGACGTATGGGTAAATAAAATAGGAGGTGCCGAAAGAATGGCTGCAGACGCAAGGATCAAGATCACCCTTAGATGCGAAGAATGCAAGCAGAGAAACTACAACACGGTCAAGAACAAGAAGAACACCAGCGACCGTTTGGAGCGCAACAAGTATTGCCCCTTCTGCAGAAAGCACACCAAGCACGTGGAAACCAAGTAAGTTCTGAAAGGATGTGTGAAAATGGCTGAAGAAAAGAAGAACAATTCTGCTCCTGCCAAAGCTGTCACCGCCGTCAAGAAGGACGATTCCAAGCCCGGCTTCTTCAAGAGAGTCGGCAAATGGTTCCGCGAAATGAAAAGCGAGCTGAAAAAGGTCATATGGCCCACGCCCAAGACCCTTCTCAACAACACGCTCATTTCCGTCGTAATGATGGTGGCTTCCGCAATCGTTATTTGGGGCTTCGATGAGCTCGCTCAGATGCTTGTCAGAGCGCTGTTTACACTGGCGGGTTAAAAAGACATGGCTGAAGAAGCAAAATGGTACGTTGTTCATACCTACTCGGGTTATGAAAACGCAGTGGCCGCCGCAGTTATGAAGGCGGCGGAAAACCGCAAAATGACAGACCTGATCAAAGAGGTCAACATCCCTATGGAGACCGTCACCGAGATCACCGACGCAGGCGAGAAAAACGTCGAGCGCAAGGTCTTCCCCGGTTACGTGCTCGTCAAGATGATCTTGACGGATGACAGCTGGCATTTGATCCACAATGTCCGCGGTGCAACAGGTTTCGTAGGCTCGGACGGCAAGGCCATCCCCCTGACGGAACAGGAAATTTACGATCTGGGTGTCGAACACAAGGAGATCGTCGTGGGCTACAGCCTGGGCGACGAGGTCAAGGTCAATGACGGACCGCTGGCCGGCTTCCTTGGTATAGTGGACGAGCTGGAGCCCGACAAGAACAGGGTTCGCGTCGTCGTTTCAATGTTCGGCAGAGAGACTCCGGTCGATCTGGAGCTTGATCAGGTCGAAGCAATCAAAGAATAATAAGAAAGAGGTGCTGTAAATGGCACAGAAAGTAGTTGGATACGTAAGATTCCAGGTTCCTGCCGGCAAGGCAACTCCGGCTCCCCCCGTCGGCCCGGCACTGGGTCAGTACGGCGTTAACATCGGTCAGTTCACCAAGGACTTCAACGAGCGCACCAAGGGCGACATGGGCATGATGATCCCTGTTGTCATCACCGTGTACTCCGACCGTTCCTTCACCTTTATCACCAAGACTCCTCCTGCCGCTCTGCTTATCAAGAAGGCCTGCGGCATCGAGACCGCTTCCGGTGTTCCCCAGAGAGACAAGGTCGCTACCATCAGCAAGGAAGATGTCCGCAAGATCGCAGAGCAGAAGATGCCCGACCTCAACTGCACCGACATCGAGTCCGCAATGAGCATGATAGCCGGTACCTGCCGCTCCATGGGCGTCATCGTCGGCGACTGAACGGGCGAGTAAAATCGCTCCTTCATGTAACCGCAGGTTTGCCCGGCGCTTACTCAAGCGGCGCAAGCCGCCTAACGTGGGAGGATTTATCCATCCGACTCAACCACATTATTAGGAGGAAAACAAAGTGTTCAGAAGTAAAAATTATAAAGAGAGCTCTAAGCTCATTGACAAGCAGGCCCTCTATGATCCCATGGAGGCTCTCACCATCGTATGCAATGCCAGCAAGGCAAAGTTCGACGAGACCGTCGAGCTGCATGTAAAGCTCGGTGTCGACGGCCGTCACGCTGACCAGCAGGTCCGCGGCGCCATCGTTCTGCCCAACGGCACCGGCAAGTCCGTTC
>URDG01000030.1 GCA_900546515.1 uncultured Eubacteriales bacterium | reverse complement strand
ATGCCGGAGTTGCGGTTGCAGCGCGCGCCGAGCACGGAGTTGGCATAGACGACAGCGGAGCTTTCGGCCCAGCTGAGTATGTCGCCCTTTTTGGGCTTGTTGCCCATCTGGTCAACGTAGCAGGTGCAGCTGTACGCATCATCGTCGACAATGCCGAGCTTCTTGAGCTGCTCTTCAAAGCGCGCCTGCTCTGTGTACATGATCTTTTTGAAAACGATGTCCTCAAGAAAAGTCGTGGGGACGTTCTTGTCCAGCGGACGGGGATCGGCGGTAAACTTCTGCCCGTTGGTAAGTCCGGCGTCTATGAGCTTGTCAAAGAGATCATAGACAGGCTTGAGTGCCGCCAGACCGTAGGATATAACGGTATGGCCGTATTCGCTCGTGACAGGTACCATGCGTTTGGCCCCGAAAGTGTCGCCGTACATGACGAGCGTCTTCATGACCTTGGCCATCATTTCGCCCTTTTCGCCGTTGAGCAGAGCCTGCTGTTCCGGTGTCAGATTCAAAATACCACTTCCTTAAAAAATTTTAATTTTTCCATTGCATTTGTGTTGTTCTGATAGCTGCCTGTCTGCATTTTAACACATTTTTACTATACAGTCAACGAATGAAAAACTGCTGCGGGAACGACCGACAAAAAACGCAGGATCGTTCTCCGTATGCGGTATGCGGAACATTTTGCGCCCTCCGGCCGTCTGCAGCAGAGAACGGCACAGGAGGCCGCTGAAGAAAGGACTTGAATTTTTGAAAAAAAGTATAATGAACATATGTACAGTGATCGCGCTGTGCGCCGCGATGGCGCTGTCTTTTGCGGCCTGCGGAAGCGCAGACGAGGAGCCGGTCGGCGCAGATCCGTCTACATGGGGACCTGTTGAGCATGATTCTCTTGCCGCTGCGGAGGAGGAAACGGGGCTGGATATGAGTATTCCGCAGGAAATACTCGGCGTAAAGCCGGGCACGTATCTCACATGGTATGAGCAGAAATACATAGACGCCGTGTACACCGATGAGGCCGGCAATATAGTGGCCAGAGTGCGCAAGGCGGACGGCAGCGGGGATATCAGCGGCGACTATAATGAATATACCGAGGTTTCTGAGGAACAAATCGAAAATTATACCGTCACAATGAAAGGCGAGGACGGAAAGATCATGCTCGCATCATGGACGGCGGACGGAGCCAGCTATGCGCTGTGCGTCGATGCCGGAGCCGATGCGGAAACGATCCGGACTCTCATACAGAATATAAAATAAAAGGGGCATTTTCCAATGAAAAACGTCAGAGCGACTGCGGCTGTACTGGCCGCGCTGATGCTGCCGCTGTGCGCGGCGGCGCTGCCGGGCAGGGCGTATGCGGTGACGCAGGATGAGATAGCTGCGATACAAAGGCAGAAAGACGCGCTCAGTCAGGAGGCAAAGACCAGCCTTGAACGGCTGAACGCGCTGAAAGGCCAGCAATACGGCATACTTGAACAGAAGGCAGCGCTCGAAGAGCAGAGCCGCCTTGCGCAGGAGCAGATAGAGCTGACGCAGGCACAGATCGACGCATATGACGACATGATAGCCGAAAAGGCCGAAGAGGTGGACGAGGCGAAGAGCCGAGAAGAACTCCAGCTTCGGAAGTACCGCAGCCGTGTGCGCGCCATGGAAGAGAACGGCGGCATTGAGCTGCTTGCACTTGTTACAAAGAGCACGGATATAAGCGAGCTGCTGACGGCAGTAGACGATATGGGCGTGATCATGCAGAGCGACCGCGTGCTTGAGGATCAGTATATTGTGGCGCGCGAGGAGACCGAGAAGGTCAAGGCCGATTATGAGAAAGTAAAAAGCGGCTATGAGGAGAAGCAGAAAGATCTGCGCACGGAGCAGGAAGAGCTTCTCAGGCAAGTGAGCGATGCCGAAAAGCAGCTTGATACGCTCGCTGAAGAGATAGAAAAGGCGACGAAGGAATATGAGGCGGCGCGGGCCGCCGAGAACGCGGCCGCAGCGGAGATAAGCAATCTCATTGCCGAATATGACCGCCAGAAGGAAGCCGGGAACAACAGCGGAAGCGGTAATAACGGCCAGGACGGCGGAAACAACATCACAGGCACAGGCTCGCTCATATGGCCGGTGCCGTGCTCGATGCGCGTGACGAGCCGCTACGGCAACCGCGCCGACCCGTTCACCGGACAGACGACCTATCATGCGGGCATAGATATCGACGGCTTCGGCAACGACGGACAGCCCATAGTCGCGGCCGACAGCGGCACGGTGATCGTCGCATCATCCAACAGCGGCTACGGCAATTATGTCATCATAGACCACGGCGGGATGAAAACCGTCTATGCGCACATGTCCGGCTTTGCAGTGAGCGCGGGACAGAGCGTGACACAGGGACAGACGGTGGGGTATCTCGGCGCGTCGGGACGCGCGACAGGTACGCACTGCCACTTTGAAGTATATGTCGGCGACAGCCGCGTCGATCCCGCTTCGTATTTTTCGGGAATATCATATTATAACTGCTGAGCGCATAGAAAAAACGGCAGCTGCACCGAACAGTGCGGCTGCCGCTTTTTTGGTGCTGTATACCATCAGATGGTAAGATAATAAAAAAACTCCCGGCTCTTTTGAAGAGCCGGGAGCCGTTATTTCGGATCCTGAACGGGATCAATCGGTCACGTAAGGCAGGAGAGCTATCTGGCGTGCTCTCTTTATAGCCTCGGTGAGCTCGCGCTGATGCATGGCGCAAACACCGGTAGTGCGGCGAGGCAGGATCTTGCTGCGCTCGGACAGATAACGGCGGAGCTTTGCGGTGTCCTTGTAGTCGATAGAGGTAGCCTTATCAACACAGAACTGGCAAACTTTTCTGCGCTTGCGGTTCTTGGGATTGTTCTTATCGAAAGCCAAAGCTGTTTCCTCCTTAAAAGATTTTGGATGGGTCACGCTGCGGAGCCGGATGCGCTGCGGCACAGGCCGTGCGGGGGCTGCGTGGAAACCTCATCAGAAGGGCAGTTCATCGTCACCGTCGTCCAGCTCGGAGAATGTGGAAGCGGGAGCAGGGCTGCTGTTCCTGCCGGCATCGTAGCTGTACGTGCTGTGAGCGGTGCTGCCTGAGTCGCCGTCGCGGCGGCGGCTCTCGCCGAAATATACGTTGTCAACAACGATCTCCGCGCTGCGGCGCTTGCCGCCCTCGCGGTCAGTCCAATCGCGGATCTGGAGCCGCCCGGAGACGACTGCCATGCTCCCCTTGGTGAAATACTTGTTGACAAACTCGGCGGTCTGGCGCCATGCCACGCAGTCGATAAAATCGGTCTGCCTTTCTCCGCCGTCACGGCCGCCGAAATCACGGTCGACCGCCACGGTGAACGACGCCACCGGGGTCTGGGACTGAGTGTATCTGAGCTCGGGATCTCTCGTCAGACGTCCCATGATTACAATGTGATTCAGCATGATCGTTCTCCTTACTCCGGACGCTTGGTTATCAGGCGACGCAGAATACCGTCGGTAATACCGAGAACACGGTCAAGCTCAGCGGGCAGCTCAGCGCCGCTGGTGAACTTCATCAGCACATAGTAACCCTCGGAAATGTAGTTGATCTCATAAGCGAGCTTGCGCTTGCCCATTTCCTCCAACTCTTCCAGAGTACCATTTGCCTCAACAAGTGCCTTGAACTTCTCAACAACAGCTGCGGTCTCTTCCTCAGTGAAGTTGGGATTGATGATGTACATTACTTCGTACTTCTCACTTGCTTTTGCCATGATTGCACCTCCTTTTGGTCTGATGGCCCCTCCCCGAAAGAGGAGCAAGGATGCCTGCTCATCTATTGACAGGCCTAATAATTATACCTTTTTTTCACCGGTTG
Source organism: uncultured Eubacteriales bacterium (assembly GCA_900546515.1). GTDB lineage: Bacteria > Bacillota > Clostridia > Oscillospirales > Oscillospiraceae > Limivicinus. The sequence continues at coordinate 27,474 of URDG01000030.1, read as the reverse complement.
TCAAGGCTTTTTTGCCGTGAGCAAATAAGTTTATATGTGTGCGGGCATTTCCGACAGAAAATTTTTTCTCCGGCGTTCATAATACCCGGAGTGCCGGCATATATTGAAGGTATGCTGACATGCAGGCTGATACAGAACAGGAGGGAAATGCCGTGGAACATGATATAGACGATATGATATTCGGAGACTACGATCCCGGTCCGAGCGGACGGTAGTTATATCCGGCGAAAACGCGGGCTATGCCTGCGGAGAATGAAAATAGAGTGCCGTACATTAACGGCACTCTATTTTCGGTTTTCTGGAAAAGCTCTTGCGGGACTTTTCTAAAAATTTGTAATTTTATGAAATTCGGGAAAAATACTCTCAGTCGGCAGCGCGCATGGACAGGAAAGCGTTTATGAAGCCGTCAAGGTTGCCGTTCATCACGTTGTCGATGTTGCCGTCCTCATAGTCGGTCCGGTGATCCTTGACGAGCTGGTAGGGCATGAAAACGTATGAGCGGATCTGGCTGCCCCACTCGATCTTCATCTGCACGCCCTTGATGTCGCTTATCTTCTCGAGATGCTCGCGTTCCTTTATCTCGGCGAGACGTGCGCGCAGCATGTTTTTGCAGTTTTCGAGGTTCTGGAAATGGCTGCGTTCCACCTGACTGGAGACGACTATGCCGGTGGGGATATGCGTCAGACGGACGGCGGAGGAGGTCTTGTTGACCTTCTGCCCGCCTGCGCCGGAGGAACGGTAGACGTCCATCTTTATATCCTCGTCGCGCAGCTCTATCTCATTGTTGTCGGTGATCTCCGGCATGACCTCGACCGCGGCGAAGGAGGTGTGGCGGCGGCCTGCGGCGTCGAACGGGGACACGCGCACAAGGCGGTGTATGCCATGCTCGCTCTTGAGGAAGCCGTATGCGTTTTCACCCTCTATCATTATGGTCGCGCTCTTGATGCCGGCCTCGTCGCCGTCAAGATAGTCCATTACCTTGACCTTGTAGCCGTGGCGGTCCGCCCACATGTTGTACATGCGGTAGAGCATGCTCGCCCAGTCCTGCGCTTCGGTGCCGCCTGCGCCAGCGTGGAAGGTCAGCAGGGCGTTGTTGGCGTCATATTCGCCGGTGAGGAGCGTGCTGAGGCGCGTGGCCTCGACGGCCTCGCTGAACTTCGCAAACTCCGACTTGAGCTCATCGAGCATGGAGCCGTCGTTTTCCTCGATCGCCATCTCGCACATCGTATACATGTCATCCCATGCGGAGCACAGCTTCCTGTAATTTTCGCACTTGCTTTTGAGTACCTTCAGGCGCTTCTGCACTTTCTGGGAATTCTCCACATCGTTCCAGAAACCGTCGCGCTCGCTCGCGGCCTCGAGCTCTTCGATCTCTTTCTGCGCAGGCTCGAGCTTGAGCGCGTCGCGCAGCACGTCGAGCGTGGGCTTGATGTTGTTAAGCTTTACTTTGTATTCTTCAAATTCCAGCATATTCACTCACTACTTTCTCATGGTATCAACAAAATATTATTATATACAAAAATTTCGTTCTTGTAAATGTGTTTTTTTATTAGCTTTTTATGCGTTATATTACTCCATTTCTCTTCCAAAAGCAAGGATTCTATGTTATACTAAAATCGTAAAATAAGGGCCTGACCGCCTGCTGCCCGGCAGACGGCAAAAAAAGAAAAAATTCGGAGGACAAAGAGAAATGATTTCACACGGTAAGGAAATTAAAGTTTTCACCGGCAACTCCAATCCTGCGCTTGCGGAGGATATATGCGCGCAGCTCTACAAGAGCCTCGGCAACGCATCCGTGTCGCAGTTTGCTGACGGCGAATGCTCCATTTCCGTATTTGAACCGGTCCGCGGCAAGGATGTTTTCATCGTACAGTCTACCTGCAACCATGTCAACGACAACCTCATGGAGCTGCTCATAATGATAGACGCCATGCGCCGCGCGTCCGCAGGCCGTATAACCGCCGTTATCCCTTACTTCGGCTATGCCCGTCAGGACCGCAAGGCGAAGAGCCGCGATCCCATATCCGCAAAGCTCGTGGCAAACCTCATCACGGCAGCCGGTGCGGACAGAGTCCTCACCATGGACCTGCACGCAGCGCAGATCCAGGGCTTCTTCGACATTCCTGTCGATAACCTCATGGGCAGTCATCTCTTTGTCCGCCACTTTGTGAAGATGTTCGGCAAGGACAACGAGAACGTTATGGTCGTCTCCCCCGACGTCGGCAGCACCGCGCGCGCCCGTCAGTTCTCCATGAAGCTCGGCGTGAACATGGCCATTGTGGACAAGCGCAGAGAGAGAGCCAACCAGTCCGAGGTCATGAATATCATAGGCAACGTCGAAGGCAAGACCTGCATCCTGCTTGACGACATTGTGGACACCGCCGGTTCCCTGTGCGGCGCCGCAAAGGCCATCAAGGAGATAGGCGGGGCGAAGGAGGTCTACGCCTGCGCGACTCACGGCGTTCTCTCCGGCCCGGCAATCGAGCGCATTGAGGACAGCTGCATCAAGGAGCTGCTCCTGCTCGACACTATCCCTTACCCCTCCGATAAGCCCGCATGCAGCAAGATCGAGTATATCTCTACCGCACCGGTATTTGCCGAGGCGATCAGAAGAATATACGAGGAAGTTTCTATTTCCAATCTTTTTGAGTGATAAACGCTACGGCCTGACGCAGCCTGCCGCGTAAGGCAGACTGCGGCGGCCGGCGGTATGAAAGGAAAAAGCGGTATGCTTTTCAAGAAGCCCGGCGGTGTCAACTGGCTTATAGTGTTCCTCGGAAACCCGGGCGTTAAATATGAGGGAACACGGCACAACGCCGGATTCATGACGGCGGACGTCATGGCAAAAAACAAGGGCGTGGCGATAAACAGGCTGCGCTTCAAGGCGCTGACAGCGCAGTGCACCATCGGCGGCGAAAGCGTTCTGCTCATGAAGCCGCAGACGTATATGAACCTCTCTGGCGAGGCCGTTGAGGAGGCTGTGCGCTATTATAAGATAGAACCGTCGCACGTTCTGGTCGTCTCGGACGAAATGGCGCTGCCGCCCGGCAGGATACGGATACGAACGAAGGGCTCTGCCGGCGGACATAATGGTCTGAAAAATATTATTGCCCATCTCGGCACCGAAGAATTCCCCCGCATAAGGCTCGGAGTAGGCGAGCCGCCGCACCCGGATTATGACGTGAAGGATTGGGTGCTCTCTACATTTAAAAATCAGGACGCCGAAGATATGGCGCGCGCGGCGGAGCATGCCGCGGCGGCCGCGGAGTGCTATATAACCGAGGGGCCGGAAAAGGCCATGAATAAGTTCAACAATAAATAAGTAAGCAAATACATGGTGTGATCCGTGTATTGAAATAATCCCAAAATTCAAAGAAAGAAGACGAGGCTAATGAAGAAAAGCTGCATTGCAATGCTTTTGGCGGGCGGTCAGGGCTCTCGGCTTTACGCGCTGACCCAGAACGTCGCCAAACCAAGCGTCCCCTTCGGCGGTAAGTACAGGATCATTGACTTCCCGCTGTCCAACTGCGCAAACTCCGGCATAGACACTGTGGGTGTCCTCACACAGTACCGCCCGTTGCAGCTCAACAGCTACATAGGCAGCGGTCAGCCCTGGGATCTGGACGTGTCCGACGGCGGAGTGTATATCCTGCCGCCTTATCAGAGCGCCGGGGAAAAAGGTTCATGGTTTTCCGGCACGGCGAACGCGATCTATCAGAACATTGGGTTTATAGAGAGCTTTGAGCCGGATAATGTGCTCATCCTCTCGGGCGACCATATCTACAAGATGGACTATTCCGACATGCTCCGTGAGCATCTTGAGCATGGCGCTGCGTGCACGATCTCCGTGCAGCAGGTCAGCATGCAGGAAGCCACGCGCCTTGGCATAATGAGCGTCGGCGAGGACGGATATGTCGCCGAGTTTGAAGAGAAGCCACAGAAGCCCAAGAGCGACCTTGCTTCCATGGGCATATATATATTCAACTGGGAGAAGCTCAGGTCTTATCTGATCGCGGATGAGAATGACCCGAACTCCAGCAAGGACTTCGGCAAGAATATTATCCCCAACATGCTCGGCGCGGGAGAAAAGCTCTGGCCGTACCGCTTCGACGGATACTGGCGCGATGTCGGCACGATAACGAGCCTGTGGGACGCAAATATGGACATGCTCTCCACAAACCGCATTAATCTGTACGATCCGAGCTGGCCCATAAGCTCCAGAAGTCCGATCTGCCCGCCGCACTATACCGGCAGAAACGCCTGCATCCGGCATTCCATCGTGACAGAGGGCTGCGAGATAGACGGGCATGTTGAAAACTCCGTGCTCTCGTCGTCCGTCAAGGTCGGCAGCGGCGCAAAGGTACTGTACAGCGTGATAATGCCGGGCACGGTAATCGAGCCGGGCGCGGTAGTAGAGTATGCGATCGTCGGCGAGAATACCGTCGTGAGCAGCAATGCGCATGTGGGAGAGCCGCCCGACGGGACCGACGCCTGGGGCGTCGCTACCTGCGGACCGAACATAACGATAAAAAGCGGCGCGGTCGTCAGGGCCGGCGCCATGATCTATACTGGCGAGGAGGTCTGAGACATGAAGGATTTTCACGGAATTATCTTTGCCTACAATGCTTCGCCGGAGCTCGGCGCGCTTGTCAATAAGCGCACGGCGGCGTCCCTGCCCTTCTGCGGCAGGTACAGACTAATAGATTTTGCGCTCAGCTCCATGCGCAACGCGGGTATTTTCGACGTCGGCGTCGTGATGCGGCGCGATTATCAGTCCCTGCTCGACCATATCGGCAGCGGCAAGGCGTGGGATATGAGCCGCAAGAGCGGAGGACTGCGCATGCTGCCTCCCTTCGGCCTGCCCGACTATCACCGCGGCAACTACTCCGGCACGATGGAAGCAATAAATGCGGTCTCCGCATACATAAAGCACATTCCGCAGCAGCATATTGTGATGATGCTCGGCAATCTCTGCGCAAATATCGATCTGGATGCGGCAATAGCAAAATATCTTGCGTCCGGCGTGGACATGATGGCGATATGCGCCGATCATGATCCCGATGGCCTGCACCACAGATATTTAGTCGGAGAGGACGGAATCGTCACGCGCGTGCTGTTCGACCGCTTCGGCGGCGGCGAGGGAATCCCGTCTCTTGAGGGCTTTATCGTCCGCCGGGATACGCTGCTTGCGCTCATGGATAAATGCCGGGCGCGCGAGATGCACCGCTTCCATAAGGATGCTGTCGCACTCTACCTCAATGAGGGCGGACGTATGGGAACGTATATCCATCAGGGCTATGCCTCGGCCATACGCACCGTGCAGGAATATTATAACGCGAATATGGATATGCTCGATCCGGAAAAGCGCAGCCAGATATTCCCGGAGAGCCGCCCTGTGCGCACACGCAATATGGAGGGCGTGAGCACCTATTACGGCGAGGATGCCGTGTCCGTAAACAGCCTTGTCGCCGATAACTGTATAATAGAAGGCAGCATAGAAAACTGCATCGTCTTCTCCGGCGCGCGCATCGGCAAGGGCGCAAAGCTCAAAAACTGCATCATCATGCGCGGCTGCACGGTGGGCGAGGGGACTGAGCTGAGCTGTGTCATATCCGACAAGCTCGCCGTTTTCGGCGCGGGCGTCACGCTGACAGGCAGCCCGAGACTGCCTATCGTCGTCCCGAAGGGCGGCACTATATAATGATATAAGACAAAACCGCAGGCTGCGAGCTTGCAGCCTGCGGTTTCGTTTTTTGCCGGGACGGAGTTTTGCGTTTCCCGGCCTAATCCAAAATACGGAGGTATACTCAATGACAGGACAGATTTCACGCGACGAGGTACGCAGCGCAATAGAGGATAAGCTGTGCGCTCACTTCTGCGTGACCGGCGCAGACGCGACCAACGATCAGATATTTCAGGCCACGGCGATAGTCATACGCGAGATAATGAGCAGGCTTCTCGTGGCAGAGGACCCCAGACATGCAAACAAAGAAGTGCACTATATGTCCATGGAGTTCCTGATGGGCCGCAGCCTTATGAAAAACGCCTTCAACCTCGGCATAGCGGACGCTGTGACCGGCGCGCTCGAGGATATGGGCCGCAATGCGTCCGACATATTCGAGGAAGAGCCTGACGCCGGACTCGGCAACGGAGGTCTGGGCCGTCTTGCCGCGTGCTATATGGACAGCATGTCCACTCTCGGCTTTGAGGCCACGGGCTACTCCATCTGCTATGAGCTCGGCATCTTCAGGCAGAAGTTTGCCGACGGCCGGCAGACTGAGGTGGCCGACGACTGGCGCATTGCCGCCGAAAGCTGGCTCGTGCCGCGCTATGAAGACGCCGTGGAGGTCCGCTTCGGCGGTCAGGTCTCCCCGCGCTGGGATAATTTCGGCCACTATACCGCGGAGTATACCGGATATACCGCCGTCATTGCGGTGCCGCGCGATATGCTCATCGCAGGCTACGGCGGAAAAGAGATAAATTATCTGCGTCTGTGGGATGCCAAGAGCCCGAACTCCCTTGACATGTACCTCTTCTCGGAGGGCGAGTATGTCAAGAGCATGGAGCAGCGCACGATGGCCGAGGTCATCACCAAGGTGCTTTATCCGGCAGACGAGCATATCGAGGGCAAGACGCTGCGTCTCAAGCAGCAGTATTTCTTTGTCTCTGCAACTGCACAGGATATTGTGCGCAAGCACATGAGAAAATGGGGCGATATAAAGAGCTTTGCCGAGCATCACACTATCCAGATAAACGACACGCACCCCACGCTCATCATACCCGAGCTTATGCGCATCTTCATGGACGAGTACGGCATGGGCTGGGACGAGGCGTGGAACATCGTCAAAAACAGCGTTGCATACACCAACCACACCGTTATGAGCGAGGCGCTCGAACGCTGGCCGCAGGATCTGGTGCAGCAGCAGCTGCCGCGCCTGTGGGAGATCATGTGCGAGATCAACCGCCGCTGGTGCGATTATCTTATCGCAAACTTCGGGCAGGGCGAAAAGGCGGCGCGCAGCCTTATCATAAGGGACGGACAGGTCCACATGGCGAACATGTGCCTTGCCGCCTGCTATAAGGTCAACGGCGTGTCGAAGCTCCATGGCGATATACTCCGGCGCGACCTGTTCAAGGATGTGTGCGAGATACGTCCGGACCGCTTCACCTATGTTACAAACGGCATAGACCACCGCCGCTGGCTCAGCCAGATCAACCCCGGCCTTGATAAGCTCGTTGTGGAGCTCCTCGGCAGCGACAACTATCTGACGCACCCCGAAGAGCTGGCAATGCTCAACGGCTTCGTGACCGACAGCGAGGTGCTGCGCCGCGTCAACGCCATAAAGCATGAAAATAAGGAGCGCTTTGCGCGCTTTGCTTTCCGCAACGACAGCTTCGCGCTCGATACCGATTCCATAATGGATGTACAGATAAAGCGCCTGCATGAGTACAAGCGCCAGCTGCTGTGCGCGATGAGCATAACGAGCCTTCAGCAGCAGCTGCACGACGACCCCAATATGGAGTTCGTGCCGCGCACCTTCGTGTTCGGCGCAAAGGCCGCGGCGGGTTACAGGACCGCAAAGCGCATAATAGAGCTGCTCCTCTCGCTTGCGGACGACATCAACAACGACCCCGTGTGCCATGAGAAGCTGCATGTATACTTCGTGGAGAACTACCGTGTCTCCGCAGCCGAGGCCATAGTCCCCGCCGCGCAGGTGTCCGAGCAGATTTCGACCGCAGGCAAAGAGGCTTCCGGCACCGGCTGCATGAAGCTGATGATGAACGGTGCTGTGACCATAGGCACGCTCGACGGCGCGAACGTTGAAATGTACGAGCGCCTCGGCGATGAGAACATGTTCCTGTTCGGCCTGCGCACGGAAGAGGTCGAGCGCATGAAGGCCGAGGGCTATGACCCCAATGCCATTGCGATGAAGGATCAGGAGATCATGCGCGTGTTCGACCGCTTCAGCCAGGGCTTCCGCGACGGCAAGAGCTATTCCGACCTTGTGTCGATGCTCCTCTATGGCGGCGACCCCTACATGCTCATTGCGGACTACCGCGCGTATGCTGACTGCCAGAAGAAGCTCTACCAGCGCATAAGCGACAAAAACGAGCTTGCACGTCTTGCGCTCGTGAACACCGCGCAGAGCGGCGTATTCGCGGCTGACAGGGCGATAAGAGAATACGCGGAGAATATATGGAAGCTCTGAAAAAAGACCGTGCCGTCGTAATAGGCGGCGTGAATATGGATATAGGCGGCAGCCCGTTCAATAAGCTCATAATGCGCGATTCCAATCCCGGCGTCATCACGGCCAGACCCGGCGGCGTGGGCCGCAATATCGCCCACGACATGCGCCTGCTCGGCATAGATGTGAGCCTGATCGCAGCCGTCGGCGGCGACGTGTACGGACACGGCATACTCGAGAGCTGCCGCAGCCTCGGCATAGACATGAGCCTTTCCCGTATCCTGACGGATATGAGAAGCTCCACCTACCTCTATGTCACCGACGAGACCGGCGACATGGAGATAGGCATCGCCGACATGGAGATAGCAAAATGCATCACGCCGGAATACCTCGCACGGCATATTGAAGAGATAAACAAATTCGGCGCTGTTGTGCTGGACGCGAACATCGAGCAGGAGGCGATAGAATATATCGCTGCGCATACGAGCGCTCCGGTATACGCCGATCCCGTGTCCACAGCCAAGGCTGTGCGCCTGCTGCCCGTGCTTGACAGGATAGCGGCGCTCAAGCCGAACATTTATGAGGCTGAGAAGCTCACCGGCGAGATAGATCCGGAGAAGGCGGCGCTCGCGCTTGTGAAAGCGGGCGTGAAGCGCGTGTTCATCAGTCTCGGCGAGGAGGGTATGCTTGCGGCGGACGAGAATGAGGTCGTGCGCATGCCGCGCGAGTTCGTGACCGTTGTCAACACCACCGGCGCGGGAGACGCCGCGACCGCAGCTATCGTCTGGGCGGGGATGCACGGGATGAGCCTTGAGCAGAGCGCACGCGCCGCCGTAAAGGCCGGGGCGATAACCGCCTGCTGCGAGGGCGCGAATAACCCGGAGCTGTCTGCGAACAGGCTCGTATGATAACGGCGTAAAATTTCACACTGTACCACGGAAAATTCCTGGACGGCGGAGCAGCGTATAGGGCTGCTCCGTGTCAGTCGAATCCAAATACAAAAATTCGGAGGGAATAAATCATGGCAAAAAAGGATCAGGCGGGAGCGGAGAAGCTCCACAGAACGGAGGACGGCTTCACCAGCAGGTGGGGCTTTATTCTGGCGTGTATCGGTTCCGCCGTTGGAATGGGCAATATCTGGCGCTTCCCGATAATGGTCTCCACCTACGGCGGGATGACATTTCTCATCCCGTATATTATCTGCGTCGTGCTCATAGGCGCTTCGGGCGTTATGGAAGAGTTTGCACTCGGCCGCTGGGCGGGTGCAGGGCCGGTCGGCGCGTTCGGCAAATGCACGGGACAGCGCTGGGGCAATGTGCGCATAGGCAGGATCATCGGCGCGCTGCCCATCATCGGCGCGATGGGGCTTGCCATAGGCTATACGGTCGTCATGGGCTGGATATTCAAGTACTGCTTCATGGGGCTTTCGGGCAGCCTGTATGCGCTTGGCACCGACATGGGCGCTATCGCCGGAGCCTTCGGCGCGGCTGCCCCTGAGGCCGGGACCCTCGGCGAAGCCGTGAGCATGATGGCCTCTGCCCGTGTTTTCGGTATAGGCAACGGCGTCTGGCAGGTCATCGGCCTTGTGATTGCGCTCACTATAATGACGCTCGGCGTTGCCGGCGGAATAGAAAAGGCGAATAAGATAATGATGCCCGTGCTCTTCGGGCTTTTTGTGATCCTCTGCGTGTATATTTTTACTCTGCCCGGTTCACATGAGGGCTACAGATACATATTCACGATACAGCCCGGCCGCATATTTGATCCGCAGGTGTGGATATATGCTTTCGGACAGGCGTTTTTCTCGCTGTCTGTGGCAGGTAACGGCTCTGTCATCTACGGGTCGTACTTCGCCAAGGATGAGGACATTCCGACATCCGCGCGCAATGTGGCGGTGTTCGACACGCTGGCGGCAATGCTGGCGGCGCTCGTCATACTCCCGGCCATGGCCGCGGGCGGGGTCGAGCCGTCCAAGGGCGGCCCCGGCCTGATGTTCGTGTACCTCGTCAACGTGCTCAACGGCATGGCGGGCGGACGCATAGTTGGCGCAGTGTTCTTCGTGTGCGTGCTCTTTGCCGGTATCACGTCCATTATAAACCTCTACGAAGCGCCTGTGGCGTGGCTGCGGGAGCAGTTCGGCATCGGGCGGCTGCCGTCCGTGCTGATAATAGGCGCTGTCGGAATGGCGGTGTCGCTGCTCATCCAGCCGTGGACGTCGCAGTGGATGGACGTCATATCTATTTACATCTGCCCAATCGGTGCATTCCTTGCAGCGGTGATGTTCTTCTGGGTGCTGAAAAAAGAAACCGCCGTTGAGGCGGTCAGCGAGGGCATAGAAAAGCCCCTCGGCAAGTGGTTTTATCCGCTTGGCAAATATGTGTACTGCACGCTGACGCTCGTAGCGCTGATAGCAGGCGCGATCCTGGGCGGAATAGGATAAGATAAAGATAAATATGCTCCCCGGACTGCGGTCCGGGGAGCACTTTTTTTGGAAAGGTGTATGCAAAAAAGAGAGGGTGCTATATTATTTGCGCTTTTTGATCTCGGCGATGATAGCAGGAACGACGGACCTGTAATCACCGACAACGCCGTAGTTGGAAATACCGAAAATGGGAGCTTCGGGGTTGTGGTTTATGCTGATGATGCAGCCGGAGTTCTGCATGCCGACTTCGTACTGTACGGAACCGGAAATACCGACATTAATGATATGGTCAGGCTTGACGGCAGTACCGGACTGACCAATCTGCTGCTCGTGCGGCAGCCAGCCCATATCCACGGGGGGACGGGATGCGGCGACCTGACCGCCGAGGAGCTCTGCCAGCTCGCCAAGCATGCCAAAGTCCGCTTCGGACTTGATGCCACGTCCGCCGCTTACAAGAAGTGAGGCCTGATCAATGGCGGCTCCGGCGCTGTCTTTCTTTTCGGTGGAGAGAACTTCATAGCTGTCCTCACGGTCAACGGCAACAGACTCGGTGATGACCTTGCCGACTCTGGAAGGATCGGCCTCCAGCGGGGTGAACATCATGGGACGAACCGTCGCCATCTGCGGACGCTTCTCGAGAATAACTATGTGCGCAAGTATCTTTCCGCCGTATGCGGGAGTGGTCTGGTAAAAGACTCCGTCCTCGTCATAGCCGAGGTCTATTGCGTCGGCAGTAAGACCGGTCTTGAGGGAGACCATCATGCGGGGAGCGAGATCACGGCCAAGAGGAGTTGCGCCGTAGAGAATGATAGAGGGGAGATATTTCCCGGCAAGCTGAGTGAGAGCCTGCTGATAGGGACGTGCGCTGTAGGAAGCAAGATTCTCATGCTCGCACACAATGACCTGATCGGCACCGCGGGCAATAAGAGCGTCGGCGAGGGAAGCGACACCGTATCCGAGAAGAACGGCTGTTATCTCTTCGCCGTTGTGAGCCTTCAGCTCCTGCGCCTTGGCGAGCAGCTCAAAAGTCACGGGGTTTATGACGCCATTCTGCTGCTCTGCAAATATCCATATACCTTTGTAGTTTTCTTTAGTCATTTCAATGCCTCCTCAGAGTACGTGCTCGCTCTCGAGCATATTGACGAACTTAACTGCGATCTCGTTGGCGGTGCCGTCAAAGTATGTGGTAGAGAGCGCACGCTTCTCGGGTTCAAATACCTTCTTGGTGGATGAGGGTGAACCCTTTACACCGGTCATGGAGGTGTCGGCATCAAGATCGGCAGCATTCCAGACAAAGCGGGGCTTTTTCAGGCACTTCATGATGTTTTTGGGAGTGGGATAACGCGGAGTGTTTATACCGTCGCACACGGTGACGACAGCAGGCAGCTTTGCACGTACATGCTCAACGGTGCTTTCAAGAACGCGGTCGCAGATGACCCAGCCGTCTTCAACGGAGAGAGTGGATGCGAGGGTGATCTGGGGCAGGCCGAGAAAAGCCGCGGTTGCGGGACCGGTCTGGGCGGTGTCGCCGTCGGTCGCATGCTTGCCGAAGAGCAGAAGATCGTAATTACCGATCTTCTCTGCGGCCTTGGCCAGAGTATAGGAGGTTGCAAGCGTGTCTGCGCCGCCGAAAGCACGGTCAGACAGCAGATAAGCTTCGTCGCAGCCGAGTGCGAGCGCTTTTTTCAGCACGTCCTCTGCCTGAGGAGGACCCATGGTCACGGCGGCGACAGTGCCGCCAAACTTCTCTTTGAGCTGCAAAGCGCACTCAATGGAATTTGCATCAAGGGGATTGAGGATGCTTTTGACGCCCTCACGCTGAAGGTTGCCGGTTTTCGGATCAAGCTTGACGTCGTCTGTGTCCGGAACCTGCTTTACAAATACGAGTATTTTCATATCAAATCTCCAAAATATAGAACAGTCTTACTTGCCGAGAACATTGCCGCCGACGACCATACGAAGAATCTCGCTGGTGCCTTCGCCGATCTCAAGAAGCTTTGCATCTCTGACAAAGCGCTCAACGTGGAATTCTTTGCTGTAGCCGTTGCCGCCGAGCACCTGAAGCGCCTCAAGGCAGATCTGGGTGCAGCGGGGGGCGCAGAAAAGCTTGGCCTCTGCGGCTTCAAGGGTGTGACGCTTACCGGCTGCCTTGATCTCAGCGGCGTTGTAAGTCATCATCTGCATTGCGGAAAGCTCCGTGGCCATGTCGGCAAACTTGAACTGTATGGCCTGATGCTTTGCGATGGGCTTGCCGAAAGTAATGCGTTCGTTGGCATATGCTTTGGCGACTTCAAAGGCATGCTCGGCAAGGCCGCAGGAAATTGCGGCAACGCTGATGCGTCCGCCGTCGAGACCCTGCATTGCGATCTTGAAGCCCATACCCTCGGAGGAGAGGAGCGCGTCTGCGGGGAGGCGCATGTTGTCAAAGGACAGCTCGCAGGTGCTTGTGCCGCGCATACCCATTTTGTCCTCGTGCTTGCCGATAATAAGTCCCTCGGCTTCCTTGGGCATGATGAAGGCTGAAATTCCCTTTGCGCCTTTGCTGCGGTCGGTGATCGCCATGATGATGTAGTAGTCTGCAATGCCGGAGTTTGTGATCCATGATTTGCCGCCGTTGAGGATCCAGCTTCCGTCCTCAGCCTTTACAGCGGTAGTCTGTATGCGTGCAGCATCGGAACCGGCGCTGGCTTCGGTGAGGCCGAATGCAAATATCTTGCCGGCAGCGGCGAGCGGGAGGTACTTTGCCTTCTGCTCGGGAGTGCCGTTGTGCAGTATCATGTCGGATGCAACCCAGCTTATGTCGAGTGCGAGGGCGATGCTTGCGCTGCCCTTGGCAAGCTCGTGGATGACTATAGTGCTGGTAACAGCGTCGCAGCCTGCTCCGCCGTATTCTTCGGGGAAGTGTACGCCGACAAGGCCGGTTTCGCAGAGCTTGTTGTATACGCCCCAGTCAAAGCCGTTCTCGTCCATCCACTTGTCGCGCGGGGCTACTTCATTTTTCGTGAAGTCCCTTACCATGTCGCGGATCATGGCTTGTTCTTCAGTAAACTTGATGAGCATAATTAATTCTCCAATTTAGCAATTTTACATGTTTGTAACGGCGCAGCGGTGATATTTTATTAACAAAAAACTCTCGATACGCCATATCTCTCAGACCGGATGAGCGATCTGAGAGATATTTGTTTTTCTATATGGTGCCGGAGCTTACACTGCGTAGAACAGCAGGGAAGCGAGCACAGTGAACGGGATAAGGATAACGAGCAGAGGCAGGCCGACAAGGAGGTAATCCTTCGGACGGTAGCCGCCGGCGAGAGAGACGGTCATGCAGGGGCTGCCGATGGGGGAAATGACTGCATTGTTGACCATGACAAGTGCCGGGATGACTATTGCGAGCGGGCTTACGCCAATGCCCTGTGCGAGGGAAATGCAGATAGGAGTGAACATTGCGTTGGTCGCAGTGTTGGACATGAACTGGGTGAGGATACCGCCGATAGCTGCAACGCAGAGGATAATGGTGGTGTAGTTGGCATTGTCGCCGAGAATGTTGAGAATGCCGTTTGCGACCCAGGTGCCGGTGCCGGAGGAATTGACAGCACTAGCGACAACAAGGCAGAAGTTCAGATTCCACATGGTGTTCCAGTCAACGTTCTTGAGGGACGGAACAACGGGAACGGTACCGGTGATCCAGAGAATTATGCAGCCGATGAAAGTGATGACCTGATTGTCGGCGAGCTTGATAATGAAGCAAATAATAGAACCGACGAGAACACCGATTGCGACGAGCTGCTTCCACAGAGGAGCGGTGACCGCTTCTTTGGGAGCGTCAAGCTGATTGGTGACCAGAGGATCGTCAAAGTCACAGGTCTTGACGAGTATGTTGTAGCCGATAGTGGCAAAGTAGAAAGCGGTAATTACAACAAGAACGAGCGTGAGAGGAGCGGCGGAGAAGAAGCCCATGGTCTCAACACCGGCAGCCTCCAGAGCACCCTGAGCGGCGAGGTTGGGGGCGCCGCCGATAAGAGAGATGGATTCGCCGACGGTCGCTTCAACCGCGACGCCCATCAGCAGGTACTTGGGGTGAAGCTTGCCGCAGGACTTGACGGCTGCACCGGCGAGAACGGGGATCATGAGGACGACAAGAGCGGTGTTGGAGATAAAGCCGGTAACAATGCCGGCGAACATGCATGTCACGAAGACAGCGACGCGTTCCTTTTCAACAACTTTGCCTCTGAAAATCTTGGAGGCAGCCATGTCGACCAGACCGGTAACTTCAAGTGCGTAGACTTCAATGGACATACCAATAAGGAAAATGATGGTCGATCCACCGAAGTTGGAATAGAGCTTTGCAGGCTCAACAATGCCGGTAAGCCACAGGGCCACGCCTGTTAGGGTCATAGTAACTGCGAGCGGGAATTTGTTGAGGAGCATCAGCGCGAACATTGCGGCGATAATGACGAGTGTTGTGATGATCTGCGGTGTCATGTTAAAAGTTCTCCTTTTCTCTTTTATACAATGCATACGAATGCAATGTTTTACGTGTTGCAGGGGGTTTACAATCTTAACCGCCAGACTCACACGGAGACACAACGTTAAGATTATAACGCTTTGAATAAAAATTTTGTTAAATAATTTTCAAAAAAGGTCTTGACTTTTTCACCTCTTCCCGTGAATATTAAATAGAATCATTTGTTCTGACTGGCTTGCTCTAGTTATAATATTGACAGGCCAATAAGTAAAATAATTAATTAACAGGAATTAATAACAAAAAGCTTATTGATCGGAGACGCTTATGACCATTCAACAATTACGTCAGTTCTGTGTTCTGGCAGAATATGAAAATATAACATCGGCATCGAAGGCGCTTTTTGTCACCCAGCCGGCGCTCAGCATGGTATTGAAAAACGTTGAATCAGAACTTGGTACGCCGTTATTTGACCGGAAAGGCAGAAACATATATCTCAACCAGAGCGGCAAGGATTTTTACAACTTTGCCAAACGCACGCTGGCCGACTATGATGCGCTGCTGGAGAAATTCAGAGCCCCGCGGCAGGAGAGCGAGGCATTGCACTTTTGCTATTCCTCGGCCTATATTCCTGACTATGTTCTCCCGGCGTTCAGTGCGGATAATCCCAACATTCCGATTACGATCAATGAAGTCGAGGAGAAGATGATACCTCACTTTTTGCAGAACGAGATCTATGATATTGCAATTTCAAGTCTGAAATGTGAGGATAAAAAGAACGGAAACGTTATCAGTACAAACTTTTTCAGCAATAAGCTTATGGTATCGGTGCCGTTCAACAATCCTCTTGCATCGCGCAAGACTCTCAGCCTTGAGGAACTGTCAGGGCAGAAGTTCTTCCGACTGAGCAAGCATGGCGAGTTCTCGGACGAGCTGGACGCGCTGGCAAAGAGCAAGGGCGTCCGAATGGATGTTGTGCAAAGGGTAAATTACGAAATTATAAAGAAACTGCAAAAGGATTTCGACTTTCTGTATTTTATTACGACCTTGCAGGCACAGTTTGACTATATACCGATGAACAGAAGGCTCATACAGGTTGAAGAAGATATTTTCGTTAAAAACATGTATGTGTCTTATCTTAAGGAAAATGAAGAAAAAGCACTGCTGTTCATAGATTGGGCAAAGCAGAAGCTTATCAGCTTTGCAGACAGAACACAGATGTGACGCACGAAAACCACGCGCCCCGGACATTATGATTTAGTCCGGGGCGCGTGGTTTATATATAAAATCCGAAGCGTGAACAGGATGTAAAGAAACCTGGGAAATTGTTAAAAAATAGGCATATATAAGCTTCGGCTTATAAATTATGATATTTTTTTAATTTTACATATAAGCAAAACTTAATGTATTCTGTACATGCAAAAACTGACTGACTGGTCGTATCAGCACAAAACGGCATCCTGTATGCCGATGTGTGTGATACAGGAAATCGACAAATCGAAAGAGAGATGAATTTAATGACGGAAGCAATGTCCTTCGGTGAGAGCCTGCTTACATCTCTGACGGGACTGACTGTTGTGTTCTCGGTGCTGGTCATACTTGCGCTGGCGACTATTGTCATAGCAAAGATAGTCGGTAAGCTTACGGGCACACAGAGCACGCCCGCTCCCCAGACTGTACCTGCCGCGGCACCGGCCGCTCCGGCACCCGCCGAAGAAGATATAGGCGATATAGTCGCGGTTTTGCAGGGCGCGCTGAGCATCGAGACGGGGATCCCCGTGGACAAACTCATCATAACATCCGTAAAAAGCGTGGAAGACAACAACGATCAATAAACTATAGAAAGCTGAAAGACGAGGATAAAAACTATGAAATACACGGCGATCGTAAACGGAAAGACCTATGAAGTTGAGATAGAGCGCGCCTCTACCGGCCGCAGCATCGGCCATGCAGCAGCCCCGGCGGCAGCACCCGTACAGGCGGCCCCGGCCGCTCCGGCCCCGGCAGCAGCCCCCGCACCTGCGCCTGCGCCCAAAGCCGCTCCGGCTCCCGCTGCAAACGGCAGCGCTGTCGTCAGCCCCATGCCCGGCAGCATCCTTGATGTGCGCGTCAAGCCCGGCGACACAGTCGCTGACGGTCAGGTCGTTGTCACCCTTGAGGCCATGAAAATGGAGATCGAGGTCAAGACAGAGGTAGCCGGCACCGTGTCTGCGGTGAACGTCAAGAAGGGCGATATGGTAGACAGCGGCGCGGTTCTTGTCGTGCTTTGAGAATGAGGTCAGCAAATGGGAATCATTGAAGCTTTCAGCAAGCTGCTTGCTGAATCGGGATTCGCGGCTCTGACATGGCGCGAGATCGTCATGCTGATCGTGTCCTGCGTTCTGCTGTACCTTGCCATTGAAAAGAAATTTGAGCCGCTTCTGCTGCTGCCCATAGCTTTCGGCATGCTTCTGGCAAACCTGCCCGAGGCGGGGCTTATGTATGACGCAACGGTCAACGGCGGCGCATGGTACGAGTCCGGTATCATCAGAATAATCTACAGCGGCGTAAAGAGCAGTCTTTTCCCCTGCCTTATATTCATGTGCATCGGCGCAATGACCGACTTCGGCCCGCTGATAGCAAACCCGATAAGCCTGCTGCTCGGCGCGGCGGCACAGTTCGGCATATACATCGCATTCACCATAGCAAATGCCAGCGGCCTCTTCACGCCTGAACAGGCGGCAGCCATCGGCATTATCGGCGGCGCAGACGGCCCGACTGCGATCTATGTCGCAAATAATCTTGCACCGAACCTCGTCGCTTCCATTGCTATCGCGGCGTATTCCTACATGGCGCTCATTCCGCTCATTCAGCCCCCGATCATGAAGCTCCTGACCACTGAGAAGGAGCGCAAGATCAGAATGAAGCAGCTGCGCCCGGTGAGCAAGAAAGAGAAGATCGTGTTCCCGATATTCGTCTCCATCTTCTGCTCACTCATCCTGCCGGATGTCGCGCCCCTGCTCGGCATGCTGATGCTCGGCAACCTGTTCAAGGAGTCCGGCGTGGTCGACCGCCTGAGCGATACCGCGCAGAACGCCCTGTGCAATATTGTCACCATCATGATCGGCCTCTCCGTCGGCGCAACGGCGGACGGCGAAGCGTTCATTCAGGTGCAGACCCTTGCGATCGTCGTGCTCGGCCTTGTGGCGTTTTCATTCTCCACGGTCGGCGGCGTGCTGCTCGGCAAGCTTCTGTGCGTGATAACCCACGGCAAGATTAACCCGCTGATCGGCTCTGCCGGCGTCTCCGCCGTTCCTATGGCGGCGCGCGTCTCGCAGAAGGTCGGCTCCGAGTCTGATCCTCATAACTTCCTGCTGATGCACGCAATGGGCCCCAACGTGGCAGGCGTCATCGGTTCCGCTGTCGCGGCCGGCTTCTTCATGCTGACCTTCGGCGGCTGATAATAAGATCATACAGCGAGGCAGGAACAGATATATTATTCCTCCCTCGCTGAACGTGCAGCAAATATATTTGTATTGCTTCAGTAATAAAGGAGATATATTATGGAAAACATGCATGGCGCATTGGAAGATATAGTCATCCTTGACCTGACGAGAGTCGTTGCAGGCCCGTTCTGCACGTCAATGCTCGGCGATATGGGTGCGCGCATAATAAAGATAGAAAATCCCAAGGGCGGCGATGACAGCCGCGCTTACGGCCCCTATGTCAACGGTGAGAGCGCATATTTTGCTATGCATAACCGCAGCAAAGAGGGCGTCACGCTCAACCTCAAGGCTCCCGAGGGCAAGGCGCTGTTCCTTGAAATGGTGAAGAAAGCGGACGTGGTTGTTGAAAACTACCGTCCCGGCGTCATGGACAGGCTCGGCCTCGGCTACGATGTGCTCAAGGAGGTCAACGACCAGATCATCTACGCCGCAGTCTCCGGCTATGGCTGCTACGGCAGATATTCTCAGCGCCCCGGCTATGACATCCTCGGCCAGGCGATGGGCGGCCTCATGAGCGTGACCGGCACGCACGAGAGCGGCCCCGTCAAGGCCGGTAATGCCATGGGCGATATTCTCGGCGGTCTCAACCTCACTATCGGCATACTCGCAGCGCTCCATGCCCGCACGATCATCGGTCACGGACAGAGAGTCGACGTGGCGCTTGTCGATGCGGTCGTCGTCAGCCTCGAGAACGTGTTCACAAGATACTGGTATTCCGGCGTGGTGCCTGAGCGCGCCGGCAACGCCAACCCCGCGACCGCGCCGTACAATGCGTACAAGGCGAAGGACGGACTCGTTATTATTGCCTGCGGCAATCAGCATCTCTTCGAGAAGCTGGCGAACGATGTGGCCAAGAAGCCGGAGTGGATCTCCGATCCGCGCTATATCGACAACGTGACGAGAGTTGCGCATTTTGAAGACCTCAAGGCAGATATAGAGGAGTGGGCGAAGGACTTCACCGTTACCGAGATAGTCGACAGCTGCCTTGCCAACGGCGTGCCCTCCGGCCCTGTCTACGACGTCAGCCAGATCGTCAAGGATGAGCACATAGTCAAGGATCGTGAGATGTTCCCGATAGTTCACCACCCGGTCATCGGCGATATGCACGTAAACGGCGACGCTATCAAGCTCATGGAGACGAAGCCCCATGTCACAAAGCCTGCACCCACACTCGGCGAGGACAACGTTTCCGTATACGGCGAGCTCGGCGGCCTGTCCGAAGAGACGCTCAGAGAGTACAAGGAAAAGGGTATTATCTGATATAAACGTTCAATTTTACACATAAAAGATTGGAGAATAAAATGAGCACATACGGTTATTCCATGCCCAGGTATTTTCAGGATATGCCCACCGTCGGCAAGCCCCTCCTCAGCGAGAACGACGAGAACAGAGATGCGATAGTCAAGGTCGAGGAAGAGATCAAGCAGCTTATAGCCGACGCACTGGCCGCTGGCCGCAGCGACGAATCGCTCAACGAGAAGGGCCAGCTTACTGCGATGCAGCGCATAGAAGCGCTTGTCGACGACGGCACATGGTGCCCGCTCAACAGTCTCTATAACCCCAACGATAATGAAAACGGTTCTACCAGCGTGGTGAAGGGTATTGGCCGTGTTGGGGGAAAATGGGCTGTCGTAGTGGCATCCGACAATAAGAAGAGAGCGGGCGCATGGGTGCCCGGACAGGCGGAGAACCTGCTGAAGGCTGCGGACACCGCCAAGATCCTGCGCATCCCGCTTATATATCTGCTCAACTGCTCCGGCGTTGAGCTCGACCAGCAGGAGCTTTTGTTCCCCGGACGCCGCGGCGGCGGCGCCTCGTTCTACCGCAATGCAGAGCTTGCACAGCTCGGTATTCCGGTTCTGGTCGGTATTTTCGGCACGAACCCCGCAGGCGGCGGATACCACTCCATAAGCCCCGCGGTGCTCGTCGCTCAGAAGGACGCCAACATGGCCGTCGGCGGCGCAGGCATCCTCTCCGGCATGAATCCCAAGGGATTTGTCGATGAGGAGAGCGCCAGAGCACTCATAAACGCCCAGACGGGCGGCAAGGCTCCTGCACCCGGCGGAGTAAAGACGCATCACGAGGTCACGGGCTTCTTCAGAGAGGTTTGCGATGACGATGTAGCTGTCGCCGATACTCTGCGCAAGTACATGAGCTACATCCCCGGCTTTGATCTCGAGTTCTTCCGCGTTGCGCCTCCGATGGAGCCCGCATACCCCGCAGAGGATCTCTACAGCATCATTCCCATGAACCCCAAGCGCACCTACGATATATATCAGGTCATCTCCCGTCTCACCGACGCGAGCCAGTTTGACGAGTACAAGCCTGACTATGGCCCGGAGGTCGTATGCGGTCTTGCACGCATGGACGGTCTGCTCGTCGGCATTGTCGCCAATAAGCAGGGACTCTTTATGAACTACCCCGAGTACCGCGGCGCAAACGCGGTCGGCATCGGCGGCAAGCTCTACCGTCAGGGCCTCATCAAAATGAGCGAATTCGTGACGCTCTGCGAAAGAGACAGGATCCCGATGATCTGGCTTCAGGACAGCAGCGGCATTGACGTCGATGATATTGCCGAGCAGGCGGAGCTTCTGGGTCTCGGACAGTCTCTGATCTACTCTATCCAGAACGGCGCTACGCCGTTCCTCGAGGTGACTCTGCGCAAGGGCAGCGCGGCGGCGCACTATGTCCTCGGCGGCCCTCAGTGCGAAAAGAACAACCCCTTCAGCCTTGCGGCGCCCACCAGCGAGTACTATGTCATGCACGGAGAGACCGCGGCGGCGGCCATGTATGTCCGCCAGCTCGTCAAGGCCAGCAAGGCAGGACAGCCGCTTGATGACATCATCGAGAATATGAACGAGCTTATCAACGCCTACCATGTCAAATCCCGCCCGAAGTTTGCGGCAAAGCTCGGCATGGTCGATGAGATCGTACCGATGGATGACCTGAGAAACTACATGATGGCCTTTACTCAGGCCGCTTACCAGAATCCCAGCACCATCTGCCCGCCGCATCAGATGCTCACCCCGAGATGCATCCGGGAGTACAATAAGACAAAGAAATAAAGAATAAATAAGCAAAAAGGGAC
The DNA here is from genome assembly GCA_900546515.1 of uncultured Eubacteriales bacterium. GTDB lineage: Bacteria > Bacillota > Clostridia > Oscillospirales > Oscillospiraceae > Limivicinus. The sequence goes on along the minus strand of URDG01000030.1, from coordinate 5,831 downwards.
GGAATTTTCCGTCCCTTTTTTTATACGGCCGCGAAAGAGCCTATGACTTGATACCGGTGGCGCTTCGTGATAAAATAATTCAACTCATCTTTCGGAGGCCCAGTATGGAAAGCATTTCAAAAGTATTTGCGCTGTCATTCGGCGGCTATAGTCTTGAGCGTATCCTTTCCGCTGTCATCACGCTGCTCGTGTGTCTGCTTGCGATGCGCCTCATCATGCGCGCGGCCGAAAAGCTCATGGGACGCATAAAGCAGCCGAACGAGCGGCTGAGAAGGATAACGGTGAACATCATAAAAGCGCTGCTGTACCTGCTCACCGTGATCATCACCGCAGGTGCTCTCGGCCTGAACACCTCGTCTATCACGGCAATTGCCTCCGTGCTCACTCTGGGTCTGACCCTCGCCACGCAGGATATAATGAGCAACGTCGCGGGCGGGCTCGTCATTCTCTCGACCCATCCATTTTCAATCGGCGATGTTATTGAGTCTGACGGCACTATCGGCACCGTTCGGGATATTTCCCTTAACCACACGCGGATCGAGACTGCCGACGGGCAGATCATCCTCCTGCCGAACCGCAGTCTCTCCGCATCAAAGATCACAAACTATACTGCGCTTGGCAGGCGGCGCATCGTCCTGACTATCGGTGCTTCGTATGACGCCCCGACCGAAACTGTAAGATTGGCATGCCTGGATACCGTGTCCGCAACCGACGGCATATTGGAGGAGCCCGAGCCCGAAGTTCTACTTACCGCCTACGGTGACAGCGCAATCGAATACACCGTCCGATGCTGGACGTCGGTTGCGGATTACTGGGACGCGCGTAATCACCTCAACGAAGCCCTGCGCGAGAGCTTCGCAAAGTACGGAATCGATATTCCGTACAACCATCTTAACGTCCACATCATTGACCGTTTTTGAAATATGAGAGAGAAATTTTCATCATTCCAGCGTTCAACGCTGCTGCTGTGTTTCTTCGCTTACGCATCGGCCTATACCGGACGCCTGAATCTCTCAGCGGCGCTCCCGGGTCTGCGCAGCAGTATCGCAATATCGGATGTGCAGGCGGGACTGTTTCAGACGGTGTTCGCGCTTGTCTACGCCGCGGGGCAGATTATTAACGGTCTGCTCGCCGATAAGATAAATGTCAGACTCAGTATTGCTGCCGGACTTGCCGCATCCGCTGTGTGCAACGCGCTTTTCGGTCTGAACTCGTCCTTCGCCTTGCTGCTTGCCCTCTGGGGGCTGAACGGTGCGGCGCAGTCCATGCTCTGGACGCCGATCGTGAAGCTTGTCGCCGAACGCTTCAGCGGCCATGCGCGCGACCGTGCATCATTTGTGCTCTCCATCACTGTGATCTTCGGACATTTTATTGCCTGGGCAATATCCGGTACTCTTGCCTCTGTCCTGAGCTGGCGGTACTCTTTCCTGATCCCTGCCTTTATAATGGCCATTGCCGGAGTTATCGTCTTTGCCGTTCTGCGCTGCGAACCGGCCTCCGTGGCCGGTAACAAAGCACCCGCTGTGCCACCGGCGCCGATGCCACTCGGGAAGCTCGTAAGCGGTACGGGACTTGCGGCTCTGCTGCTTTGCTGCATCTGCAACGGCTTTGTGCGCGACGGCGTCGTCACCTGGGCACCGACCGTTTTAAGCGCCGGTAGCAGCGGTCTCTCGCTCAGCTCTACGCTCCTTTCGCTCATCATCCCACCGCTGAATATCTTAGGCATCGTGCTTGTGCGCCGGTGTTACCGCCTGCTCTGCGGCAATGCTCGCGGCGCGGTCGGTATTCTTCTGCTTGTCAGTGCGCTCATGTCCTTTCTGCTCAGGTTTATCTCCGCGCCTGTTGCGTGCGCGTTTCTGCTCGGACTGTGCTGCGCATGCTGCTACGGCATCAACCCAATGATAAACACTCTTGTCCCTATGGAGTATGAGCGCGCCGGACGCGTCGGCCTTGTCGCAGGCCTGGTCGACTGCTTTATTTATCTTGGCTCCGCACTTGCCGGCACTGCTGCCGGGGCGTTGAGCGATAGCTGCGGCTGGGGCGCAGTCTATAGCGTATGGGCGCTTGTCTCTGCCCTCGGCGCGGCGCTCGCTTTCATCTCAATCCACGGCGGAAGACGCATGTCCGGATTACAAAGCTGAAGCGCGGTGATAAGGCAGGCGGTAAACGAAGAAAACCGGGACGGCTGAAAACAGCTGCCCCGGTTTTCTTTACCTGCAAAAAAAATTCTGCAAGGACTTCCTAACAAACAAAGGCTGCAGCGAACAGCTGCAGCCCTTTTTCATATGCAATTTTGAACTCGAAATTACTTGAGCTCGACCTTTGCGCCGACAGCCTCGAGCTGAGCCTTGATAGCCTCTGCATCTTCCTTGGAGACTGCTTCCTTGATCTTGGCAGGGATGGCCTCAACGAGAGCCTTTGCATCAGCAAGGCCGAGACCGGTGATGCCGCGGACTTCCTTGATGACCTTGATCTTCTCTGCGCCGAAGTCGGTCATGACAACGTCAAACTCGGTCTTCTCTTCGACTGCTGCTGCGGCTGCGCCACCAGCTGCGGGAGCTGCGACTGCTGCTGCGGAGACACCGAAGGTATCCTCAAGTGCGTGAACGAGCTCTGCGAGCTCAAGAACAGAAAGACCCTTGATCTCTTCGATCATGGCGGTGATTTTTTCGCTCATTATTATTTCCTCCAATAAATTCTTTTGTGGACTGCTTACTCAGCAGCTTCTTCGGCAGCGGGAGCCTCGATGGAGCCGCCCTTCTGCTCGAGTATCTGACCGAGACATACGGCCAGGCCGGTAATGGGAGCGATCATGGTGCCCAGAACCTTTGCATACAGCGCATCCTTGGAAGGAAGAGCTGCCATTTCCTCGACTTCGGCGTCAGTCAGGACCTTGCCCTCCATGAAGGCGGCCTTGATGTTGAAACGCTCGTTGAGCTTCTTGCTGTAGTCGTTGAGGATACGGAAAGGAGCGATGGGATCATTCTCGGCGGTTGCCAGAGAGGTGGTGCCGTTGAGGACGTGATCGAGATCGTTCATCCCCAGCTTGTCCAGAGCCTTTCTGGTCAGGGTGTTCTTGACAACAGTGTACTCGACGCCTTCCTTGCGCAGCTCGGTGCGAAGTGCGGTATCCTCACTGACGGTAATGCCCTTGTAATCGACGAGGACGCCTGCGCTTGCATTCTTGATACGCTCGGCCAGTGCTTCGACTATTGCCTGCTTTTCGCTAAGAACCTTTGCGTTTGGCATGTGTGATTTTCACCTCCGTAACGATGGTCACGCTCATAAAGAAAACCTCCGCATCAAAAGACGCGAAGGCACAAAAACAATCAAAATATTGTTGATGTCCTCGGCAGGAATTACGGTAAAACCACCTGCTGTCTTCGGAGCGCTCAGATAATATACAACATTTGACCGGAAATGTCAAGTGTTTTCAACGGTTTTTTGCAGAATATCCTGCACCGGCTTAGCCTTGCCGAGAAGAAATACCACGAGGCACTGCACAGGCAGCATCACGGCGAGCTGGATCGCGCGCGCGGCGAGCAGAGTGCCGTAAGGAGTCCCGGAGATATATGAAATGAGCGCGGTGTTGGCGAGAAACGACACAAGTATGCAGTTTGACGCCGCGGCGAGCAGGGCTGTCAGAAAGCCGGCGGGACGCTTGTAGAGGGCAAGACCGAAAATAAGTCCAGTCAGCGCCGCGGTAAGCGTGAAGCCGGGAAAGTATGCGCCGGTCGGAAACAGCACGCTGCCAAGGAGATCGCCCAGCGCGGCGATAAGCGCGGTCCACGCCGGGCCGTAGGCCATGGCGCAGAAAGCGATGGCCGCAAAGCCGAGGCCGATCTTCATTATAGGGGTATTGAGAGCAAGCACGCGCACAAAAAGCACATCCAGAGCCAGCAGGAGCGCAGATACGGCGAGCTTGCGGGTGGTTATCTTCATGTATATCACATCCTTATATAAGCTTGAAGCTTGGGTCTCCACATTATATACTATCCCCGCTGTACATGCAATCAGCACTCTGCATGAAATTTCCCATGCCGGGAAATAATAGTAAGGCTCTCAACGGAGCGGATAGGAGAGAGACGATGCAGGGTAAAGTTGAAATCTGCGGTGTGAACACGGCGAAGCTGCCCGTGCTCAAAGGCGATGAGACGCGGCAGCTGCTTGAAAAGGCTCAGGCGGGAGACGAGGCGGCGCGCGAAAAGCTGATCTCCGGCAACCTCCGGCTGGTGCTGAGCGTGGTGCAGAAGTTTGCAAACCGGGGCGAGAGCATGGACGACCTCTTTCAGGTGGGCTGTATCGGCCTCATAAAGGCGATAGACTGCTTTGACCTCAACCAGAATGTCCAGTTTTCGACCTATGGAGTGCCGATGATAGCAGGGGAGCTGAGACGCTTCCTGCGAGACCACAGCGCCATACGTGTGTCGCGTTCCATGCGTGACACGGCCTACAAGGTGCTGCAGGCAAAGGAGAAGCTCACCAACGACAATGGCCGTGAACCGGACGTGGAGACGATAGCAAAGGAGCTCGGCCTCCCGCGGCAGGATGTTGTATTTGCCATGGAGGCGATCTGCGACCCGGTGTCGCTCTATGAACCCATATTTTCTGACGTAGGGGAGAGCGCCACGGTCATGGATCAGATAGGAGACACGAAGAATACCGACGAGCAGTGGCTGGAGCAGATAGCGCTGGAGGAGGCGATGCGCCGCCTGACCAGACGCGAAAAGCGCATACTCGCCCTGCGTTTTTACGACGGGCGCACGCAGATGGAGGTCGCAAAGGCGGTCGGCATATCACAGGCGCAGGTATCGCGTCTGGAGAAAAACGCGATAAGCCAGATAAAAAAGAATATAACGGCATAAAAAACATCCGCAGCGAAAGCTGCGGATGAACTATTATTATAATAGTATAAGTAATCAGGCTGCGGTTGCTTTCCTGCCGCCGAGATACTGCCAGAGAACGACAGCGGCGAAAAGCGCAATGCCTATGAGGTCGGTCACGAGACCCGGATCCATCATCAGCAGACCCGCTATGCAGATGACCACGCGCAGCGCCGGAGAAATGCGGCGGCCAAGGAAGCCGTTGAGCGCGGCGGCGACGCCGAAGATGCCGACGAGCGAGGTGATTATGATCTGGATAACGCTCAGAGCAGTGGTGTCGATGAAGAGCATAGACGGATTCATGCAGAAGATATAGGGCACGATAAACGCGCCGATAGCGAGCTTTGTGGCGTTGATGCCGGTTTTCATCGGGTTGGATTTTGCAATAGCGGAGCCGGCATAAGCGGCCAGAGCCACGGGAGGCGTGATGTCGGCCACGATGCCGAAATAGAACACGAAGAAGTGTGCGCAGATCTTCGGCACGCCCATGGTGATGAGGATGGGAGCGCAGGTGGAGGCCATGATGCAGTAGTTTGCCGTCGTGGGCACGCCCATGCCGAGGATGATGCAGCAGACCATGGTGAGCAGCATTGCGATCATAATGGGGTTGACGAAGCTTATCGACGTGCTGATGGATACGACGCCGGAGATGAGCTTGGAGGCAAGGCCGGTCGCAGTGATGCATCCGGCGATGATGCCGGCCATGGTGCAGGCCACGGCGACGGTAATGGTGCCCTTGCCGCCGGCTTCGAGAGCTTCGATGATCTTGCCGAAGGTTATGCGGTTATCCTTGTTTAAGAGGCCGACTGCGATGGCCACAAAGATGGCGACGGTAGCAGAGGTCTGCATGGTGCGCACGTTAGTCGTGACCATGACGACGAGCACGATGAGCGGCAGCAGCAGATAAGTTTTCGGCAGAAGAGCCGACATTTTGGGCAGATCCTCTTT
>URDG01000029.1 GCA_900546515.1 uncultured Eubacteriales bacterium | reverse complement strand
CCGCCATCTCCCTGATGGAAGTCATCGCCGCCTACTTCATCGACAAGCGCGCGGCTCTCGGCAAGTCCAACGACCGCACCAAAATCGTTCTCTGGGTCTCCGTCGCCATTCTTATTGAGGCGCTGCTCGTTGCGATCGACGGCCTCGGCGCAAACGGCGTGTGGGTCCCCTTCCAGAAGACCCTCGGCGTCGGCACGTGGAACGACTGCTGGCTCGACTTCATGGACTGCTGGTCCGAAGGCATTGCAATGCCTCTCGGCGCGATGCTCATGGCCCTCATGGTCGGCTGGGAGCTCAAGCCCGACTACATACTCGACGAGATCCACTCCGGCGAGTCGTCCAAGTTCTTTGACGGCTTCTACCGCGTGTGCATCAAGTGGCTGGTCGCCCCGATCATGGCCTTTGTGTTCGCCGGTCAGATGATCGACTTCTTCCCGGTCGAGCCGAAGATACTCTACGCCATCGCCTTCGGCCTGCTGGTGATATTCTTCATCTACACTCTCATCGGCAGAAAGAAGTCAGCAGACGGCAAATAAAACAAACAATCTATCTGCGTCATACATCTCCCGAAACCGGCGGCCGGACTGGCCGTCGGTTTTGTTTGCCCGTCAAAAAGCAATTTCCGACAGCTTCCGGCATATCTGCGCCGGACGTTCCGCGTAAAAATACCGTTAAAAATTTTCACGGTTCTGTTAACGCGCTTTGCGATCCCGCTCCTTCGCCGTGCCGGGAAAAGACGCCTCAAATGCCCGTGCGGCAATGCATGCGGCAGCCGGAGAGCCTGCAAATCCAGTGTTTTTTCTTAACCAGGCTTTGTTAATTATTTCTCTTTTTTATGACGGTTTCTATCCATGAGAATTTCTAATTATATACATAATAAGATAGAGTTACGAAAAAATCAAGCGGAAGATTATAATTGTGTATAGGATGTTAACACAACACCAAATAAAGTGAGGTATGAAAATGGAAAACAAGCGCAGTTCCTTCGGCAGCAATTTCGGATTTCTTATGGCTGCCATCGGCTCGGCTGTCGGTCTGGGCAACATCTGGGGCTTCCCCTACAAAATGGGCAAAAGCGGCGGCTTCGCGTTTCTGGTCATCTATCTGGTTCTGGCCGTCATCGTCGGTCTGACCATCATGTCCAGCGAGCTGGCACTCGGCCGCAAGACCGGCACCGGCGTCGTCGGCGCGTACAAGGCGGTCTCCAAGAAGTATAAATGGGTCGGCTGGCTGGGTATCATCTCCCCCTTCCTCATCATGAGCTTCTACTCCGTCCTCGGCGGCTACTGCGTGCAGTACATGTGCCTCAACCTTGCCGAGCTCGGCTTCGGTCTCAGCAATATCTTCGGCGCCGCCATCACCGGCTCCAACACCTTCAGCGCCATGCTCACCAACCAGTTCGGCTGCGCCATATTCACGCTGCTGTTCCTCGGCTACTGCATGTACATAGTCATGCGCGGCATCGGCGGCGGCATCGAGAAGTTCAACAAGGTCGGCATGCCCGCCCTCGTTGTCATGCTCCTGATCGTTATCATCCGCGCCGTCACTCTTCCCAACGCCATAGAGGGTCTCAAGTTCATGTTCGTCCCCGGTTACGCCGTCAAGGCCGGCTTCATTGACGAGGCTCCCAGCTTTATTACCGTCCTCGGCACTGCCGGCGGCCAGATGTTCTTCTCCCTGTCTCTTGCGATGGGCGCCATGGTCACCTACGGCTCCTACCTCGATAAGAAGGAGAACATCGTCAAGAACTCCGGCATCATCGTTATCTCCGACACCATCGTCGCCCTGATGGCGGGCCTCGCGGTCATTCCCGCGGCTGTCGCCAACGGCATCAACAGCGGCATCCCCGTCAATGAGATCGTCCTCGGCGGCCCGAAGCTCCTGTTCGTCACCCTTCAGGACGTTTTCTCCAACATGGGCGCGGCCGGCCCCCTCTTCGGCGTCATCTTCTACCTGCTGGTCATAATCGCCGCGGTCTCCTCCGCCATCTCCCTGATGGAAGTCATCGCCGCCTACTTCATCGACAAGCGCGCGGCCCTCGGCAAGTCCAACGACCGCACCAAGATCGTCCTCTGGGTCGCTCTCGCCATTCTTGTTGAGGCGCTGCTCGTCTCCGTTGACGGCCTCGGCGCAAACGGCGTATGGGTCCCCTTCCAGAAGACTCTCGGCGTCGATACCTGGAACGACTGCTGGCTCGACTTCATGGACTGCTTGTCCGAAGGCATCGCAATGCCCCTCGGCGCAATGCTCATGGCCCTCATGGTCGGCTGGGAGCTCAAGCCCGACTTCCTGCTTGACGAGATCCACTCCGGCGAAAAGTCCAAATTCTTCGACGGCTTCTACCGCGTATGCCTCAAGTGGCTGGTCGCCCCGATCATGGCGCTGGTGCTTGCCGGTCAGCTCATGGACTTCTTCACCAAGGTCAACTCCGGCATCCTCTACGGTATTGCCTTCGGCGTGCTGGCGGTGTTCATCGTGTACACCTTCGTCGGCAGCAAGAAAACCGATACAATAAAGAAGCAGTAAGCGCTTTCTCTTTCTCTCTCCGAAGCCCCGGCAGGAAACTGCCGGGGTTTAGTCTACAGCTATGCTGCACAACACGCCGCAGGTGTCCGCTTTTTGGTTATTTGCGGCGTTTTGCGTAAAAAGTCTGTTAAGAAATTTACTTTTGTTGATTCACGCTTCCACAGGCTTTATAATATTATTTAAATAGGTAAACAGAGCGCGGCCCCGCGCAGGAATTTCGTAAAATATGACACCGTACCAAATATAAAAATTACTTGCTTTAATGGTAATAAGCATTTATAATAAGTTTGCCTGACAAATAACTAACTATAGAGGGCTGCCCCATTGGAAAGAGTACATCTCAGGATACACGGCATCGTGCAGGGCGTGGGCTTCCGCCCGTTCATTCACAAGCTGGTGGGCAGCTACGGTCTCACCGGGTATATAAAGAACACCTCCTCCGGCGTCGAGCTGGAGTTGGAGGGCGAGCGTACGGAGCTTGAGCGCTTTGTGCACGATGTGCCGGAAAGAGCTCCGAAGCTTGCCGTTATAGAGAGCGTCGAGGCGGAGTATTCCACCGCGCTGAAAGGCTTTGAAGGCTTTGAGATACGCAGCAGCAAGCAGGAAGCGCACCGCAACACGCTCATCTCACCGGACATCTGCATATGCGACGACTGTCTGCGTGAGCTTTTCGATCCGAACGACAGGCGCTACCGTTATCCGTTCATAAACTGCACGAACTGCGGCCCGCGCTTTACGATAATAAAAGACGTTCCCTACGACAGGGTCAAGACCTCCATGGGCTCATTTCCCATGTGTCCCGACTGCGACAGGGAATACCACGACATAGAAAACCGGCGCTATCATGCGCAGCCGGACTGCTGCCCCGATTGCGGGCCGCACGTATTTTTTCTCAATGCCGACGGCCGGGAGCTCCCTGGCGACGCGATAGAGACGGCGCGCGAATACCTGAAGGCCGGGAAGATAATTGCCGTGAAAGGGCTTGGCGGGATGCACCTCGCCTGCGGCTGCGGAGATCCGGCAGTCGCGCTGGAGCTGCGCCGCCGCAAGCAGCGCGATGAGAAGCCCTTTGCCGTCATGTGCCGCGACGCGGAGGCCGCAAAGCGCATCTGCTTTGTCTCCACGGAGGAGGAACGGATACTGACCGGTTTCCGGCGGCCGATCGTGCTGCTGAAAAAGCGCAGCCGGGACGAGCTCGCGCACATCAGCGAAAACGGCTATGTGGGCGTGATGCTGCCGTATACGCCGCTGCACTATCTGCTGTTCGGCCGCGACACGGACATGCTGATAATGACCTCGGCAAATCTCTCGGATACGCCGATAATATTCCGCAACGGCGAGGCGCTTGAAAAGCTGCGCGGCATTGCGGACGGTTTTCTTCTTCACGACCGCGATATACAGACCCGATGCGACGACTCGCTGTGCTGGGTGCTGGACGGAAAGGAATACCCGTCTCGGCGCTCCAGAGGTTACGTGCCGTTTCCGGTCAAGGTGGAGGAGAGCCGCACACGTATTCTGGCATGCGGCGCGGAGCAGAAGGCCAGCTTCTGTCTGAGCAAGGAGGACTACATCTTCTCCAGTCAGCACATAGGCGACCTGAAAAATCTTGAAACACTTGAAAATTATGAGCAGCAGATAGCTCATTTCCAGCGGCTTTTTGACATAGCGCCGCGCGCCGTGGCCTGCGACCTGCACCCGGACTATATGTCCACGGCATATGCGCAGGAGCGCGCCGCGAGTGAAAAAATACCGCTGATATATGTTCAGCACCACCACGCGCACATGGCCGCCTGCATGGCGGACAACTCCCTGACGGGTGAAGTCATCGGCCTTATATGGGACGGCACCGGTCTCGGTACGGACGGCACGATCTGGGGCGCGGAGTGCCTGACCGGCGGCTATGCGGGCTTTGAAAGACTCGGCAGCATGCGCCCGATACCTCTCATAGGCGGCGACCGGGCCGTGAAGGAGAGCTTCCGCGCAGCATACGCTCTTCTGAGCGAGGCCGGCTGCGGCGTGTCAGGGATAGAAAATGCGGATATGCTCGGCAGGATACTCGTCTCCGGGCTCAACTGTCCTCTCTCATCCGGCATGGGCCGGCTCTTTGACGGCGTGGCTGCGCTCCTGGGAATAAAGACGCGGTGCAGCTACGAAGGTCAGGGCGCGGTGCTGCTCGAAGCCGCGGCTGAGCCGTGCGAGGGGCTGTACGGCTACGAGCTTTCCGGGCAGCCGCTCCGCTTTGACTGGCGGCCCGTGATACGCGGCATCGTGCAGGACATGGGCGCGGGTCTATCCGCCGGCGTTATCGCCGCGAAATTCATGAACACGCTCATCGACATGGCAGCGGCGCAGTGCCGGTACGCCAGAGAGAAGACCGGGCTTGAGCGCGTCGTGCTATCCGGCGGCAGCTTTCAGAATATGTATATAATGCACCGCCTGCCGCAGCGGCTGCGGGACGAGGGCTTCGAGGTATATCACCACAGCCGCGTCTCGACAAATGACGAGGGGCTATCCCTCGGTCAGATAATGATCGCGCAGGCGGCGCTTGAGAAGAAGGAACGGTAATATGTGTCTTGCTATACCCCTTAAACTGGTCGAGATAGACGGGAACAAAGCCGTCGGTGAGGCGATGGGCATGCGGCGTGAGCTGCGCGTCGACTTCATCCGCGACCCGAAGCCCGGCGAATATGTGATAGTACACGCGGGCTTTGCGATAGAGCGCCTCGGCGAGCGGCAGGCTCTTGAGGATCTGGAGAGCTGGAAGGAGGTCGCCGATGCGGTCGGACACCTCTGAGCTCCGCGAAAAGCTTCTCTCCGCCATACGCGCGCTGCCGCTGGGCGACGTGAAGCTGATGGAGGTCTGCGGCACGCATACGATGGCTATCGCAAGATCCGGGATAAGGTCGATGCTGCCGGAAAACGTGAAGCTGCTGAGCGGCCCAGGCTGTCCGGTATGCGTGACCCCGGCGGCGGTGATCGACGCCGTGCTGGAGCTTGCCATGCGCCCGGACGTGATCATTGCAAGCTACGGCGACATGATCCGCGTCCCCGGAAGCCGCCGCGGCGACAGTCTTCAGCGCCGCCGCGCAATGGGCGCGAGGGTCGAGATCGTATACTCCCCCGTCGACGCCGTGGAGCTTGCAAAGCGCAGGCCGGACAAAGAGATCGTTTTTCTCGGCGTTGGCTTTGAAACGACAGCCCCCGGCACGGCCGCGGCAGTGCTGACCGCAAGGGACGAGGGCGTAGAAAATTTCTCCGTCTGGTCGATGCTCAAGACGGTAGAGCCCGCGCTGCGGACTCTGATAGCCTCCGGCGGCTTTGACGTGCAGGGCTTTATCTGTCCCGGACACGTTGCGACGATAATCGGCGAGCGCGGTTTTCTCTTTCTGCCGCGCGAGTATAAGATGCCTGCGGTCATCGCCGGCTTTGAGCCGGAGGATATTCTTCTCGCCGTGTACAGACTTCTGCGTCAGATCGCATACAATAGACCGGAGCTTGAAAACGAATACCGGCGCGCGGTAGCCCCGGATGGGAACCCGCTCGCGCAGAAGATATTAGAAGAGTGCTTCGAGCCGCGGCGCGATATATGGCGCGGCCTCGGAGAGATAGAGGCGAGCGGCCTCGGCTTCAAAGAGGAGCTGGCGCGGTTCGACGCGGAGCGGAAGCTCGGCATAAGCGTGTCCCCCGTCTCCGCCCCGACAGCCTGCCGCTGCGGCGAGGTCATATGTGGGCGGATGGAGCCCGCGGGCTGCCCGCTCTTCGGGACGGTCTGCACGCCGGAGGACCCCGTGGGGCCGTGCATGGTGTCTTCGGAGGGCGCATGCGCCGCGGCATATAAATACGGGCAGGTGATCTGATGGACGAAATAATAACTCTGGATTACGGCAGCGGCGGCAAGAAGACCGCGCGGCTGATAGAGAGCATGATAGTTCCGGCGTTCGGCAATCCGGCGCTGGACGAACTGGGCGACGGCGCCATTGTCCCCGGTGCGGAACGGCTCGTATTCTCAACAGACAGCTTCGTCGTCGATCCGGTATTCTTCCCCGGCGGAGACATAGGCAAGCTCTCTGTCTGCGGCACCGTGAACGACATCGCGGTCAGCGGCGGCGTGCCGAAATATCTCAGCTGTGCTTTTATAATAGAAGAGGGCTTTGAGCTGTCCGCGCTGGAGCGCATTATCGCCTCCATACGTAAAGCCGCGGCGGAGGCCGGCGTGTCCGTCGTGACCGGCGACACAAAGGTCGTCGAAAAAGGCCGCGGGGACGGAATATACATCAACACTGCCGGCATCGGCTTTCTGAAATTTCCCGGGCTCTCGCCCAGAGCCATACGCCCTGGCGACAAGGTCATCATTTCCGGCACGGCCGGAGACCACGGCACTGCGGTCATGCTCGCGCGCAGCGGCATGATGCAGGGCGGCCTGCGCTCCGACTGTGCGGCGCTGAACGGACTGTGCGAGACTCTGCTTGCCTCCGGCGTCAAAGTGCGCGTCCTGCGCGACCCGACGCGCGGCGGCGCGGCGACCACTCTCAATGAATTTATTGAGGGCACTGCGCTCGGCATCGAGCTTGACGAGAAGCTTATACCTGTCTCCCCCGGCGTACAGGCAGCCTGCGGCATGCTTGGCCTCGACCCGCTGTACTGCGCAAACGAGGGCAAGCTCCTCGCTGTCGTCGCCCCGGAGGACGCGGAACGCGCGGCAGAGATCATGCGCGGCACCGAGGCCGGCCGGAACGCGGCCGTAATCGGCAAGGTCACGGAGGATCACCCCGGCAAGCTCGTCATGAACACGTCCTTCGGCGGGCGGCGCATCCTCCAGAAGCTCACCGGCGCGCAGCTGCCGAGAATCTGTTGATACTCCGGATATTTCCGGATCATATATAGTAGTAAATTTAATTTTTCCATAGGAGAGGTGAAATGAATGCAGGAGTACAGGAGAATCGATATTACCCGCGATCAGATCGTACCCATTGCAGAGCGCATGCGGAAGAGCGGCCGCTATCTCGTGATGATCCACGCCTTTATTGACAAAGACGGGCAGATGGACATCTCGTATGATTACGCCGTCGATCCCGCGATCGAGTCCTACCACGTTGCAGGCGAGACGAAGGTCCCCTCGATAGCCCCGATCTACGACACGGCGGCAGAGTGGCCGGAGAGAGAGCTCAACGAGCTTTTCGGCATTGAATTTGAGGGGCTGGACGTCTCAAAGCGTCTGTTCCTGCCCGAGGACATGCTGGAGATGCAGGGTAAGGGTCAGATAATGGTCACGCCGCTCAAGGAGCTCGTGGCAAAGAACATCAGGCAGGAGGGAGAGAACGCATGAGCTATATCGTTCCCATCGGCCCGTACCATCCGGCGCTGGAGGAGCCGATCCACGCAAACCTCATCACCGAGGGCGAGATCATCAAGGAAGCCGAGGTATTCGTCGGCTACAACCACCGCGGCATTGAAAAGCTCGCCACCGAGCGCAACGCGATACAGACCCTCGTGCTCGTCGAGCGCGTATGCGGCATCTGCTCGCACTCCCACGCATTCACCTACGCGATGGCGGTCGAGGCCATAAACGGCATCACCGTTCCAAAGCGCGGCGAGTATATCCGCGTTATCACCGCAGAGCTTGAAAGGCTCCACTCCCACTTCCTGTGGCTGGGCATCGCCTGCCACATCATCGGCCACGACAGCCTGTTCATGCATATCTGGGACGAGCGTGAGATAATAATGGATCTGCTTGAAAAGCTCAGCGGCAACCGCGTCAACTACGCCATGGTCACCATAGGCGGCGCAAGACGCGACATCAGCGACGATCTCCGCCGCGAGATACTTGCCGGATGCGAAAAGCTCAAGGCTCCGCTCGACAGGATCGTCGAGATCGTGCTCAACGACAAGACCATCGCCCTGCGCACAAAGGGCGTCGGCGTTCTGCCCAAAGAGGACGCCGTCCGCATGGGCGCCGTCGGCCCCCACGCGAGAGCCTCCGGCGTAAAGATCGACGTTCGCCGCGACGCGCCCTATTCCTCGTATGAGGACTTTGACTTCGACGTTCCCACCGTCGACAGCGGCGACGTGTTCGCCCGCGTCGTCGTGCGCGCGCTCGAGTGCTACGAGAGCATCAAGATCGTGGAGCAGGCGCTCAACCGTCTGCCCGACGGGCCGATAAACCTCGGCAACAAGCTTCTGAAGATCCAGCCGGGTCAGGCAGTCGCCCGCCACGAGGCGCCGCGCGGCCAGCTCAGCCACATGGTCGTCGGCAACGGTACTCTCAACAACCACCGCGTGAGCATTCACGTTCCAAGCTACAAGAACACCCCCACCGTTCCCTTCATGCTCCGCGGCAACGCGGTCGCGGACGCGGGACTCATCATTGCAAGCATAGACCCGTGCTTCAGCTGCCTCGACAGATAATATGCACGAGTTGGCAATAGCAAAGGGGATCATCGACATCGTAAATTCCGAGGCCCGTGAAAAGGGCTTCCGCAAAGTGCTTGAGATAAAGCTGAGCATAGGCGAGTACTCCGGGATAATCCCGGACTGCCTGCGGGAATTCTTTCCCTACGCCGCCGCCGGAACCCCGGCGGACGGTGCGGAACTCAGCGTCGAGACCGTGGCGGGGCAGTTTCTCTGCCTTGACTGCGGCTATGAGGGCGAAGTAAACAGGCGCGACGCCTGCTGTCCCGCCTGCCGCAGCACCGCGCTGAAAATGACCCGCGGCCGGGATTTCTATGTCGAAAGCCTCAAAGTTGAATAAACGGCAGGGGGCGCACGCTTCCGCCTAAAGAAAGGAGAGATCTTCTCTTGCAGAAAACAACGTTTTCCTCTGTTCTGAGCACCTTTATCATCTGCTTTGGCTTCTGGATCCTGCTCACATGGAGTTTTTCTGTTCAGGAGCTTGCCGCCGGAGTGATAGTGAGCCTCGCGGTGGCTCTGTTCTCGGCGCGGTTCTTTATCCACGAAAAACCGTTCTGGTTCTTTAACCCCGTCAAGCTCCTCACCGGCCTTATCTATACGCTCTTCGTCTTCTTCTGGGAGCTCATCAAGGCCAACTGGGACATGGCCAAGCGCTGCTACGGCGGCTGCAAGGCGGTCAACCCCGGGATAGTAAAGATCCCGGTCGACATCAAGGGCTCATACGGGCAGGCGCAGCTTGCAAACTGCATCACCCTCACTCCCGGCACCATGACCATGGAGATAACCGAGGAGGACGGGCAGACCTACTACTACATCCACTGGATCGACGTGACCTGCGACGGCGAGGAGGCCGGCGAGATCATCAAGGGCCGGATGGAGAGATGGCTCAGGAGGATATGGGAATGACAGACATGCTGATATTTGCCGTTTTCTTCGGCCTTATAGCTATTATGAACCTCTACAGGCTCCTGAAGGGTCCCACTGCGGCAGACAGAATGGTCGCTGCGGACGGCACGGACATCTGCATATCCTGCGCAATGATGCTCTTCTCACTTTACAGCGGAAGAGGCATCTATCTGGACATCGCAATAATCAGCGCTATGCTCGGCATCATCAACACGATGCTTGTCGGCCGTTATCTTGACAAGGGGAGGTGGCTTTACCATGCTGAGGATAATCATTGACGTGCTCCTTGCCGCAGGCGTGTTCTTCGCGCTGGCCGGCAGCATCGGCATCATCAAAATGCCCGATACTTTCTCCCGCATGCAGGCAAGCACCTGTATTTCCACAATGGGCGTCATAGGCGTCGGTCTCGGCTCGCTGCTGTACACCATCTTTGTGATGCACGCTCCCGCCACCGCCGTCAAGGTCTGCGTCATCGTCGCACTGATACTAATCACGAACCCCGTCGGCGCGCACGCCATTGCAAAGGGCGCGTATCAGGCCGGTATCCGCCCGGAAAAGAAAATGGAAATCGACGATTACAGGAGGGATTTCGATGAATAACCTGCTTGTTGTTCTGGACATTCTCACGGTCTCCGGCGTCGTCGTGTGCGCCATCATCGCCAGCTCCTGCAAGAAGCTTCTCAGCTCCGTCGTCGCGCTGGGCGCAACGGGCATCTTCGCCGCCGCGTCCTTCCTCGTGATGCACGCGCCCGACGTCGCCATATCCGAGGCCGCCGTCGGTGCGGCGCTCAGCCCGCTCATATTCATCGTCACTCTCAAAAAGATAAGAGGAGGCGACGACAAATGAAGAAATTCCTCACTTGGGTCTCAATGGGCGTGTTCCTCTTCGCGGGCGTTTACGCCAGCATCACCATGGCGCGTATGCCCCGCACCTATGACGGCGCGGCGGCCGCCCCCTCGGTATACGAGCTTCAGCAGGATCCCGCCAACTATAACGACAGCAATGTCGACGGCGCGGCCGGAGCCATCGTGCAGCAGAATCTCGACCGGACCCACGCCGTGAACGACGTCACATCCATCGTCTTTGACTTCCGCGGCTACGACACGATGGGCGAGGCGTTCATCCTCATAACCGCCGTTGCCGGCACCACCGTTATCATCTACAGCGGCAAAAAAGAGAAAAAGGAGGAGGGTTCAAAGGATGAAGAATGACAACATCATCATAAAGCGCGTCATCCAGCGCTGCGGCTGCGACATGGTCCTGCCCCTGACTCTTGTATACGTGTTCTATATCATTCTCCACGGCCATCTCTCCCCCGGCGGCGGCTTTCAGGGCGGCGTTCTGATGACCGCAGTCATCATCCTGATGTACCTCGGCCACGGCTACGAGGCCACCTGCAACGCGCTCAACATAGAATTCCTGCGCAGGACGGAGGGTCTCGCCGTCACGCTGTATATCGCCATTGCAATGCTGGGCGTTGTGTTCGGCGCACAGTTCTGCCAGAATATCGCGTATAACAACGGCAGCATCGGCGACCTGATCTCCTCCGGCACCATTTCGTGGATGGATGAGGCCGTCGGCCTGAACGTGCTGTGCGGCGTGGGCGTACTGTCCCTGTCGATGCTCGGCCTGCTTGCCGGCAAAGACGTGGACAACAAGAAATGAGGTGCAAGATATGATAACTTTCAACTACATCGCATCCTTCTTCCTCATTGCGCTCGGATTCTACACCATTATCACAAAATACAACCTCGTCAAGACGGTCATCGGCCTCGGCATCGCCGACTACGGCGTTAACCTGCTGATAATCTCCATCGGCTTCAATCCCGGCGGCACCGCTCCTATCTACACTCAGGGCGAGCTGAACGCCGCAAGCTACTTTGTCGACCCGATCCCGCAGGCGCTTACCCTGACGAGCATCGTCATCGGCGCGTGCGTCACCGCCATGTCTCTGGCTCTGGTCATCAAGCTTGAGGAGTCCTACGGCACTCTTGACACCAGAGAGATAAGGAGGCTGAGAGGATGAGCTTTTTCGATTATCACCACTTCCCTGTCTACTCAATAATGGTGCTGTTCCTCGGCGCGTTTCTGATCGTCATGTTCGGCAGCCGGAGAGCCGTGAGAAACACCATTGCTTTCCTCGCAGTGTCCGTGTCCCTTGCCTGCCTGATCGCGCTCTTCAAGCCCGTTTTCATGCAGGGTGAGATCATTGCCTACTGGATGGGCTCCCGCGAGATAGCCGGCGGCTATGCCATCGGTATCGCGCTTGAGGTCGATGCGCTCAGCCTGTTCTTCGGGCTTCTTATCTCCGCGGCGGTGTTCGTCTCGTGCGTGTACTCGCTTCAGTACATGGATCATGACGACAATGTGCCGCAGTACTACACGCTCTTCCTCATGCTCGCTGGCGGCGTTATGGGCCTTGTGCTCACGGGCGATATCTTCAACATGTTCATCATGGTGGAGATCCTCACCTTCGCCGCCGTCGCGCTGACGGCCTTCCGCAACAAGGCGCACGGCGCGCTTGAGGCCGCGTTCAAGTATATGGTCGTGGGCTGCATGGGCTCCACCTGCATTCTCGTCGGCATCATCATGCTCTACGCGCAGCTTCACACGCTCAACTTCGCCCAGCTCTCCGCGCTCGTTCCCGGCAACATCAATAACTCCACGAAGCTGGCCTTCGCGCTTTTGTACATAGGCTTCTCCACAAAGGCCTTCATCGTGCCGTTCCACCCGCTCGCGGCCGACGCGCACGGCGCGGCCCCCGCGTCCATATCCGTGCTCATCTCCGGCGTGCTGACGAAGTCCGGTATCTACGGCATAATCCGCCTGACCTATTTCCTGTTCCAGACCATGGAGCTCGGCTCGTTCCAGTTCCTGCTGGTGTTCGTCGGCTCCGTGAGCATGTTCGTATGCGTTACGATGGCTCTTGCGCAGCATGACTTCAAGCGCCTGCTCGCTTTCCACAGCATCTCCCAGATAGGCTACGTGCTCACTGCGATCGGCCTGTGCACGGGTCTCGGCTTCTCCGCCGGCCTCTACCACGCCATGAACCACACGTTCTTCAAGGGTCTGCTGTTCCTTTCCGCGGGCGCAGTCCTCTATGAGACCGGCACCACCAACCTCGACGAGCTCGGCGGCCTGTCAAAGAAGATGCCGTGGACCACGGGTCTCTTCCTTGTCGGCGCGCTCTCGATCAGCGGCCTGCCGCCCTTCAACGGCTTTGCCTCCAAGTGGATGATCTATCAGGCCGCCTATGAAAAGGCTGCCGAGACCGGCAATATCGGCTACCTGCTCGTCACGGTCATCGCGCTCGTCACATCTATCCTCACTCTCGCATCCTTCGTCAAGGTCAGCCAGTCCGTGTTCTTCGGGCGGCTGCCGGTGAAGTATGAGAACGTCAAGGACGCAAGACCCAGCATGATAATCGCAATGAGCATTTTCGCTCTGCTGTGCATCGTGACCGGCCTCTTCCCGAGCATGGTCACCCGCTATATCACCGAGCCCGCTACCCGCGCCGCATTCAGCGCCGTGCAGTACATCGACACGATGATGGGCACAGGCTACGCAGCTTCCGTCATGGGCAGCAATCTCCCGGTCGTCTCCGTCGTGTCCTTCAATCCCGTCGGCTACTGGAGCCCTGTTTCGTGGCTGCTTCTCCTGTGCATCGCCCTGCTTGCGATCACCATCGTCGCCGTCTCCTCGAAGTACGACAGCGTAAGCAAGAACTGCGGCGAAGCTGTCGAACCGAAGTATGATCTCTTCTTCGGCGGCGAAGAGAGCGTGTACTCGCAGGTCGGCGGCGGAGACCTCTTCTGGGGCTTTAAGCACAACTGGCGGCACTATTTCAGCTTCATGCACAAGCTGCACAGCGGCATCGTCAACGACTATGCACTGTGGGCGGCTGTCGCGCTGGCGCTGGCGATAGTGTTCATTCAGATAGTTCTTTAAGGAGGTGGGAAACTTGAATATAGTTCTGACTGCTCTTGAGTATCTCGGCTACGTCCTGATTTTCCCCGGCTTCCTGTTCTGCTTTATCACGGGCATGCTGCTGTGCGGCATTGACCGCAAGATCGTCGCCAAAATGCAGAAGCGCGTCGGTCCGCCCGTACTCCAGCCTTTCTATGATTTCTTCAAGCTCTGCGGCAAAGAGACCATCGTCCCCGCCGCCGCGTCAGGCACGGTCTTTATGGCCGCACCCATCGTGGGCCTCTCCGCGCTGGTCGTGCTGCAGCTGTTCATCCCCATTCACGGCTTCACGGCTTTCTCCGGCATGGCGGACGTTATCGTCATCCTCTATCTGCTGCTCATCCCGGCTATGGCCGCAATGCTCGGCGGCGCGGCCTCCGGCTCGCCCTACGCCGGCATCGGTCTGAGCCGCGAGATGGTCACGGTCATCTCCTGTGAGCTGCCGCTGGTGCTTGTGCTGCTGGCCGTCGGCAAGGTCGCCGGCGGAGACAGCGTGACCTTCTCCATGAGCAATATCGTGAAATTCCAGCTTGATAACGGCAGTCTCATAACCCATGCGAGCCTTATTCCCGCCGCGATAGCCTTTCTGCTCATCATCCCCGGCGAGACCGGCAGTCATCCCTTCGACACTGCCGAGGCCGAGACCGAGATCTGCGAGGGACTTCTCGCCGAGTACAGCGGCGGCCCTCTCGCCGTGTTCAAGCTCACCAATTCCATCAAGCTTCTGACCATGACCAGCCTCTTCACGGCCCTGTTCCTTGGCGGCATCGGCGTCGGTATCCCGGCTGTCGACGCGCTGATAATGTTCGCTTTCAGCGTCGTTATCACGATCGTCACCGTGTCGCTTGTCCACGCCGTCACCGCAAGGCTCAAGATCGAGCAGGTGTTCAAATATTACTGGACCATAGTCACGGCGCTGGCTCTTGTCAGTCTCGTGATGGCCTGGTACGGTCTTTAAGGAGGGGTGAATATGTTCAAAAAGCTTATCGAAGAGAGCACCGCAAAATCCCCGTGGCTGTTCCACATCAACGCCGGTTCCTGCAACGGCTGCGATATAGAGCTCGTCTCCGTGCTCACCCCACGCTATGACGCCGAGCGTCTGGGCTTCAAGCTCACCGGCTCTCCACGTCACGCGGACATCGTGGTCGTGACGGGTCCCGTCACCAAGCAGTCTCTTCCGCGCGTTCTGCGCGCCATATCTCAGGTCCCCGAACCGAAGTGCATAGTCACGATGGGCTCCTGTCCGCAGTCCGGCAACGTTTTCCGCGGCAGCTACTCCATCGCCGGCCCGCTGAGCAAGTACGTGCATGTCGACGTCGACGTCGCGGGCTGCGCGCCCAAGCCCGAGGCCGTTATCGACGGTCTCGCTCTGGCCGCAAAGATCCTAAAAGAGAAAAGGGGGCAGAAGTAATGGATTTTCCGTTTGTCAAAGAGGCCATAAGCCAGCTTTTCAGCAGATCCAGCTGCGAGATGTACCCCGCCGTCCCTAAGGAAGCCGCTCCCGGCTACCGCGGACGGATCGTCTACCACGCCGATAAGTGCATCGGCTGCGGAATGTGCGAGCGCGTCTGCTCCGGCAGCGCCATTACCCGCACCGTTGAAAAGGTTGAAGAGGGCGACAGAATCACCCTGACCTTCAACCTCGGCTCCTGCACCTTCTGCGCCACCTGCGCCGATTTTTGCAGCACCAAGGCCATTGAGTTCTCCGGCGACTATCACATGATAGCCACAAAGGAGGAGGATCTGCTTGTCACCGGCACGCACATAAAGCCGGCGAGGAAGCCCGCGCCGCCGAAACCGGCAGCACCCGCGGCCGGCACTGCGGCTCCCGCCGCCGGGGCCGCTCCTGCGAGCTCTGTTTCTCCGCGTGACGACGGCAAGCCCGTGTGCGACGAGAGCAAGTGCGTACACTGCACCCTGTGCGCCAGAAAATGCCCGCAGGGCGCTCTCAAGGTCGACCGCGCGGCAAAGACGTGGAAGTGCAGCTACGACGAATGCATCGGCTGCGGCGCCTGCGCCGCAGCCTGCCCCAAAAAGGCGATAGTCATGTAAGCTCTCCCGTCCGGCAGCACCGAATATGATCCGATCCCCGGCTGTTATTTGCAGCCGGGGATTTTTTACATAGAATTTTGTTGAGTTGACGCGGGTTATATAGTAGAATATAGTTTAGCTCTCACGAAAGGATACGCCGATGTTATTCAATTCATATATATTTCTGCTGTGTTTTCTGCCGCTGTGTCTGGCGGGCTATTTTCTGCTCAACCGCTTCGGTCTGAAAACGCCGGCGCTCATATTTCTTCTTGGCATGTCGCTGTGGTTCTACGGCTCGAATACGCCCGTGTATCTCATACTGATCGTTTCCAGCGTCCTTGTAAACTACGGGTTTTACCGTCTTTCCACCGTGCTGACAGGCGATAAGCCCCGCCGCTGGGCCCGGATTTTCGCCGTGGCCGTCAATCTCGGCGTGCTTTTTTATTTCAAATATTACGACTTTTTCGTGGAAACGGTAAACTCCGTATTCGGCTCCGACTGGACGCTCAAGCACATCATGCTCCCGCTCGGCATAAGCTTTTTCACATTTCAGCAGATCTCGTTCGTCGTCGACTCCTTCAACGGTGAGGTCCGGGACTGCTCTCTGCTCGACTACGCCTGCTTTGTCACTTTCTTCCCGCAGCTCATCGCAGGCCCCATCGTCACGCATGACGAGCTCGTCCCGCAGCTTCAGGATGATTCCAAAAAGCGGTTCAGCTGGGAAAATTTCTCCCGCGGCATCTATATTTTCACGCTGGGTCTCGCCAAAAAGGTGCTGATCGCGGACAATCTCAGCAAGGCCGTCACCATGGGATATTCATACGTCGCCGCCGGGAACTGGGACGCCATGAACAGCACGAGCTGTCTTGCCGTCATGCTCTCCTATACGCTCCAGATGTACTTCGACTTCAGCGGGTACAGCGACATGGCCATCGGTCTGGGCAGGATGTTCAATATCGACATTCCGCAGAACTTCAATTCTCCCTACAAGGCCGTCACGATACTGGATCACTGGAAGCGCTGGCATATCACGCTCACGCGCTTCCTCACCAAATACATATACATTCCCCTCGGCGGCAGCCGGCGCGGCGAGGCGCGCACCTATCTGAATGTGATGATAGTCTACCTGCTGAGCGGACTATGGCACGGCGCGGGCTGGACCTATATCTGCTGGGGCGCGCTGCACGGGGCGTTCTGTGTGCTCACACGCTGGGGCAAAGCGGTTTTCGACCGCATCCCGAAAGCCGTCAACTGGCTGATCACATTTGCGTTTATCAATCTCGGCTTTATAATCTTCCGCGCGGAGAGCCTGTCTCAGGCCTTTGCCGTGATCTCGCAGATCTTCCGCTTTGACTTCGGCAGCGTGGATTCCGCCATATGCAGCGGCTTTCAGCTCACGGAGGTCATGCTCCCGCTGTCAAAGCTGCCGTTCATAGGCCGGTTCGTCTACTGGCCGCCTATGATGATGGTGCTTTTCCTCGCCGTGTCCATGTTCATCGTGCTCGTGCCGAAAAACGCTTATGAAAAAATGCAGGAGCTCCGGCCCCGGCCGGTGCCGATGCTGCTGACAGCCGCTCTGCTCGTCTGGTGCATCTTTTCCTTCGGCACGGTCAGCGCGTTCCTGTACTTCAACTTCTGAGGAGACGGCCGTATGAGAAAAACAGACTTCAAAAAATGGGGGATCGCCGTACTGGCGCTGCTGCTCGCCGCGCTGGCGCTGCTCGGCTCCGTGACGGTCATCATAGACCCCTTTTTCCATTATCACGCCCCGCTCGGCGGGCTGCAATACGAGATATTCTACCAGCGCTACCAGAACGACGGCATCATGAAGCACTTCGACTATGACGCGCTCATCACCGGCAACAGCATGTGCGAGAATTTCAGAAGCTCCGAGCTGGACGCGCTTTTCGGCGTAAGCTCCGTAAAGGTGCCCTTCTCCGGCGCCAGCGCAAAGGAGCTCGATCTCAACAACCGCACCGCGATAAAGCACAACGGCAGTCTGAAGCTCATCGTCATGGGCATCGACTATGACAACATCTTCTCCGACAAGGACCGCATGGGCTACGATGAGAGCGATTACCCCAGCTTTCTCTATGACAGCAACCCGTTCAATGACGTGAAGTATCTCTTCAACAAGAGCATATTCAAAACCTCTCTCGACGTGATAAGCTATACGCGCACAGGCAATAAAACGACCTCCTTTGACGACTACAGCTTCTGGGACGACGGTACGATCCCCTACGGGCGCAGCGCAATACTCGCCTCATACCAGCGCCCCTCCGATACCGGGGCCGTATATCATCTGCTCGACGACCAGAGAGAGACCGTCCGCGCCAATATAGAGCAGAACATTCTCGAAACGGCGCGCGCTAACCCGCAGATCGAGTTTCTTCTCTTCTTCCCGCCTTACAGCATGTTCTATTGGGACAAGCAGCACCAGCTCGGCACGATCGACCAGCGGCTCGAAGCAGAACGCGAGGCCATCGAGCTCATGCTCTCCTGCGATAACATCCGGCTCTTTTCGTTTCTCGACGATTTTGAGCTTGCCAACGATTTCGGCCGCTTCAAGGACTACATCCATTACGACAGCGAGGTCAACTCATGGATGCTTCGGTGCATGGCCTCCGGCGAGCATGAGCTTACGCAGGCAAACTACGAGGATTATTGCGCGCGCATGTACGATTACCTCAGCTCATACGACTACGGCGCACTTTTTGAGCCTTGAATTTTCACAGACATTTAATATTCCGAAAACTCAGTAATATTGACATAAATATACTGCTATGCTATACTATATGCTAATTTTATAAAAAGGAGTTGGATATCCAACAATGGATGATGGCAGTCGATTGCCGCAGATAATGCCGTGGATACTGTCTGTCGTGCTGCTGCTCGTAGCGATGTATTTCGCCGTAGCAGAGACGTCTATGGCCTCAGCTTCACGCAGCAGGATCAAGGCCGCCGCCGAACGCGGCGACGCGAAAGCGAAGCGGGTCCAGTACATTATAGAAAACTTTGACCGCGCGATCAGCACTATCCTTATCGGCACCAACATCGTACATATCTCCATAGCGACCATCGTCACCGTGGCCGTGACGAGACTGTGGGGACTGAGCGTCGTATCAGTCAGTACGATCATTACTACGATCATTGTGTTCTTCGCGGGAGAAATGCTCCCGAAGAGCATAGCGAAAAAATACCCCGAGCGTTTTGCAAAGGCCTGCGCCGGCTCTCTGATCTTCTTTATGAAGCTGTTCGGCCCGCTGTCAAAGCTGCTGACCGCGATAGGCCAGTTTGCCGCGAAGCTTGCGCACGGCGAGGCCGAGGCCTCCGTAACAGAGGATGAAATTTACGATATAATTGAGGATATGACCGAAGAGGGCAGCCTTGACGAGGATCAGGGCGATCTTATCTCCTCCGCGCTCCAGTTCGGCGATGTGACCGTCGAGAGCGTGCTCACGCCGAGAGTCGATCTCGCCGCGGTGGACATATCCAGCAGTCACGAAGAGATACTCGCATATATCAAAGACCAGCCGCACAGCCGCCTGCCCGTCTATGAGGGCAGTATCGACAATATCATCGGCATACTCCAGATACGCACGTTCATAAAGGCCTATCTGCGTCAGGGCAACGATCTTGACCTCAGGCCGCTGCTGGACGAGGCATATTTCGTCCATCACAGCACTAATATTGACGAGCTGCTGCCCATCATGTCAAAGCGCAAGCTCAACATTGCCGTCGTTACCGATAACTACGGCGGCACCCTCGGCATAGTCACGGTCGAGGATATTCTTGAAGAGCTTGTCGGCGAGATATGGGACGAAGAGGACGTCGTGGAGGAGCCTATCGTGCTCCAGCCCGACGGCAGCTATCAGGTCGACGCCGACGAATCCGTAAGCGACGTATTCGAGCTGTTCGGCTTTGAAGATCCCGAGGAGAACGAGGAGCTCGTCAACACGCTGATGGGCGAGTGGGCCTATGAGCAGTTCACAGCTATCCCCCGCCCCGGAGACAGCTTCACTTACCACCGCATAAAGGTCACAGTGTCCGAGATGGCGCATAACCGCATACTCAAGCTGAACGTCTGCCTTGTCCCCGAGACCAAGGAAGGAGGCGAGGAGCAGTGACAACTTCCGATATTCTTGTTTTCGTGGGCATATTTCTGTGCCTGTGCCTGTCCAATTTCTGTTCCGCTTCCGAGATGGCTTTCTCCTCGTGCAACATCATGCGCCTTGAGAACGCGCGCGACAGCGGCGACAGGCGCGGCAGGATCGCCGTGTATATATCGCAGCATTTTGACGACGCGCTCAGCGCCATTCTTATCGGCAACAACCTCGCCAACATATGCGCTTCCTCCCTCGCATCCGTCGCGGTCATACTCATCACCGGCAGCGACGATTACGCATGGGTCTCCACCGTTGCGCTCACCCTGCTCGTGATAATTTTCGGCGAGACGATGCCGAAGATCACCGCCAAGCAGAACGCGAACAAGATGGCGCTCAGGAATTCCTATGCCGTGCGGTTTATGATGATAATATTTTTCCCGCTGGTGTGGATCGTGGTGACTCTTATCAACCTCATCACCAGAGGGCTTAAGGAAGACTCCGCCGACAGCCCCGACGAGGCCGTGGAGGAGCTGCAATCCATCATCGAGACCGCCGAGGACGAAGATGTGCTCGACGAGGATCAGTCCGAGCTCGTTCAAGCCGCGATAGATTTTTCCGAGACCTCCGCGCTCGACGTTATGACCGCGCGTGTCGACGTGCAGGCTATCGACATTGAAGACGATTGGGACGATATTCTGGCTCTTATCGAGGATGCACCCTATACGCGCCTTCCGGTCTATGAGGGCAGCATCGACAATATCATCGGTATACTTTATCTCAACCATTTTCTCAAGGCGCTGGCTGACAACGGCCGCGCGGACATCCGCAAGCTGCTGATGCCCCCGTGCTATGTGTATAAGACCATGAAGCTCCCCGCAGTGCTCGCGCAGCTGCGCAAGGCCAAACAGCATCTTGCCGTTGTTACTGACGAGTACGGCGGTACGCTGGGCGTTGTGACGATGGAGGATGTGCTTGAGCAGATCGTCGGAGACATCTGGGACGAGAGCGATACCGTTGAACCCGAGGTCGTGCAGCATACGGACAGCGAATATGAGCTGGACGGGTCAATGGTACTGTCCGACTTTCTTGAGCTTGTCGGCATAAACGAGAACGACTTTGAGGCCGAGAGCAACACCGTGGGCGGCTGGACGCTTGAAATGTTCGGCGGTTATCCGCAGGAGGGCGACAGCTTCACTTTCCGCAACCTGACGGTCACCGTGCTTTCGATGGACGGCAGGCGCGTCGAACGCGTGTTCGTCAAGGTCGCCCCGGCCGAAGAGAAGAACGGCATCTGATATTTTCCGTATAATCGTATAACAAAAACTAACGGCTCTGTGTCAAAACTGACACAGAGCCGTTCTCTCTCCGTTCAGAAGACCCCCGCCTCGTGGAAGGCCGGAATGAGCTCCTGAGTGATATAATTGTAATATAACGTTAAATTGTAGCGGTCGTCAAACACCGAGTAGATGCGCGAGAGATCCGCCCCGGTGATGAAGCCGACGCCCATAAACACGACGCCTAGCACGGCGACTATCAGCACTATCGTGAGAATCACACGCCAACCTCTTTTCATACTGCCGGCACCTCCTTATAGCACCACTTGCCGCCAAGCTTGATGATCGCATTTATCAGCCCGGCAATAGCGCCGCCTATGAACCACACGAAGATCCACATGAACAGCAGGCCGAGAGCCAGCGTGACCATCGAGCAGCCAAGCACCACCATCACGTCCGCAAATATCGAGAACGCGCCGAAAGCGGAGGTCAGCGTCACGCAGCCGAGCACCACGGCGGCTGCTGCAAGCGCGAGAAAAGCAAGCGTCGGGATCAGCAGAAGCGCCACGCACAGCGCGATCAGCGGCACCGCAATGATTATGTACAGGATCAGCAGCGCGACCTTCGGCTTGCGCACAGTCATGTCGACAGCCTGCGCATCCTGCGTCTCCGCCGGTTTGGCGCAGTACGCCGGACCGAAGCCGAATTCAGGATCGGCAGACGGCTTCACCGGGACGACCTTTTCACCCTTGCGCTCCGCCGGTTTTGCAGTCTCACGGCGCTCATCCTTCTTTCCGGCGGGCGCTGCCGCCGGGGCCTCAAGCTCATCGTTCTTAATTGAGAAACCCGAGAGGAACGCATCCACATCGTCCTCTTCGACCGGCACGGCTTCTCCTTCGGCCTTCACGGCAGGCTCGCCGCCGGCCTCCGGTGCTTCCGTGCTCTCCGCAGCTTCTTCACTGTCCGCAGCGCTCTCCGGCTCCTCTGCCGGCGCCGCCTCAGGCTGCCCGTCCTCATCCTCGATAGTGACGGCCTCCGCTTTGGCCGGCTGCGGCAGCTCCGCCGCGGCGGGCTCATCAGGCTCACCGGCCGCAGACGCCGCGTCTTCCGGCGCCGTGTCCTGCGCGGCCTCATCGTAAGCCCCGGAATCCTCCTGCTCAAGCGGATGCACGCCGTCCTCAAAAAGGCTGAACTGATCCGCCGAGACCTCGGGCGTGATTATCTTGCGGTTTATAGCCTCGCTTTCAAGCTCTTCTATCGCGCGCATATAATCCGGGGAGCCTTCACCGTCCTCGGCACGGCCCTCTCTGGACTGGGAGCTTACCTGGAGCTTGCGCTCTCTGGCGTTATAGGCTCTGGCAATGACCACGGCCTGCCGCGTCGGCGAAACGAGGAACTGCAGCAGCGACTGCTCGTCGCGCGCATTATCAAACATTTTGCTGTACATGGCCAGAGCCGCCTGCCTGTCCTCATCGTACATGAAAGTAAGCAGCTTGCCCAGCTCAGCTAAAAATTTCTGTTTGTTTATATCAGTCACCTCCGGCTGTTGATATTCTAACATACCTAGTTATTATAACGTTTGTGGGGCGTGAGGTCAAGAATAAATATAAATGCTGCCGTCTTGACAACTGTAAATAGGGAATGTAAAATATTATATTATGTCTGCCGCTCATCATGGGGCGGCAGGCGCAAAATACGGCGGGGCAAGGGCCCTGGCGACTGATTGGAGAAAATGAATATGGCAAAAGACAAAAAGGTAGAACAGATCACCGATATG
Source organism: uncultured Eubacteriales bacterium (assembly GCA_900546515.1). GTDB lineage: Bacteria > Bacillota > Clostridia > Oscillospirales > Oscillospiraceae > Limivicinus. The sequence goes on along the minus strand of URDG01000029.1, from coordinate 11,162 downwards.
GAGGTCGATTTCGCGCAGTGGTTCACTGACGTGTGCACCAAGGCCGAGCTTGTCGACTACTCCGGCGTAAAGGGCCTGTACATTCTGCGCCCCTACGGCTACGCGATCTGGGAAAACATCCAGAAGATACTTGACGGCATGTTCAAGCGCGACGGACACGAGAACGTATCCATGCCCATGCTCATCCCCGAGAGCCTTCTGCAGAAAGAAAAGGATCACGTCGAGGGCTTTGCGCCCGAGTGCGCATGGGTCACCATCGGCGGCAGCGAGGAGCTGCCCGAGAAGCTGTGCATCCGCCCCACCTCCGAAACGCTTTTCTGCGACCATTGGAGCCACGTCGTGCACTCCTGGCGCGATCTGCCTATGAAATATAACCAGTGGTGCTCCGTGCTCCGCTGGGAAAAGACCACCCGCCCGTTCCTGCGCGGCAGGGAATTTTTGTGGCAGGAGGGGCACACCCTGCACGCCACCGAGGAGGAAGCCCGCGAGGAGACGCTGCACCAGCTTGAGGTGTACGCCGACCTCTGCGAGAATTACCTCGCCATGCCTGTTATCCGCGGCAACAAGACCGACAAGGAGAAGTTCGCCGGCGCCGTCAACACCTACACCATCGAGTGCATGATGCATGACAGAAAAGCGCTTCAGTCCGGCACGAGCCATTACTTCGGTCAGGGCTTTGCCGAGCAGTTCAACATCACCTTCACAGACAAGGACAACCAGCAGAAGCACCCCTACCAGACCTCCTGGGGTCTCTCCACGCGCATCATCGGCGGCATCATCATGACCCACGGCGACAACAACGGTCTTGTTCTGCCTCCGCACATCGCTCCCGTTCAGGTCATCGTCGTCCCCGTCGCGCAGCACAAGGAGGGCGTCATCGAGAAGGCTTCCGCCGTCTATGAGGCTCTCAAGGCCGCAGGCGTGCGCGTAAAGATCGACACGAGCGACAACAGCCTCGGCTGGAAGTGCGCCCAGTATGAAATGAAAGGCGTTCCTCTCCGCGTGGAGATAGGCCCGCGCGACATCGAGAACAACGTATGCATGGCAGTCCGCCGCGACAACGGCGAGAAGGTCAGCGTCTCTCTCGACGAGCTCACCGCGCGCATCCCCGAGCTTCTTGACGAAGTTCAGGCAGGTCTGTACAACAAGGCGAAGAAGAATCTTGACGAGCACAGCTATCCCGCATACTCCCTCGAAGAGGCAAAGCAGCTTCAGGAGGAGAAGGGCGGCTTCATCAAGACCATGTGGTGCGGCGATCTCCAGTGCGAGCTTGATATGAAGGAAAAGGCCGGCATGTCCTCACGCTGTATTCCTTTCAGGCAGGAGCATCTCGGCGATGTCTGCGCCTGCTGCGGCAAGCCCGCCAAGTGCATGATCTACTGGGGCATAGCGTACTGATTTTAACACCGCATATATGCGTATCCTGCCGGAGAGAGTCGAAGCTCCATAACGGCAGGGGAAAAGCATTGGACGAAAAAACCGTACCCGGCTCGTCTGAGCCGGGGACGGTTCATTTTTTATCTTTTATCTTTTTCTTCCGAAGCCGGAGGTCTTTACGCCGTCGAGCTCGCCGGTGCTGGCCGCGTATTGACGCAGCAGCTCCTTCTGTGAGCCTGTCAGGTTCTTCGGCACGACGACGTCCACCGTGACGAACTGGTCGCCGCGGCCTGAGCCGCGCAGATAGGGGATGCCCTTGCCGCGAAGCCTGAACGTCGCACCGGGCTGGGTGCCCTCGGGTACGGTCATCTTGACGTTGCCGTCGAGCGTGGGGACTTCGATCTCTGCGCCGAGCGCAGCCTGTGCAAAGCTGATGGGCTGCTGGAGCAGCACGGAGTTTCCGTCGCGCTCGAAGCGCGCATGCGGCCGCACAATAACGGACACGAGCAGATCGCCCGCGGGGCCGCCGTTGGCGCCGGCATTGCCCTTGCCGCGCTGGGAAATGGCCTGCCCGTCGTCTATACCGGCGGGGATGGTCACCTTCACCTTGTGCTGGCGGCGGATCATGCCCATGCCGCGGCAGGTCTTACAGGGCTGATGTATGATCTTGCCGGTACCCTTGCATTTGGGGCAGGCGCCGGTCGACTGCACCATGCCGAACGGCGTGCGCTGTGTCGTGCGCACGGTGCCGGTACCCTTGCAGTCCGGGCAGACCTCGGGAGTCGTCCCCGGCTGGCAGCCGGTGCCCTTGCAGTCCGGGCACTGCTCGACACGGCCTATCGTGATCTCCTTTTCACAGCCGAAAGCCGCTTCCTCGAAGCTTATGCTGACGCTTGAACGTATGTTGTCGCCCTTGCGCGGGGCGTTGGGGTTGCTGCGCTGTGCGCCGCCCCCTCCGAAGCCGAATATGTCGCCGAAGCTGCCGAATATGTCGCCCAGATCGCCGAAATCTCCGAAACCGCCGAAGCCGCCGCCGAAACCGCCGGCTCCGTAGCCTGCGTTCGGGTCAAAGGCCGCATGGCCGAACTGATCGTACTTCTTGCGCTTTTCCTCGTCGGAGAGCACCTCATACGCCTCGTTGACCTCTTTGAAGCGCTCCTCACAGGCCTTGTCACCGGGATGCAGGTCCGGATGGTTCTCCTTGGCCAGCTTTCTGTATGCTTTTTTTATCTCATCGGCCGTGGCGTCCTTTTTTACGCCAAGAACCTCATAATAATCACGTTTCTCTGAAGCCATTTATACTCCGATCCCGCGTATCGAAATACGCGCCATTGAGGCGGGGATATTTCCTCGCCTCAATGCTTTAATACTTTCTGAAATAGCCGGGGGTAAGGATCACTTCTTGTCGTCGTCTACCACAGTGTAGTCCGCGTCATAGTAGTCCTGACCGCCGTTGCCGCCCTGGGGGCCTGCGCCGCCGGCAGCCTGATTCGGGTCAAAGCCTGCGCCCTGTGCGCCGCCGTTGGCCTGATACATCTTCTCGGAGACCTTGTAGAAGGCCTGAGTGAGCTCCTCGGTGGCGGCCTTGATGGCTGCGGTATCGGTGCCGGTCAGCGCACTCTTGAGGGCTGCCAGCTTGCTCTCGACCTCGCTCTTATCTGCTGCGTCGAGCTTGTCGCCGAGCTCGTTGATGGTCTTCTCGGTCTGGTATACCATCTGATCGCCCTGATTGCGCACGTCGACCTCTTCCTTGCGCTTTGCATCCTCTGCCGCATACATCTCGGCTTCCTTGACTGCCTTGTCGATGTCCTCCTTGGACATGTTGGAGGAAGCGGTGATGGTGATGTGCTGCTCCTTGCCGGTGCCGAGATCCTTTGCAGAGACGTTGACGATGCCGTTTGCATCTATATCAAAGGTGACTTCGATCTGAGGAACGCCGCGGCGTGCCGGAGCGATGCCGTCGAGGTGGAAGCGGCCGAGGCTCTTGTTGTACGCGGCCATCTCACGCTCGCCCTGCAGGACGTTGACCTCAACGGAGGTCTGGTTGTCCGCCGCGGTGGAGAACACCTGGCTCTTTCTGGTCGGGATGGAGGTGTTGCGCTCGATGAGCTTTGTGAACACGCCGCCCAGAGTCTCAATGCCGAGAGACAGAGGCGTTACGTCGACGAGGACTATGCCCTCAACGTCGCCGCTGAGAACGCCGCCCTGAATGGCTGCGCCGATAGCAACGCACTCGTCGGGGTTGATGCCCTTGAAGCCCTCTTTGCCGATAAGCGTCTTGACCATGTCCTGAACTGCGGGGATACGGCTGGAGCCGCCGACGAGCAGGACCTTGGTGATGTCGCTGGGCTGGAGGCCGGAGTCGGACAGAGCCTGCTTTACAGGGCCTGCGGTCTTCTCTACGAGGTGATGAGTCAGCTCGTTGAATTTTGCACGGGTAAGCGTTACATCGAGGTGCTTCGGGCCGGTGGCGTCGGCGGTGATGTAAGGCAGGTTGATGTTGGAGGTGGTCACGCCGGACAGCTCGACCTTTGCCTTCTCGGCAGCCTCACGCAGACGCTGCATTGCGACCTTATCGCCGCTCAGGTCGATGCCGTCGCTCTTTCTGAACTCGTCAACGAGGTACTTGGTGATGCATTCGTCGAAGTCGTCGCCGCCCAGACGGTTGTTGCCGGCGGTTGCGAGAACGTCGATAACGCCGTCGCCGATCTCAAGGATGGAGACATCGAAGGTGCCGCCGCCGAGGTCGTAGACCATGATCTTCTGATCGTTCTTTTCCTTGTCGAGCCCGTATGCCAGAGCGGCTGCGGTCGGCTCGTTGATTATACGCTTGACGTCCAGACCCGCGATCTTGCCCGCGTCCTTGGTCGCCTGACGCTGAGCGTCGGTGAAGTATGCAGGAACGGTGATGACAGCCTCAGTGACTGTCTGGCCCAGATATGCCTCGGCGTCGGCCTTCAGCTTCTGCAGGACCATTGCGGAGATCTCCTGCGGGGTATAGGACTTGTTATCTATATTGACCTTGTAGTTGGAGCCCATCTCGCGCTTGATGGAGGAAATAGTACGGTCGGGGTTGGTGATGGCCTGGCGCTTTGCGACCTGACCTACCATACGCTCGCCGGTCTTTGCAAATGCGACGACGGACGGGGTCGTGCGTGCGCCCTCGGCGTTGGGGATGACGACGGATTCTCCGCCTTCCATAACTGCTACGCAGCTGTTTGTTGTACCAAGATCTATGCCTATTATTTTACTCATTGTTGTTTCCTCCTGTATATGTGATCTGTAATTTGCAAAATTTATATACTAAAACCGCTCACGCGGCAATAGCCTGATTTATCAGTTGGCCACCTTGACCATTGCGAAACGGATGACCTTATCGCCGAGCCTGAAGCCCTCCTGAAAGACCTCAACTATCTCGTTCTCGCCTTTCTCTTCATCCTCCACATGCATCACCGCATTGTGAAGCGCCGGGTCGAACTTCTCTCCGAGACTGTCGATCTTCGTCACGCCGAGCTTTTCCATCGTGGTGTTGAACTGATTCATCGTCATCTCAACGCCCTTGCGGAAAGCCTCGTCCTGCGTCGGGGTGTTCAGCGCACGCACAAGATTGTCGTACACCGGCAGGAACTTCAGCAGCGTGTCGGCCTTGACGTCTCCGTAGAGGCTGTCCTTTTCCTTCTGGCTGCGGCGGCGGAAATTATCATACTCGGCGCAGAGCCTCAGATACTTGTCGTTGAGCGCTGCCATAGCCTCGCTCACCGCCTGTTCGGCCTGCTCCGCTTTCTTTTCCTCGTCGTTCTTTTTCTCTTTTTCTTTTTTGGACTTTTTGTCGCTCTTCTTATCCTCGGACGGCTTTACGGTCTTTTCCTCGGAGTTTATCTCCTCGGTATGGACATCGTCCCTGACCTCTTCTGTCTTCTCCGCCTGAGCTGCGGTTTCCTTCTTTTTATCTGTGCTCATTCGGTTCATCTCCCTTAACGATCAATTTATTATGCAGGCCCTCCGGGGGCGCCTCGCCCCCGCCAAGCCGGCGGGAGAGCCCTGCGGCGAGGAAGCTGAGCTTCGCGGCCACGGCGGAATAATCCATCCGCGTCGGCCCCACGACTCCGATCAGCCCGCGTGTATTGTCGCCCGCGTCATAGCTGGCGATCACGACGCTCGAGCCTTTCAGCTCCTCCGCCACATTTTCCGGCCCGATGAGCACTCTCACCTCGTCCGTTCCGCCCATGTCCTCGTCCGGCGGAAGCACATATCCGCCGCCGGAGAGATAATTCATGATCGCGTGAGCCTTGTCCGGATCCCTGAACTCCGGCTGATTGAGAAGCCTGTTCTCACCGCTTATGAAAGCGGCCGGCTTATCGGCCTCGGTCAGGACCTCTATCGCAAACGCCGCGATAACTGAGGTGACGCCCATGGTGTCGTCCGCTGCGCGCTCCGCAGAGCTTATCATCAGCGGGGTTATCTGGTCCTCTGACACGCCGGTGAAGCTGGCGTTGAAGAGGCTCGAAAGCTTTCTCATCATTGCCTCCGTCACAGAGACCGGCAGATGCACAAGCTTATTTTTCACGGTGTTGTTTGAGAGCATCACCACTATAATAAACGTGTTCGCATCCACATAAATGATGTCAAAGCGCTTTATCGTCACGGCACTGTGCGTTGTAAGGGCAAGGGCAGGGTAATCTGTGAGCTGGGAGGCCAGACGGCTGACAGCGTCGATCGAGACGTCCAGCTGCTGGAGCTTTGCGTTGAGCCGGCGGTTCATTTCCTCCGTCTCCTCGATGGAAAGCTTCTGCTTTGCCATAAGCTCGTTGACGTACATCCTGTAGCCCATCGGAGTGGGCACGCGCCCGGCGGAGGTGTGCGGCTGCTCAAGGTAGCCCATGCTCACCAGCTCCGCAAGCTCGTTGCGGATAGTAGCCGACGAGCAGCCAAGCCCCGCATGCTCCGCGATGGCCTTGCTGCCTACCGGCTCCGCCGTGCGGATGTATTCGTCAACAACCGCAGCCAGTATTTTCTTTTTTCTCTCGCTGACAGACATCTTTTTTCCCACGCTTCAATTATTAGCACTCGTGTCGTTTGACTGTTAGCACTCTCTGCTTTCAAGTGCTAATATACCACCGTATCTAAGTGTTGTCAATAGTTTCACCCGCGCTGATTTATAAAATTCACAATTTGTACAAGAAGTAATTTCCGAAAAGTTTTTCCATCTTTTTTGGCTTCTCCGGGGCTTTGTGTGTTTACAAACAGGTAATATTAAGATAAAATACTAGGTACTGAAATGTGGAGGTAGCGCCTATGCTGGAGACTAGTTTTACCGGGGTTTACGACAAATTCAAGCTGCAATTTTATCGCAGAGTGTTTGAGCTCGTGCGGGAGAGGGACGGTTCGCTTTCCGCGATGGAGGCGTTTTCGCTCGAAGTCATAAAAATGCTGGACACTCCGACTGTCGGGCAGTTTGCGGATTTTCTGAACATCTCCCAATCGAACGCCACCTACAAGGTCAATAACCTCATCAGAAAAGGCTATCTTGAGCGGCAGAACTCCCATCTCGACAGGCGCGAGTACCACCTTGTGCTCTCGGAGAAATACTATAAATACATAGACCTGCTCAGCTCATACGAGCAGACTGTCATTTCCCGCATAAAGGAGCGCTTCCCGGCTGAGGATGTGGCCAGATTCGACGAAATGCTCTGCGTGATCTCCGACGAGCTTATGCCGGAGTGCAGCAAGTAGGAAGAGGTAATTACAATATGAAAAATTCAGGACTCAAGCTCAATTACAAGCGCACCTTTCTCATAGGCTTTGCCTTTTTCGGCATACTGCTGCTGTGGCAGGTCTATGACTCCTGGTGTCCCACCTTTCTGACGGATATTTTCGCCCGGCGCATGTACGGCATCTCCTCGGCGGAGCTGAAAGCCGGAGACCCCGCGAAGATACTGAACGTCCAGTGGCTGGTCGGCATAATCATGGCCTGCGACAACCTCGCGGCTCTGATCCTGCTGCCGATATTCGGCAACCTCTCCGACAAGACCGTGACGCCTATCGGCAAGCGCATGCCGTACATTCTCACCGGCACCTTCGTTGCGGCTGTCGCGTTCCCGTTCATCCCGCTGTTTTTCCACTACAACAACATCGCGGGCATGGTCGTGATGATGGGCATAGTCCTGATCTTTATGATGATGTACCGCAACCCCGCCGTCGCCCTCATGCCGGACATCACGCCCAAGCCGCTGCGCGCCAAGGCAAACGGCATCATCAACATTATGGGCTATCTCGGCGGCGCCTTTGCAACCGTGCTCGGCATCTTCCTCAAGCTCAGCGACTATATCAACGCGGCTGACGAGGCGCGCAAGGTCTGGACGATCGAGCTGCCGTTCATCATCGCCTCCGTGCTGATGGTCATCTCCGCGCTGGTGCTGTTCTTCACCGTAAAAGAGAACAGGATCGCCGAAGAGATGAAAGACGAGATGGCCGAGGGCGAACGCCTCGCCGCGGTCGAGACCCCGGTCGACGACGACAAGCCCATGTCCAGGGCCAACAAACACATGCTCCTCGCCATTCTCGGCGCGGAGTTCCTGTGGTTCATGGCTGACAACGCCATCGGCACCTACATCGGCAACTATGTCATCTACTACCTCAACTCCTCCTCCAGCGCGACCATGATACTGACCATTGCGGGCGGCCTCGCCTCCGTCGTCGGCTTCGCTATCGCCGGCGGCATTGCCGACAAGATCGGCCGCAAGTGGACGATAACCTCCGGTCTCGGCGTGACCTTCGTTGCGCTGATATTCATGTGCTTTGTCACCCCGACCGGCAGAGTCACCGGCGCGCACGGCGAATATGCCTTCCCCGCCGCGCTCTACGGCGTATGGGTGCTGAAGGGCTTCGGCATGGCGCTCGTGCACAACTGCTCGTTCCCGATGGTCGTGGAGCTGTGCTCCTCGAAGAAGATCGGCAAATTCACCGGCTACTACTATGCCGCCAGCATGTCTGCACAGACCATCACTCCCATCTTCCTCGGCTTTGTGTTCGACGCGACCGGCGCATGGCGCGCGTTGCCCGTGTATTCCTCAATACTTATCCTGTGCAGCTTCGCAGTGTTCTCCCTGCTCGTGAAGAACATCAGGGCTCACAAGGTCGAAAACACCGTCGGCATAGAGGCTCTCGGCGGGGACGACTGACCGCCGGAGAAGGAAGTCCAGCGTTTATTACAATTCTTCAGATTTGTTTAAAATCTCCGCAGGAATTTGACCCTGCGCCGAAGGCGTGTTAGAATAGAATTCAGAAAATGCGATTCCGAGTGTCTTAAACTACTATTTGTGCGGCATTCCGCATGGAGGGTCATTATGAAAAACTATTACAAAGAGATTGCCGGGGCAGCTCTTAAAGGCGCCGTTATCGGCGGGGCCGCTGCCGGGGCATCGCTGTTCCTTCTCGCGCCGGGCACGTCCAGCCGGCGTCAGCGTGAGCCGTTTATGGGCACAAACGTCGCCCACCGCGGTCTGCACAGCCGCGACAAGAGCGTGCCGGAGAACTCGCTTGAGGCATTCCGCCTCGCGGCGGAGGCCGGCTACGGCATAGAGCTGGATGTGCAGTTTTCAAAGGACAAGCAGGTCGTCGTTTTCCACGACGACACGCTCGACAGGGTCTGCGGCGTACACGCCCGCGTGGATGAGCTGACCTATGACGAGCTAAAAGAGCTCCGCCTCTGCGGCAGCGATCAGATCATCCCCCTGTTCACCGAGGTTCTGGGCGTCATCCGCGGGCGCAGCCCGATAATCTGCGAGCTCAAGAACGGCAGGAATAACCGTGAGCTCTGCGAAAAGACCTATGAGATCATCTCCGGCTACCGCGGCGACATCTGTGTGGAGAGCTTCAACCCAATGATCGTGGCGTGGTTCCGCTTCCACGCGAAGGATCTCCTGCGCGGGCAGCTGGCGCAGCCTACGCGCTTTTACGACGCGGAGACCATGTCCGCGCCTCTCGCCTATGCTCTGGGACACACGCTCTTCAACTGCCTCGCCCGTCCGCAGTTCATCGCGTACCGCATCGGCTTCCGTCCGCTCTCCGTGCGCATGTCCGAGCTTCTCGGCGCAATGCGCGTGGGCTGGACCTCGCACGAGCCGCGCAACGAAGCCGGCCGCGACACCGTGATCTTTGAATTCTACAGGCCGAAAGTGAAGTTCAAGTAAAAAATACGTTTACCGGAAAAATCCTTGCGGAGCTTTTTCGGCAGACAGCAAATCTCCCCCGGACAAAAGTCCGGGGGAGATTTTATACTGGTACAATATTTTATTCGTCCAGACTGCTCAGGCTTCCCGCGATCGCGGCGAGCTTGTCGTCAATATCCTGCGGCAGCTCGCTCTCCGCGCCCTCTTCGGGCGAGTACAGCCCGCAGAGGAATTCCTGCCACTCGGCGTTCAGCTCCTCTATAGCGGCCATGTGCTGCTCACGCAGCGCCGAGAAGCAGCTCTCCACGCGCTTCACGGCGTATTCCTGCTGCCGGAGGTTCTCCTCCTGTATCTCCGCGCGGCGCTGCTCTGCCTCGGCGACTATTTCCGCCGCGCGCACGTTCGCCTTATCTACGATCTCGCGGTATATCTGCTGGGCGGACAGCACCGCCGCGCCGATATCCTCCTTCTGTCCGTTAAGACGGGCAAGCTGAGCCCTCATGTCCGCGTTCTCCTCAGTCAGCGCCTGTGCCTGCGCCTGAATATCGGCGAGCAGGGCGTTCACCTTGTTGGCGTTGTAATATTTCTTTTTGACGACGTCGATGTGTATCCCGTCAAAAAAATCCTTATCGAGGGCCATACAGCTTCCTCCGTTTCTCGCATGTAAAGATAAAGCAAGGGGCTTGGTTCAAGCCCCTCAGCCTTTTTTATTATAGCACTGTGTGTCTGTCTGATTATGTCGCAGCAGTGTCCGTGACCGAAACCGTTGCCTGAGAGCTTGTCTTTGTGATGCCGTTGGTATCCTTTATCACGCAGCGGTAGGTGCCCTCGGCAGCCTTGGTGATGCCGCTCGCCCAGAGTATGGACTCATACTCGCCGTCCACCGGGGCTTTGTTCTCAAGCCGCAGGCCGTACTCCTCGTTCGACGTGCCCTGACCCGTGAACACGATATTTGTCCAGTCTCCCGTGGTCTCGTTGTACTTCTGCCAGTTGAACGACGTGTTCACGCTCAGTGAGCCCTTGGCCTTCACCGTGAACATTATCGCGGTCTTATTCAGGGTAACGGGGCCGGTAAGGCTCAGAAGATCCTTCGTGATGTTGATCGTCTGGCTTGCAAGCTGGTTATACGCATCCTGCTGCACGCTTGCGACGGTGCTGTCCAGTCCGCTGAGCCGGTCCTCTATTGCGGTGATATTGGTCTGGAGCTGGTTGACGCCGTTCATCACCGTCTTGGTGCTGTCGCTTATATTGCTCTTTATGGAGCTGACCGTCAGCAGGCAGATGAAGCTGAATATCGCGCTGGCAATGGATATGACGGTGCTCACCGGTATGTTGGGGAGCTTGAAGCCCGCCTTTTTCTTTGCGGACTTTGTATGCATGGAAAAGATGCGCCCGCAAAAGACCGAGAACAAGATAATATGCGGCAAGCGACAGCGACCATACGGAAGAATGTAATATGCCGACAACCCCGCAGAAAAGAGCGTAAAACAGATTTGTCGTCATTCCGAACCTGACCCCGACGCTTCCTCGAAAAGTGCGGTCGTGAAGGTATCTGTCGCCGACTTCGGTCGAAGCAACTTTTCGGAAAAGCCCGTTTCGGCTCAGAACTTCGGG
>URDG01000028.1 GCA_900546515.1 uncultured Eubacteriales bacterium | reverse complement strand
CCGGTGAGTGCGTCATCGGCATCGGCTTCCTGCATGACGGCATCACCCAGATCGTTGACAACGGCTATGAGAATGTACAGCTCATCATCCCGTCCACCGGCACCTCCTTCGAGGTCGGTGCGACCGCTATCTTCAAGGGTGCAGCTCACCCCAACGCTGCCAAGCTCTGGATCGAGTATGCTCTGAGCCCCGACTGCGTCAACCTCGCCAAGGACAACGGCTCCTACCAGTTCCTCGTCATTGACAATGCCGAGCAGCCCTCTCAGGCCGCAGAGTTCGGCCTTGACCCGGACAACGTCATGGACTATGACTTCGAGGATGCAAAGAACAACATCAAGACCTACATTGAAGAGGTCATGAACGCTATCGCGGATTCCGGCGCAGACACCGGCGCGGATCGTTTCAAGACTGAGTGATCAGATAATTCCGCAGGGAAGGCGGCGCTGCCGCCTTCCTTTTTTAAAATGACGCCGCAGGATACGGCTGCGGTATATTACGGCAAATTTTCGAAAATAATTTGACATCAGGCGCATATCCAAACCTTCCTTTTAAGGAAAAGAGAGGGGACTTATTTATGGCAAGGAGCCAGGGCGCGGCGCTGGACAGAAAAAAGCTGCTGGCAGACCCGATAATGGTCACGACCATCGTCGTGCTGATAACATTTCTGACTTTGTTTATTCTCTATCCTCTGGCAATACTGCTGGTCGATAGTTTCGTTAGTGATAATGGCTTTACATTTGACATTTTCAAGCGCATCTTCAACATGCCTACGTTTACGAAGGCGATCACGAATACGCTGAAGGTCGGCTTCGTCGTCGGCATACTGTCGTCGCTTATCGGCCTGCTTTTCGCATACGTCGAGGTCTATGTGAAGATGAACAGATTCGTAGGCGGGCTTTTCAAGGTGGTCTCGATGCTGCCCGTCGTTTCGCCGCCTTTCGTGCTGTCGCTGTCGATGATAATGCTGTTCGGCAAGGCGGGCATCATAACGCGCTTCCTGCTCGGCATATACGACAACAGCGTATACGGTTACTGGGGCATCGTCATCGTCCAGACGCTGACCTTCTTCCCGGTCTGTTATATGATGCTCAAGGGGCTGCTGAAGAATATTGACCCGTCGCTTGAGGAGGCTGCGCGCGATATGGGCGCGAGCCGCTTCAAGGTGTTCTCGAGCGTCACGCTGCCGCTGATGCTGCCCGGCATCGGCAATGCGTTTCTGGTGACATTCATCGAGTCCATCGCGGACTTTGCAAACCCCATGATAATCGGCGGCTCATACGATACGCTGGCGACGACCATATATCTCCAGATCACCGGCGCGTATGACAAGGCCGGCGCGGCGGCAATGGCGGTCGTGCTGCTGTGCATCACGCTGGCAATGTTCGGCGTGCAGAAGTACTATCTCGAGGCCAAAACAGCCGCAACGCTGACCGGCAAGGCCTCCCGCGGCAGAATGCTGATCGAGGACAAGAGCGTCAAGGTTCCGCTTACGATCCTCTGCTCGCTGGCTGCGATGTTTGTTATACTCATGTATGCCTGCGTGCCTGTCGGCGCGTTCTTCCCCACATGGGGCTACAAGTTCTTCCCGCTGACCGGCAAATGGTTCCAGCTCGTGTTCACGCGCTACCACGGTTTCCAGGCTTTCCGCGATTCGTTTGTGCTGTCGTTTATATCTGCGCCTGTAACCGCGCTGCTGAGCATGATAATTTCCTATCTCGTCGTCAAGCGCAAGTTCAAATCAAAGGGCTTCATTGAGGCGGTTTCCATGCTTGCAATGGCCGTCCCCGGCACGGTTCTCGGCGTGGGATATATCCGCGGCTTCTCCGGTGGAATTTTCCACACCGGCTTCATGCAGGGCATATATGGCACCGGACTTATTCTTGTTATCGTGTTTGTCGTCCGCTCTCTGCCTACCGGAACGCGGAGCGGTATCTCCGCCCTGCGGCAGATAGATAAGTCCATCGAGGAGTCCGCCTATGACATGGGCGCAGACAGCTTTAAGGTCTTTATGACGGTCACGCTGCCGCTCATCAAGGATTCGTTCCTGTCCGGCCTCGTTACGGCTTTCGTGCGCAGCATAACGGCTATCTCCGCCATCATCCTTCTGGTGACTCCGCAGTTTCTGCTTATCACGGTGCAGATCAATGAGTTTGCGGAGAAAGGCTCGTATAGTCTCGCCTGCGCGTTTGCGACAATTCTTATCATAATCACCTACGGCGCGGTACTGCTGATGAACCTGTTTATAAGACATTTCGGCACCAGCAGGAAAATAAAGGAGGATCAGTAAGCCATGGAAAAAAACAAAAAGGGCGTCCGTTTGGAGCATATATCAAAGATATATCAGGACCCGAAGACCGGCAAGGACTTCTATGCAGTCAAGGATACCTCCCTTACGATAGAACCCGGCTCATTCGTCACGCTGCTCGGCCCCTCCGGCTGCGGCAAGACCACAACGCTGCGCATGATCGCAGGCTTTGAGAGCCCGGACGAGGGTGAAATATACCTTGGCGATGAACCTATAAACGAGCTCACGCCGAATAAGCGCGACACGGCGATGGTGTTCCAGAGCTATGCGCTTTTGCCGCACTACAATGTTTTTGATAATGTTGCCTACGGCCTCAAGCTCAGAAAGGTGCCGAAGGAAGAGATCAAAAAGCGCGTAATGAATATACTCGACCTCGTTGAGCTGAGCGGGATGGAGTCGCGCATGACAAACCAGCTCTCCGGCGGCCAGCAGCAGCGTGTCGCGCTGGCGCGGGCGCTCGTTATAGAGCCGAGCGTGCTCTTGTTTGACGAGCCGCTTTCCAATCTCGACGCAAAGCTGCGAGTGTCAATGCGCACGGAGATACGCCGCATCCAGCAGGAGGTCGGCATCACTGCAATATATGTCACGCATGACCAGAGCGAGGCCATGGCGCTCTCGGATAATATCATAGTCATGGATAAGGGCGTCGTGGCACAGATGGGCACTCCGCAGGAGATATATTATCACCCGGTCAGCGAGTTTGTCGCCGACTTCATCGGCGAGGCAAACTTCCTGCGCGGTAAGATGATCGCCCGCGACGGAGATCATGTGCTTCTTGACCTCGACGGAGAGAAGATGCGTGTTGCCGGGCGGAGCGATATGCAGGCAGGCAATGAGTACACGGTCGTGCTGCGCCCAGAGGCGGCGAAACTGGCGGACGAGGGCGGCCTGCCCTGCGAGGTCGTGCTGAGCTGCTTTATGGGCTCGTATCAGAACTACCATGTCACTGTCGGCAATACGCTCGTCAAGCTTGAAGAGCAGAATCCGCAGAACAAGCGTATTTATAAGGTGGGCGAGAGATGCCATCTGGTATTTGAACCGGAAATGGTGCATGTTCTCTGACGCTGTGATATAATAGGTCAAAACCGAGCGCCCGGGGGCAACACCCCGGGCGCAAATTTGAATATGAAACGGAGAAACTTCAATGCTTCAGCAATGGATAAAAACCGCGCAGGAGGATAAACCCGTATGGCTGGATGATGTCAGCCGCGAGTGCAGCGCAGATGCTTCGTGTGTGCCGGTAGTATTTGTGCTCACGCTTTTCGGCGGTGAGCTGCGCGCGTATACGCGCTTTTTCCCGCGCTGGAATAGCGAGCCGGAGCGCCGCTTCGTCTCGGAATATCTCGATGCCTGCGTGTACAACATGCTCTCTGCGCTGGGAGGCAGCCGGCTGAGTATTTATTATGATACGTCTGACGCAGAGCTTGACGGTCTCGTCAGAGGTCTCGGAACCAGCTTTCAGCTTGATGATGAAAACCGCCGCGGCTACGGCAAGGTCATAAATGAAGCGGAGAGGATATGCGCCCTGCTCGGCAAAGGGCGGTTTAGCCTCGAGTACCGGGATATATCGGAATATGTACCGGCGGCGGAGACGCCGCACAGGCGGGACAGCCGTCTTGCGGACAAGCTGCGCAGGACCGCGGGGCTGACAGACGAAAAGGTCTGCTGCGGTATCGATGTCGGCGGCACGGACATAAAGCTGGCAGTCTCGGCCCGCGGAAAGCTAGTGTGCGTCAAGGAGTATGACTGGAACCCCGCGGAGTTTGAAAATGCGCAGGAGCTGACAGCGCCGGTAATGCTGCTTGCACGTCTCATGCGCGCCTGCGCCGCGGAATATTTACACTGCGGAAGGCTCGGCGGAGAGCTGCTTGCGGCGCTTGAAAAGGACGCCGGGGATGACATGATGAGCGAGGCCGCAGCGGATGCAGAGCAGCGTCTCGGAGATAAGGCCGATGTGCTCGACAGCATTGGACTGAGCTTTCCGGACGTTGTGATAAGAAATGCGATCGTCGGCGGTGAAACGCCGAAAACGCAGGGAATGCGCAGGCGTCATGCGCATGATTACGAGTCGGAGTTCGCGCGGATAAGCGCGCTGAACACGCAGCTGGAAGGGCTCTGCCGCGGGCAGGGCCGCGTCCGCGCGACGAATGACGGGAATATTGCCGCATACACCGCTGCGATGGAGCTTGCGCACGGTGAGCGGGCAGAGCTGATAGAAAACGGGGTGCTTGCACATGCGCTCGGCACCGATCTCGGCACAGGCTGGGTCGACGCCTCGGGTGAAATACCGGAGCTCGTGCTTGAGATGTACGATACGATACAGGATCTGGGCAGCTGGCCGAGCCGCGGCATGAGCGCGGATGATCTGCGCTGCGTGAGGAACGAAAATTCCGGGCTTGCGGGCGCGCGGCGCTATATGGGGCAGGCAGGCGTATTCCGCATGGCGTATGCTCTCGCGCCGGATATGCTTGACGGCTTCGTTGAACAGAACGGCGGCCTGCTGCGCATCATATCCGAGCCGCACGACAAGAGAAAGCCCTGCCTTGAGCATATCATGGCGCTTGCAGAGCAGGGGAGAGGCAAGGCGGAAGAGGTTTTCCGGCAGGTAGGGCGTAATCTTGCGCACGTCAGCGAGGAGATGTCATTCCTGCTCTCTCCGGAGACGGATGTACGCTTCCTGTTTGGGCGCTTCGTGAAGCGCCGCCGCTGCTTTGAGCTGATCTGCGAGGGCTTTGCCGAATGTATTTCCGGCATCACGCTTATCGCGGCGGACAACGATCTGGCATGCACCGGCCTGATGCGGCAGCTTGCCGGGATGGATGGCGTGACAGTTGCACAGTTCGGACAGGCGATAGGCGCGGTGTATTTCGGCCAGAGCTGAAAAGTTTACATAATTTATAAAGACAGCAGTGTAGTGAGTCATAAACTCCGCTGCTGTCTTTATTTTTCTGTTAATGTAGATTTACATAAAATAATTTACGTAGTATATTATACATAATATAATTTACATAAATATCAGGCGGCCCGAAAGCGCCGCCTGATATTTATGTGCGCGTTCATGTCGCCTCAGTGCGCTTTATTCCGTGCATGAAGCCGGTTACGGAATTGGAATGGACATCTCCGGCAATGACCTTTTGACCCTTTATGTACAGTGTCACGAGAACGGTGTCCTTCGTGTCCGGGTAGTTTGTCACCACGTAGGTATACTGACTGCACTTCTGTCCCAGATATTTGCGCAGGTCGTAACCCTGTGCAAGCTGCATTTCGTTGTAATCCTTCATTACGCCATCGAGAGCCTCCGGAAGCTGTATGCTTCTGTATTCCTCAGTGCCGGGATCTATCTCCCAACCGAGTTCGCTGAGAAAGCTTTCCCGGCCTTCAAGCGTCGCAAGACCCGTATCGTTGTTCCTGTATGCTATCAGCCATTTTGCGAGTATCATCAGAAACAGCATGAGCGCACAGATGAAAACGATAGTCAAAGCTCTTTTCTTTGTGAAAACCACGACCTTATCCAACATTCAGATCTGCCTCCTGCATTATAGGATGGTAACAATGGGATGGTAACAATACAAGCTATTCAAATTTGTCCGGAAGTATGCTATAATATATTCTCAGTTTATTTGTCAGAGGTGAAAAAATGGCATTTGTGAGGCTCGACAAGTACCTTGCCGACATGGGTATTGCATCGCGCAGGGAGCTCAAACAGGTGATCAGAAGCGGCAGAGTCAGCGTGGACGGCGCGGCTGTCACGTCGCCGGAGCTGAAGCTCGACCCGGAGAAGAGCGCCGTTGCGCTCGACGGGACAGTGCTCAGCTATTCAAAGCATCGTTACTATATGCTCTATAAGCCGTGCGGCGTCGTCACGGCGACGGAGGATGGCCGTCAGCGCACGGTGCTCGACCTCGTCGCGCCGGAGATGCGGCGCATGGGGCTTTTCCCTGTAGGCAGGCTCGACAAGGACACGAGCGGGCTACTGCTGCTCACAAATGACGGAGAGTTTGCGCACCGCGTTATTTCGCCCAAATCCGAGGTCGAGAAATTGTATTATGCAGTAGTGGACGGCGAACTGACGCGGGAGGATGCCTCGGCCTTTGAGAGGGGGATAGTTCTTGCCGACGGGACGCACTGCCTGCCCGCAAAGCTCACGGATCTGGGCGGGGGCCGGTGTACCGTCGCTGTGATGGAGGGGAAATATCATCAGGTACGGCGCATGCTCGCTTCGCGCGGGAAACCGGTCACGCAGCTCAAAAGACTGTCCGTCGGAGGGCTGAAGCTGGATGAAAATATGGCGGAAGGCGGCTTTCGTGAACTTGAACAAACAGAACTGGCCTTGATATTTATGGCAACATAACGGAAAAAAGCCCGAGTTGAAGCGGCTTTTTGAGCGTAAAAACTACATTGCGAAAAAAATTCACAAAAAACAGCAATGATTTCTATTGAAAATCACATAAAATGGAGTTATTATGTAGAAAGAGAAATGCGGATATATAGTGTTTTTTACTATACCTTTTTTGGCAGACCGCAGTGCATGGGAGGCATACGATATGTCGAGCAAGATATTCCAGAATGTGATCATTCAGATGAAGGACGCCGTGGACAGAACGATCGGCGTTGTTGACGAACAGGGCTTTGTCATTGCCAGCAGCGAGCTTGCAATGATCGGCTCACGCCTTGATGACTTTCGCATCTATGATTTTGACGGGGCTGACCGCTATGTGGTCACTGCCGGAAGGACCTACTGCCCGCTGTCTTCGGACAGCAGCAAACTTGACTATGCCGCCTTCGTGGAGGGCGCCGACGCGATGGCAAAGACGCTCTGCGCCGTTGCTGCGGTCGCTTTCAACGAGGCCAAGAACAACTATGAGGAAAAGCACAACAAGGCGGCCTTTGTAAAGAATATCATCTCGGACAACATACTGCCCGGCGATGTGTATGTGAGGGCGAAGGAGCTGCACTTTGTCACGGACGAGCCGCGCACGGTTCTGCTTGTGCGTCAGGTGGAGAACCCGGACGTGTCCGCGGTCGAAGTAGTTCAGCGCCTGTTCCCGGACAAGCAGCGCGATTTTGTGCTGAACATCAACGAGTCGGATGTGGTCGTGGTAAAGTCCCTGCCGAACGCGAACTGCCCTGATGAGATCCTGAAGACTGCGCGCACGATAGAGCGCGTCATGCACGAGGAGCTCGGCGCGAAGACAGTCATCGGCATCAGCACCAATGCCCGCCATCTAAGAGAGCTGGCCGACCGCTATAAGGAGGCGCAGGTGGCGATCGACGTCGGCCGCATTTTCGAGGCTGACAAGACCATCATCAACTATGAAACGCTCGGCCTTGGCCGTATTATCTACCAGCTTCCTACGACGCTTTGTGAGATGTTTCTCAACGAGGTGTTCAAAAAGAATCCCATAGAGACGCTCGACGACGATACGCTTGAGACTATCAACCGCTTCTTTGAAAACAATCTCAACGTCTCTGAGACCTCCCGCAAGCTGTATGTGCACCGCAATACGCTCGTGTACAGACTTGAAAAGATAAAGAAAATAACCGGACTTGACCTGAGAGAGTTTGACCACGCAATAGTGTTCAAGGTCGCAATGATGGTGAAGATGTACCTTGACTCGCTGAACAACGCCAAGTATTGACAGATACTCAGCTTTTTCAGCTCTGTTTAAGGTGCGCGGGGTATAATCCCGCCGGAAGACTATCCCGATTTTTTGGAGGATACATAACTTATGGTTCAGATGAACAATGTCACGAAGGTCTACGACAGCAGCAACACCGTTGCACTCGATTCCGTCGACCTTACGATCAATGAGGGCGAATTTGTCTTTCTGGTCGGCCCCTCCGGCTCAGGCAAGACGACGCTTATGAAGCTCATCACAGGCGAGGTTTTCGCTACGTCCGGGCAGGTCATTGTCAACGACTTTGACATGACCAATATCCGCCGCAGCCGCCTGCCGAAGGTGAGAAGAACTCTTGGCGTTATCTTTCAGGACTACAGGCTCATTGAAAACATGACCGTGTATGACAATGTCGCATTCGTTATGCGCGTTGTCGGCGCATCTCCCAAGGAGATCAAGAAGCGTGTGCCCTATGTGCTTGAGCTTGTCGGGCTCGAGGGCAGGGAAAAGCGCATGCCGAACGAGCTGTCCGGCGGCGAGCAGCAGCGTGTTGCTATTGCAAGGGCGCTGGCGAATAATCCGCGCATGATAGTTGCGGACGAGCCCACCGGCAACCTAGACCCCGTGCGCAGCCTTGAGCTCATGCTGCTTTTTGAAAAGATAAACGAGATGGGGACCACCATTCTGGTCGTCACCCATGAAAAAGAGCTGGTCAACGCTTTTTCAAAGCGCGTCATCACTATTGACGGCGGTCATGTTATCAGCGACGGAATGGATGGGTATTACGGATATGAGATTGAGTAGATGCGGTTATCTTATCCGCGAAGGCTTCCGCAGCATCACAAAGCACGGGTTTATGTCCTTCGCCTCAGTGACGGTCATTATGGCGTGCCTTATCATCATGGGCAGCGTGTCACTGCTTGCGGTCAATATTGACGCGCTAATAAAGGATCTGGAGAGCCAGAATGAGGTCGTCGCCTTTGTCGACGACGCTATCACCGACGAGAAAGAGGCCAGTGCGCTTCAGAGCAGTATAGAGGCTGTGGACAATATAAGCTCCGTTGAGTTTGTGTCGCGCACCGACGCTATGGACGCTTTCATGAGCAAGTACGACGAGTCCCTCATGGAGGGCATAGATGAGACAGTGTTCCGCCACCGCTTTGTTATCCACCTTACGGATATATCGCAGATGGCCGAGACCGAGCGTGAGCTGAGAAATATTCCGGGTATCGCAAAGGTAAATGCGCATCTTGACTATGCCAAGACCTTTGTCACCATCCGCAATATCGTCAGCGTGATCTCTCTTGTGCTCATCGTCATGCTGGTGTTCGTCTCCGTTTTCATCATGTCCAACACCATAAAGCTCGCCACCTTCGGCCGGCGCGAGGAGATAGCCATCATGAAGATGGTCGGCGCAAACAACTCCTTTATACGTCTGCCCTTCGTGGTCGAGGGTCTGGTGCTCGGCATCCTCGGCGGCGGGCTTGCGTTCTTTGCCGAGTGGGGCATATATGAGCTTATCACCGGTAAGCTCGTCAGCAGTCTTACAGGCAGTTTTATCGCGGTCGTTCCTTTCAGATCGGTCGCGCTGGTGGTTCTTATAATCTACCTTGGCACCGGTATTCTGGTCGGCGCCGTCGGCGGTGTGAACGCCATCAGGAACTACCTGAAGGTATAAACTCTGGGTATCCCGAAAGGGCTGCCCCCGGTAAAAGGCCAAAGGGTAAAGACCCGGAGGCCCGGAGGGTCATACATACTTATGAACAACAAAAAGGTTATCTCTGTGATCGCTATAATAATGGCGGTGCTGATGGTGCTGACGCTTGTGATGAGCATCATCCCGGTAAGCGCTTATGCCGTCACGGAGGATGAAGTTACTGCGCTTCAGCAGCAGAAAAAGGAGATCTCCGGCAGAGTCAAGGACTGCAAGGAGAGACTCGACGCACTCAAGCAGCAGCAGGCCAGCGTACTTGACCAGAAGGCTGCCATTATGGAGCAGAACAAGCTCACACAGGAGCAGATCGACCTTGTGCAGGAGCAGATCGACCTCTATAATGACATGATCGACGAAAAGGCAAAGGAAGTCGATCAGGCAAAGAACAGGGAAGATGTCCAGCTCCAGAAGTACCGCACCCGCGTGCGCGCAATGGAGGAAAACGGCGGCTATAATATTCTCGCCGTCGTCCTGAAGGCGGACAATTTCAGCGAGCTGCTCACTGCGGTGGACGATATGGGCGAGATTATGAACAGCGACCGCGCTCTTGAGGACCAGTACATCGCGGCCCGCGAGGAGACTGAGGAGATCAAAGCCGACTACGAAGAGGTCAAGGCTGATTATGAACAGAAGCAGGATGATCTCAAGAGCGAGCAGGAAGAGCTGAAAAAGCAGATGGATGAAGCGAACAAGCAGCTCGAGGAACTGGCGGATGATATAGAAAAGGCCACCAAGGAGTACGAGGCGGCGCAGGCTGAGGAAGCCGCGGCAGCGGCAGAGGTCAGCAATATCATTGCCCGCTGGAACGCTGAGAAGGCTGCCCAGCAGCCCACTCAGACTGTCACCAAGGAAGTCACGAACGAGGATGGCACTACCACCACCATCACCGTCGAGGAACCCGTAAGTCAGGGCGTCAGCGGCACCGGCAGCCTCATTTGGCCTGTGCCGTGCTCCATGCGCATCACGAGCCGCTACGGCAACCGTTCCGACCCGTTCACCGGCAAGACGACCTATCATGCAGGTATTGATATAGACGGCTTCGGCAACGACGGCCAGCCTATCATTGCGGCTGACAGCGGCACAGTCATCACTGCGTCCTCAAACAGTGGCTACGGCAACTATGTGATAATAGACCACGGCGGAATGAAGACCGTGTATGCACATATGTCCGGGCTTGCCGTGAGCTCCGGCCAGACTGTAACGCAGGGACAGACTGTCGGTTATCTCGGCGCGTCGGGCCGTGCGACCGGCACCCACTGCCATTTTGAAGTCTATGTAGGCGACAGCAGAGTAGACCCGGCTTCCTATTTCTCCGGGATGACATATTATAACTGCTGACAGGCAGTTCTGGTATTTTGATATGAGTCACAGATATAAAAAGCTCCTGACCGTGCTTCTCGCACTGGTTCTTATGCTGCCGGTAATGCCGGCGGCGGTGCCTGTTTCGGCAAGCGCGGCGTCACAGGAGGAACTGGATGAGCTCAAGGCAGAGCGCGATGCGCTCGTAAAGCAGCGCCAGCAGCAGCAGGCTGTTGTGAATGAGCTCAAACAGCAGCAGGCAAGCGTGCTTGCGGTCAAGCAGGCGCTTGACGAACGGAATATGTACACGCAGTGGCAGATAGAGCTGACCCAGCAGGAAATATCGCTGTATGACGATATGATCGCGGACAAGAGCCTTGAGGTCGTCGAAGCAAAGGCACTTGAGGATGAACAGCTTGAAAAGTACCGCAGCCGTGTGCGCGCGATGGAGGAGAACGGATCGTATAATTTCGTCGCGTTTCTGCTCAACACCTCCGATCTGGGCGAGCTGCTTACTGCGGTGGACGATATCGGAGAGATCATGGAGAGCGACCGTCAGCTCGAGGACGCCTATATAGAGGCGCGCGAGAACACGGAGGCTGTCGTGGCGGAGTACGAGGAGTACAAGTCCGACATCGTTGAAAAACAGGATGAGCTGCGCAGCGAGCAGCAGAAGCTCGAGGAAGAGCTTGAAGAGGCGACCCGGCTCATCACCGATATTACCGCGAATCTGGCGGACAATGCGGCGGTTCTGGCGGAATTCCAGGCGGCCGAGCAGCAGGCGGAGACCAATGTCGCCAATATGGTCATTGCGCTGGACAAGCAGCGCGCAGCCGAGGCGGCTGCATCCGGCGGAAGCGGCGGCGGGGGCGGTTCCGTGACCGGCACCGGCGCGTTTACCTGGCCCGTCCCGTCATGCACGTATCTCACCAGCCGCTTCGGCCTGCGCACGCACCCGATATACGGCACGACCAAATCCCACACGGGTATTGATATAGGCGCTGCATCCGGCGCTACGATCGTGGCGGCGGACGGCGGCACGGTCACAATGGCCGGCGTCAACAGCGGCTATGGCAACTGTGTGATGATAGATCACGGAAACGGCTACAAGACACTGTACGGCCACATGTCGTCCATCGCGGTGAGCAACGGACAGACGGTATCCAAGGGCGATACGATAGGCTATGTCGGAAGCACAGGCGTCTCTACCGGCCCGCACTGCCACTTTGAGGTCTGGAGCAACGGCTCGCGTATCGATCCCGAGCAGTTTTTCAGCGGCCTGACCTATTCCGACAGCTGCGGAGTATGATTTATACCGGACGCGCGGTGAAAAGGGACCATGCATGGCAGTCCTTATAAGGGGACTGTGCAGGCCCGCATTTTGCGGCGCGTCCTTTGAATGAGAACAGATAAATAGCCGCATGAGCCGGCGGCTGAAGGGAGCTCGACTTGAAGAATCTATTCCAGAGACTGCTGTACAATATCGGCAGGGTATTGGTAGCTATCCTGAATATAGGCATACGCCTGAAATACGTCATTCTTGTGTGCGCCGTGCTGACGGCGGGGACGTATTATCTGACCTCGCATAAGATCATTGAGAACGTCGGCGGGAAAACCGATTATGACGAGGCCATGCGTTACATAGAGATAAAGGACATTGTCGACGATAAGTTCATTGATGAAGTGAACAGGACCGCAATGGGCGATTCTGCCGCGGCAGCAATGGTCTCAGGTCTCGGCGACCCGTGGAGCTATTTCATGACCGCCGACGAGTACAAGACGTATCAGCTCTCTGCGACAAATGAATATTCCAATATAGGCATGACCATAATGCAGGATGAGAATTCCGGCGGATATCAGGTAGTTGCCGTAAACGCGGATTCTCCCGCGGCATGGGCCGGTCTCAGCGCCGGTATGATAATCACCGACGTTGACGGTATAGATGTCACCGCTCAGGATATTGACTATGTGCGCACGCTTATCCGCTCCAGACTGAATACAAAATTCACTCTCGGCATAAGCAAAGGGCAGAGCACCATAGAGGTCGACTGCACGTCGTCATATGTCAGCCCCGTCAGCTACCGTATGGAGAAGACTGAGGCCGGATATATCAAGATAGACAACTTCGAGGCCGGGAGCGGTCAGGATGCGATAAATGCGATCGAGGATCTGCTTGCGCAGAAAGCCGTCGCGCTCTGCATCGATCTGCGCGGCAATCCCGGCGGTCTTAAAGCCGAGGCTGCGTCGCTGCTCGACTATCTGCTGCCCAAGGGAACGCTCTTCGTGGAGCGCGACAAGGACGGAAAAGAGGAGGTCACTGAGTCGGACGGCATGTGTGTCCAGATACCCATTGTCGTACTGATAAATACTGAGACCTACAGCGAAGCCGAGCTTTTTGCGGCTGTGCTCCAAGAGTATAACTGGGCGCTTCTGATGGGCGAACCGACCAGCGGCAGAACGAGGACGCAGGTCACTATTCCGCTCGAGGACGGCAGCGCCATACGCCTGTCCACCAAGACGTATCTCACCGCAAACGGCACCGACATATGCAAGGCAGGCGGTGTTGTGCCGGATTCCATCGTGTATAACTCCGATGCTTCCGCAACAGGCACTACCGCCGGTACGACCGGCAATGCCAGCGACGGCTCCGCAAGTACCTCCAATGACGATCAGCTCATGGCGGCCCTTAAATATTTGAGTTGACACGGCGGCGGAATACCAATATAATATATAAGCTTTTTAGCTGTTATATAAATTCAAACGCGAATCATTATTTGAAAAGGGGAGCGTTTTATGCCTAATTCCAACAGATTCAAAATGAGTCAGGAGCGTCTCGACGCTATAAAGAAAGAGCTTGAATACCTCGAAACCGTCAGGGAAAAAGAGGTGGCAGAGCTCATAAAGGAAGCCAGAAGCTTCGGCGACCTCTCTGAGAACAGCGAGTATGATGAAGCAAAGACCGAGCAGGGCAAGCTCTACTCCAGAATTGCCGAACTGAAGGTCCTCGTTGAGAACGCGGAGATCGTAGACAATATTGAGCAGGACGCTCCTAAAGATACCGTTACTCTCGGCAGCATCGTAAGGGTGCTTGACGTCGAAGAGGGCGATGAGGAGACCTTTGAAATAGTCGGCTCTCAGGAGGCCAACCCCAGAGAGGGCCGCATCTCCGACGACTCGCCGCTCGGCAGAGGTCTGCACGGGCACAGGGCCGGTGAGATCGCAAGCATTGAGGCACCCGTAGGCGTGCTGAAGTTCAAGGTAATTTCCGTAGAGAATAAGTGATTTTCATTGGGCGCGGCACAGAATATGTCACGCCCAAATCAAATATTGTGATAGGTGGTATATTGGATGAGCGAAGCAGTTAACAATCAGGCCAACGAGGCACAGGAGCTCTCCGAGATCCTGCAGGTGCGCCGCGATAAGCTCGCAGCTCTGCAGCAGGACGGAAGAGATCCGTTTCAGCAGACAAAGTTTTCAAGGACGGCATGGTCCGCGGAGATAAAGGACAATTATGACAGCTTTGACGGAAAGACCGTCTCAGTTGCAGGCCGCATCATGTCAAAGCGCGGCATGGGCAAGGCTATTTTCTGCCATATAAAGGATGATAAGGGCCAGATCCAGCTCTATACCCGCGCAGATGCAGTGAGCGAGCAGGAGTTTTCAGACTTCCGCAAATATGACATCGGCGACATCGTTGGCGTCAGCGGTTATGTTTTCAAGACAAAGACCGAGGAAGTTTCCATCCATGTTTCAAGTGTCGTGCTGCTTTCAAAGTCTCTGCGCCCGCTGCCTGAGAAGTTCCACGGCATGACCAATACCGAGCTCAAATACCGCCAGCGCTATGTTGACCTTATCGTCAATGACGACAGCCGCAGAAACTTTATCATCCGCTCGAAGTTCGTAAGCTATGTACGCCGCTTCCTCGATAACCGCGGTTATCTTGAGGTCGAGACGCCTGTCCTCAATACCATATCCGGCGGCGCGACTGCCCGACCCTTTATCACACACCACAACACGCTCGATATAGACATGTATCTGCGTATTGCCACTGAGCTTAACCTCAAGCGTCTCATCGTCGGCGGTATGGAGCGCGTGTATGAGATAGGCCGTATCTTCCGCAACGAGGGTATGGACACCAAGCATAACCCTGAGTTCACGACTGTTGAGCTCTATGAGTCCTATGCGGACTTCAACGATATGATGGATCTCTTTGAGGATCTGCTCTCCGGCGCTGCCATAGAAATACTCGGCACATATGATGTGACATGGCAGGGGCATGAGGTATGCCTCAAGCCGCCTTTCCGCCGCATGACCATGGCGGAGGCCGTCAAGGAGTATCTCGGCGTTGACTTTATGGCGATCGATTCCGACGAGGAGGCCGTTGCCGCCGCAAGGAGCGTCGGCGTAGATATGGACAAGGTCGAGCCGACTTGGGGCCATGCTTTATATGAGTGCTATGACCAGAAGGTCGAGGAGAAGATGGTGCAGCCCACGTTCATCACCATGCATCCGGTCGACGTTTCACCGCTCGCAAAGCGCAGCCCGAAGGACCCGCGCCTGACCGAGCGCTTTGAGCTGTTCATCTGCTGCAGCGAGATGGGCAATGCATTCTCCGAACTCAACGACCCGATCGACCAGCGCGAGCGTTTCCAGAAGCAGGTCGAGCTGCGCGCCCACGGTGACGATGAAGCGGGCATGATGGATGAGGATTTCATCAATGCCCTTGAGTACGGTATGCCTCCCACAGGCGGCCTCGGCATCGGCATTGACCGCTGCGTCATGCTCCTTACGGGGTGCAGCTCGATAAGAGACGTTATCCTTTTCCCGACAATGAAACCTTTGGACACTCCCAAGTCGGAGAAAAAGCCTGAGGAAGTCGGTATCATCGGCGGAGCTAAGGGTACGGTCGAGATCGAGATTAAGGACGAGCCGATCGATTTTTCCAATGTTCAGATCGAGCCGCTGTTCCAGAATCAGGTCGATTTTGACACCTTCTCCAAGAGTGATTTCCGTGCCGTAAAGGTCAAGGAATGCGAAGCTGTGAAGAAGTCCAAAAAGCTCTTAAAGTTCGTTTTGGACGACGGAACCGGCGTAGATAGGGTCATTTTGAGTGGTATTCACGAATATTATGAGCCGGAAGAACTGGTCGGTAAGACCTGCATTGCAATCACCAATCTGCCTCCGAGAGCGATGATGGGCATTGACTCTTGCGGTATGCTCATCTCCGCCGTGCATCACGAAAACGGCGAGGAAAAGCTCCATTTGCTGATGGTGGATCCTCACATTCCGGCAGGTGCAAAGCTCTATTGATTGCCCCCTGATCGGGCTAAAAAAGCCTCTCGTACACCAATCCGTACACCAATTTACACCAAGGGTGCACCACGGATGCCGAGAAAAATGTGCGATTGAATTTCAGCCTCGCAGAAGTGATTCTGCGGGGCTGTTTTTTTGAAAACTATATGTTCAGATATGAGACTCGGTGAGAAATCACCGGGTCTTATTTTTTGCGCTCACTACGCCTACTAAACAGGCGCAGTGGGCGCTTTTTTGTTTTCTAAAACCGGCACAAAAAATTTTTTTGAAAAAGTGTGGGAATCTCGCAAAAAAATTCGGCAAAGAGAAAGTGAGAAGGCGAAAAGCCTTCCGGGAACCTTGAAAATTTCATATACATTCATCAGATACATTCCTTGAGCCAACAGCCAAATGAAGGTACGCCAAGACCCACCTGCCGCTAACGGTATCAGCGGGACAAAAGGTGGAGAGCGACCCCGAAACCATTCTGAAATATCTGGCAGCTACGGATACGGCCACGACAGGCTTAGGGTATAATGATACTTTTCTACGGAACCGGCGGAGTACCCGGCGGGGGTGAGATTCCCATGGATCCGATTCGCTATCGGGCATCTGATGACTTCCTTTTCTGCATTTAGGGTTCGAGGAAAAATGAAATGCAGCAACGAAAGCCCCAA
The DNA here is from genome assembly GCA_900546515.1 of uncultured Eubacteriales bacterium. GTDB lineage: Bacteria > Bacillota > Clostridia > Oscillospirales > Oscillospiraceae > Limivicinus. Next base: position 18,234 of record URDG01000028.1, on the reverse strand, counting down.
AAGGTATTTTGAGGCTTTCGTGGATCAGAAATGATTCAAATTCAGAGAAAGGAGGAAAACCCCATGGAAAACTGTAAGGTGATTGCCATCACAAATCAGAAGGGCGGCGTTGGCAAAACGACGACCACAGTCAATCTCGGTGTGGGACTTGCAAGCTCCGGGAAACGGGTCCTGCTGGCGGATGCTGATCCGCAGGGCAGCTTAACGGTGAGCCTCGGCATAAAGAACCCAGACGAGCTGGATGTATCGCTGTCTTCCCTTATGCAGTCGGTCATTGATGATGAGCCGCTTGCGGAGGGTGCAATTATCCGGCACCAGGAGGGTGTGGACTTGCTTCCCTCGAACATTGAGCTCTCCGGTATGGAAACAGGTCTGTTCAATGTCATGAGCCGTGAGTATGTTCTGAAGAACGCCATCGACGGCATGAGAAAGAGCTACGACTACATTCTGATTGACTGTATGCCCTCGCTGGGCATGATGACGGTCAATGCACTGGTTGCGGCAGACAGTGTGATTATCCCGTCTCAGCCGAACTTCCTGTCAACCAAAGGTCTTAACCTGCTTCTGCGCTCCATTTCAAAGATCAAGCGGCAGATCAATCCGAGGCTGAAGATTGACGGCATTTTGCTGACGATGGTGGATAACCGCACCAACAACGCCAAGGCGATTATTTCCTCGCTTCGTTCCACCGTGGGAGAGAACATCCGCGTGTTCCGTTCCGAAATTCCTTTTTCGGTAAGAGCTGCGGAGTGCAGTCTTTCCGGAGAAAGCATCTTCTCCCATGACAGGAACGGCAAGGTCGCAGCAGCGTATGAGGCACTCACAAAGGAGGTGACAGAGATTGAAGAGCGTGCAAAAAATCGATCTGGGCCTGACCGGGTACGATGAGCTTTTCATGAATGACGCGGAGCGAAAGGAAAACAAGCTCCCGCGCATTTATGATATTCCCCTCTCGGAGATCGACGATTTTCCCGACCACCCCTTCAAGGTGAAGCTGGACGAGGACATGGATCAGCTTGTCCAGAGCATCAAGGAGCGCGGGATCATCACCCCTGTCACCCTCCGACCAAAGGAGGATGGGCGGTACGAGATTGTGTCGGGGCATCGCAGAAAGAAGGCCTGTGAGCTTGCTGGGTTTGATACCGTGAAGGCCGAGGTGCGGGAGATGACCCGAGACGAGGCCATCATTCTAATGGTGGAATCGAACCTGCAGCGCTCTGTGATACTGCCCAGTGAAAAAGCTTTTTCGTACAAGATGAGGCTGGAAGCCATGAATCGACAAGGTGAACGTGCTGACCTAACTTGTTCTCCAATGGATAACAAGTTAAAGGGAGTGAAATCGGCAGCTCTGTTGAAAGAAGAAACCGGTGATGGACAAGCCCAAGTATACCGCTATATTCGCCTTACTGAGCTTATTCCGGAGCTTCTGGATTTGGTTGACGAGGGGTGCATTGCGTTTAGACCGGCGGTGGAGCTTTCGTACCTGCAAAAAGAGGAACAGCGCGCCCTGCTGGAGCAAATCGCCTACGCAGATGCCACGCCATCCCTTGCCCAGGCCATTAAGCTGAAGCGATTCTCCCAGGACGGGAAACTGAATAACGAGGTCATTGAGTCGATCATGAGCGAGGAAAAGCCGAACCAGAGGGAGAAGATCAACATCAAGTACGCCGAGGCCAGAAGGTTTATCCCTGCCAGCGTTCCTTACGAAAAAACCGGTGAGTATATTCTAAAAGCGCTGGAATATTATCACCGGTATCAGGAAAGGCAGAAAAGTCGGAATGACGCAAGATAGGTTCTTCGCCAAGGGAGCAGTGTACCCTTTTTGGGGCGGAATCATGTTTCCCCCTCTCACACTCTCCCCCCTCATTTACCGGCAATACCAGCTCAAAAGGAAAATATACAGGCGGCACAATTGAAGAAAACAAAGCGCATTCGTACAATATGAGAAAAACAGTCATTGGAGGTCATCCCATGAAAAAGCTTCTTATATTGTGCGCACTCCTGCTTGCCGCATTGCTTTCCGGATGCGCCGCAGAGCCCTCGCAAGGCCAAACGGCAGGAAACACATCGAAAGCTCCAACGCCACAGGAAGAAACACCTGCTTCCTTTGAGCCGGTATCCACAGATTCAAGCGCTCACACCAAAGCCCCGACAGAAGCCGCCGATCCAGCAGCTTGCATACCAAATGAGGACGAGCACGATAGCAGCCCGAGCTTTTCTTCTGAGCCGGTAAGCGCACCCACGGAATCGAATGCGCCGGCATCGGAAGAAAACGAACAGGCCCCCGTGATTCCGGAGAAGTCGGAGAAAACAGAATGTCCAAAAGAGGAACCGCCCGTTCCTGCGATAACCGAGCCGGAACCGACTCCGGAAACTGAACCCGCATTTGATATCGAGCACTGGATTTCCTACGCAAAAAGCACGGCGGTGAGCTTGGGGCTGACCTTAGATAGCTCAGCAACCGATTGCTGGGACAATCCGATCACCGCAAAGCCGACCTGCATCTACCTGGAGCGAGACATTAACTCACGCCTGAACAGATATGCGAAGGATGGGGAGATAACTGCGGTCTGGATCTGGTACGAATGCGTCGGCACAAGCAGCTATCTGATCTATATCGGGTACGCATAAACATCAACAAATCAATACACCGAAATGAGCATCGTGGAAGCACGGTGCTTTTTTCATGCCTTGAAGGAGGACAGAACGAATGAAGAAGATTTTCAAAAGAGGAATGTCGGGACTGCTTGCAGTCCTCATGGCATTCACCGTGCTTGCGGGCTTTGGCACGACCACAGCCTTCGCCGCAAGCGAAACAGCGGAGTCCTATATGATTTCCTTCCCCCGTGACGGGGACGCTGCTCAGATTTACTCCGAGGACGCATGGGGACACTCCGCGAAAACCTACATGAACGGCTGGGCAACAGGCTCCAGCAACTACACCACCCTGCACTGTATGGATTCCTTTGACGGGAAGGTATGCTATTGCATCGAGCCCGGCCTCTCCCGAAATGTCGGCGATACCTACCACGGCTTCGGTGAGGATTTCTGGGATAACTATCCCAGCCAGTACAACAACACCATCGAGCCGGACGATATTAAGCTGCTGCTGGGCCGTATCATGCAGTATGGCTATCAGGGCAACCTTTCCACCTCGTGGAGATCGCAGAACGATTCCGATGCGGATAAGCTGGCTCACGCCTTCGCAACTCAGCTACTTGTTTGGGAAACGGTTGTGGGCGAGCGCGATGCGGACTTTGACCATGTGAGCACCGGCGGCTATGACGAGATCCTGTCGCTGGTTTCCCCCAATCATCCGCTGTATAGCCGAATCATGGATTATTACGACAGCATCGAGTACAGCGTACAGAGCCATGCCATTTGCCCCAGCTTTATGAGCAGAAGCAGCGGCGGCGCAAAGACCATTGAGCTTGCGTGGGATGGCAGTCAGTACATTGCCGAGCTCACGGATACCAACCGCGTGCTGTCACAGTTTACCTTCTCCGCCAGTGAGACAGGCTTCCATTTCAGCGTGTCGGGCAATACGCTCACTATCACCACCGATACGGCTCCCACCGGCAATGTGACGATTTCTGCAAGTCGAAGCGCATCCCGCTGCGGCGTTCTTGTTTGGACGGACTATAAGTACGGCCCCAACGGCGGCGTTCAGGATACCATCACCTATACGGCCTCCGTCAGCGACCCCGTAAGGGCATTTGTCAAGCTGAAGGTCAGCTACGGCAGCGCCAAAATCATCAAGACCAGCGAGGACGGCAGGGTGGACGGCATTACCTTCACCATCACCGGTGAGGGCGTCAATCAGGCCGTTACCACCGACCGGAACGGTGAAATTCGCATCGACAATCTGATGCCCGGCACCTATACCGTCACTGAGCAGAGCTATGACAAGTATGTGCCCCAGGAAAGCCACCGTGTCACCGTGCTTGCTGGGCAGACGGCGACGGTTTCCTTCAACAATGTACTCCGCCGCGGTGATCTGACCGTGACCAAGACCTCCGAGGACGGACTGAACCAGGGGGTGAAGTTCCACCTTTTTGGAACCTCTCTCAGCGGTCTGCCCGTGGATGAATTTGCTGTTACCGATGAAAACGGTGTTGCGACTTTTAAGGATGTGCTCATCGGCACCGGCTACACACTGGAGGAGATGGACACCGCTATTCGCTATGTGGTTCCCAACAGCCAGAGCGCCGCAGTGGAATGGAACAGTGTAACCAATAAGAGCTTTTCCAACATCCTCAAGAAATTCAATGTCACCGTCACCAAGAGCGACTGCGAAACCAGAACGGCGCAGGGTGATGCTTCTCTTGCCGGTGCCGCCTACGGCATCTATAAGGGCGATCAGCTTGTGGATACCTACTACACCAACGAGAACGGCCAGTTCACCACCGGCTATTATGTCTGCGGCGACGACTGGACGATTCGTGAGATCAGCCCCTCCGAGGGCTATCTTCTGGACAGCACCGTTTATCCTGTCGGTGCAGAGGCGGCCAATTACACCGTTGAGCTGAACGCTGCGCCTGCCGTGGCTGTGAGCGAGCAGGTGCAGAAGGGCAATATCGCCATCATCAAGCACTCGGATAACGGCGATACGCAGATCGAAACTCCCGAGGAGGGTGCAGTATTCGCCGTCTATCTGAAATCTGCCGGCAGCTATGAGGCGGCAAAGGATACGGAGCGGGACTATCTGACCTGCGATGAAAACGGCTTTGCCCAAAGCAAGGACCTGCCCTACGGCGTGTATACCGTGCATCAGGTCTCCGGCTGGGAGGGCCGTGAGCTGATGAGCGACTTTGATGTGTTCATTGCCAAGGACGGTGAGACCTACCGCTACCTCATCAACAACGCTAACTTCGAGTCCTTCATTAAGGTTATCAAGGTGGACGCAGAAACCGGCAATACCATTCCCTATGCGGGTGCGGGCTTCCAGATCTTCCGTCCGGATGGCTCCAAGGTGGAAATGACCTTTACCTATCCGGAGGTTACCACCATCGACACCTTCTACACCAATGACGCCGGCATGCTCATCACGCCGGAGAAGCTGGAGTTTGGCAAGGGCTACTCCCTCAAGGAGGTCTCCGCTCCTTACGGCTATGTGCTCAGTCATGAGGCGGTCAAGTTCGATGTGACCGAAGAGAATTCCACCGAGGAAAGCGGCGTGACGGTCGTTGCGGTGAAGCTGGGCAACTACGCGCAGAAGGGCATCATCAAGATTTCCAAAACTGGTGAGGTGTTTGCCTCTGTTGCGGCGGCGGACGGGGTCTATCAGCCGGTCTATACGGTGCAGGGACTTGCGGGAGCAACCTATGAGATCAAGGCAACGGAGGACATCTACACTCCGGACGGTACGCTGCGCTGCAGCGCCGGCGAGGTGGTGGATACGGTGACTACCGGCGCAGACGGCACGGCGGAGAGCAAGCCGCTGTATCTGGGAAAATACGAAATCACCGAGATGAAAGCCCCCGATGGCATGGTCGTAAACAAGGACGCCCATACTGCAGAACTTGTCTACGCCGGCCAGGAAATTGAGATCACCGAAACGGCTGCCAGCTTCTGCAATGACAGACAGAAGGCGCGGATTTCTCTTTCCAAGGTACTGGAGCAGAACAAGCAGTTCGGTATCGGCATGAATAACGAGCTTTCCGCCGTGACCTTCGGCTTCTATGCCGCCGAGGAGCTTACCGCAGCAGACGGCTCCGTCATTCCTGCGGACGGACTGATTGAGATTCTGTCCCTTGACGGAAACGGGAAAGCCGTGCTCAAGAGCGATGTTCCCTTCGGCAGCTACTATGTCAAGGAAATCAGCACCGACAGCCACTATATGCTCTCTGATGAGAAGTACCCTGTGACCTTCGCCTATGCCGGTCAGGAAATCCCCGTTGTGGAGCTTGCCGTCAATGACGGAAAGAGCATTACCAACGAGATGATCTACGGAGAGATCCATGGCATGAAGAAGGATGAGGACGGCAAGGCGCTGGCCGGGGCTACCATCGGCCTGTTCCTCACAGACGGCACAGAGCCTATTATGACCACTGTTTCCGCAGAGGACGGCAGCTTCTCCTTTACAGGTATCCCCTATGGCGAGTATGTGGTCCGTGAAATCGCCGCGCCGGAGGGCTATGTGATGGATGAGACGCCTTATACCGTGAAGGTAGATCAGAACGGCGCTGTGGTCGAGATCGAGATCACCAACAAGCTCATTCGCGGCAGCGTTCAGCTGACCAAGGTGGATAAAAACTATCCCGACCACCATCTGAACGGCGCAGTCTTTGAGGTGTACCGTGACGGAAAGCTCGTGGGCCAGATGGAGGAGCTGTCCGACGGCGTCTACAAGCTGGATGATCTGCCCTACGGCGATTACACGCTGAAGGAAACTGAGGCCCCCAAGGGCTTCTTCCTTGATGAGAAGACCTACAGTTTCTCCATTAAGGAAGATGGTAAAACCGTCGTCGTGGAAAATGAGGCCGGAAAGGGCTTTGTCAACCAGGCACAGACCGGAGGCATTCGCATTGAAAAGACTTCGGATGACGGCGTGCTGAAGGGCTTTACCTTCCGTGTGGAGGGCACGGATATCACCGGCAATGCCTTCAGCAAGGACTTTGTGACCGACGAAAAGGGGCAGATCCACATTGATGGCCTGCGCATCGGCGATTATGTGATCTCCGAGGTGTTCAACAAAGCCAACGAAAAGTATGAGCTTCCCGCAAATGTCACCGTAACCGTTCACGAGGGAAAGACGGTCGTTGCCAAGTTCCATAACAAGCTCAAGCCTGTTACGGATATTCCCAAAACCGGAGATACCACCAATATGCCTCTTTGGGCGGCACTTGCCGGTATCTCTGCAATCGGCGCAGGTGCAGCGGCCTTCTTTACCTTCCGCAAAAAGAAGGAGGTAGGCAAGCATGAACGCTAAGGTCATTATCGGCATCGGTCTTGTGGTGTTTATTATCGCAGGGCTGATCGTTCTTCGCCTGAAGAACAGAAAGTAAAACGGCAAGGGGCGGCATCTTTTTACAGATGCCGCCCCGCTTATAAAAGGAGACGCTATGGAAGAGACAAGAAAAATCGGAGATTACTCCGTAAAGTATTCCATGTATATCGGGCACAAGGATATTGCTCTGGGCGAGAATCCCAACGCCGACAAGGATGAACGGTATATGTGCTGCTTTGTAGAGACCAACGCCATTTTCGAGCGCTATTCCGGAGTGCTGGTCAGCGACGATTTTGCAGAGATTGCAAAGGTGTTCGGCCAGCGCGTAGCGGATGCAGCCGAGGAGATTATTCAGGAAAACGAGAGAGCCTGTCAGGAGGTCGGCATAAATGAGGAACTCATGGCAGAAAGCTGCGCGCCGGTTTCCTACAAAGATTCCATTGAGAACAAGGTGGTTGTCATCAAGGGCAGCATTCTCCGGCCTGAGTTCCGCCACGCCAATCACCAACTTATGCTGTGTACCGGTGGCTTCGGTGCGCAGGCAAATGCGCGAGGGCGTACCTGCTACTGCATTTCTCTGTACGACGGGAGAAAGACCTCCTTTTACCGCACGGATTTTCTCGGCGTCATGGATGAAAAGAAGCTTCCCGAATGGGCGCAGAAGGGCTTGGAGAAAGCGAAAGAGATGCACGCGCAGGAAAAGAAACCGACTAAAGAAAGAGGTGACGCAAGATGATCGAGTATGAAAAAAGAGCAATGATCGAGGCGGAGGACAAATATACCTTTCGCCAGAGCACGCAGATTTCCATGCAAACCGGACTGATCGGCCACCTCCGGGCAGACATGGATACAGACGGCAACGGCTTTTTCAGCAGCTGGTTTGATTTCCGGGAGGAGCTGAAAACCGATGGGTTCAAGGCAGAGTTTGATGATGTAATCAACTCTCTGCGTGAGGAAGGCGACATTCTTCATAACCGCAGGGCGCTTGCCAAGTACTGCTACTGCACCCCACAAAGCCGGATGCAGGAGGAGCCGGGCTACTATGGCGTTCGTGTGGATACCGAAAAGTATGCCTACCTTCTGCGCCTGAACCCGGACAGAGGCGAATATAACCTGTACTGCTATTGCTATCGCCGGGATTGGCTCGATCAGCACCTGAAGGACGCAGAGAAAGGAATCCGGTTTATTGACAGCCATTACAAGGAGCTGTTTCGCATTCCGGATGGCGGCAAGGTGAAAATCCACTATTCGTGGAATGAAGAGCAGATCCGCACCTGCCGCTATATCGACGATTACCATGTGGAGATCGGGAGCAACCTCTATCACATTTGCGAGTTTGCCGAGCGCATGGAATACGGCGGCCATACCTGCGAGCCGGTTCGGGACAACCTGCCCGAGCGGTGCTACAGCGTTCTTTCCGGCAGCGACGAAATCATTATCATCAAGCGCGGCGAAAAGGGTTACTTCAAGACGGACATTCCCGTCACCGACAAGGACGAAGCCCGGAGCATCGCGAATGAGTATAATGCAAAGCTCGGCGTCAGTAAGGCGCAGGAAGAAGCGATGAAGGCCGGTTCTATGTTCGGCTTTCAGGTGCCCGCCGCTGACCCGAGAAATTATGACGCAGACGGAAAGCCCGTGATGCCGAAGGACAGAGGTGATGCACGATGAGTAAGGACGATTATCGCATCTGGTCCAATGCTGACCTTGACTATGAGGAGTGGAAAGACTGGATAGAGGAAGAATATCCGACGCTTTCCGAGGACGAGCGCGTCGCCATGATGTATGAGGAAAATGGGCATTATCTTGAGGACGAACGCCTGAATTTGGACATTCAACTTTCCCAGCCCATTCTGGTTGTTGCCGATCTGGGGCTTTGGAATGGCAGGCGCACGGGATACAAAGAAATTCCCAGCGGCAATATCCGGGACTGCCTTTACTCTGATTACGACTACACCACATGGTATGTGGACCGAAACGGAGATTTCCGGTGCGATGACACCCACCATGACGGAACAAACCATTATCTCTATCGGGTATATAAGGACAATGTTTCCCAGGCGCAGAAAGACCGGCTCAAAGAAAAAATCTACAACGGCACAGCCACCAGGGCAGATATTGTCCGTGTCACCCGCAGGCTTGGCGATGAGATCGGGAAGGTGTATGGCTGGAGCTTTCCAGCCCGGCAGAGAGAGCGAGGTGAGGCACGATGAACCATGCACTGCCGAGCGAAAGTTATATTGCCAGACTGGACTATTTGGCTTTCAACGGAAAAGTATGCAGCAGCGTTGAGTACAGCGATGAGCAGCGCTTCCTGGAAGACCTGAAGGAGTCGCTCTATCACGGAGAGCCGCTGTGCGTCGTTCTCTACCGAGACCGGAACGGCAAGACGATTTCTCGTGCGTTTCTGAACGACCTGGATACACTGCCAAAGGGACTTTTCATAGAGGACAGTTCCCACAGAAAGCCGAAGGAAAGGGGTGAAGCACGATGAGGGTAAATGCCATGACAGAGAAGTTTGAGGATGTGACGGTTCTGGGGCATCCCATGCTTTTTACCTGCCTGCGGGTAGACCGCGATACCGTTCCACAGGGCATGTACATGTACGAGGTTCGCCACGATGATGACCAACAGGGCGAGCCGGTTCAGATTGCCAACTGGATCATGGTGAATCATTGGGGAACGTTGATTTCCAATAGACCCATTCGCTTGGAGCCCCGACCGGATGGGAGAAACGCCTACCGCGACATTGATCCTGAAAACAATTGGATCTATGAGGGCACGCTTACTACCGTGAAGGAGTACATGGAGAAGAATCCACCGGCGGTTCATAAGCAAAAAGACCACGAACCTGCGAGATAAGGAGAAGCTATGGATAAGAAGAAAGCCATCTGCGAATATCTCCGCAAAAATCATATTGGCAAAGAAAATGCCATCCACAGCAAGGAGCTTGAAAAGCTGTTTCTGCTTGACGGACGAAATATTCGCCGCAAGATCAGCGCCTTGCGACAGGATGGCTTTCCTATTTGCAGCGATGAAACGGGCTACTATTACGCAGATAACCAGAAAGAGATCAATACCACCGTCTACCGGCTGAATGAGCTTGTGACGAAGGTGTCCAACGCCAGAACCGGGCTTCTATTTGCATCGATCCTCGGAGAGAATGCGCAGACCGTTGAGGTCACGATCAAAGTAAGATAAGGAGGGAGTTCCCATGCCGAGCAAATACAGAGTCATTTTGGAGATGGCGTCCCAGACTGCCAGGGATATCGCCTCCAATGCCGACCGATATACCGATTTTCTGATTACGGCGGCAAACAACTACAAGTACAGCTTTAAGGAGCAGCTGCTCATCCATGCGCAGAAACCAGATGCAACGGCGTGTGCGGAAATCGACACATGGAATAAACTCGGCAGATGGGTAAACAAGGGCACGAAAGGCATCGCGCTGCTGATCGACAGAGATGTTCCCTACAAGCTGAGACATGTCTTTGATATCTCCGACACCAACAGCCGTGCCGGAAGGAACATCACCCTTTGGCGGATGAAGCCGGAGTACGAACAGGCGGTATCGGAAAGCCTTCAGGCCAACTTCGGTGATGTGGAGGAGCCGCGAGATTTCCCGCACCTTCTCATAGATATTTCCGGTTATGCCGTGGAGGATAATCTTTCAGATTATCTCATGGAACTGAACGCTGTCAAAGCCGGCAGCTTTCTGGAGGAGCTGGACGACACAAGCCTTGAAGCGTGGCTGAAAACCACGCTGAAAAGCAGCGTCGCTTTTATGGCGCTCTCCCGTGCAGGGTATGAGCCGAGGCAGTATTTTGACCGGGAGGATTTCAGCCACCTCTTTGACTTCAACACCCTGAAGGTTATCTCCGTGCTCGGTGCCGCAGTCAGCGATATTTCTGAGATGGTCATCCGGGAAATGGGCGAAACCGTCAAGGAGATGGAGAAGGAGGAAAAGCGGAAGATTCGCACATTTGCGCAGACCGGTTCTTCTGCGTATCATAAGAACCGAACAGAAAACAAGGAAAGGAGCAACGAACATGGAACTGACCTATACGATGCAGGGGGACTATCTGATTCCCGATCTGACCGTGCCGGAGAGCCCGAAGCTTGGAAAGTATGGAATGCTGCGGCGGACATTCCTCCGCAAACACCGGGATGGGATTTACACCGGGATGCTGCTGAACGGAACACTGAACAGTCATCTGGAGAAAGTGGACCGGCAAGCCAACGAGATGATGGAACGCCTGACCCGACAGATGGCAGAGAAGCAGTGCGTGACGGAGCGCCTGAAAGCGGAAGATCAGATGAAATGGGTGCAGATGATGAACTCCATTCGCCACTCGGCGGAGGAAGTGATTCTGAACGACCTGATCTACGCGTAACGCTCCCCACAGTTGAACAGCAGCAGGAAATTATCGCAGAAGCGGAGGAAGAAAAATCCTCCGCTTTTTCTATTTCTCAGGAGGACATCGACGCCATTCTGACACGGGGCAGCGGCATCCATCAGGGCAAATTCCGCATCTATGAGCAGTTTCTCAAACAGGATTCTTCTGAGAACAATATCGCCTTTTTGAAAAACGAATATGGCATCGGCGGCGCGTATCCTGCCGTTTCCGGCAGAAATCTCGATGAAAGCCACGACGCCAAGGGAATCAAAATCAGCAGAGGCAGAATCTCTCGGCCCGATGCGGAACTGCTTTTGCGGTGGAATAAGGCCGAGAGGCGGATCGGGGAGCTGATCCGAGCCGACCGCTATCTGAGCCAAGCAGAAAAGGACAACTATCCTGCCTACCGGGAGCAGGCAGAAGCTCGGAGGAAACGAGGTGAAATCTCTGAGGAGTTCCGGTCGATTGTCTATGATTACAATGACTTTGTGGCGCAGCTTGGCGAGGAAAACAAAGCGCTGAACCTGTATGATTTGTCAAGCTGCTGGAGTGCGTTCAGCGTGGGCGATAAGAAAATGCACGCCCGTACTGCGGAGGGTGACTTCATCCTCCCCATGATGCGCGAAGCAATGAATACGATCATTGCGGACAACACCCACCTGACCGCACGATGCGAAGCCATGCTGGAAGCGTTGAACAGCGATGTGGCGAAGTCCCTTGAACCGACCTTTGATGAGCTGAACCCTCCACCGGAACCCCGGAAGGAATACCGCTATCATCTTGGTGACACGGTCTATATCGGCACACAGGAATACGAGCTGCTGTCTTTTGACGAGAAGAAGGTCGTCCTCTTTGATACGCAGTTCCCGCTGTTTAACAAGGAGCTGACTCGTGAAGAGTTCGATAACCGGCTCAAAGAAAATCCGCTGAATGACAGGCTGCTGCAAGTCGTGGAAGAACTCCCTGTCGCAGACAATACGAAGGCGAGAATATCCCTTGACACCGGCAGTAACAAGGTTCACTGGATTTACTTCAATCCCGATGCAGATGCAGGTGGACAGTATGTTTCCGGTGACCTTGATTTCTCTGTTTTTGAAGAGCTTGTCGAGCAGTATGACATTGCCAACCATCCGGAAAACGCCGCCGACTTCCGAAATGACCTTGAAGAAATGTCGGATCAGTTCCTTGCGGACATCAATACTCCGTTCTTCATGGAAGCTGAAAATGACTATGAGATGGACTGCGACTATGTCGAGTTCACGCCGGAAAACCTCCTGAAGATTCACGAGGATATTCTGTCTTTAGAGGCAGACCGGGAAGCAGCGCGAGAGACTGACCGATATGAGGCGGAGTTTGGTGCGGACGGCACACGGGTATTCAGAGAAACGGAAGATTTGGCAGAAGACGATTCCGAAATTGAGAGCATAACGGACGAAGAACGGGATGCTCTGCCCATCAGCACCGTCAAAGACGGCGAGGTCGTGACATACCCCAATGCGGAGGCCTTGCTGGATGACCAGGAAGAAGCACTCGCCCCGCCTCTACAAGTGAAAATGCCTTCCAAGATCGCGCCTCATGTGCTGCATCCGGAAATCAACACCGAGTACCGCACCAACTTCCAAATCGAGAGCGATGATATCGGTGTGGGCACGCCGCTGGAACGGTTCTATCACAATATCCGTGCCATTCAGCTCCTGAACAAGCTGGATGCGGAAAACCGATTGGCAACACCCACGGAGCAGCGCGTACTTGCCGACTATGTGGGTTGGGGCGGTCTCTCTGAGTTCTTCAAGGAGGACAATCCCCATTATGCCGAGCTGAAGGATGTGCTTTCCGATGAGGAATATGCGTCGGCGAGAGAATCCACGCTGACGGCCTTCTATACGCCGCCCGTGGTGATCAAGGCGGTGTACAGTGCCTTGGAGAATATGCACTTTCAGACCGGCAATGTGCTGGAGCCCTCCTGCGGCATCGGCAACTTTATGGGGCTTGTTCCCGAAAGCATGAATGACGCGAAGTTCTATGGCGTGGAGCTGGACAACATTTCCGGGCGGATCGCCCAGCAGCTGTATCAGAAAAACAGTATCGCGGTGCAGGGCTTTGAAAATACAAACCTTCCCGACAGCTTCTTTGACGCGGCAATCGGCAATGTCCCCTTCGGGCAGTTCAAGGTGCCGGACAAGCGCTATGATAAGCACAACTTCCTCATTCACGATTATTTCTTCGCCCGCACCTTGGATAAGGTGAGACCCGGCGGCGTGATTGCCTTCATCACCTCAAAGGGTACGCTGGATAAGGAAAACCCCAATGTCCGAAAGTATATTGCCCAGAGAGCCGACTTGCTCGGCGCTATCCGGCTGCCGAACGACACCTTCAAGGCTGCTGCCGGCACGGAGGTCACATCGGACATTATCTTTCTCCAGAAGAGAGATCGTCTGATTGACATTGAGCCCGATTGGGTGCATCTGGCCACCGACGCCAATGGCATCCGGATGAACACCTATTTTGTGGACAACCCTGAAATGGTGTTGGGCGACATGCAGATGGTCAGCGGGCCTCACGGCATGGAGTCCGCCTGTATTGCTTATGAAAATGCAGAGCTTGGGGACCTCTTGCGGGATGCCATCCAGAACATTCATGCCGAGATTACTGAATTTGAAATCGACGATCTTGAAGCGGAGGATGAGGACCTTTCTATCCCCGCCGACCCGGATGTGCGCAATTTCAGCTTCACGGTGGTGGACGGTAAAATCTATTACCGTGAAAACAGCCGCATGAATCCCGTGGATGTTTCCACGACTGCCGAAAGCCGCATCAAGGGTATGATTGCCATCCGTGATTGTGTCCGGACGCTGATTGAGTACCAGACGGAGGACTATCCCGATGCCGATATCAAGGCGGAGCAGGAAAAACTCAATCGCCTCTATGATGATTTCAGCAAAAAATATGGGCTTATCAGCGCAAGAGCCAACAATTCGGCTTTCAATTCCGACAGCTCCTACTGCCTGCTTGCCTCGCTGGAGGTGCTGGATGATGAGGGCAACTTCCTCCGCAAGGCAGATATGTTCTCCAAACGAACCATCAAGCAGAAGGTAACGGTGCAGTCGGTTGACACGGCTTCCGAGGCCTATGCTCTGTCTCTTGCGGAAAAAGCGAGAATCGACATGCCATATATGTCGCAGCTTACCGGCAAAACCGAGCAGGAGCTGTTTGAGGATTTGAAGGGTGTTATTTTCCTCAACCCCATGCACATAAGCGAAGAGGACGGCAAGCCGAAGTATCTCCCTGCCGATGAATATCTCTCCGGCAATGTCCGTGAAAAGCTCCGTTGGGCAAAGCAGAGTGCGGAGCTCTACCCCGAGGATTACGGAGAGAATGTCCGTGCTCTTGAGGCGGTACAGCCGGTTGACCTGACGGCAAGTGAAATTTCCGTGAGGCTTGGCGCAACATGGCTGCCTCCGGAAATCATTGAGGAGTTCATGTTTGAACTGTTCAGCACCCCACGCTACTGCCAATGGAATATCCATGTTCACTACGCGCAGTACACCGGTGAATGGAATGTGGAGGGAAAATCCTACGACCGCAGCAATGTGAAAGCCTACAATACTTACGGCACCGGCAGAGTTAATGGCTATAAGATCATGGAGGAAACCCTGAACCTCCGGGATGTAAGAATCTTCGACTACATCGAGGACGGAAACGGCAGGAAAACGGCTGCGCTCAACAAGAAAGAAACCGCCATCGCACAGGGCAAGCAGGAGCTTATTAAGCAGGCCTTTGCTGACTGGATATGGAGCGATCCGGAACGCCGGGAGCAGCTAACCAAGCTGTATAATGAGAAGTTCAACAGCATTCGCCCCCGTGAGTATGACGGCAGCCACCTGAATTTCGTGGGAATCAATCCGGAGATCACGCTGAGGCCGCATCAGGTCAATGCCATTGCCCATATCCTCTACGGCGGCAACACCCTGCTTGCGCATGTAGTTGGGGCCGGGAAGACCTTCGAGATGGTAGCGGCGGCCCAAGAGAGCAAACGGCTGGGCTTGTGCCAGAAAAGCCTGTTCGTGGTTCCCAATCACCTGACGGAGCAATGGGCGAGCGAATACCTCCAGCTCTATCCCTCCGCCAATATTCTTGTCGCCACCAAGAAAGACTTCGAGACCAAGAACCGCAAGAAGTTCTGCGGGCGCATTGCCACCGGCGACTACGATGCGGTCATCATTGGGCACAGCCAATTTGAAAAGATCCCCATGTCCCTGGAACGACAGCGTGCCATCCTGCAGCAACAGCTGGATGAAGTGCTGGACGGCATTTCTGAATTGAAGAAAAACCGTGGGGATAATTTCTCCATCAAGCAGCTGGAGCGAACCAAGAAAACGGTCAAGCAGAAGCTGGACAAGCTCAATGACCAGTCCCGCAAGGATGATGTTGTGACCTTTGAAGAGCTGGGCGTTGACCGTATCTTCATCGATGAGGCGCATTACTATAAAAACCTCGCCGCATTTACAAAAATGCGGAATGTGGGCGGCATCAGCCAAACCGAGGCCATGAAGTCCAGCGACCTGTATATGAAGTGCCGGTATCTGGACGAGCTGACCGGCGGCAGAGGCGTTGTGTTTGCCACTGGCACACCCATCTCCAACAGCATGGTGGAGATGTACACCATGCAGAAGTATCTCCAGTACGGAGCGCTGCGCAGGAATGACCTTCTCCACTTCGATGCCTGGGCTTCCACCTTCGGCGAGACGGTGACAGCCATCGAGCTCTCCCCGGAGGGCACGGGCTACCGCGCCAAAACGAGGTTTGCCAAGTTCTATAACTTGCCGGAGCTTATGTCCATGTTCAAGGAGACCGCAGACATTCAGACAGCCGATATGCTCAAGCTCCCCGTGCCGGAGGCCCATTACCACAGTGTTGTTTTGAAGCCATCGGAAACGCAGAAAGAAATGGTGGCGGGATTGTCTGAACGAGCCGAGCGTGTCCGCAATAAGATGGTGGATTCCAGCGTGGACAACATGCTCCTCATCACCAATGACGGCAGAAAGCTCGCCTTGGATCAGCGGCTCATGAACGATATGCTCCCCGACAGCGAGACAAGCAAGGTGGGCGCGTGTGCGGAGAATGTTTTTGACATCTGGCAGCGCACCGCCGATCGGAAATCGACACAGATGGTATTCTGCGACTTGTCTACGCCCCACGGCGACGGCAAGTTCAATGTGTACGATGATCTCCGAAACAAGCTGATTGCCAAGGGCGTTCCGGCAGAGGAAATCGCCTATATCCATACGGCAAACTCCGAGGCGCAAAAGAAAGAGCTGTTTGGCAAGGTGCGCTCCGGTCAGGTGCGTGTGCTCATCGGTTCCACGCAGAAAATGGGAGCCGGCACCAATGTGCAGACGAAGCTTGCGGCACTTCATCATTTGGATTGTCCGTGGCGACCGTCTGACCTGCAGCAGCGGGAAGGACGAATCATCCGCCAGGGCAACGAAAACAAGGAGGTCGATATTTACACCTATGTTACGGAGAACACCTTCGACAGCTACCTGTATCAGTTGGTGGAATCCAAGCAGAAGTTCATTGGGCAGATCATGACCAGCAAATCCCCGGTGCGCTCTGCGGAGGACATTGACGAAACCGCTCTGAGCTATGCGGAAATCAAGGCGCTGTGCGCCGGCAATCCCCACATCAAGGAGAAGATGGATCTGGACATTGATGTGACCCGTCTGAAGCTGCTCAAGGCCAACCATCTGAGCCAACGCTATTCGCTGGAGGATCAAATTCTGAAGGAGTTTCCGCAGAAAATCAAATCGTTGGAGCAGCGCATTGAGGGCTATCGTGCGGATATTGACCAGCGAAAAAGAAATACCGAGCCCAACGAGGACTGCTTCTCTCCGATGTTTATGCCGGGCGGCACGGTAAGAGAAAAGAAGGCCGCCGGCGATGCCATCCTCGGCCTTTGCAAGTCCATGACAAGCCCAGAGCCGATTTCCATCGGTCAGTACCGTGGCTTTGACATGGAGCTGTCCTTCGATACCTTCAGCCGAGAATATAAGATCACGCTGATTCATCAGCTGCGACATACGGTCACGCTGGGAACGGACATCTTCGGCAACATTCAGCGACTGGATAACACCCTCGGCGCTTTTGAGGAACGAATGGCGGCGTGTGCCGAGCAGCTGGAGAATACACGGGTTCAGCTTGAAAACGCAAAGGCCGAGGTACAGAAGCCATTCCCCCAGGAGGAAGAACTGAAAGCCAAATCGGAACGGCTAAATGAACTGAATGCGATGCTCAATCTCGACAAAAGAGAGAACGAGATCGTGGACGGTGAGCGTGGCGAGGAGGAGCCGCAAAAATCATCCGCAGACAGAGAACGCTAAAAAGAAAATCACAGCGGCAATGTGGAATACCTGCATTGCCGCTGTGATACGCAGGCTGGAAAACGTGCTGAGTGTGTGATATAATGAGACTGACAAATCTGAATTTGCGGAGGATGCTATGAGCGATTTTTCAATAAAAGATATGCTTGCAATGCAGCAGACCCTGCAGGAAAAATATAAAGACAAATGGGAAACGATCTGCCCCGAAGCCGGTAAGCATAAATTGTTGTGGATGCTTGGTGAAGTCGGAGAAGTCATTGACATCATTAAGAAAAACGGGGATAAAAAGGCCATTGAGGATTCAGCCGTGCGGCAGCAGCTTGTTGAGGAAATGGCAGATGTGCTCATGTATTACAACGATGTCCTTCTGTGTTATGGAATTCGTGAGCAGGAACTAAAGAAGACATATATCGCCAAGTTTGAAAAGAACATGACTCGCTGGTAAATTCCAGGTTTTCCTACCTATGGCAGCCTTTCAACGGGCTGCCACAGGCGCTTTTCTGGAAAT
>URDG01000027.1 GCA_900546515.1 uncultured Eubacteriales bacterium | reverse complement strand
CCACGATAATACCGGCGAGCATGCCGATAAATATCTTGGCAGGCAGGGACAGCTTTTTCTTTTTTTCCATGTTTTTTCTCCTTTAATATATTATCACGGCCAATATGAAGCAGAAAAGGCATCAGGAAAGGACCTCTCTACTTTCCGTTCATGCTGCCAGAGCAAATATCGGGCCGTAATTTGCAAATACGGTATGTTAAGAAACTATAAACAGAATACCACATCCATACGCATAATTCAAGAGTTTTTATACATTTTTTTCCGCGGCAGATAGGAAGCCGCGGCACAGGCGGGCAGCATTGGCGAAAAGCGGTACAAAATACAGCGGAATGACAGAAACTTGACACAACGGGATGGCCGTTGATGTGCATAATACGGGATACGGCGCAAAAACCGGCGGACATTTTCCATCCGCCGGTTTGAATATAAAATGAATATAAATTAATTTTCGATATAAAATATGCGTTAAGCCCCGGCCTCAGATTATAAAGCCGCCGTCAACGCCGAGCACCTGACCTGTCACATATTCCGCACGGGCAAGGTACAGTATGGCGTCGGCTATCTCCTCCGGGCGGCCGAGACGGCCGAGCGGTATGCTGTCCTGCGCCAGCATGTCCAGCGTTTCCTGACCGAGCACCTTTACCATGTCGGTGTCGATCACACCGGGGGCGACGGCGTTTACACGTATCCCCGTCGGCGCAAGCTCCGCGGCGAGAGACCGGCTCAGCCCAATGATGGCGTGCTTTGTGGAGGAGTACGCCGTCTCGCAGGAAGCGCCGTGACGGCCCCAGATGGAGCTGACATTGACGATGCATCCCCTGTGTTCATGGAGCATATGCGGAAGAACGGCCTGAATGGTGTTGAAGCAGCCGCCGAGGTTTACGTCGAATATGCGTTTCCAGTACTCGGGTGTGATGTCCTGAAACTGTATCTGCTTTGCGATGCCGGCGTTATTTACGAGCAGAGAGACCGGACCGAGGCTGTCTTCAATACTGCGGACCATGGAATTGACGGCTGCGGCGTCGGACACATCGGCCTGACGGCACATCACGCGGCAGCCCTCGGATGTGAGCTCACGCACGAGATTTTCGGCCATGTCCCGGTTCTCAATATAGTTGATGCAGACGTCCCAGCCGTTTCTGGCAAGCAGCGCTGCGGCTGCCGCGCCTATTCCGCGGGAGGAGCCTGTTACGAGCGCAACATTGTTCATCTCTTCACCTCATATTGCGGCGGCAAGATGCTGCTCAATGAGCGTCCTGCTATAGCAGGCGAGCTCGTTTGTGCTCATGGACTTTACCTTTTCGGCAGGTATCAGCTCCAGTATATCCAGATAGACGTCACTGACCCGGTGAAACAGGTTTTTGGTGATGCTTTCGGTACCGCGCACGCAGGCGACAGCCAGAGGCGCGTTGGCCTTCTGCGCGATTTTGAATGAACCGGCGTGGAAGGGCAGCAGGCTGCCGTCCTTGCTGCGCGTACCCTCGGGATAGATGCCGATGGAGCACAGGCCGCGTTTTACATAGTCGGCCGCCTGAAGAATGGTACGGAGGGCATTTCGGTCGTTCTCCCTGTCGATGGAAAGAAAGCCTGCGCCGTAAGCGAGCTTGCCTGCGACGGGAATGTGCATGTTGGACGGCTTGGAGACGAACGAAATATTGTATTTCCTGAGCTTATCCATGACAATGAGCGGATCGAAGCCGGAACGGTGGTTGCACACGAACACGAATCGCCCGGCGTCGGGAAGCTTATCCATGCCGGATATATGCGTGCGTATCCAGCTGTACCCGGTGATGAGACCGGCGACGCCTATGCAGCTGGCGCGGCAGAGGGCATTCTGCTTGCTGATGGGTTTTGATGTGCTGACAAACAGAGACACAACGGCAAGACCGATAACGTACAGAAGGTTGAGCACGGCGAAGCACAGGGCAAAGATCAAAAGCCCTTTCCACATGACGGCTCCGGCTGCGCGGACATATATGAATGACACGGTAACTGCAACGACAAGAAAGGCAATGATAAGCATCTCGTAGATCCTTTCAATTTTGTAATATTCTCATATGATAACACCATTTTGGCATTTGCCAAGAGATATTTTTAATTTTTGATTGAAAATTTACAAATTCACGTTAGGCCATTGACATTTGGCGCTTATGCTAATACGATTGTCATGTGAAAGAGGGGATGAGCATGGCGGAAAAGTTCGGAGAAGAATATGAACTGCGGCAGCGGACGGCGGATATGCCGGAAGAGGCCGATATAAGTCTCACCGTGACCGACGACTGCATGGAGCCGTATATCCCCAAGGGCAGCGCCGTATATGTGCAGTGCTCCGCCGCGCCGGGGGAGCTTGAGGCGGGAATATTTTTGGCGGACGGAAAGGTCGTGTGCCGTCAGTGGTGCGAGGACTATACCGGGACGCTGCATCTGCTGGCGGCAAATCCCAGACGGCGCGGCGCAAATATGAGCTTTGCAAAGGACGAGCGGTCAAAGCTTGTCTGCCTCGGCCGTGTGCTGCTTGACCGCGAGCTGCCCATGCCGCTGTATGATAGATAATGACAAAAGTAATGAAGAAACAGCCGGAGGGATCGCCCCTCCGGCTGTTTTGTTGAGTAGGATCAGAGCTTTACGCCGAAACCGCGCAGCTTTTCGCGCAGCTCGGCTGCATCGCCGTGGAACACGATACCGGGCATGCCCGTGCGTTCGGCTCCCTCGATATTCGCGGCCGAGTCGTCAATAAACACGCATTCCTCGGGAATAAGACCGTATTTTTTGTACAGCAGCCGGTAAATTTCCGGCTCGGGCTTGACATACTTCACGTCGGCGGAGATCAGCGTACCGTCGAAATATTCGCTGCCGGGGATGCGCGGCCAGTATTCGTGCTGGCGGTAGCTTGAGTTAGAGAGCAGATAGATACCAAAGCCTGCGGCCTTGAGCTCACGCACGAGAGAAGCCATGCCCTCAACGGGCAGGATCGGCCTGTCCCAGCGGTCGACAAGAAGATGCGCCTTTTCATGCAGCCGCTCCGGAATATGACGGCACATGCTAGCGGCGGCTTCCACCTCAGTCATCGAGCCTCTGTCCATCCTTGCCCATTCGACGGAGAGATAGACGTTGTTCATGAGTATCTTTCTGTCCTCGCCCTCCACGCCGGCAGCGTCGAGAAAATAATCCCGGTCAAAGCGCAGCAGGACGTTGCCCATATCGAAAACTATATTTTTGACCATCAGACGATCTTTACCTTTCCCTTGGTCAGGCGGAACACCACGACAAGCGAGATGATCGTAGTCAGCGTGAGTATCGTTGCGAGAGCGGAGGCGGTGCCGTCGCTCATGCGCATGACCTCCTGATATATGGCGACCGCAATGGTGGACGTCTTACCTGAGTAGAGCATGATGGAGCTTGACAGCTCGTTGATGCAGGTTATCCAGCTGAGCACGGCGCCGGACATTATGCCGGGCAGCATCATGCGCGCCGTTACCGTGAAGAAGGTCTTCATCGGGGAGACGCCGAGGTTTATGGAGGCCTCCTCAATGAACGGGTCCATCTGATACAGGAACGCGCTGCCGGAGCGTACCGTGTACGGCAGCTTGCGTATGACGTAGGAGATTATCATTATTGCTGCCGTGCCGACGAGAATGACGGGCTTGCGGTTGAAAGCCACGATCAGGCCGATACCAAGGACGGAGCCGGGGATGACATAGGGGAACATGATGAGTGTGTCGATAATGTTTGCGACTTTGCCTTTCTTGCGGACAAGAATGTAGGAGACGAGTATGCCGACGATGACAATGAACACTATGGCGATCAGCGAGAACACATAGGTGTTGCGGATGTTCCTGCCAAGGCGCGAAAGTATCGCCTCATAATTTGAGAAATTGATGCCTTTTACCATGCCGGAGAAGCTGCGTTCAACAAACGACTGGCAGATAACGACGATCTGCGGCAGGAAAGCGAGCGCGACGACGATATAGACCGGCAGGGAAGCGAGGAAGCGCTTGCCGCCCTTGAGCTTCGTCTCCTGAGGAGGACGGAGCGAGCTCATCATATAGTTGCGCTTGTCGACGACGAGCTTCTGGAAAGCAAGCATCGTCAGCGAGCATATCACTATCACGACCGACAATGCGGAGGCCATGTACGGGTCTGTAGCGCTTTCGGACATGTATTCGTTGTATACCAGAACCGGCAGCACGGTGTAGCCTTCGCCGAGGAGCATGGGTGTGCCGAAGTCTGCCAGGCATGTCATGAACACCATGATGCAGCCCGCAAGAATGGATGGGAGAATGACGGGCAGGGTCACGGTCCAGATACGGCGCAGCTTGCTCATGCCGAGGTTCTCGGAGGCCTCTTCAAGAGAGGAGTCGATGCTGTTCATGGCGCCGGAGGTGTAGAGGTATATGTACGGGAACAGATGCAGCGTAAACACGAAGATGATACCGCCGCGGCCGTATATCGTCGGCGCGGTAAGGCCGACCTTGGCAAGCAGCTTTGCGAGCAGACCCGCGCGGCCGAGCAGGATTATCCATGAGTAAGCGCCGATGAACGGAGGGCTCATCAGGCTCATTATGATGAATATGTGCAGTACCCTCTTGCCGGGTATGTTGTAGCGCGTCATGAGGTACGCTATGGGGACGCCGACGACCGTAGTTGTCAGTACCGTCGAGA
Organism: uncultured Eubacteriales bacterium; assembly: GCA_900546515.1. Lineage (GTDB taxonomy): Bacteria > Bacillota > Clostridia > Oscillospirales > Oscillospiraceae > Limivicinus. The sequence continues at coordinate 30,927 of URDG01000027.1, read as the reverse complement.
AGCATACGACCATTGAGCGTATCAGCGTCTGGTAGTAGTAGGGCTTAGTGAAAAAGCGCTTGAAATTATAAAGCGTGATGCCGTCGACCTTGTTTGAGAACACGCTCTTAGTGATGATCGTGTAAAACGGATAGACGATAAAAAGGCACATTGCCACGATCACGAACAGCTTGGTGAAAAACCAGAAATCCGGTCTCCACTTCTGACCGAGCTTTTTGTTCACAGACTCAGCACCTCCTCGTTCTCGGCGTACAGGCTTATGCGGTGGGGGTCAAAGCTGAGATGCACTTTCTCCCCGTCGTCATGGACAACGGAGGTGTCCTTCGTGTACTCGTTCACGATAAGGCTCTGGCCGTCGTCAAGCTGGACCTCATATTCTATGAAGTCGCCGAGGAAGGTGGAGAAGAGGATCGTTCCGGGCATGCCGGCCTCAGAGAAAAAGAGCTGCTCCGGGCGGGCGGAAATCTTGCCCTTGCCAGTGTAAGCGCGGCTTACAGGAACTGTGATGCTCAGCTCATTCTTAATGCTTACGGAGGCGTCTCCCGCCGCGGGGGCGGTTATATCGCAGTCGAGGAAGTTGCTCACGCCGATGAAGCCCGCAACAAACGGATTCTGCGGCTTGGCGTATATCTCGTTCGGAGTGCCGATCTGCATGATGTGTCCGTCTTTCATGACCGCGATGCGGTCGGAGATCGCAAGAGCCTCCTCCTGGTCGTGCGTGACATATATCGTCGTTATGCCTAGACGGCGCTGGAGCTTTTTGATGACGGAGCGCATCTGCACTCTGAGCTTCGCGTCGAGGTTTGAAAGCGGCTCGTCCATGAGCAGCACGCTCGGCTCGATAACGAAAGCGCGCGCCAGAGCCACGCGCTGCTGCTGGCCGCCGGAGAGCTCGTTGGGCTTTCTGTCAGCCAGATGCGAGATCTGCACTAGCTCAAGCGCCTCATCCACACGGGGCTTGATGTCCTTCGCGGGGACCTTGCGCGCCTTGAGACCGTAGGCCACGTTATCGCGCACGGTCAGGTGCGGGAATATGGCATAATTCTGGAACACCATGCCGATGTCGCGCTTATGTGCCGGAACGTCGTTGATGCGCCTGTCGCCAAAATAAAAATCGCCGCCCTCAATGGAATTGAAGCCCGCGATCATACGCAGGAGAGTGGTCTTGCCGCAGCCGGACGGCCCGAGCAGTGTAAAAAACTCACCCTCGCGGATGTCCAGCGATACGCCGTTTAAGGCCGTGAAATCTCCGTAACGCTTTACGGCGTCCTTAATTATAACCTGGTTGCTCATACAGTGCCCTCCGATATATTTGAAATGATATTGAGATACGACTCAAAAATATGCCGGTCTGTCCGGCGTATTTTTCAATCGTATACTGCAAGGAGGCACCTTGGAAGGTGCCTCCCGCAGTAAATAAACTGATCGATATGGAAGCTATGTAAGATCAGCTGGCGATAAGATCGTTGAACTGCTCCTTGATAGCGTCTCTGTTGGCTGCGGCGTAGTCGAAGTCGTAGTCGCCGACATTGCACTCATCGAGAGAGCACAGGCCGACAGGAGTGATGTCGGAACGCACAGGACGGCGCGCCCACTCGGAGTTCTGACGGGTCTGGCACTCAGCGCTGGTGACGAAGTCGATGAAGAGCTTTGCATTCTCCTCGTTGGGGCAGCCCTTGATAAGAGCAACACCGTCGGGAACTGCGGAGTTCTTCTCGGGGTAGACAAAGCCGATGTCGGGGTTGTCGGAGTAGAGGACCGCGGACTTCTCGATGGTCACGCCGAGAGCATATTCACCGGAAGCAACGAGCTTGTGGCAGTTGCCCGAGCTGTCCTGATACTTGCCGTCGAGGTTGGCGATGAACTTCTCAACGAGAGCCCAGCCTTCTTCAATGGTGGGCTGGCTGAAGAGCATGGTGCACAGCTGGGTGTAAGCGGAGCCGGACTTGGAAGGCAGGCAGTATGCGATCTTGCCCTTGAGATTCTCGTCACAGAGACCTTCCCAGGTGGTGGGGACCTGATCCTCGCTTATGAGGGTCTTGTTGTAGATAAACACCATGGGCAGCGGGGACTCGCCGATCCAGTAGCCGTTGGGATCCTTGTAGGCTGCGCCGATGAACTCATCGTTTGCGCAGACGTACGGCTCAAAGTAGTCGTTGTAAGCTGCGAGGGTGTCTGCACCGCCGCCCCACAGAACGTCGCCCTGGGGATTGGCAGCCTCAGCAACAACGCGCTGGCACAGCTCGCCGGTACCGGCGGCTATGACCTCAACGTCGATGTTGGGGTACTTCTCACTGAACTGTGCAACGCCGTCATTCAGCGGGTTTGCATCGTGCGGGGAGTAGACGACCAGCTTGCCGGTGTAGTCCTCGGGGGCCTTCTCGGCTGCTGCTGCATCATCTGCGGGTGCCGCATCCTCAGCGGGGGCCTCGGCCGCGGGAGCCTCGGTGGCTGCAGGTGCTGCGGAAGAGCCGCATGCGCACAGTGCGAATACCATGCACAGGGCAAGAAGCATTGCAAGAATCTTCTTCATTTGGTTTCCTCCTGTAAAAAATAACATTTTCCTGTAGGGGTGACCCTAAAGTTACATCTATTATAGCATCAAAGCTGGTAGACTTCAACAAAAAAATTGCATTAAGTAAAATTTTTGTAAACATAGTGTAAAACCGGAAAATACGGCGGCACATGCAGAGCCGGAAAGTCAGTACCCGGAACGGAAATGATAAGCGCGCCCCGCAAAATCAATGAGCTCCCCCCGGCGTGATCATATCCGGGAAAATGTATAAATCTGTTCGCAAATCAGCAGAATCTTTCAATATGAGAAAGAAAATCAACATTCTCTTGAAAATCGTTGGGTGCGGTGATACTATATATAATGGAAAAGAAGCAGGCGCAAACGGTTGAGAATGAGAAATATCCACTGCGCGGGAACGCGGCGTAAGGAAGGAGAAAAAGATGATAAAATTTGGTACCGGCGGCTGGAGAGCGGTCATTGCGGATGATTTTACAAAGGCGAATATCCGCCTGCTGACGGCAGGACTCTGCCGGCTCATGCTGAAAGAGGGATATCAGGGCCGGGAGATATGCGTCGGCTATGACAGGCGCTTTCTCTCCAAGGAATCGGCGCACTGGGCTGCCGAGGTGCTGACCGGCTACGGCTTCCGGGTGTACATGGTCAACCGCTCGTCGCCCACGCCGCTGATAATGTTTGTCGTGAAGACGCACGACATGCCTTACGGCATGGCAGTCACGGCAAGCCACAACCCGGCCATATATAACGGCATAAAGGTCTTCACGGCAGGCGGCAGAGATGCTGACAGGGAAGTGACCGCGAAAATAGAGGCGGAGATAGAGAAGCTCACCGATGCGGACGTGAAGAGCATGGACTATGACAGAGCGCTTGCGGCCGGGTTTATCACCGAGAAGAATCCCGCAAACGAATATATAGACAGCATCCTTGCTGCCATAGATGTCGACGCGATAAAGAAAGCCCAGCTGCGTGTGGCGCTTGATCCTATGTACGGTGTGAGCCAGACCTGCCTGAGCATGATACTCATGACCTGCCGCTGCGATCTTGAGATAATCCACGACCGGCATGACACGCTGTTCGGCGGCAAGCTGCCCGCGCCGAACGAGGATACGATGGGGCCGCTTTCGGCCGTTGTGCTGGACCGCTACCGCTGCGACCTCGGCATTGCTACCGACGGCGACGCAGACCGCCTTGGAGTTATAGACGACGAGGGCAAGTTTGTGCATCCCAACAAGCTCCTTGTGCTGCTGTACTATTATCTTGTCAAATACCGCGGCTGGAGCGGGCCGTGCGTGCGCAACAATTCCACCACCCACCTGCTCGACCGCGTGGCTGAGGGACTGGGGCAGAAATGCTATGAGGTGCCTGTCGGCTTCAAGTATGTCTCCGCGAAGATGGCGGAGACGGACGCGATAATCGGCGGCGAATCCTCCGGCGGCCTTGCCGTTAAGGGGCATATCTCGGGCAAGGACGGCATATATGCCGCGTCTCTGCTCATCGAGATGCTTGCCGTCACCGGCAAAAAGCTCTCCGAGCTCTACCGCGAGATCTGCGAGCTCTACGGTGAGCTTGCCTATTCCGAGGCGTCGTTTACCATGACGCAGGAGAGAAAAGCGGAGCTGCAGAAGCTGTTGTTTGAACAGCTTGCCTGCCCCGATTTCGGCAGCGGCGTGGATCATATCAGCCGCGAGGACGGCTGCAAGGTCTATTTCAAGGACGGCAGCTGGGTCATATGCCGCTTCTCAGGCACGGAGCCGCTTCTGCGTATGGCGGCCGAGGCCGAGACAAAGGAGAAGGCCGATGGATATATAAAGCTCTGGCGCGATTTTCTGTCGCTGTGAGAGCAGAAAGGTGCACAGGCATATGAAAAAATTCGTATTGATCCCGGACTCATTCAAAGGCACGATGAGCTCCGAACAGATATGCTCTGTTATGAGCAGGAGGATACGCAGGCATTATCCGGACTGTGAGATAGTCTCCATCCCTGTGGCGGACGGCGGAGAGGGAAGCGTTGACGCATTTATTACGGCGCTCGGCGGCGAAAAGGTCTGGCTCGAAGTCAAAGGGCCGTATTTTGAGCCGATGCAGTCGTTTTACGGCCTGATAGACAATGGACAGACGGCGGTGATAGAGATGGCCTCCTGCGCGGGGCTTCCGCTGGTCGAGAACCGGAAGGACCCATCCCGGACTACGACCTACGGCGTGGGACAGCTCATCCTTGCCGCCGCGCACAGCGGAGTGAAACGGATCGTTGTAGGCCTCGGCGGCAGCTGCACGAATGATGCCGGATGCGGCGCTGCGGCTGCTGCCGGAGTGAAATTTTTCAACGCTGCCGGTGAAGAATTCATTCCGACGGGCGGCACGCTCATTGATATAGACCGGATAGATGTTTCGGCAGTGTGTCCGGAACTGAAAAAGCTGCAAATCGTCACCATGTGCGACATTGACAACCCCATGTACGGCGAAACAGGCGCAGCCTATATTTTCGGGCCGCAAAAGGGCGCCGGACCGGAAATGGTAAAAGAGCTTGACAGGGGACTGCGGCGGCTCGGCGAAATTATCAGGCGTGATCTCGGGCAGGATCTGACGGACATCCCGGGAGGCGGCGCAGCCGGAGCCATGGGTGCCGGTATGGTCGCATTCTTCGGCTCGGCACTGCAGATGGGGATCGAGACCGTGCTGGACACGGTAGATTTCGACAGCGTTATCTCTGATGCCGATGTGATCTTTACCGGCGAAGGCAAGATCGACACGCAGAGCCTGCGCGGCAAGGTCGTGATAGGCGTTGCGCGCCGGGCGAAGAAGCAGGGCAAAAAGGTGATCGCCGTTGTCGGCGGTGCGGACAGGGAGTTGGATGCGGCCTATGAGTGCGGCGTCAATTCCATTTTTACGATCAACCGCCTGCCGCAGGATCTCTCCGTGAGCCGTGCATATTCACTTGAAAATCTTGATTTCGTAATGGACAATATCCTGCGCCTCATGAAAGAGAGCGTATAAAGCGTAGTTTCAAAATAGCTCCCACGGCCTCAGGCCGCGGGAGCTATTTTGAGCGGCTGACAGCCGCTGCTTTAAGCTGTAAAAGATAGCGTATTTATTAAATTTACAGAGAACATATTGCTTTTTCCGCGCTGCTATTATACAATGCCTTGACATTAAAGCCTTGACATCTTAAAGAAAATTTGGAGTATGAGGACAGAAAAAAATGAGGACGGGAGCCGTAAATCTGACTGAAGGGTCCATAACAAAGAGCATAGTACAATTTTCGGTGCCGATACTGCTCACAAACCTGCTTCAGCAGCTGTACAATTCAATAGACAGCGCCGTTGTCGGCCAGTTCTGCGGAGATACCGCGCTTGCTGCGGTCGGGTCGACAGGCGCGCTGATAAATCTGCTTATAGGCTTTTTCCTCGGCCTTGCGACCGGAGCCGGTATACTCTATGCGATGTACTACGGCGCCGGGGACCACGGAAGCCTTAAAAAGCTCATAGATTCGTCAATGGTCATAAGCGTCGCCGTCGGCATAGTTATGACAGCAGTCGGCATGATCTTCACAAAGCAGCTTCTTATGATGATGGATGTTCCGGACGACGTGCTTGGCCCGTCGGAGGAATACCTGCGCATATATATGTCCGGCACGATAATCACGCTTGTCTATAACGTCGGCGCGGGACTTATCCGCGCCGAGGGAGACTCAGTCCGTCCGCTTATATATCTTTTCGTCGGCGGCATAGGGAACCTTGTGATGGACATCCTGGCCGTGGCGATACTCGACATGGGTGTTGCCGGGGCGGCGTGGGCGACGGTCGTTGCGCAGACCATAACGGCGGTGCTCGTTGTGATCCGCCTGTGCAGGCTGAATCCCGAATACGCATTCCGCCCGCTGCATATAAAGCCGGACAAGCTTATGACGTGGGACATCGTGCGCATCTCCGTACCCTGCGGACTTCAGAGCTCGATGTACAATATCTCCAATCTCCTTGTGCAGATAAAGATAAATTCCTTCGGTACGGTGGCAATGGCCGGTATTACCGCCTACGGCAAGCTCGACGCGTTCATCTATATGCCGATGGCGGCGCTGAGCCTTGCAATATCCACCTTCGTCGGGCAGAATATCGGCGCGGGCAGATATGACCGCATGAAAAAGGCTATCCGCGTCTCACTTGTGATAAGCATTTTGTGCGTGTGGTTCCTGTGCGCGGTGATACTTGTGTTCTTTGAACCGCTCATGCATATTTTCACAGACGACCCGCAGGCCATAGCCTTCGGCCGCGAAATGATGGGCTTCCTCTTCCCTGCGGTATGGCTCTATTCCTTCGTGGATGTTTTCTCCGGCGCGATAAGAGGCGCGGGACAGGCTGTGCCGGTCACGGTAATCTCAGCGCTGACGATATGTGTTTTCAGAATAATCTGGCTTGAAGTGCTGCTGCATATAGTGAACGACATAAGAGTGGTTTTCCTGTGCTATCCCGTGTCGTGGATACTCTGCGGTTCGGCGCTCACATGGTACTATTTCCGCCGTTCGACGCTGCGCAGGTCTATTCAGGCGAACGCCGCGCTGGAGGCAAAATAGGTTTTACGGAGGAGGACGCGCATGCTGCCGGCAAAGAAACTCATATGTATCCTGATGGCCGCGCTTTTGCTGCTGTCCGCCGCGGGCTGCGCATCCCCGAAGCTTGGCAACGCGTTGGACATAGTTTCCGATGCGGTGGACGACATGATTGAGCTTGAACCCACGCCTGAACCGTCCGCTGTTCCGGCGTCAACGCCCGAGCCTGAGCCTGAACCGACGCCCGAACCGGCAGAGACGCCTGAACCGACGCCGACGCCGGTACCAGTGCCGACGCCGCGCACGGATATTTATCTGACGGGTACGGCGCAGGCGGACTATCTCAGGTATGCGCCCGTGTGCAGCACGCCGGACGATGAGCTGAGAAACCGGTACATAGCCGCTGCGCAGAGCGGGCTTGCGGTCAGCTATACCACGGCGCATGACGTGTCGCAGATCGTTGAGAGCATTGTGTACGGCGAGAGCGCGGATACGAATTTCATGCTTACCTGCGCCGATGCGAGCGGGCTTACGGATGTGGGGATGTTCGACGTGCTTCCCGACTGCGACATGCAGTATCACTATCTCACCGAGGTCAACGGCTTTGGTTACTGTGCGCTGACGGAATGCCGTCCCTTTGGCGGCACTCTGCTGGCCGAGCCCGGCGACCTGATCTTCTGGCTTGACGAAAACGGCACTGCCGTGAATTTCGGCGTTGTGATCTCTGCGGCGGACTCGTACTTCCGCACGGTCATATCCCGCGCAGACGGCAGCAAAGCCTCGTTTGACATTAATTGGGCGAACCTTGGGGAGCGCTGTGTGCGCTCCGGCGTGCTTGTCCACCTGATCTACCCTGTCGCAGAGCAGATGGTCTATTATTTCTGCGTCAATGAGCTGGGATATTCTCAGGCGGCGGCATGCGGCGTGATGGCAAATATATACAAGGAATCATCCTTTCGCCTTTCGGCCCGTGCCGACGGGAGCTATGGCCTGTGCCAGTGGCTGGGCGACCGGCGCAGTGAGCTTACAAGCTGGTGTATAAATAACTCATATGATTACACGACGCTCACCGGACAGCTCCGCTATATGCAGCATGAGCTTGCCGCACTGAAATATCTCCCGCTTGATTTCTATCTCATGGATCTCGGCAATACCGCCGATGACGCATATAATGCCGCGCGCGAATGGTGCTTCAAGTTCGAGCAGCCCGGTGATATTGCAAATACGGCGCGTGACCGCGGCGTCATGGCGCGGGACAGCTTCTGGCCGGTATATTCGCAGTATCAGAGCTGAAAATGCTTTTTACCGGCTCAGCTCCCGCACCCATTTTTCAAGTATGAAAATGCCGTCCTCTTTTGAGGACGGCATTTTGTGCCTGTACGGATAACATTTTCGGAGATGCAGACAGCAAAGAAAGATACTCTCTCGCTCTCTGCCCCGGCCGCTTATTTCATCCGCTTGAGAGTCTCGACGAGCAGCGCCCATGTGCGCTGAGTGGAGGCGATGTGCAGCTTCTCCCGGAAAGTATGGATGTCGTCAATATCCGGGCCGAGGGAAACGCAGTCAAGCTCGGGCTTCTTGCCGAGGAAAAGGCCGCATTCAAGTCCGGCGTGGATAGCCGCTATTGTCGGCGCGTGGCCGTACTGCTCGGTGAAAACCTCGGCCAGTAGATCACGCAGCGGGGAATCCTGCCTGTATGCCCAGCCCGGATAGTCTCCGCTGATGCTCACGCTGCCGCCGAGCTGCTCAGTCAGGCAGGTGAGACGGTCGATGAGCATGGTTTTCTGACTGGCGACGCTTGAGCGCACACTGAACGACGCGCATACCGACTCGCTGCCTGTGACGAGTATGCCGAGGTTGAGCGAGGTCTGCACAAGGCCGGCTATATCGGCGCTCATGGCCTGTATGCCGTTGGGAGCGCACATCAAAAAGCAGACGGCTCTGCCGGTAGAGGGCTTATCCATCGCGGGTGCAGCGGCGCCGCCGGACACGCTCACGATGATGCCGCCGTCCGTCACTTTGTATTCATCGCGGAATATGCTTTCCATACCGGCGCACACGCTCTTTGCCGCGGCCTCGTCCTTCACTATGACGGAGGCATAGGAGGCGTTGGGAATGGCGTTGTCTTTCAGACCGCCGCGCACGGAGACAAGGCGCATATCTGTCGCTTTGCCGAGCGCATACAGCAGGCGGCCCATGAGCATGTTGGAGCTTGCACGGCCCTTGTCTATTTCAGCGCCGGAGTGGCCGCCGAGCAGTCCCGTGACTGCGATGTCGAGCGCGGTTCCGGCGAAGCTTTCAAATGTGACAGGCAGCGTGCACTCGACATGTGCGCCGCCAGCGCAGCTGACTGTGAAGATACCCTCGTCCTCAGAGTCGATGTTTATAAGAGCCTTGCCCTTGAGCGGACTGAGGTCTATACCCATCGCGCCGTCCATGCCGACTTCCTCGTCGACGGTTATCACGGCCTCCACGCGCGGATGCGGAAGATCATCGGAGTCGAGCACAGCCAGCGCCATAGCGACGGCAATGCCGTCGTCCGCGCCGAGAGTGGTACCGCGGGCAAAGACCGTGTCGCCCTCGACCGCAAGGTCAAGTCCTTCTTTCTCCATGTCCTTGGTGCAGCCGGGCGCTTTTTCGCATACCATATCCATATGCCCCTGGATGATCACCGGCTCGGAGTTCTCGTAGCCGGGGGTTGCAGGCCCGATTATTATGATGTTGTTCAGCTCGTCCTGATAATACTCAAGTCCGCGCTCCTTTGCGAATCCGGCCAGATAATCGCTCACGGCCTTTGTGTTGCCGCTGCCGCGGGGGATGGCGGAGAGCTCTTCAAAAAATCTGAATACGCTTTTGGGTTCAATATCCTTCAGTACGTTCATTTGGTTGATTCCTTTCTGCTGCAATACTTTTTGCGGGGAGATATATATGTTCATTCAGACGGCTGTCTGAGAACTGACATCCGGGAGACGGTTTTCCATCGACCTGAGCTCGCGGTACATTTTCACGGCGAGCGGGAGTGCGGTAATAACCGAGCACAGATCGGACGCCGGCTGCGCGAGGTATACGCCCCATACGGGCTGGGCAAGGAACTTTGGCAGGATGAGCACGAGCGGGATGAAGAACAGCCCGTGGCGCGCTATTGCAAGGAGCGTGCCCCCGACTACGCGGCCGATGTTCTGGTAGAGCATGTTCGTCATTACCACAAGCCCGATCATCCAGAACGTGCAGCACTGGCAGCGCATGACGGTGCGCCCGATGGAGATGACATGCGCGTCGTCACGGAACACGGCGACGATGTCTCCGGCAAATATATAGCCGGTCACGGCCATGACGGTGAGAAAAATAAAGCTGACCTTAAGACAGAATATATACGCCGCACGCACGCGGTCATAGCGCTTTGCACCGTAATTGAAGCCGCATATGGGCTGGAAACCCTGACCGAAGCCGAGCACGGCAGAAAAAGCAAGCATGGAAATTTTGCTGACGACGGTGAAAGCGGCGACGGTCTGCGTGGCGAGCGCGGCGGACACGGCGGAGGCCGCCGCGGCGTTGAGGCACATGGTTGAAAAGCTGTTCAGGCTCTGCCGGAAGAGCGAGGGAAGACCGCCGGTGCATATGTTTTTCAGGTAGTATGGCGTCGGCGAAAAATTCTTCAGATGTATCTTCAGGCTGTCGCTGCGCAGCGTACCTATGTACAGCAGCGCGCAGCTTACGAGCTGACCGGCTATTGTGGCGAGCGCCGCGCCCTTTACCTCCATTCCGAACGTGAAAATGAACAGCGGATCGAGCGCACAGTTAAGCACTGCGCCGGATACAAGGCCGGCCATTGAAAAAACGGCGTTTCCCTGAAACCTGAGCTGGTTGTTCAGCACACAGGACACGCACAGAAACGGCGCGCCGCAGAGGATTATGGCAAGGTATTCTCCGGCGTAGCGTATGGTCAGCGCGTCGAGCAGATCCTCGCGCGCGCCGAGCACGAACAGCACAGCGTCGCTGAACACGAGCCCGAGCACCATAATAAGCACGCCGAAGAGCAGCGCACATATGCTGCCCGTCGCGGCCATGGCCTCGGCGCGGCTCATGTCCCGGGCGCCGAGAGAGCGGGATATGTAGTTTCCTGAGCCCTGACCGAAAAAGAAGCCGAAGGCCTGAATTATTGCCATTACCGGCAGCACGAGACCCACGCCGGCAGTCGCTTCATTGCCTATCCTGCCGACAAAAAAGGTGTCTACAATATTATACAGGCCGCTGACCAGCATTGATATTATGGTCGGGACCGCCATCCTGCACACGAGCCGCTCGACAGGCTCTGTCGTCATGCGTAAAAACTTGTTTTTTTCCTGATCTTCCATGGCATGTTACTCTGACATATATTTTTGAACATTTAATTATACCATGCGTACAATGATCACGCAAATGTTTTTGCGTGCGGTGAACAAAATCAGAGTCCTGCGGCAATATCCGCCGCAGGACTCTGATTAACATAATATTATATACATAACTATTATGCGCCGCGCTCGCTGCGCATGGCGTGAACGTTGCGCATGATGTACAGCACGAAGGACATCAGCATTACGGCGGTACATACGGTTATAGTGACATAGGAAACGGATGCGGGGATGTTTATCCATACAAGGTGCAGGCACATCGTTGCATAAAGAAGAAAGGTTGTGAGCTTGCCGTGCCAGTTCGCCGGGAGGACGACGCCTGTCTTCTTTATGACCATCAGGCTTGTCAGCCCGCAGCATAGCTCCTTCACGACGAGCACAAGCAGGGGGATGAGCATCATCGGAAAGCGGCTGACAAGGCACATGAGCATGGCAAACTGCGTCAGCTTGTCTGCAATGGGGTCGAGCGCCTTGCCGAGGTCGCTTATCATGTTGAAATGCCGCGCGATAAAGCCGTCAAGCGTATCGGAAAGCCCGGAGATGAGCAGCACGGCGCAGGTCATTTTATAGTCATGCTGCTTTATATAGAGGTACATGAACACCGGGATCAGACATATCCTGAAAGCGGAGAGAATATTCGGTATGGTAAAGATCTTTTTGCTGCTGTCGTTCATATATGCTGCTCCCTTCGTGTTAAGATCTGAACATGCTCTTGTTTTAAATATAAATCAGCCGGCGGCGCTTTTCAACTCAACATTAGTTGACGGAGGCAGATATACCTTTTGTATTATATTGCCGAAGCCCGGCAAATATACGTCCCCACGGCTGACAAGAGCACGCATGCCTCGCAGCGCCGGAAGAAGCTCGCGCCATTCGGTTTCCGCTTTACGGCGAAAACTCCGTTATGCCCTCAGCTGCGGGTGGTTTTTAGGCAAAATACAGGTATTGTATTATTGACGGTTTTTTCGCAAAGTGTTATCCTGTTGCATGGAGAACAACAAAAAACGGAGAGGTATTAAAATGAACGCACATGTTTTATATTTCAGCCCGACGGGCGGCACCGAAAAGGTTGCGCAGCTGATTTCGGGCGAGCTCGGCGCGGATGCGCTGGACGTAACAGTCTATAACTATGACCTCAGCTTCGGGGCGGACGACCTTCTTTTCTTCTGCTTCCCTGTGTACGGCGGCAGGATACCCGCGCCCATGTATAAGCGCATGGATAACATCCGCGGCAGCATGACCCCGGCAGTCATGGTAGCGGTGTACGGCAACCGCGCGGTGGAGGATGCGCTCATCGAGATGAGCGATCTTGCGCGCAGGCAGGGCTTCCGTACCGTCGGCGGCTGTGAAATGATCGCGCCGCACTCTATCGACAGGCACTTCGGAGCCGGACGGCCTGACGCGGACGACACTGCGCTGCTGAAGGATTTTCTCGGCAGGCTCATGGCGAAGGAAAAGCTCACGACCGTGGCAATGCCCGGCAGCCATGATTATAAGAAGTACAAAGGTCTGCCGATACATCCCGTGTCGGGCAAGGAGTGCAGCGGCTGCGGCACCTGTGCGCAGGAGTGCCCGACGGGCGCGATAGATCCCGGCGACCCGATGAAGCCGGACACGGACAAATGCATAAGCTGCATGCGCTGTGTGAGCGTATGCCCGTTTGAAGTGCGCCATGTGCCGAAGCCTGCGCTGCTCGCAGCGAAGGCGGCGCTTGCGGCAAAGTGCGCCGGACGAAAAGAGCCGAAATTTTATCTGTAAGCGTACTATAAACAAACACCCAGACAGACGCAGGCACGTCTGTCTGGGTGTTTATAACAGGGCCGCCTTGTAAGAGCAGCCTTGTATTTCAATTAAAATTGAACATCAGTTGACGGACGGTTTACCATTGTGTCAGATAATAGACACACTTCGGATGCGCGGCATCGTCATATGTTTTGGGAGGCAATACGATGGCACAATACACACAGAAGGCGATACTCAGCACCTTTCAGCAGATGCTCGAGGAAATGCCGTTTGAAAAGATTACGGTCTCGGCGCTCGTGAGGCGCTGCGAAATAAGCTCCAACACCTTTTACTATCATTACAGCGATATATATGACCTGCTGGATGTGTGGATGCGCGGAGAGCTGAGTACATATGCCAGCGGGAAGCCCCCGTTTGACGACTGGAAGTATGCCACAAAGTCTTTCCTGCATGATTGCAGGGAGAATTCTTCTATTATATATCACATTTTCAACTCCATCTCGCGCGACCGCATGGAGCGCTTCGTGTTTTCACTCGGCGAGGACGTGTTCTACCGCGTCGTCTGCCAGCAGGCGTCGGAGCGTATCGTACCGGAGGAAAAGCTGAGGGAGATAGCGGATTTCTGCCGCTATTCATTCGCGGGCTTCTTCCTGCGCTTCCTCTGGGGACGCATGAAAGAGGACATAGACGCTCTGGTGGATAATTACGGCGATCTTGTAGACGGCTTCGTGGAGAATGCCGTGAAGAAATATCCCGTCAGAATACAGCGCTGAATCGCGGCCGTCCCGTCGGCTTTTTGCCGTATTGTGAGAGATTGCCCTAAATTTTAAGAGCTGAGCGGCGTTGACAGTACAGCTTTGCACAGGCAGGGTGTACTATATGAGCAAATAAAGCACAGTGCGGCGTGTGCCGGAGCTGTAATAATAAAAAGGAGACTCTTAAAATGAAGAAAATTCTCAAGGGCATAAAAACGGTTCTTATAATTCTGGGCGCTGCCGTCGCAGGCGCGGCCGGCTACTACGGCTACAGGAAATTCATCAGGAAGTGAGCCCTGTATACCTCCGGCGGTGAGCGCCGGAAAACAACATGCTGTCAGGGGCGCGCTCTCGGGCGCGGCCATGATATGAACGGACGCGGCAGTCTCCCAAATGCCGCGCCCGTATTATTTTAAAAGCAGCACAAGGCAGCGGCTATGAGACCGCTGCCTTGTGCTGAAATTTTTTATGAGGAAAAGTGAGAAAGCAGATCAGCGCACGCCGAAAAGAAGATCGCCGTAAGTCGGGAACGGCCAGTATTTTTCGGCGGTGAGAGTTTCGGCCTCGTCGGCGGGAACTCTGACAAGGCTCATCTTCGGGATGACCTCGTCGCGGATGAAATCGGCCTGCGCCGTGGCATCGCCGAGCGTGCTCATGGACACAAGCGCGCCTTCGAGATCGTCCACGGCCTCGTCGATCTGATCGAGCAGAGCGGACAGGCGGCGGATGCGCTTGGTCTCATAACGGCAGCTTGCTTCGCTGTCGGCGGCCTTTTTGGCGCTGACACCTGCGGAGAGATCGGAGATGTAGGCGTCGATCGCAGGCAGGATCTCCTTCTTGGCCATGTCGACCATGGTGTGCGCCTCGATACTGACGGTCTTGTCGTAGTTCTCCATCATGATCTCATAGCGGGAGCGGAGCTCGGCCTCGGTGAAGACCTTGTGGCGGATGAGCATATCCATGTTCTTTGCGGAAAGAACGGTAGGCATGCAGTCGGGGGTGGTGCGCAGATTGAGAAGGCCGCGCTTTTCGGTTGCTTCTCTGATCCAGCTGTCGTCGTAGCCGTTGCCGTTGAAGATGATGCGCTTGTGCTTGGTGATGCATTCCTTGATAAGCTCGTGCATCTCGGCCTCAAAGTCGCCGGCTTTTTCGAGACGGTCGGCAAAGACTCTCAGAGATTCTGCCACGGATGCATTGAGCATGATGTTTGCGCAGGCGATGGAGTTGGAGGAGCCGAGCATGCGGAACTCAAACTTGTTGCCTGTGAAAGCAAACGGGGAAGTGCGGTTGCGGTCGGTGCTGTCCTTGGCAAAGCGCGGCAGGACATGCACGCCGAGCTTCATCTGGGACTTTTCGGCCGCGCTGTAAGGCTTGTCGCCCTCAATGGATTCGAGAACTGCGGTCAGCTCGTCGCCGAGGAAGATGGAGATGACGGCAGGAGGAGCTTCGTTTGCGCCGAGACGGTGGTCGTTGCCGGCAGTCGCCACGCTCATGCGCAGCAGATCCTGATAATCGTCGACTGCCTTGATGACTGCGCACAGAAAAACGAGGAACTGAGCGTTGTCATAGGGGGTGTCGCCGGGGGAGAGGAGGTTTATGCCGGTATCTGTGGAAATGGACCAGTTATTGTGCTTGCCGCTGCCGTTCACACCGGCGAAGGGCTTTTCGTGGAGCAGGCACACAAGGCCGTGCCTGTCGGCGACCTTCTGCATGATCTCCATGGTGAGCTGGTTGTGGTCGGTGGCTACGTTTGCGCTCGCGTAGATCGGGGCAAGCTCGTGCTGCGCGGGAGCGACCTCGTTGTGTTCCGTCTTTGCCAGCACGCCGAGCTTCCACAGCTCATCGTCAAGATCGGCCATGTATGCCTCGACTCTCGGCTTTATAACGCCGAAGTAGTGGTCGTCAAGCTCCTGACCCTTGGGCGGCTTTGCGCCGAACAGGGTGCGCCCGGTGAACATGAGGTCCTTGCGTTTCTTATACATTTCCTTGTCGACAAGGAAATACTCCTGCTCGGGACCGACATAGGGGCGCACGCACTTGACGTCGGTCTTGCCGAAGAGGCGCAGGATGCGCATGGACTGCCTGTTCAGAGCTTCCATCGAGCGCAGCAGCGGGGTCTTCTTATCGAGCGCCTCGCCGCCGTAGGAGCAGAACGCGGTGGGTATGCACAGGGTCTTGCCCTTTATGAATGCGTAGGAGGTGGGGTCCCATGCGGTGTAGCCGCGTGCCTCGAAGGTGGCGCGCAGACCGCCGGACGGGAAAGAACTGGCGTCCGGCTCGCCTTTTATGAGCTCGTCACCGGAGAACTCCATAATGACGCGGCCGTCGGGAGAGGGAGCGATGAAGCTCTCGTGCTTTTCGGCGGTGATGCCGGTCATGGGCTGGAACCAATGGGTGAAATGGGTGGCGCCGTGAGCGACTGCCCAGTCCTTCATTGCGACTGCAACTGCATCCGCAACTTCACTGTCGAGCTTTGCGCCCTCATCTATTGTTTTTCTGAGCGACTGGTATACGCCTGAGGGAAGTGTTGCTTTCATAACGCGGTCATCAAAAACGAGACTGCCAAAATATTCGGGGACTGTGCTCATAGTCTTTCAATCCTTTCATATTAAATATCTGAATAAAAAACAAAGGCGCTGACCGTCAGAGATACCCTCTGAGGCGTCAGCGCCTTTGATGTGCTGAATGATACGCCTCTTTGACGGTAAAGTCAATTAGTAAAAACTGAAGAATAAAGCATACGCAGCGAGGTGAATTTTTGTCGGATTTTATTTGCCGCTGTCGCCGTAGTTCGAGAGAACGCGCGCGGACGGGTCGTTTACGTCGCAGCCCTTCCATGCTTTGTTGGGCATCCAGAAGCCGGTGATCATCTCGGACTGACCGGGATAGTGCTTTTCAAAAAGCTCGCGGTACAGCAGCGATTCCTTGGTGAACGGCTGCGCATGAGCATATTTGCGGCGCTTTTCCTCAAACTCCTCGTCGGTGTACAGCCCCTCGGCGTATTCCTTGAGGTAGTCTACCATCGAATGGCCGACAGCATCGGAAAAGGCGGCCTTCTCGCGGTAGAGTATATCGTGCGGCAGGTAGTCCCCCTCAAAGGCGTGACGGAGGAGATACTTGCCCTTGCCGTAGGTGTTGAGCTTTTTCTGCGGGTCTACAGACATAACGTATCTGACAAAATCGAGGTCTCCGAAGGGAACGCGCGCCTCAAGAGAGTTCACCGAGATGCAGCGGTCTGCGCGCAGCACGTCGTACATGTGCAGCTCGCGTATGCGTTTTTCGGCCTCTACCTGAAAGGCCTCGGCGGATGGGGCAAAATCGGTGTATTTATAGCCGAAGAGCTCGTCGGAGATCTCGCCCGTCAGCAGCACGCGCACATCCGTGTTCTCGTGTATCCATTTGCACATAAGATACATGCCCATGCTTGCGCGGATGGTGGTGATGTCATAGGTGCCGAGAAGACATACGACGTCCTCAAGCGCGTCAAAGACCTGTTCCTTTGTCATGATGACCTCGGTGTGGTCGCTGCCGATATATTCTGCGACCTCGCGCGCATACTTCAGGTCGATCGCGTCATACTTCATGCCGACGGCAAACGTGCGTATGGGTGTTTTGAGCTTCTTCTGCGCAATGGAGCACACAAGCGAGGAATCAAGTCCGCCAGAGAGCAGAAATCCGAGCTTTGCGTCGGATACAAGGCGCTTTTCCACACCGGCGACAAGCTTGTCGTGGATATTGCGGCATACGGTCTCAAGGTCGTCGCGGCATACGGCGCCGACGCTGGCAATGTCGCAGTAGGGGATGAATTCACCGTCTTTGTAGTAGTGCCCCGGCGGGAAAGGCATGATGCGCGCGCAGAGTCCCATAAGGTTTTTCGGCTCGCTTGCGAATATTACTGCGCCTTTTTCGTCGTAGCCGTAATAGAGCGGGCGTATGCCGATGGGGTCGCGCGCGGCGATGAACCCGTGCGTTTCGCCGTCGTAAATTATCATTGCAAACTCGGCGTCGAGCTTTGCGAACATGCCCGTGCCGTATTCCCTGTACATCGGCAGGATGATCTCGCAGTCGGAACTGCTTGTGAAGGTGTATTTCCCGGAGAGCGCTTCTTTCTCCTTTTCAAAGCCGTACAGCTCGCCGTTGCAGACGGCGTAGCTGCCGTCAAGCTCAAAGGGCTGCATCCCGTCCTCACTGAGATCCATGATGGAGAGCCGGTGAAAGCCGAGCAGTCCATGACCTGTGTCAACAATGCGGCTCATATCCGGCCCGCGCGAGACCGTTTTGTCAAAACCCGCCTTGAATTCCGAAAAAGAAACACAGCTGCCGCAATAACCCATGATCGAACACATGATTTTTTCCTCCAAAAAATTCAGAATCAGCATTCGATAGGGCAAGTGCCGAACTCGCTGTGCCACCTATCTTTGTTCTCTTTCCGGCTTCAGACAAAGCCTGATCCATTAACGCCGGATCTCACGCGGCGCGCTTACTTGGTCTCCCTTTCGGCTTGCAGCTCACCGGGTGTTATTCGGGCAAACTCCGCTGCGCAGCTTTCAGCATTTGCCGCGCTCTCTGTGAGTGAGTCTTTGCACTACTTCTCCCGATTCAGACGCTTTTTGATTGGTATAATAAAAAATCAAAGGCAAAAACGGTCAGAATTATCCTCTGAGGCGTCTTTGCCTTTGATGCAGCGTACTATACGCTCTTTTTATGCGTCTGTCAAGTGCCTTTTTTGAATTTTGTCGAATTTCCGGGGAAAACCATTGACAAAAAACGTGTGTTGAGTTAAGATTTAAGCCCGTGGACGCGGGCGTCTATCGGGAGAGAAACGTTCCTCTCCCGGTGGGCTTTTTTGTTTTTAGGGAAAGAAGGCGTTATATGAACTACTCGGCACAGGAAGTAATTGAATATGCCCGGCAGGCGGACGTGAAATTTATCCGCCTCGCATTCTGCGATGCATACGGACGGCAGAAGAATATTGCCGTCATGCCGTCAGAGCTCAGCCGCGCCTTTGACACGGGGATCGCGTTTGACGCATCGGCTGTCCCGGGCTTCGGCGGCGCTGTGCGCTCTGATCTTTTCCTGCACCCGGACCCGGCGACTCTCACCGGCCTTCCATGGCGGCCGGAGACAGGCAGAGTCGTGCGCATGTTCTGCGATATCAGCCACCCGGACGGCAGCCCGTTTGAGGCTGACAGCCGCGGCATATTAAGGCGCGCCGTGAAGGCGGCGGCCGGATACGGCCTGCGCTTTTATTTCGGGCCGGAGATGGAGTTCTACCTCTTCAAGAACGGGCCGGACGGCGAGAGGACGGACAGCCCCTGCGACAATGCGGGATATATGGACATCGCGCCCGATGACAAGGGCGAGAACGTGCGCCGCGAGGTCTGCCTCATGCTTGAGCAGATGGGCATACAGCCGGAGGGCTCGCACCATGAGGAGGGACCCGGGCAGAACGAGATCGACTTCCGCTATTCGGACCCGCTGAGCGCGGCGGACAATTCACTCAGCTTCCGCGCCGTGGTGAAGACCGTCGCCGCAGGATACGGGCTTACGGCGGACTTTTCTCCAAAGCCTCTGTCGGATCACCCCGGCAGCGGCATGCATATCAATTTCTCCGTGAGATCGGGGGACGGCGTGGATCATATGCCGCAGGTAATAGCGGGCATCATGGATAAGATCGCGGATATGACCCTCTTCATGAACCCGTGCCGGAACTCGTATGCGCGTCTCGGCGGTGCAAAAGCGCCGGGATATATCACATGGTCGTCCGAGAACCGCTCCCAGCTTATCCGCATACCGGCCGCTTTCGGCGAATTCAGGCGCGCTGAGCTCCGCTCGCCCGATCCGGCGGCAAACCCCTATATCGCGTTTGCGCTTCTGATATACGCCGGACTTTACGGCGTGAAGAACGGACTGAGCCTGCCGGAGAGCACGGACGTAAACCTCTATACCGCGTCCGAAGATGTTCTTGACGGGCTGAAAAAGCTCCCCGCCTCGCTGTATGAGGCGCAGCGCGCGGCGCGCGCAAGCTCGTTTATCGCCGGGTGCCTGCCGGAGGAGCTGACGGACATTTACTGCTCGATCGGCTGACCCTGAGCGGACAGGAACAGAAGGGGGGAGCGCGGTGGTTTTTCAGCAGCGTACTTACAGCGTACTGATCGTCTCGGCGTCTGACGGCTTCAATACCGCGCTGACCGGACTTCTGCCGCCTACGGACTATTGGCCGGTGGAGATCGTGAAGAGCGCGGCTGCGGCGCGGCGGTCGATACTCGGCAGGGAATATGACCTCGTGATCGTCAATACTCCGCTGCCGGACGAATTCGGTTCGCGTTTTGCGATAGACGTGTGCTCATCCTACAGCTCCGGCGTTCTCCTGCTCGTGAAAAACGAGCAGTTTGAAGATGTCTATGGCAGAGTGATGGAGCACGGCGTCTTTACACTTGCAAAGCCTACATCCTCGCAGATGATCTCGCAGTCGCTGCGCACACTGTGCACCATGCGGGAGCGTATGCGCAGGATGGAGGAAAAGCAGCAGACGATCGAGGACAAAATAAGCGAGATACGTCTTGTCAACCATGCAAAATGGCTGCTCATAGAGTGCCTGAGCATGACGGAGGCAGAGGCGCAGAGATATATCGAGAAAAAAGCGATGGATGCTCGCATCTCGAAAAGAGAAATGGCAGAAAATATTATCAAAACCTATGAATGAGCCTATAAGGAGAGTGAAAGCGATGACAAAGTACATTTTTGTAACTGGCGGCGTGGTCTCTGGCCTCGGCAAGGGCATCACGGCCGCTTCACTTGGCAGACTGCTCAAGGCAAGAGGCCTGAAGGTAGCAGCCCAGAAGCTCGATCCATATATCAACGTCGACCCCGGCACGATGAGCCCCTATCAGCACGGCGAAGTCTACGTCACCGAGGACGGGGCGGAGACCGATCTTGACCTCGGCCACTATGAACGCTTCATTGACGAGAACCTCAACAAGTTCTCCAACCTCACTACCGGCAAGGTCTACTGGAACGTGCTCAACAAGGAGCGCCGCGGCGAATATCTCGGCTCGACGGTGCAGGTCATCCCTCACATTACAAACGAAATAAAAGATTTTGTGTACCGCGTCGGCAATGAGACCAACGCGGACGTAGTCATCACAGAAATCGGCGGCACTATAGGTGACATCGAATCCCAGCCCTTCATTGAGGCGGCAAGGCAGGTCTCTCTTGAGGTCGGCAGGGAAAACAGCCTCTTCATCCATGTCACACTGGTGCCGTTTTTGCGTGGCTCGGATGAGCACAAGTCAAAGCCCACTCAGCACTCCGTCAAGGAGCTGCAGGGCATGGGCGTAAGGCCCGATGTCGTTGTGCTGCGCTGCGACGAACCGCTTGAGGAATCCATTTTCCACAAGATATCCATGTTCTGCAACGTGAAGCCCGACTGCGTGATAGAAAACATCACGCTGCCATACCTGTACGAGGCGCCGCTCATGCTCGAAAAGGAGAATTTCTCCTCCATCGTCTGCCGTGAGCTGGGTATCGACGCGCCCATGCCCGATCTCACCGAGTGGGAGAGCCTGGTCGAGCGCATCAAGCACCGTCAGGGCGAGGTCAACATCGGTCTTGTCGGCAAGTATGTGCAGCTGCACGACGCGTATCTCTCCGTCAACGAGGCGCTCAGCCACGCCGGATATGAGCTTGACACCTGCGTGAACGTGCACTGGATCGACTCTGAGACGATCAGCGAGGGCAATGTCGATGAAATCCTCGGCGGCCTTGACGGCATTCTTGTTCCCGGCGGCTTCGGCAGCCGCGGAATCCCCGGCATGATCCTCGCCGCAAAATATGCGCGTGAGAATAAGCTGCCGTACTTCGGCATATGCCTTGGCATGCAGGTCGCCGTGATAGAGTATGCGCGCGACGTGGCCGGCCTTGAAAAGGCCGACTCTGGTGAATTTGACGAGCTTTGCCCCGATAAGGTCATCGACTTCATGCCCGGACAGAGCGAGAACATCGACAAGGGCGGCACGCTGCGTCTCGGCGCGTATCCCTGCATCATAAAGGAAGGCACCACCATGCAGCGCTGCTACGGCGCGCTCGAAATATCCGAACGCCACCGCCACCGCTATGAATTCAACAACAAATACCGCGATGTGCTCACGCAGCACGGGCTCACTCTCTCCGGCCTTTCGCCCGACGGCAGGCTCGTCGAGACCGTGGAGCTGTCCGACCGTCCGTTTTACGTCGGCGTTCAGTATCACCCCGAATTCAAGTCAAGACCCAATAAGGCTCACCCGCTGTTCCGCGGCTTCATCGCTGCGGCGAAGGAGGAGCATGAGAGGAGGGCACGCTGATGTGCGGTATAGTAGGCTTCACCGGCGCCCAGCAGGCGGCGCCTATACTGCTTGATGGACTCAAGCGGCTGGAATACCGCGGCTATGACTCCGCCGGTATCGCCGTGCAGAACGGCGCAAAGATAGAGACCGCCAAGTGCAGCGGCCTTCTGGAAAATCTTTTCCGGCTGACGGATAACGGCGCAAGCGTCCGCGGCGTCTGCGGCATCGGCCACACACGCTGGGCCACGCACGGCGCGCCCACCACCACGAACGCGCACCCGCATCTTTCAAACGACGGCCACTTTGCCGTCGTCCACAACGGCATCATAGAAAACTACGCCGAACTGCGCGATGAGCTGCGGGCGCGGGGCTACACTTTCCATAGCGAGACCGACACCGAGGTCATCGTTAATCTGCTTGAAATGTACTATGACGGCAACCTCAAGCGGACCGTCATGAAGATGATCGCACGTCTTGAGGGCTCCTACGGCCTCGGCATCGTCTGCGACGAGCACCCCGGAGAGATCGTCGCAGTGAAGAATGCAAGCCCGCTCATCCTCGGCATCGGAGCGGGGGAGAACTTCTTCGCCTCGGATGTTACCGCCGTCATCGGCCATACGCGCAACGTCATCTATCTCGACGACGGGGAGTTCGCTTTCCTCACGCCGGATAAGATGACCGTCTGCGACTGCATGGGCAGGGAGATACACAAGGAAGTCTCCCGCGTCACATGGAACACCGAGGCCGCGGAAAAAGGCGGCTACGAGCACTTTATGCTCAAGGAGATCATGGAGCAGCCGCGCGCCGTCAAGGCGACGGTCGAGCCGCGCATCCGCGACGGGCGCATCACGCTCGAGGGCTTTGAGCTGACGGACGATGAGCTGAAAGATATAAACAAGATAGTGATAACGGCCTGCGGCTCGGCGTATCACGCCGGCTGCGTGGGGCGCTATGTTATAGAGGAGCTTTGCCGCATCCCGGTGCAGACGGAGCTTGCAAGCGAGCTGCGTTACCGCAACCCGATAATAGACCGGCACACGCTGCTCATAGTTATCTCCCAGTCCGGCGAGACGGCTGACACCATCGCCGCGCTCAAGGAGTGCAAGGCTCTCGGCGCGAGGACGCTGGCCATCGTCAATGTCGTCGGCAGCACTATCTCGAAGCTTGCCGACAGCGTGCTGTATACGTGGGCCGGCCCGGAGATCGCGGTCGCCACTACCAAGGGCTACACCACCCAGCTTGCGATACTCGATCTTCTCGCGGTTTATATCGCCGATAAGCTTGGCAAAATCGACGATATGCGCTATAATGAGCTGGTGAGCGGCATCTGCGCTCTGCCCGAGCGCTGCCAGCGCGCGATCGACCTCAACAGCCAGGTCATGCGTCTGGCGGAGATGTACCATGACCAGAACGCGCTGTTTTTCATAGGCCGCAATCTTGACTATGCGGCCTGCCTTGAGGCTTCTCTGAAGCTCAAGGAGATAAGCTACATCCATTCCGAGGCCTACGCGGCCGGCGAGCTCAAGCACGGCACCATCGCGCTTATAGACGAAAAGCGGCTCGTCGTTGCTCTCGCCTGCCAGACGCGGCTCTTTGAAAAGCTTGTGAGCAATATCAAGGAGGTCAAGGCCCGCGGCGCCGAGGTACTCGGCATCGCGCAGGAGGGGGAGCGCCGGATATTTGCAGAGGCGGATCAGGTGCTGCTTGTCCCTGCGGCGGACCCGCTGCTGCTGCCCATACCGGAGATCATTCCGCTCCAGCTTTTCTCGTACTATGTCGCCAAGGCCAACGGCTGCGACATAGACAAACCCAAAAACCTCGCAAAATCAGTCACTGTGGAGTGAACAATCATGCACGAAATCTATGAAAACCCTCTGTGCAGGCGCTATGCCGGCCGTGAGATGCAGGAGATATTCTCCGACGACCGCAAATTTTCGACGTGGCGCAGGCTCTGGCTCGCTCTCGCCGAGAGCGAGAAGGAGCTCGGCCTTGATATAAGCGACGAACAGCTTGACGAAATGCGCGCGCACATATATGATATAGATTACGCCGCCGCCGCCCAGCGCGAGCGGGAGGTACGCCACGACGTCATGGCGCATATCTATACCTTCGGCCTTGCCTGTCCAAAGGCGAAGCCGATAATCCACCTCGGCGCGACGAGCTGCTTTGTCGGCGACAATACGGATGTAATCATCCAGCGTGACGCGCTGCTGCGCATCCGCCGCCTGCTTCTCAGCGCGATAGCCGCGCTGGCGGACTTTGCTGAGAAATACAAGTCTCAGCCGACTCTTGCGTATACGCATTTTCAGGCGGCGCAGCCGACGACGGTCGGCAAGCGCGCGGCGCTGTGGATGCAGGACCTTGTCATGGATCTTGAGCACCTTGACTTTGTGCTCGGGAATCTGAAGCTGCTCGGCTGCCGCGGAACCACAGGCACCGCCGCGAGCTTTCTTGAGCTTTTTGACGGGGACCGCGATAAGGTGCGGCAGCTTGAAAAGCTTATCGCGCAGAAGATGGGCTTTGACGCGGTGTACTCTGTCAGCGGCCAAACCTATACGCGCAAGGCGGATTATTTTACGCTCTCGGTGCTCTCCGGCATCGCGCAGAGCGCTATGAAATTCTCCGGCGACATCCGGCTCATGAGCCATCTCAAGGCTGTGGACGAGCCGTTTGAAGCCGGTCAGGTCGGCTCCTCCGCCATGGCCTACAAGCGCAATCCCATGCGTTCCGAGCGCATGACGTCTCTTGCGCGCTATGTCATTGCCGACGCGCTCAACCCCGCCATGACGGCCGGCACTCAGTGGCTCGAGCGCACGCTCGACGATTCGGCCAACCGCCGCATCAGCATACCCGAGGCCTTCCTTGCGGTCGACGGTATACTCACGCTCTATATAAACGTCATCAGCGGCCTGAAGGTCTATCCGAAGGTGCTCGAAAAGCAGCTTCGTGAGGAGCTGCCTTTCATGGCTACGGAGGACATTCTCATGTACTGCGTCAAGAAAGGCGGCGACCGCCAGACGCTGCATGAGGCGATCCGGCAGCACGCGGTCGACGCGGGCCGCACGGTGAAGGAGCAGGGGGCGGACAATGATCTGCTCGAACGTATCGCGGCCGATCCCGTGTTCGGCATCACGCGTGAAGAGATAGATGAGCTTCTGCGCACGGACAGCTTCACCGGCATGGCCGCGGAGCAGACGGAGAACTATCTGCGCGATGTGCGCAGACTTCTTGATGATAATTCATCCTTCCTCGGTGAGAGAGAAAAAGGCACCATAAATGTGTAAAATCTGAAAGGAGCAATGGGAAAATGCTTACTGCAATCGTAGGAATCAACTGGGGCGACGAGGGAAAGGGCCGTATGGTCGACCTGCTCTCCAAGGACTATGACATAATCTGCCGCTATCAGGGCGGAAACAACGCCGGTCACACGGTCGTGAATGAGAAGGGCAAGTTCATCCTCAACCTGCTGCCCTCCGGCATCCTCCGCGAGACCACGGTCAATGTCATCGGCAACGGCGTCGTCGTCGATCTGGAGCACCTGTACAATGAGTGCGGCGCTCTGCGCGCCGGCGGCGTGTCCATCACGCCCGACAATCTCAAGGTCAGCAGCCGCGCCATTATCTGCCTGCCCTACCATAAGCTTATGGACATCATGGAAGAGGATCGTCTGGCCGATAAGAAGTTCGGTTCCACCCGCCGCGGCATTGCTCCCGTCTACGCCGATAAATATATGAAGAAGGCTCTCCGCATGGAAGACCTGCTGCACATGGACCATCTCTATGAGAAGGTGAAGGACATTGTGGAGTGGAAGAACATCACCGTCACCGGCTACAGGCACGAGGCAGTGAAGGTCGACGAGATCATGGACTGGCTCAAGACCTACGGCAGCCATGTCATTCCCTATATCTGCGACGTTCCCGAGTATCTGGACGAGGCCGCCCGCGCCGGCAAGAACATCATGTTCGAGGCGCAGCTCGGCGCTCTGCGCGACATTGACTTCGGCATCTACCCCTACACCTCATCGTCCAACACTCTCGCGGCGTATGCGCCCATCGGCGCGGGCGTCCCGGGCCTCAAGCTCGACGAGACTATCGGCATTATGAAGGCGTACTCCACCTGTGTCGGCGAAGGCCCGTTCACCGTCGAGATGTTCGGAGACGAGGCCGAGCAGCTGCGCAAAGCCGGCGGCGAATACGGCGCTGCGACCGGCCGTCCCCGCCGCGTCGGCGCGTTCGACATTCCCGCGTCGAAGTACGGCGTCCGTGTTCAGGGTGCGGACTATATCGCCCTCACCAAGCTCGACGTGCTCTCGTATCTGGACGTTATCCCCGTCTGCACCGCTTATAAGATAGGCGATGAGGTGACCACGAGCTTCCCCACCGGCGAGCGTCTTGAGCGCGCCGAACCCATCATCGAGTACCTGCCCGGCTTCGGCGACGTTTCCGGCTGCCGCAAGCCCGAGGATCTGCCCGAGAAAGCGAAAGAGTACATCGCATATCTTGAGAAGGCAGTCGGCTGCCCGATCAAGTACGTCTCTGTCGGTGCCGAGAGAGACGAATACGTAAAGATGTTTTGATAGATAGACCCCCGCATAATAAATTTTTGGAGGACTGAAATGGCGTCACAGACCGTTCTGATATTGGATTTTGGCGGACAGTATAAGGAGCTCATCGCCCGCCGCGTGCGCGAGTGCTCGGTGTATTCCGTGGTTCGCGCCGGCGATAAGATCACCGCGGAGGAGATACGCTCCATCGCGCCCATCGGCATCATTCTGACCGGCGGGCCGAACAGCGTGTACGATGAGAGCTCGCCTCACTGCGAGAAAGCGATCTTCGAGCTTGGTATCCCGGTGCTCGGCATATGCTACGGCGCGCAGCTCATGGCGTGGACGCTCGGCGGCACTGTCAGGACCTGCGAGACGAGCGAGTACGGCAAGACGAAGATGACTGTCGACGCCGGTTCCTTCCTCTTCGACGGCCTCACCGCCGATCAGATCGGCCTTATGAGCCATACGGATCAGATAGACGTACTGCCCGAGGGCTTTGTCTCCATCGCGCATACGGCGACCTGCCCGAACGCGGCCATGGCTGACTATGCCCGCCGGCTCTACGCTTTCCAGTTCCACCCCGAGGTCGAGAGCACGCCGAACGGTACGCCGATGATCCGCAATTTCTTGTACGGCGCATGCGGCGCATCCGGCGACTACGACCTGAAAAATATCGAGATCGAGCTTATAAACAAGGTGCGCGAGCAGGTGGGCGACGCGCACGTCATCCTCGGCCTGTCCGGCGGCGTTGATTCGTCGGTGTGCGCCGCGCTTCTGTCCAAGGCCATCCCCGGCCAGCTGCACTGCATCTTCGTCGACCACGGCCTCATGCGCAAGAACGAGGGGGACGAGGTCGAGCAGGCGTTCGCCGGCCGCGATCTTGATTTCATCCGCGTCAACGCGAAGGAGCGTTTTCTCACGAAGCTCGCCGGCGTCGTCGATCCCGAGCGCAAGCGCAAGATCATCGGCGAGGAGTTTGTCCGCGTGTTCGAGGCGGAGGCGAAGAAGCTGCCGAACATAAAGTTCCTTGCGCAGGGCACGATATACCCCGATGTTATCGAGTCCGGCGGCAGCAAGGCCGCGACTATCAAGAGCCACCACAATGTCGGCGGCCTGCCCAAGGACATGGGCTTTGAAGGCGTGGTAGAGCCGCTGCGCGGCCTGTTCAAGGACGAGGTTCGCGCGCTTGGCCGCCAGCTCGGCCTGCCGAGAAGCTTTGTCGAGCGCCAGCCTTTCCCCGGCCCCGGTCTTGCAGTCAGGATAGTGGGCGACATTACCGAGGAAAAGCTTGAGATACTGCGCGACGCCGACGCGATCTTCCGCGAGGAGATACAGCGCCGCCGCATCAAGGCCGACCAGTATTTCGCTGTGCTCACGGATACGCGCTCTGTCGGCGTCGTGGGCGACTTCCGTACATATGACTATACGCTGGCTCTGCGCGCCGTCCGCACGTCTGACTTTATGACCTGCGAGTATGCGCCGATCTCGCACAAGGTGCTCGGCCTTGTTTCCTCGCGCATCTGCAACGAGGTAAAGGGCGTCGGACGCGTGGTGTACGATATAACCGGCAAGCCCCCCGCCACGATCGAGTGGGAATGAGAAAAAAGTGAACATGAGGGGCTGCGAAGCCTTGAAAACACGCGCTTTTTGAAAATCTCATTTCCCGTTTGATAGCAAAATGATAGCAGATACCCAAACTGTTTTGTTTATTCTTGTTTCAAGGGACAAGCGGTTTGCAGGTTGAGCCATCATACCAATCCTATATTGAGAGCGAAAAAGGCTCTGCTGACTTTCTGTAAAAGAAGGTCGGCAGAGCCTTTTGTTATTCTTCGGTGTGTTCTTTGAGGTCGGCAAGGAGCAGATCGCTTAGTCCCTGCGACGGCGTGATCTTGTGCCACTGACCGGAGGTGTCAAGTTCAGGGTAGCGGTAGCGCCAGCGGTCGTATTCTTCTTTGGTGATCTCCCCCGCTTTCAGCTTGGCGGCAACCGCACCCCATACGGCAAGCATCCTGTGAAGCTCCGCTGCGTCGCGTCCTTTGTGGATATGAACGCGCAGATGCACCTCATCCTCGCATTCGCAGACTTCAAGCCCGTAACGGTCTTCCAGCGTGAACAGCGTGTGCATCAGCCCCACATAGGAGTCAATGTCCGGTACATCCAGCGCCTTGGGCGAAATGTCAAGCACCTGTGCCAGCGCAGCGGTCACGTCCGCTTTAGGCGTTCTGGAACCATTCTCGTACTGCGCAAGGCGGACATCTGCGGATTTCTCCGGGAAACCCAGCGCCATGCCAAGGTATTTCTGCGTCATGCCCCGCATCGTGCGGAAAAAGTGGATGCGTTCACCAATCGCCATAATAGCCATCTCCTGTGTCGGTTGTCTTTGATAACGAGTATAGCAGATATGTTTAATTTCGTCAAGAAAAATCTAAGCAGATTTATTTAATATTTTCCTGCAAACCAGCTTGACTTAAACCAATATGTATAGTACAATAGCTGTAAGCTAAGCATATTAGCTTAATTCATAGAAATTTTACAATTAGGATAGTCAACAAATGCAGAAAAAATGTCCGTTGTAAGGTGAGAGGGGGGTGAAATCCAAAAGAGCCAAACTGAATGACCGTCCAAAGGATACTTTCTCCGGGGAAGCACGCGATGAGACGAGCGTGCCGAAGAGGAAAGAAAACGGCACAGCGCCGAAAAGGGTTGCCTGTCAGAGTCCTGCGGATAGAACGGCGAAGCAATCAACCACAAATCGGGAAAGGAAGGTGTTTTGCCTATGGCAGGAGAAATTTTTATGAGAGTAAATGAAGTTGCGGAAGAGCTTGGCGTATCGGTTCCGTATGCGTATAAGCTCATTCGTGAGTTGAACAAAGAGCTGCGAAAGACCGGCTGCATCACCATTGCAGGCAGGATTGACCGCAAGTTCTTCCATGAGAAGTTCTACGGAACGAGAGAACCGAAGGAAAGAAGGGAATCGAATGGCAGCGTTTAAGGACAAGAAGAACGGCTCATGGTATGTGCAGTTTCGCTATACCGACTGGCGCGGTGAGCGCCAGCAGAAATTGAAGCGCGGTTTTGCGACCAAGAAAGAGGCTCAGGCATGGGAACGCGAGTTTCTGATGCAGAAGCAGGCTGATGTCAATATGAGCTTCGAGAGCTTTGTGGCGCTTTACGAAAAAGACGTCAAGCCCAAGCTGAAGCTCAACACATGGCTCAGCAAGGAGCATATCATCCGCACGAAGATTCTTCCGTATTTCAAGAAG
The DNA here is from genome assembly GCA_900546515.1 of uncultured Eubacteriales bacterium. Taxonomy (GTDB): domain Bacteria; phylum Bacillota; class Clostridia; order Oscillospirales; family Oscillospiraceae; genus Limivicinus. The sequence continues at coordinate 829 of URDG01000027.1, read as the reverse complement.
CGCAAGCTCTCGGAAATCACCGCCCGTGATGTGATCGACTGGCAGAACGAGATACGGCAGCACACCAAGTCAAGCGGCGAAAGCTATTCCCCGGACTATCTCAAGAATGTCCATACCCAACTGAGCTGTATTTTCAACCACGCCATCAAGTATTACGGCTTGCAGATCAATCCCGCTGCAAAGGCCGGAAATATGGGCAGCGAGCAGCCGAAGGAAATGCTGTTCTGGACGAAGGAAGAATACCTCAAATTCATCGACGCCATGATGGACAAGCCCATGCTGTACTACGCTTTTGAAATCCTGTACTGGTGCGGTATCCGCGAGGGTGAGTTGCTGGCACTGACGCCTGCGGACTTCGATTTTGAGAAGAAAACGCTCCGCATCAATAAATCCTATCAGCGGCTACAGGGCAAGGATGTTATCACCACGCCGAAGACGAAGAAAAGCAACCGCGTGATCCAGATGCCTGACTTCCTCTGCTACGAGATGCAGGACTACTTCAAGCAGCTCTACGGACTGGAACCGGACAGCCGTATCTTCCCTCTGACCAAGCACACCTTGAAGCGCGGCATGGAGTTCGGGTGCAAGGCGTCTGGTGTCAAGGTCATTAGAATCCACGATTTGAGACACAGCCACGTTTCTTTACTTATCAACATGGGCTATTCCGCCGTTGCCATCGGCAATCGTGTTGGACACGAAAGCGTGGAAATCACCTACCGGTACGCGCACCTGTTCCCAACCGTTCAGAAGGAAATGGCAGATAAATTGAACGTCGAAAGGGGTAATTGAAAATGTCACTGAAAAACCGAGACAACCACAACCGCTGGCG
>URDG01000026.1 GCA_900546515.1 uncultured Eubacteriales bacterium | reverse complement strand
ATCTCCACGGCGGCTCCGTTTGGGTGGAGGAAAGCTCGGACAAGGGCACGACCATCGCGGTCGAGCTGCCGATGCAATAAACAGCGCATGATAATCACCACAAAAATGATATAAGCGCATCATGAGCAGCATAAGCTTCCAGTTTTCTGCAAGCGTAAAGCGGCAAGGAGCCGGGTCTCGCTGCTGAGACCCGGCTCCTTGCCGCTTTACGCCTGTATTTATCTGACCTGACCGTTGCCGGTTATAATGTATTTATACGTACTCAGCTCGTCAAGCCCCATAGGGCCTCTCGCGTGCAGCTTTTGCGTGGAGATTCCCATTTCACAGCCCAGCCCAAATTCACCGCCGTCAGTGAAGCGAGTGGAGACATTGACGTATACCGCGGCGCTGTCTATCTCGTTGACGAAGCGCTCCGCGCGGGCGGGGTTCTCCGTGACTATCGCATCGCTGTGGTGCGTGGAGTGCTTCCGAATATGGGCAATTGCGGCATCAAGACTGTCGACAACTGCGACTGCGAGAATATAGTTAAGAAATTCGGTATCGAAGTCGGCGGAGGAGGCCGGCGTGCCGTCGATTATTCGCGCGGCAGCGGGGTCAAGACGCAGCTCAACAGGGATCAGACCGGCGGCGCGGCGGTCGTCCACAAGAGCTCTTTTCAGCATGGGAAGGAACTTTGCCGCAACCGCTTTATGTACAAGGCAGACCTCCTCTGCGTTGCATACGGAGGGGCGGCTGGTCTTAGCGTTGACTATTATATTGACGGCCTTGTCAAGATCCGCAAATTCATCGACATAGACATGACATATACCGGTGCCGGTTTCTATGCAGGGGACTGTCGCGTTCTGCACACAGGCACGTATCAAGCCCGCACCGCCGCGAGGAATGAGCAGATCGACCAGCCCGGACGCCTGCATGATATCCTCCGCACTGCTGCGGCTTGTATCCTCGACTATGTTTACAATGTCGGGGTTGCCGCCGGCAGCGGCAATGCCCTTCTTAAGTGCCCTCACAATGGCGTGACAGCTGTTGAACGCCTCCTTGCCGCTGCGGAGCATGCAGACGTTGCCGCTCTTTATCGCAAGCGCCGCAGCGTCAGATGTAACGTTCGGGCGGCTTTCATATATGATTGCGACAAGTCCGAGCGGTACCTGCTTTTTGCAGATGTGCATGCCGTTTGCATGCACAGTCTCTGAAATGATGCGCCCGGTATGGTCGGGGAGTTTTACGGTGGCTCTGATACCGTCCGCCATGCCGTCGATGCGCGCAGGATCGAGACTGAGCCTGTCAAGCATGACCTCGGATATTCCGCCGCGCGCCTTGTCCATGTCCTGCTCATTTGCCGCAAGTATACTGTCCGTCTCCTGCTGCAGGGCGTCCGCCATTGCAAGCAGGATGCGGTTCTTCTCTTCCGGCGATGCATCGCGTATGCTGCCCCATACAGCTTTGGTTGCTCTGAGAAGTTCAAGCGTGGTCATTTTCGTGTCCCCTTTGTTCCTATCAAAAATCTTGTTCCGACGTGCTTTCCATCCACTATATCATACAGAATGTCAGGATTGCTGCCGTTTGCGATTACCATCTCACAACCGGCATTTGTCGCTATCATGGCCGCGTGCAGTTTGGTGATCATTCCACCGGTTCCGAGTGATGAACCCTCGCCTCCAGCAAGAGCAAGGATACCGTCGTCAATATCAGTTACCTCATCTATGAGCTTTGCCTGCGCATTTTTATGCGGGTCGCTGTCATACAGTCCGTCAATATCTGACAGCAATATCAGAAGCTCTGCCGATACCGTTGCAGCAACCTCTGCCGAAAGAGTATCGTTATCCCCGATCACAATTTCATCGGTGGAGACCGTGTCATTTTCATTTATTATCGGTAACGCGCCAAGCTGCAGCAGCCGTTCAAGCGTATTATGAAAGTTGCTCTTCCGGCATCCGTCGTCGGCAAGATCTGGCGCAGTTATGAGCATCTGCGCAACGATATGATTGTACTCTGTAAAGAGCTTGTCATAAATATACATCAGTTCGCCTTGACCTACCGCTGCTGCGGCCTGCTTTGTCGGCATGTCTTTGGGGCGCTCGGTCAGGCTCAGCTTTCCAACACCCATGCCTATCGCACCTGAGGAAACAAGGATCATTTCATGCCCGGCATTCTTCAGGTCACTCAGAACCTTGCACAGCTTTTCCATACGCTGTATGTTAAGCCGACCGGTGGTATGAGCCAATGTAGAGGTCCCGATTTTCACAACCATACGCATATATATCACCCCAGCTTATCTGTAGCATTAATTATACTGCATTATGCCATGCCCGGTTAGAAATTGCAACATAAAACTGTTCCGATCAGAGCCACGTATAAGCAGCGACAGGTAAAGGCAAAAGAAAGTGTAAAGATTCCGTTCAACCAAGCATGAAGAATATGGCAGAGGACGATTGTTCACAAAATTGTTGTTGTTGTACATCCGCTGAAATATGCTTAAAATATAGATGACAGAGTATGTTCATTATACGGAGACGGCAATGGATAGAGTGGCAAGATGGATAACTGAACACTCCCGGCTGATAGTGGCTTTTTTTGCAGTGGCTGCGATCGTCTGTGCGGTTTTGTTCTTCGGCGTGAAGGTGAATTATGATATGACCGCCTACCTCCCGGCGGACGCGGAATCGACAGTGGCGCTGCAGATAATGCAGGAGGAGTTTTCCGCATCCGTGCCGAATGCACGCATCGTGGTGCATGGGCACGATCAACTGGCCGCCCAGCAGTTTACACTCCTCGGCGTACTCCTTTGGTTTTGCATACACCAAGCGCTGGCGCAGCAACAGGTCGATGCCGATGCCCTTCCAGGCCGCCGCCATGCCTTTTACATCCACACCGGCGGCAAAGCCGATGCGGTAGTGATTGGTCAGAGTAAACAGGAAACTGGTGTTGAACAGACAACCGTAGCTGTTGAGGGGGCCAACCATGGTATTCTCAGGGTCGCCGAACCGTGCACCCTCCAGGTCGCAGGGGCCGCCGATATCGTTGTGCTTTCCGGCCACGGTGTCCAGGCGGAAGCTGTCGAACTGGTAGGTCATTCCCGGTACGATGGGCCAGATGTTATACTCCGGCACTTGATAAGCGGCTGACAGCTCACGGGCGAAGATGCGGTCACAGATTACGACAGGGCTATTCTCTTTGAACACCGCCGGCAGGTCAGAGGTGTGGTCGAAATGGGAGTGATTGATGGTGACATAGTCCACTCGGCCAAGGTCATTCAGATCCATGACCGGCGTATTATCACGCCGCCAGGCTCTGGGACTTTGAGGTAGGAAAGGATCCGTCATCAATACTTTTGCCATTGGGCAGACGGAACTTGAAGCACTGTCCATGTATCCAGCGGAACTCCAGCACATTTTGAGACGCAGCCTTCTCATAGGGCGTCTCGGGAAAGTCGTTCAGCGCTTTGATGGCGCGAATATCAGTAGCCATACCATACCTCCGTTACTCAAAAGATATATCCCAGCACAATAAGGCGAAGTCGCCGATGCAAGACAGGTGCGCCCTTAGGCGCACCTGTCTTGCATTAACAGCGTCTTATTTATAAATCAACGGAGCAATGAAAGCCAGCAGCAGTGCCACCACAATGGGAATGAAGCAGCATGTCCACCATGTATGCTTATAGGTGCCCTTCAGCTCAATTCCTACCACATCATTGTAAACGGAAACACAGGCGCACCAGGGAAGCGTATCAAGTCCGCAGGCCGCTACACCCAACACGCGAACCAATGCGTCTATATTAAGGCCCATGCTGAGGAACGGGGCCGACAGGGAACCCAGGAATACCAACAAGCCGCCCAACGAAGAAACACAAATGCCGGAGCAGAAAATGACAGCCAGCGCCGCGCCGACATATCCGTTGAAGAGGCCGGAAATATTTTTGATCCACCCTTCAAAAATGCCAAACGCAGCCGAGGACTGAATGACAGCCGCAAAAGCGATAAAGCCAGCCGTTGCAAACATTGCGTTCAGGACGCCAACAAAACCTTCTTCCAAGATTTTCTTAACGGTATAGCCTTTTTCACCGATAATAATCTTCCTGAACTGAATCGTCTGAATAACGCCGACAAGAACAATTGCAGTCAGAACGGAATAAACGGCACTACCTGCAAACAGCGCATTTCTCACAGGAGCCATGCTGAAAACAACGCAGGCGATAATCAGGATGACAACGCCCACACAAGCCGAGGCGAAGGACGGTATCGTTTCGTTGGCAAACACGGTGTCCATATCCTGGATGTCTTCTCCGGCAGAGGCCGCAAACACAATACCTTTAGCCTGATCCCGCTTTACAGCCCGTTGGAAGTACAGGTATGTTGACACGTAGCAGATCAAGGTACCGATGACGCCGAGGATTTGGGCGGGATACAAACTGTTTCCCAAATATCCCTGAGCAACTACAGTAAGATTGGCGGGCTTGATAGTTGGCATGACTGCCTGAGCGACCGAAGCGCCCCACAGAACGATTGCTGTGATATAATTTTTAGAAATATTAGCCGCGCTAAACATATACAGCAAAATCGGATAAACAGTAAAAATGACAATAAATGCACTCAGACCAGCGAATGCCAAAACCGTAACGGCAATCATTGCCGCAAGAATACACCGCTCTTTTCCAATTTTTTTAAGGATGCCAAATGCCAAAGACTTTGCGCAGTTTGTCTTATCAAGAACAATGCCGTATATTCCGCCGATAATAAAGAGGAAAGCATACGAAGCAAGAAAATCCATGCCGCCTTTCATAAAGCTGGTAATTGAATCCCAGAAATTCATTCCATTGGTAACAATAATTACAACTGCGCCAGCCAAGGCGGCAATAAAGGAATTTACTTTTCTATAGGCCAAAAATATGACCAGTGTAAGTGACAGAAACACACCGATTACAGCGATTGCGCTCATTTTTTTCTCCTCTCAAATTTGATTTTGTTCCTCATGAAGCCATCTTTTCTTTGCCAAATCTATAAAAAATCCAGAAATCAACGCCAAAGCCAGCGGAGAGCATCCGGCATAACAGACGCACCATAGCGGATCGAATGGCCGCCGGGGCCGATCTCCAGCTTGTAATCGTAGCTTTTATACTCCAGCGCGGAGGCCATTGATTGGTTAGCCAGAGGCCAGTTACCGAAGCAGGTGTTCAAATCATGCTCGCCCGTCTGCAGATAAACCCGGATAGGCTTTGCCGGACTTTGACGGATCAGACCCGGAAACAGATCGCCGCCCCGAATGGCCGTGAAGCTTCCTACATTGCTGAGAACCTTTCCAAAGAGGTCGGGCCGATGCCAAGCAGCCGCAAAGGCTGCGTTGCCGCTGGAAGAAATGCCGCAGATCATGCTCTTGCTCGGATCGGTGGTGATATGATAGCGCTCCCGTAAAGGTTCAAGAATTTCCTTATCCAGAAAAGTAACGTATCGGTCATCGATGGAGTCATATTCGATACTGCGATGATCCGTGCCACCGTAACGGGGCAGTCCGGGGCCGGGATTGCCTGGATCGATGAACACCGCAATGGAGACAGGCAGTTCACCGTTGGCAATCATCGTATCCAGAACATTTGGCATCTTTGCTCCCTGAATATACATCCTGTCGCCGTCCATAATTACCATCAGCGCGGCTTCCTGACCGTGGTACTGCTGTGGAACATACAGCTTATAAATACCCGACACGTCGGGATAAACCACCTTGCTTTTCCATGTATACTGGGTCAATTTACCGACAGGGATGCTTTCCGACGCTTCAGCCTCTTTCGGCAGCGGGAATCGCGGTTCTACATTTGCGGCCCACTCATAACAGTCAATATCGCGCTGCGGCACGTTATGCCACGCACTGAAATCAATGCCGTTTTGATCGTACTCATACTCGGGAATAGTCATCAAGATATACGCTCCTCTCAAGTTATAAATTATTTTAACACAGCGCCTTCGTCGGCGGAAGATACCATTCTCTGATAACGGGCCAGCCAGCCAGTTTTTACCCAGCTCTCGTGGGGCTTCTGCTCCGCTCTGCGGCAGGCGAACTCCTCATCGGTGACGCGGGCGTTGATGGTGTACTTGTCCATGTCGATGTCGACGACGTCGCCGTCCCGCAGCAGGCCGATCTCGCCACCGGCCGCCGCTTCGGGGGACACATGGCCGATGGACGCGCCCCGGGACGCACCGGAGAATCGGCCATCGGTGATGAGGGCAACATCCTTGTCCAGTCCCATACCCGCCAGTGCCGAAGTGGGTACCAGCATCTCACGCATGCCCGGGCTACCCTTGGGGCCCTCGTACAGGATGACCACGATGTCGCCCTTCCGGATCTCACCGCCGAAGATGGCCTTCACCGCCGCCTCCTCGCCCTCAAACACACGGGCGGTGCAGCTATGTACCCGCATCTCCGGCGCCACGGCACTGCGCTTTACAACACAGCCATTGCGGGCGATATTACCAAACAGGAACGCCAGGCCGCCGGTGGCGGAATAGGGCTTGTCCAGCGGGCGGATGACCTCGGGGTCGCGGTTGTCCGCATGGGCGATGTTCTCCCCTACGGTATAGCCGGTGACGGTAGGCAGCTCCGTGTGCAGCAGCCCCGCGTCCGCCAGCTCCTTCATGACGGCAGACACGCCGCCGGCCTCGTCCAGTTCCTCCATGAAGTGTTCGCCCGCCGGTGCCAAATGGCACAGGTTGGGAGTTTTCTCGCTGATTTCATTGAACTGCTTCAGATCGATGGTCAGCCCCGCCTCGTGGGCGATGGCAGGGATATGCAGGGATGTGTTGGTGGAACAGCCCAGCGCCATATCTACGGTGATGGCATTATGAAACGCTTCTGCCGTTACGATGTCCCGGGGACGGATGTTTTTCTCCACCAGCTCCATGACCTTCATGCCGGAATGCTTGGAGAACTGGATACGAGCGGAACAGGGTGCGGGGATGCTGCCGTTGCCCGGCAGCGCCATGCCCAGCGCTTCGCACAGGCAGTTCATGGAGTTGGCCGTGAACATACCGGAGCAGGAGCCGCAGGAGGGGCAGGAGGACTGCTCACATTTCCGCAGACCCGCGTCGTCCAGCTTCCCCGCCTGATAGGCACCTACCGCCTCGAACATCTGGGACAGGCTGGTCTTCTTCCCATTGACATGACCCGCCAGCATAGGGCCTCCGGAGCATACCAGCGCAGGGATGTTCACGCGGATGGCTCCCATCAGCATACCGGGCACGATCTTGTCGCAGTTGGGGATCAGCACTGCGCCGTCGAAGCAATGGGCGGTCAGCAGTGTCTCCACTGAATCTGCGATGAGCTCACGGGAGGCCAAGGAGTAGTGCATGCCCTTATGACCCATGACAATGCCGTCGCACACGCCGATGGCAGGCACCACCACAGGCGTACCACCAGCCGCGTAGACACCGGCCTTCACCGCCTCTGCGATCTTGTCCAAATGAACATGTCCCGGGATGATGTCGCTCTGGGCGGACACCACCGCAATCAGTGGGCGGGACAGCTCCTCCTCCGTCAGCCCCAGCGCGTACAGCAGCGACCGGTGAGGCGCGCGGTCCGCTCCCTTTTTGATCTGATCACTTACCATTGTTATTTTCACCTCTCGATGTATATTTACTTGTTTGCTTGTTGGACAAGTAAACTATAATAACTTCTGCACCATTTGTCAACGGTGATCTGCCCCCTTTCCAGAAGTTTGTCGCATCCGCTGAAATATCAGCCGCAAACTTGTACACTTTTCACACAAGTTTGACTTGCTTTTTGCAGTGAAAGTCCGTATACTGGAGCATGAGAAAATATAGGAGGATTGCACTATGATGAGAAAAGACCTGCCCCATCAAGTGGCGGACAGCTTATATAAGATGATCGCGGACACGCAGGAGTTCCGCCCCGGTGACAAGCTGCCAGGAGAAAACACCCTCTCGGATAGGCTGGGTGTCAGCCGTTCCACCCTGCGGGAGGCTATCAAGGTGCTTTGCTCGCAGGGCGTGTTGGAGGTCTATCGTGGCAAGGGCACCTTCGTATCCGAAAGCATGGAGAACTTTATCAGCTTTGGCTTGGATGAATTGGATCTGAACCGCAGCCGTGTGAAGGATCTATTTGAGGCCCGTCTCCTGTTTGAGCCACAGTTGGCAGCCATGGCCTGCCAGCGCGCCACGGACGAGGAACTGGGCGCCATCATGGAAGCAGGAAAGCTGGTAGAGGAGCAAATACGGCTCCACGCCGACCGCACTTCTGCCGATCAGAAATTCCACCAGCGCATTGCTGTGGCCTCCCACAACCGCTTTATGCTTCAACTTTTGCCCATCATCCACAGCGCTGTGTCCGAGACCATCATGCTCAATGAGCACCAGGAGTTGCTGTCGGACATCACCCTGCGGGACCACGCGCTGCTAATGGATTTTCTCGGCAAGAGAGATGCTTTCGGCGCGGAAGCTGCCATGCGCATCCACCTGCGCAGCGCCATGAATGCGCTGGCCTTGGCAAAATGACGAACGAAAACCGTATTCAAATAGCGCCCTTACGTAAACATAATCATTCCGCATTTTAAGGATTTTTGCTGTGCATGCCTCCAATCATCAAAAAAAGCCCTGATAGATCAAGGCTTTGCGGATAAGAAGAACTCCGTTTTTCGAAAAAATGTTCGAAAAACGGAGTTCTTTCACTTGGTACGCCCGACTGGATTCGAACCAGCGGCCTACAGAGTCGGAGTTATGTGGCCGTACACGAATCGAGTGCATTTTGGCAGGTTTTCATGTATGACGCACAAAATATGGCGGTATGTAAAACAGCTATGAACCGTTGCGGCGCAATGGTTCATAGCTGTTTTCTCTGTTACGGAAAGAATAGTAGTCAAATAGTAGTCTAAACAGCTCAAAGGTCATGATGCACGGTTCAGCAGAGTGACCCTGTCGATAAACTCTTTCATGTCCTCAATGTAGGTATACGGTGCGTATTCGGAATAGATTTCAGGCGAATCCAGAATGACGATCTGTACCCCCTCTGCCCTCAAAGCATCCAGCGTACCGGGAAGGCAGCGAGCCTCATTTGGCGTTTTGCAGAGATAGGCAATGCATCCCTGCTGATCAAATATTTTCGCAACAACATATATTTTTCTGTCACCCTTCCGTGTCCACTTTTATAATAGCATCAAATCGACCTCGTCAAACTCATCGCGTCTGCACGAACACGAAAGCCACGCGGAATCTTTATTCATGAGAATATAATTCACAGGCACACCTCCCTAAGCTTTACTAAATCGCTTATATTTTATCACGTATCCCGCCAAGTCACAAGCCGTGAATGATACCATTACTTCTACATTCTATTCAGTTCCTCCGCACAAGCTGCGCAGATGCCTAAGAAAAACAAACGATGCTTTATAGAGTGTGTCAAAGAACATGTATACAGTAGAAGTTACGGGAAGGAAGATACGGTGAAAGAAACCAGGAAAGGATGTCCTTCACACGATCGTCACGCGCGCCGCGCCGGTATTCAGCTCATCCGGCAGTTTGGCATTCGTGATGATGTGATCCGCCTCGCACAACGGCATCAGCATATACGCGCCGGACTTCAGAAACTTTGACTTGTCGCATAGGAACACCTTCATGTCCGCCTGCTGTAAAGCGCGGCGGCGCAGGGCGTTTGCCCGCGCGCTGTAATCGGCGATCCACGCCCCCGGCGTTATCGCCGAGGAGGAGTAGAACATGATGTCGATGCCGAAGTGCGTGATGAGTTCCTCCGCCTCGTACCCGTAAAAGCTCATCGTGTCATAGCACGTCTCTCCGCCGAGGCAGATGGTGGGGACGCGGTACTTCGCCGCGAGCTGCAAAACGGAGATATTGTTGGTGACAACAGTGATGTTCTTGTAAGCGCTCATTTGGTCAATGATGTGCAGTGTCGTAGTGGATTCATCCATAAACACCATGCAGTTGTCGCGCAGCAGCTTCGCCGCCGCCTTGTCGAGCTTGAGCTTTTCCTGCGGGTTAACGCCCATGCGGAAAACCGCAGGGCCTCCGTCCATATCGCTCAAGCGCGGCACCACACCGCCGTGGCTGCGCACCACGAGTCCAAGATCCTGCATTGTGTTCAGATCGCGCCGCACCGTCGGCATGCTGACAAAGAGCTCTTTACTGAGTCTGTCCACGCTTGCATAGCCGCGCTCTGCCAATATATTCATTATTTTCTCATACCGTTCGTTTTTCACTGCTGCTCCCCCTCGCTCCAAGCCTGATCGTTTTTGATCGTTTCTCAATATTAGCGCCAAAACTTGAAAAAGTCAAGCGCAGTGAGTATAATGTGTTTTATACATTTTGATGGAAAAAGGCTTGTATTAATGCGGAAAACATAAGGCCTTTGATATATATTTACCAATCTTGCGCAAACGCGCAGAAATAACACAATTTCATATACGAAAGGCATAAAAAACATGGATAAGATAAGGCTTATCGCGTTTGACCTTGACGGCACACTCACTCAACACAAGACGAAGCTTGCCCAGCCCAACCTCGGTGTGCTTGACGCACTGCGCGCAAAGTACAAGCTTCTGATGGTCGGCGCGGGGATGTGCAGCCGCATATTCAAGCAGATGAACGGCTATCCGATAGACATTATCGGTAACTACGGAATGCAGTTCTGCACATATAACGCCGCGACAGGTGAGCTTGACCATGTTTTTGATGAGCACGCCTCCTGTGACCGCGCCAGCGTCGAGGCTCGCGTGACCGCGTTGAGGGAGCGCTTCGGGTACACCGTGTTCAAGGGCAATAATGTAGAGTATCACGACTCCGGCTGCGTCACGTTCCCGCTGCTCGGCACCGCGGCGGACATTACCGACAAGCTTGCCTTCGACCCGGATCGCGCAAAGCGCAAGCCGATGTATCCCGTCGTGCGCGATGCTTTCCCCGATTATACGGTGTTCATCGGTGGGTCGTCGTCGTTCGACCTTGCGCCTTTCCCGTACAACAAATATTACGCGCTCGACCGGTACTGCACCGAGTATGGCTATGATCATTCTGAGGTCGTCTATGTCGGCGATGATTACGGTCCGGGCGGCAACGACGAGGCGGTCTACCGCTCCGACTTCCGCTTTATCCGCGTGGATGATTACACCCGCTTTGGTGAGTATATGAAAGAGTTTCTGTGAAGAGGAGCGTTGAAAGATGTTTATAGATTGCAGCAAGTACGCCGGAAAATGCGCATGCGGACGCGAGCATACCATGGAGACCCGTGCCGCGGTGATAGAGCCGGGTTGCCTTTTTGAGTTTGAGAAGTACATGGCGCAGTTCGGTGTCACGGGTAAGCGCTGCGCGCTCTACGGTGAAAACTCCTATGCCGCCACGGCGGACAGGCATCCGCGCGCCGAGCAGCAGATCGTGCTTGACCCGACGGGGCTGCACGCGAACGAGATATCCACGGCGGAGGTGCTCGCGAAGCTTGAGGGCGATGTGGAAGTAATTGTCGCCGTCGGCAGCGGCACCATTCACGACATCGCGCGCTTCTGCGCGCACGAGCGCGGCATACGCTTTGTCTCCTGCCCGACAGGTGCGAGCGTGGACGGCTTCTGCAGCACCGTCGCTGCAATGACGTGGTACGGCTTCAAAAAGACGCTGCCCGCCGTCGCGCCGGAGATAGTGCTGGCAGACACGGAGATTATCAAGAACGCTCCCATGGAGCTCGTGCGCAGCGGCGTGGGAGACATTATGGCGAAGTACACTGCCCTTGCCGACTGGAAAATGGCGCACGTCCTCACTAATGAGTTGCTTTGTGAAAAAATTTATAGTATAATGCAGGATGCCGCGGACACAGTCATGCAGAGCGTCCCCGGCATTGCCCGCGGCGAGGAGAGCGCCTACGCCGATGTGACCTATGCGCTCATCATGAGCGGCATCGCAATGCAGATGATGGGCAACTCCCGCCCCGCCTCCGGCGCGGAGCATCATATATCCCACATGATAGAGATGGAGCCTGAAGCATTCCCGGTAAAGTTCCCCGCCATGCACGGAGAGAAGACTGGCGTCGGCTCGCTCATTGCGGTGCGCGAATATAAGCGCCTTGCAAAGATAGAGGACATCACCCCGTACATAACCGACTACGCCCCTATACCGGAGGAGCACTTTCGCAAGTTCTTCGGCGAGCGGCTGGCGGATTCGCTGATAAAAGAAAACGAAAATGACTGCCTTGCAAAGGTGAGCCGCGAAAATCTCAGCGCGAGCTGGGGTGAGCTGCGGCATATAATTGACGAGCTCCCGACTGAGGAGTACCTTTACGGGCTTTTGGAGATGCTGGACGCGAAGCGCGACCTTGCTTCCATCGGTGTGGAGGAGAGCGAGCTTCCCGTACTGCTGAAAAATTCACCCCTTGTGCGCAATCGTCTGACGCTTATGAGAACGCGCCGGATGATGAAGATATACGAAATCGAATAATATACAACAAATGTAAAGGAGAGAGCACAAGTGAGTGAAGAGATCATCATAAAACACGCTCTTAAAAAGTACGGTGACAATGTCATCATTCCCGATTTGAGCCTTGACATTAGAGAGGGCGAGTTTTTCACGCTGCTTGGTCCCTCCGGCTGCGGCAAGACCACACTTCTGAGAATGATCGCGGGCTTCAACAGCATCGAGGGCGGCGACTTCTACTTCGGCGAGAAGCGCATCAACGACCTTGACCCCGCCAAGCGCAATATCGGTATGGTGTTCCAGAACTATGCTATTTTCCCGCATTACACCGTAAGAAAGAACGTCGAATTCGGTCTTAAAAACAAGAAGTTCCCCAAGGACAAGATAAAGTCCCAGTCCGAGAAGTTCATGAAGCTCATGCAGATCGACCAGTACGCCGACCGTATGCCTGAGCGCCTTTCCGGCGGTCAGCAGCAGCGCGTCGCGCTCGCTCGTGCACTGTGCATCGAGCCGGACGTTCTGCTGATGGACGAGCCGCTGTCTAACCTTGACGCAAAGCTCCGTGTCGAGATGCGCACTGTCATCAAGAACATCCAGCACAGCGTCGGCATCACGACGGTGTACGTCACGCATGACCAGGAGGAGGCCATGGCGGTCTCCGACCGTATCGCCGTTATGAACGCAGGCGTCATTCAGCACATCGGCACGCCCAAGAGCATATACCAGCGTCCGGCAAACCTCTTTGTCGCCACCTTTATCGGCCGCTCCAACGTCATAAAGGGCAAGCTCGTCGTCGAAAACGGCAAGACCTATCTTGAGACGCTCTCCGGCTACCGTGCCGAGATACATACCGTCCGCCCCGAGCAGCAGAAAAATCAGGATATAACGATGTCCGTGCGTCCCGAGGAGTTCCTGCTTGACCGTGACAGCACCGAGGGCATCTCCGCCATCGTGGATGACTGCGTGTTCCTCGGGCTGAACACCCATTACTTTGTGCACCTGTCCTCCGGCGAGGAGGTCGAGATAATCCAGGAGTCCTCCATCGACAGCATTATCGAACCGGGGAGCGAGATAAAGCTGGAAATAAACACGGATAAAGTCAACCTCTTCACTGCCGACGGCGAGGAGAACATACTCACCGGCGTGTGCAATGACTGCGCGAAGGCATAACGGAGGAGCAGGCTATGGTCAAAAAACGTTTTGACGGCTGGCTGATCGTCTCTGTGCTGCTGCTGGTGCTATTCATCGCGGTGCTCATTTACCCGATGTTCGGCGTCATCAAGCAGGCAGTCATCATGCCTGACGGCAGCTTCTCGTGGGAGCAGTTCCACAAGTTTTTCAGCAACAGCTACTATGTGGACACCATCTATAATTCTTTCAAGATCACCATTTTTGTCACGGTGCTCACGCTCGTGATCGGTATTCCGTTTGCTTACTTTTATGCGTTCTACCGCCTCAAGGGCGCAAAGATCCTCTTCGTCGTCAGCATACTTTGCTGCATGTCCGCCCCGTTTTTGGGCGCGTACTCGTGGGTCATGCTGCTCGGACGCAGCGGTGTCATCACAAAGTTTTTCAAAACCGCCCTCGGCATCACCCTGCCCAGCATCTACGGCTTCGGCGGCATCGCCCTGTCGCAGACGCTCAAGTTCTTCCCGCTCGTGTTCATCTACATGAACGGTGCTTTCAAGAGCATTGACAATACGCTCATGGAGGCCTCGGCAAATATGGGCTGCACCGGCGTGAAGCGTCTTTTCAACATCGTGCTGCATCTCACTATGCCCACCATCCTCGCCGCTACACTCATGGTGTTCATGCAGGCGTTTGCCGACTTCGGTACGCCCACCATCCTCGGCGAGGGCTTCAAGACCTTCCCGGTGCTGCTTTATAATGAGTATCTCGGTGAAAACGGTGCAAACTACAACTTTGCTGCCGCACTCGCCATTATCGCGGTCATCGTCACCGCCGTGATATTCTTCCTCCAGAAGTGGGCAACAGGGCGCTTCAAATTCTCTATTAACACCCTGCACCCCGTGGAGAAGAAGGATGCAAAGGGTCTCGGCGGCTTTCTCATGCATCTGTACTGCTATCTTCTCTGCGCCATTGCGATCCTCCCGCAGATATATATCATTTATCTCAGCTTCCGCAACAGCAAAGGCTCGCTCTTCGGCGTGGGGTACTCCCTTGTCAACTACCAGAGCGCGCTGAAGAAAAAGCTCGTGCTCGCCTCGCGCAACACGCTCGTCATGGGCATCATCGCCCTTGCGGTCATCATCGTCATCGCGGTCGTGCTCGCATACCTCGTTGTGCGCCGCAACAACGCGCTCAACCACTCGCTTGACACTATCGCTATGCTCCCCTACATCATGCCCGGCGCCGTCATCGGCATCGCACTGCTCATCGCCTACGGCTCCAAGCCCATTGCCCTCACCGGCACAATGGCCATCATGATCATGTCCTTTGCGATACGCCGTATGCCGTACACGATACGCTCGGCAACAGCGACATTAATGCAGATCCCGATAAGCATAGAAGAGGCGGCGATAAGCCTCGGCGCGTCGAAGCTGAAAACTTTCGTGAAGATAACCGTGCCCATGATGTCAAACGGTATCCTCTCCGGCGCGATCCTCAGCTGGGTCGCCATCGTGACAGAGCTGTCGAGCTCCGTCATACTTTACAGCAACAAGACCACCACCCTCACCATGCAGGCGTATATCTACATCGGACGCGGCGAATACGGCACGGCAGCAGCATTTGCGGCCATCCTCACCGTCATCACCGCACTGAGCCTCTTCCTCTACATGGCGATAAGCAAGTCCGAGGACGATATACAGCTCTGATCCTCCGACACACGACCGCCCAATAGATGCAAATGCATCCGGGAATATATCAAAAAAGGAGAACCAAAATGAAGAAAATCCTAGCACTCGTACTGGCGCTTTGCATGATCTTTGCACTGTGCGCCTGCGGACAGTCCGCAGCACCTACCGAACAGCCCGCTAAGAATGAAGCCTCCGCTGCTGACGGAGCGGCTCCCGCCGAAGACGCGGCAGTCGAGGAAGACCTGGGCGACACCCTCGTCCTCTACTCCTCCATGACCGAAGCCGACCTTGATGCTCTCAAGACCTGCTTCAACGAAGTGTACCCCGACATCGAGATCGAGGTCATCTCCGGTTCCGCCGGTGAGTTCACCGCGAAGATTCAGGCCGAAGCCGGCAACCCCCAGGGCGACGTTACTTGGGGTGGCCTTGCTGACTCCGACGGCGACAAGTACGCCGAGATATTCGAAGCATGGGTCTCTGACAACGACGACGAGCAGATGGAAGGCTACAGCACCCCCAACGGCTTTTACAGCATGGATCACCTCTCCACCGTTTGCTTCTGCGTCAACACCGAGCTTGAGAAGGAACTCGGTCTGAACATCCAGTCCTACGAAGACCTCCTCGACCCCAAACTCAAGGGCAAGATAGTCTTCTCCGATCCTAACAGCTCCTCCGCTGCATGGAACAACCTCTGCAACATCTTCTCCGTTTACGGCATTGACACTCAGGAGTCTTGGGACTACATCGACGCTCTCCTTGAGAACATGGTCGTTGTTGAGAAGTCTTCCGTCTGCTTCAACTCCGTCTCTGACGGTGAGTATGTTGTCGGCCTGACCTACGAGGACGGTGCGATCAAGCTCAACCAGAGCGCAGCCGAGCTCGGCACTGAGGCTGTCACCGAGGTTCGCTACCCCTCCAACGGCACTTCCGCCTCTGCTTTCGGTGTTGCGATCGTCAAGGGTGCTCCCCACATGGCAGCTGCAAAGGCTTTCGTCAACTGGGTCACCTCCGCTGAGGGTCAGAGCGCCATGGCAGAGTACATGCAGGGCACTCTCCGCTTCACCAACGCCAACTACACCTCTCCCGAGAACGCATGGCTCAAGGCGTCCAGCGACATCACCTGGGTCACCCGTGACGTCCCCACTCTGACCGCGCAGAAGGCAGACCTTCTTGCCAAGTGGAACGAGCACCTCGCCGCCGTTCAGGGCTGATAGGCAGAGCTGTAATATCTAACCAACATAAGCCCGCTTTATGCGGGCTTATGTTTTAAGGACCGCCGCCGCGGTGACTTCCGCCGGCGCTCACCGTGAGCGTGAACGCCGGCGGAAATCACCTGAAAGGGGAGAATATATGAAAATGTACGATACGCCGCAGGAGCTTTCAAAATACCTCAACATAAAGTTAGAGTGCGACTGCGGCAGGACGCATTATGTGCCCATAAAGGGCGTGGAAATAGGTGCGGACGCGATCGAGCGCCTGCCGCACTATGTGAAGAGTCTGGGCTATGCCCATCCGCTCGTCCTTTGCGATGAGATAACCTACAAGATCGCGGGCGCGCGCTGCATGGAGCTTATGCAGACGGCTGGCATCGCTGCGGCAGAGCATACGTTAACGCACCTTGGCTTTGACGAGGCGACACTCGGCGAGATCGTGATAAATAAGCCGGACGACTGCGACCTCATTATCGGTGTCGGCACGGGATCGATAACCGACATGACGCGCTATTCCAGCTTCAAGCTCAAGCTGCCGTGCTTCACTGTCGCCACCGGCGCACCGATGGACGGCTTTGCCGCTTCCATCGGCATCATGAATGTCAACAACCTCAAGGCCACCATGCCCGCCCACTGCACCGAGGTCATCATCGGTGACACGGATATCCTCAAGACCGCGCCTTACCGCATGACCGTCGCGGGCTTCGGCGACCTCATCGGCAAGCTCACCTGCCTCAATGACTGGGAGCTTGCGCGGATAATAAACGGGGAGCATTACTGCCATAATATCGTCACGCTCGTGCGCGAATGTGTGGCGGATGTGATGAAGGAAGCCCCGAAGATAAAGCAGCGCGACCCGGAGACACTCGGCAGCGTCATGCGCGGTCTCGTCCTCTCGGGCGCCGCCATCAGCCTTTACGGCGATTCCCGCCCCGCTTCCGGTGCGGAGCACCATATGTCCCACTATTGGGAGACGATACTTGAGCAGCGCGGTATCCGCCCCGCGATGCACGGCGAGCAGGTCGCCGTGGGGACGGTGCTGGTTCTGATGCTCATTGAGGAGCTGCTCAAGGAAAATATAGACTTCGACGCGGCGCGCGAGAGTGCGCGCGCTTACAACTCCGCGACATGGGAGCTGGAGATACGCGCCCACTACGGTGCAGCGGCAGACGAGGTCATTGCCTTGGAGCAGAAAGCAGGCAAAAACAATATTGAAGGCCGTCTCGCGCGTATCGACAGCATGCAGCGCAGCTGGGATGCGGTGCGCGTTCAGCTTGAGACCCTGCTGGAGAGTTCCTCCGTGCGCGCGCTTCTGCGGGACATCGGCTGTCCCTGCACCCCGGCAGACATCGGCGTGGACGATGAACTGCTTATGGACACGTTCCGTTACTGCAAGGAGATACGCGCACGCTACACCGTCTTCCAGACCGTGTACGACCTCGGGCTCACCGATAAGCTCGCTGCGCGGGTGATAGAGAAGGCGAACAGCACCGATTGAGAAGAAAAGGAGAGGCAATATGCTTGAAAAGCTGAAAGAGGAAGTTCTTCGGGCAAATCTTCTGCTGCCGAAGTATGGCCTTGTGACATTCACATGGGGCAACGTCTCCGGTATCGACCGGGAAAGCGGGCTTGTCGTGATAAAGCCGTCGGGCGTGCCGTATGACAGCATGACGACGGAGGACATGGTCGTGGTCGACCTTGACGGTACGCGCGTTGAGGGCAAATGGAAGCCGTCAAGCGACACCCCCACGCATGTGGAGCTTTACAAGGTGTTCCCCAAGTGCGGCGGCATCGTTCATACGCACTCCCGCTGGGCGACTACGTTCGCTCAGGCTGGGCGCAATATTCCCGCCATGGGCACGACGCACGGGGATTATTTCTATGGTGACATCCCCTGCACCCGCCTCATGACGCCCGATGAGATCGCGGGCGAATACGAAAAGGAGACCGGCAAGGTCATCATCGAAACCTTTGCCTGCACTGACCCCGCCGCTGTTCCCGGCGTCGTGGTGCATTCGCACGGTCCGTTCGCCTGGGGCAAGGGTGCCTTGGAGGCGGTGCACAACGCCGTTGTGATGGAGGAGGTCGCCTTCATGGACTGGCACACCATGATGCTCAACCCCGACAGCGGACACATGCAGCAGGAGCTTCTGGACAAGCACTATCTCCGCAAGCACGGCAAAAACGCCTACTACGGCCAGAACTGAAAGGTAAAGCTAAAAAAGCATCAAGGCGTGAGCGGCATACCGCCCACGCCTTGATTGCCTAGCAAAACGGCCGCTTGAGATTTTATAGTTTCCTGTAAGAAAATGAAGCAGAAGTAAAAATGATAAGTTACAACAAGCTGTGTGAAAAGTATAATCGTATTCTGTATACTACTATACTTTTTACACTCTATTCAGCTCCTCCGTTACCCTCCGCACGATCTGCTCATGTGCGGCTTTGTCCCACGCCATCTCGTCTTCCGCAAGCGCCTCATCGCGCATGCGCTCTGCCTCGCGCGCCCAGACTTCAAAATCCGGCTTGGACATTTTCCCTTTGCTCACACGGGCAAAGTATTTTTTATACGCCCGCTGATGAACCTTCCAGATATCGTTGTTGTCAACTTTCTCCTTGAAGCTTTTTGCCGCTCCTATTTCACGGCAGGTCTTCCCGCCCTGCCCCGGTGCCGGTTCATTGCAGTACGAATACGTCGCACCCGGAGTCTGCAAAAACCAGCGGCGGCAGTTCGCACAGCGCTTCGGTACAAAACCCTTTTGCAGGCCCTTCATCAGCTCGACATAGACCAAATCCAGCAATCCGTTGAAGTACATCTTCTCAACGATCTCACACTCGCCCTGCACTTCGCCGCGCATACGGTACTGGGTCTTCACCTGCGGTGCGTCTACCTTGGAGTCAGCGCCGAGACTCACTCCACTAACAAACGCGCCGAGGTTATGCAAATATACTTGCTTCGCCAGAGATTCTTTTCTCTGGCCTTTTTTCTTTTCAAAGCTGACTCCCTTGAACATGGAGTCAAGAAACCATGCATAACGTTCCTGGATGAACCGGATATCGTCCAACTGCTTTTGAACAAAGACTGGGGTATAATACTTTTGCTCTATAACATGCTCTTCATATCTGCCGCAATGTGGTCAAGGTCAGCGGCGAGGATATCTGCATCAAAGAGCCGAAAACAAAAGCCGGCAACCGATATGTGTACTTCTCGCCGGAGATGGGGACGCTGCTGAAAGAGTGCCGCCGCTACTGCGAGAGCGAGGCACTGCACTACGAGGGTCGGACTATAACCGACAACAACTTCCTGTTCAGAAAGCATGAGCTGGACGAGCCTATGACGCCGACAACATTCACATGGCGCTTCAAACTGATCCTCAAGAAAAACGATCTGCCGTATAACCTGAACGTGCATTCACTCCGTCATACAAACGCAAGCTTACTGATTGCAAACGGCACGGACGTTGCGACAGTCTCAAGTCTCCTCGGTCACGCGCAGGTCTCGACAACGCTGGACATCTACACCCACGCATTTGATAAGAACAAAAAGCCGCCAGCGACAAGCTGCATAATGCGCTGGAGATATAAAGGTACCCGCCACGGCTCACCTGAGCCGTGGCGGTGTGGTATGCCCGACAGGATTTGAACCTGCGACCTTCGGAGTCGGAGTCCGACGCGCTATCCAGCTGCGCCACGGGCACGTATGTTCGGCCTGCGCCGGTCGGCGTGGGTCTGCTTTTTGCTTTTTGGTGGTCAAACAGTAGTCAAAGGCGTATCGCTTTTTTGTTTTCACTGCGTCCGGTGCCAGCGATTTCAACAGCTTGCGGATTTCCGATACTCTACGCGCCGCGTATGTCGGAGTCTAACGCTCTATCCATCTGAGCTACAGGCGCATATTTGATTGTTCTCTGCGGGAATAGTCGTCAAATAGTAGTCAACGACTACGCATTTTTTCTCTGCCGTTCCCGCAAACGCAGTTGCCGCAACGGTTTGCGCCATATCTCAACTGGAGACGCCTGAAACGTCGGAGTCCGACGCTCTATCCAACTGAGCTACGGGCACATATTTGCTTTTGCGACGGACATTATACCAAATCTGCCGCGCAATGTCAAACGCGAAGAATATAAAAATGCGGCAAATATTGCCCCGGTGCGGGAAAACACCGGGGCAATATTATATGTGACGGAATTATTCCTCAGTCTTGCCGGAGCCGTCGGCCTCGGTGCTGTCTACAATGTCCTCAAAATCGCCAATCTCGACGTCAATGTCAGCGGCCTTGTCGGCCTCAAGGCGAGCCTTGAGCTCATTTATGGTGTCTTCCTTCTCGTGGATACGCGCGTTGATCTCCTCGACCTGAGAGAACAGAGAGGTGAAGAAGCCCTCGGGATTCTCACGGTTCTGCTCAAAGTAGAGCTTGCCGATCTCGGTATATACGCGCTTGAGCTCCTCAGCGTCGCCGTTGACTTCAAGAGTGAGCTTGGCAATGGTGCCGTAAGCCTTGGCGCGCTCGGCGCCCTGCTCATAGATGCCGCGCACGGTGCCGCTCTCAGCGACGTCCTTGACCTTGCCTGCAAGATTCTTGATCGTTCCGGCTATGATGTCCTTATAATCTGCCATTTCAATTACCTCCGTTTGATATGTTTGTTTGTTCACTGTCTGTGCTGCTGCCGGCTTTTGAGTCCGCCTCTGCGGCGCTGACGCGGTTGACGTACAGAGCCTCCGGCGGATGCGATTTACGGCTCTGAACTATCAGAACCGTCAGCGCGATGAGCGCAAGCGCGACCGACAGCGCCTGCGACACGCGGATTCCGGTCGAGCCGATATACAGGCTGTCTGTGCGCAGCCCTTCTATCCATGCCCGGCCGAGACCGTACCAGAAGAAATAGATAAGTATGCACTGTCCGTCGTATTTCCGGCGGCCTTTTTTCATAAAGACCACAAGGAATATCAGACAGGCGAGATTCCACAGACTTTCATACAGGAAAGTCGGATGGACATATATGGTGGTGCCGTCGGGAGCGGTGAGCCCCATACGGCAGAAGGCCGAGGTCTCGGCACCGAAGGCCTCGCGGTTCATAAAATTGCCCCAGCGGCCGATGATCTGCCCTATGAGCAGCCCGAACACGAGCACATCGAGCATTGCGCCTATCGGTATCTTTTTATGGCGGCATGCCAGCACCACTACCAGCACCCCGGCTATGACGCCGCCATATATCGCAAGTCCGCCGTGCCACACGGCAATGATCTCCACCGGGTGCGCAAGATATTCGTCGAGCTTGAAAAGCACGAAATAAAGCCGCGCGCCGATGATAGCCATCGGGATGAGCCAGATGAACACATCGTAGAGATCATCCTCTTTTATGCCGAAACGGGAGGAAATGTGCGTGCAGTAGAGTATGCCGAGCAGAAAACCAAGGGCGATGAGAATGCCATAAAAATATATATCCCGGCCGAAAACGGTAATATATGACGGCGGATCGAGCGTAAGCCCTCCGAGCATGGGGAAGCTTATGACGGAATCACGCTGTATGGTTTGCATGAGAACTGGAAACATTGTCTTTCTTTTTACTCCTTCCCGGGGGCTATTATGGCGAGAGCCAGACGCTCGGAAGCGAGCTTTTCGGTCACAAAGGCCTCGCACTCCGCCTTCGTGATGCTCTCAAGCAGAGCCACGGAGTCGAGTGCGCAGAAGCCGCTGAATTCGCCCTCGGCCAAAGCAATGCACACGTTGTCGAAATCCTCAAGGCCGCGCAGCCTTGCGCCAAGAGACGCGCGCTTTGCACGCTCGAACGCATCAGCGCCGAAGCCTTCGCGCCCGATGCGGGCAACTTCCTTTTTGAGCTCGTCCAGCACGCGCTCCGGTTCGCCGCTTTCGCCGCCGATGATTATGGTGGCAGTTCCGGCGGTAAAGTCGACCTCATAGTCAAAGTCGCGGTTCAGCAGTCCGTCCGAATACAGGCGGGTGTAAAACGGCGAAGAGCCGCTTGCGAGAAGCCGCATTGCGAGCATGGAAACAAGCTGCTGGCGCAGCGATTCACTGCCGCCGGGAGCCGGACGGACCTTCGCGCCGATGAGAAACTGCGGCGCTGAGACCGGCATCTCCTCGCGCAGGTACTGCTGCACGGGCAGCTCCCCCTCATCCGGGCCGAAGTCTGCCTTGGGAACGCTCCTCAGCTCGTCGGGCAGTTCCTCAAAAGCAATGTCCATCATGGCCTGCGGGTCAACGTCGCCTTCAATGCACAGCGTCATATTTGACGGCGCGTAGAAGGCTCTGTGGCAGTCGTAGAGCGTTTTATCGGTGATCTCGGCGATGCTCTCGACAGTACCGGCAACGCGGTCGCCGATCGGGTGCTGCTTGTAGAGCATACGCAGCAGATCATAGTAGAGTATTACGCCGGGATTATCTTCGCCCATCCGGATCTCCTGAGCGATTATGCCCTGCTCCTTCCGGACGGTTTCAGGCGTAAAGTACGGCGTGGAGACAAAGTGCAGCAGCATGCGGAGATTTTCCTCGAAATGCTCTGTGCACTGAAAATGGTAAGCGGTCATGCCGCTGGAGGTAAAGGCGTTGGGATCGGCGCCGTTCGCGGTGAGAATGTTCAGCGCATTGTCGCCGTTCGGCAGATCGAACATCTTATGCTCGAGATAATGTGCAACACCGGCAGGCGTCTCGATACGTCTGCCGTCAAGCTCAAAGTTCCGGTGCGCACCGCCGTAGTTCGCGGCGAACACGGCGTAGCGGCTGTTGAAGCCGGGCTTCGGGATGACGTTCAGGCGCAGACCGTTGGGGAGAGTTGCGGAGTACAGCGTCTCGCCGATGTTTTTATATTCAGTCTTTTTCATCTTCTTCCGCCTCCTCATCCTCCGCGGCTTCTCCGCTGCCCTTCAGGAAGTATACAAGATCGCATTCGACGCTTTTGGCTACGCTGACGACATTGTCCTTCGTGACTTCCTCGACGAGCTGCGCAAGCTCCATCGGGCCATAATCCAGACCGGCGAGCGTCTGCGAGAGGAAAAAGCCCTCTAACTCGCCCTGACTGTCCATGCCGGAGCGCAGTGCCGAGGCAATGCCGGACTTGGCGGCGTTGAGCTCGTCGTCCGTTATATTGCCGTTCTTCATCTCGTCCAGCTGGGAGAGGATCTCGGCCTTTGCCGCGTCGAATTTATCGAACTCTATGCCGGAGGACACGAGCATGATGCCCTTGTGAATATCCACGGATGAGCCGGCATAATAGCACAGCTGCAGCTTCTCGCGCACGTTCACGAAAAGCTTGGAGGTGCTGCCGCTTCCGAACACGCTGTTGAACACATATATCGCCGCAATGTCCGGCTCCTCCATCACGTCTCCGAGACGGAAGCCTATCACGAGCTTGCCCTGACTGACGTTCATCTCTTCCTCAACGTAGCGGGGCTGCGCTTCGACTGCGTTCATGCGCACGTCTGTGCCGATGTCGTAGTCGATCTCACCGCGCGGAAGCGTTGACAGCGCGTCTCTGAAAACGCGCGCGACACGGCGGCTGTCGGCGCGGCCGCAGTAAAATATCTCAATAGGACTTGTCTGGAGAATGCTGCGGTAGTGGCGCGTGAGCTTCTGATAATGTATGCTCTCGCAGTCCGCCTCCGAGCCGAAGCGGCTCACGGCGTAGTCCTCGTAGCAGCACATCTCCTCCATGCACCGGAGCATGGCGTAGCCGCGCTTATCGTTGACGCGGCTGCGGATGAGCTCCGCCATTTTTTCGCGCTCGCTCTCCACATAGTCCGGCAGGAGCAGACCGCCGCGGGTGACGGGGGACAGCAGAAGCTGTCCCATAAGCTCGGCCGTGTCGCACAGCACATCCTGCCTGCCGGGAAGAAAGTCAGTCTCGGGGATGCTCGCATAAAAGCCGATGCACTGTATCTCACCGATACGGCGCACAACGGGTTCAATGGCTGTGCCGTATAGCTCGTCAAGCTTTTTCGACAGAGCCTCCATGTCCGGGTACTGCGTGGTGCCGCGGCGCAGAACGAGCGGGATAAGCGCATTCATGGAAGCGGTCTCGCGCTTGAGCTGAGTCAGCAGTGAGAGACTCAGGCATGCGGTTTTGAATTTATCCGAACGCAGACATGTAAGCTCTACGCCAGGAAGGATCTCTTCTCTTGAAATGTCCATTGAGCACCTCCGCCGCAAATTTCTCTTTTTCATTATATTATATCACTGCGGCGTGAAAAATGGTAGCCTTTGTGTGAATTTTCGGCCTTATCCGATCTCGCCGCCGCAGTATTTTTCACTGTCGACGGTTATGCCGCCGCGGGAGATGAGAATATCGTGCCGGACGCCGTGCATATCCGTCCAGAAAACGCGCACCTCCCTGAATGGGTCCGGCAGTCTCGGCGACAGTGTGAGCCTGCCGCCGGAAAGACGCATGCCGAGCATTTCCTCGCACACGGCGCGGAAATACCAGCCCGCGGAACCGGTATACCAGCTCCAGCCGGCTTCGCCCTCGTGTCCCTGCGCGGAATATACGTCAGCGGCGATGACGAAGGGCTCGGCGGCGTAGCGGGTGAGGTCGTGGCTCTCCGGCAGCAGCATGGACAGTATATCCCAGCCGTCTCCTGCGCGACCCAGACGGAAGCATGCCATTGCGAGCCATATCGCGCCGTGAGTGTACTGGCCGCCGTTTTCGCGGAAGCCTTCGCCGTAGCTGACGATATAGCCGGGGCAGGGCTCGCTGCTGCTGTAGGGCGGGTCGAAGAGCCTGACAAGAGAGTGCTCGCGGTCGATGAGCCGGTGCAGCGCCGAGTCGACGGCAACGCCGGGGCGGTTGCTGCCGGAGCCGCAGCCGCTCAGAACGGACCAGCTCTGCGCGACGGAATCTATGCGGCCCTCGCCGCCCAGCACCTTACCATCGCCGAAATATCCTCTTGCATACCAGCGCCCGGCCCATGCCGCATCTGCAGCTTTCGCCGCCTCTCCGGCATATCTGCGCAGACGTGCGGCATCAGGCTTGCCGAGATGTTCGAGAAGCTCTGAAAACCGGCGCGCGCAGTGCGCAAAGAACCAGGCGAGCCAGACGCTCTCGCCGCCGACCTCATCAAGACCGTCGTTCCAGTCGCCGCTGCCGATATACGGCAGTCCGTGCGCGCCGAAGCCGCGGCTGATACAGCGTTCGAGCGCGGCTCTCGCGTGATCGAGCACGCTTGCACTCGCGCCGGAGGGTTGGGGAGTCTCGTACCTGTCGCGCTCTCCGTCAGCGAGAGGGGCGGAGCTTATATATGCTGCATCCTCGGCGCATATGGCGTAGTCGCCGGTCTTTTCCGTGTACTCGCACAGCGCCCACGCCAGCCACAGAAGATCGTCGGAGCAGCGTGTGCGCACGCCGCGGTCGCCGTCTGGATGGCAATGCCACCAGTGCATCACGTCGCCCTCGACATACTGATGGCGGCAGCAGTCGATTATACGCGCGCGGGCATAGTCCGGAGAGATGAGCAGAAGATTCACCGCGTCCTGAAGCTGATCGCGGAAGCCTAACGCGCCGCCGCTCTGATAGAGACTGCTCCGCCCCTCAAGGCGGCAGGCGATGCACTGATAAACGCACCATGTGTTCATATATTTATCCAGCGGCGAATGACCGCTTCGCATTTCAAAGCGCCGCAGCAGACGGTTCCAGCGGCTGTTAACGTCGTCCAGCGCGGCGAATGCGGCGGCGGGCTCGGCAAGCTCAAGCAGCTTTTCACCGCCGCAGCATCCGCAGGCGATGACGGTCACATCGTCGGCGGGAACGCTTATAAGCATTGCGGGAGGGTCGTAGGCACAGCTCATCTCGCACGGCAGCGAGCAGAGCGCCGCAAATTCCACACCGGGGAAATATGCCTCAGGGTTCACGGTGTACAATACGCGGCCGCGGATGCCTAACTTTACGGCCTTCTGATCCTGCCCGCCTGCCGTGGGGCGCATTGCCCAGTTCAGCCTCAGCCCGGCGGCGCCCTCGACTATGATGAGCCGCGCGGCGGTATCCGGGTGTATGAACACGGTCGTTTTTACTGTTTTTGAGCCGATCTGCTTTTCCCAACCGGCCGTGCCGGGGGAGAATGTCACCCGGCATGCAAGGCCGTCGTTTGCCGCAAAAAGGCTTATTTTTTCTCCGTTTGTCTCGACCCACAGAGCCTCGCTCCCGGAGGTGCCGTTTATATCCAGCGGCGGCATGTCGAGCCGCATCTCGCGCGCGTTCTCATACCACATACAGCCCAGGCCGCAGTCCGCCGCGATATAGCCCATGTGTCCGTTTGAAATGACGTTCTGCCACACACGCTGCGGCAGTTCGCCGCCGGCAAGGAAAATAAAGCTCCTGTTCTGCCAGATATGCTCCGGCACGGCGCCGGGCCGCCTCGGAGCGCCGGGAGCGGGCCATGGCACGGCGGGAAGCCTTTTGCGGACGGAACCTACGGCGCAGGCAGCGCGGCTGATCACCACGGAGGCTGCGGACAACGGCGCAAAGTGTACGCCGCCGTCCGTGCCGATAAGAGATTCCAGACCGAAGTGCGACAGTGTCTCGCTCACTCTGCGGAATACCGGCTGGCGGTACTCGCCCTGCTCGTCGGTGAGGTATACAAGATCGGCGTTGACGCCGCAGCTTTTCAGCAGACAGAAGCGCTTGAGCAGAGCCTCGCACTCCAGCGCATGTCCGTCACAGCAGATGATGGGCAGATCCCCGGAAATGCCGAACGGCCACAGCTCGCTTTTGGCCGCGCCGCCCTGCGTGCGGTCCGGCCAGAGCTCGCCGAGCATGTCCATGGCTGCGCCTACTTCCTCGCCGCTCATCTTTAAATGCGCCGCCGCTGCGCCGGTCATGTTTCCTCTGTCGTTCACGCCGGAGACGAGTATGCGCTGCGCGCCCTGCGAGCATTCCACCCGGTCGGGGCTGATGCACATGGCAAAGCGCACGGTCTCCGCCTGACCGGCTCTCAGCTCCAGCTCGGCCGACGCCGTTACAAGGGGCTGCGACAGCCAGCCAAGACCGCCGTTCCTGTCAGCATCAACGGAGTGCGGCTGATTTGACGCGAGGCACAGCCACAGCTCGCCGCAGCCGGAGCGGCGCAGGCGGTGCAGCATCAGGCCTGCGGCCGTTGCTTCGGCGTATATGCCGAGATCCCAGAAGGAGGGATGGTTGAGGTAGTCCTGCATCGGGGCGAGGATGGGCTTGAAAGAGAAAACAAGGCGGACGCGTATATCCTCAGATGCACACAGCGTTACCGTGCGCAGCTCTCCGCAGTCGCCATAGGCGGCGGAGAGCGTGCATACATGCTCAAGTCCGTCCTCCTCGCCTGTCGTGCGGCAGGACTCTTCCTCAAGCTCCCACAGCAGGGGATGCGGGTCCGGGAGAATGACGCGCCGCCCGCTGCCGGTATCCACGGATATGCTTACGCCGCCGAGTCCCGCAATACAGTCGTATACGGTCACGGGACCGCACTGGGCGCGGCAGACGCCGGAGTTTGAGACGGTCAGATTATATGCGCCGTTGGACAGAGCGCAGCAGTGCCGCTCCCGGTCGTCTGCACCGCCGCGCAGCTGCCAGCGCATCACGGCGCTGCGCTCGAAGCGCTCGGGAATGTCAGAGCTGTCGCGGCGGATCACGATGCCACCGTCGTCGATACGCTCCTGAAGCAGCAGTGAGAAGGCCGACATTTCAGGCGCGGACATGAAGCGGCGCTGTATGCAGCCGCCGGAGGCCGCGTTCGCCGCGGCAATCACACTCATGCCCTCATGGTGCGCCATATAGCAGCGCACCTGCTCTCCGCGGTCGCTGCGGCAGCGTCCGGGCGTGAAATCCAGCGCCTCAATGAAGCCGTATCGTCCCAGAGCTCCGAAATCCTCAAGCCGCCGCAGATTGCGGATGCCGCCCTCGGGGTCGATCGCAAGAGCCAGAAAGCTTGAATACGGGGAGACGACCATATCCGCGTCCTGCCCGCGCTTGAGTGCGAGCGCGGCGCAGCCGTGCGCTTTATAACGGTAGTTCAGAGCGCTGTCGAGCGAGTAGAAAGCGCTTTCGGATATGCCCCAGGGCTTACCGGCCCAGACGCGACGCTTCTGCGCGTAAATGCAGAAGCGTCCGCTCTCGTAGAGAAGACTGCCGCGATAGACCGGCATAAACAGCTCGGGCATCAGGTATTCAAACATTGTGCCGGTCCAGCTGGCGAGTCCGCGGTAGCCGTCCTTCTGAAGCTGTGCGCGGCTGAGCCGCCGCCAGTGCTTTACGGGGACGTCGCCCTTGGCGACCGCAATATAGCTTGTCAGCATGGCCTCGCTTGCTATCAGGTCATACCAGCCGCCTGCGCCGCGCTCCTTTGAGGTGTCGTAGCATATGTGAAAAAGGCCGCGCACTTTGTCGTAGAGAGGAGTGAAGTTCATCTCCGACATCAGCGCCTCGAGCCGTCCGGCCAGTTCGGTGCTGCCGTATTCGGCCATGGCCTGCCGCACGGTAAGAAGACCGGCGTACAGGTTGCCGCTGTCGACCGTGGAGATATATGCCGGGAGAAGAGGCAGCAGCGTCGCGGTGTCATACCAGTTGTAGAAGTGTCCCATATGCCGCGGCATACGCTCGAGCGTGTCGAGTATGCGCGCTACATAGTCCGCGCACTGCCCGCGGCTTATAAGTCCGATGTCGCATGCCGCGGTGTGCGCGGCAAGCGCGAGGCCGATGTTCGTGGGCGACGTGCGCCGCGCAAGGCCGACGGGCGGCTGCTCCTGAAAGTTGTCAGGCGGCAGAAAGTTATCATCGGCGGAATGAAAGGCTTCAAAATACGAGTAGCTGCGCTTTGCGGCCTCAAGAAGATAGCGGCGCTCATTGTCCGCAAGCTGGGTGCCGCGCCGCGCGGGAAGAGCAAGCGCGAAGGCTGCGGCAGGCGATAAAAGCCACATCAGACCGGCGGATTTGCCGATGACCTCCGGGCTGAAAATTAAAAGCGCCAGTCCAAGCAGCATCGGGAAATACATGGCCTGTATATGCGCCCACAGTCCCGCGCCGCTGTCGGCCTGTGCGGCGGTCTGCCATTGCAGGAGCTTCCTGTGCGACACGGCCATTCTCCACAGCGCCGTCACTATCGCGGTCAGTGAGATCCAGGCCTCGTACGGCAGCAGCCACAGGCGGATGAAGGTCTGCACGATAGCGCCGCCCACACCTGTCAGTATGCGTGTGTAGCGGCGCAGCCTGACCCGGCCGCGGCGCTGCATGCCGCCCTCGGCAAGGGAGAGGAAAAGCCTTGCCAGAAGAGCCAGCAGCGCCGCCCATGCAGCCACGCGCAGGCCGCTTCCGGGGACGAGAAGCCCAGCTGTGATCGCCGCAAGAGTTGCGGGCGCAATAAGGCTGCGGCGCAGATTGTCGATCAGCCGCCAGCGGTCAATGTCGCTCAATCCGCGGCGGAATATAAAGGGGAGATTCTGCCAGTCGCCGCGTATCCAGCGGTGCTGCCGCTTGTAGTAGGCCAGCGGACGGGCAGGGAAACGGTCGGAAAACTCCGCGTCGCCCATATATGCGCCGCGCAGACAGGCCCCCTCCGGGGCGTCATGGCTGAGAATACGGCCCGTTGGGAAGCCGCCGGTGCATTTGACCAGCGCGGACGCGTCTATGATGCCTTTTCCCGCAAAGCCGCCGTTGTCAAAGGCGTCCATGTACAGCTCGCCGCACAGGCTGCCGTATGGGTCGCTTCCTCCGGCACCGGCGAATATCAGGGCGAAGTCGGTCTCGGAGGCGCTGGACAGCTCTGTGTCTATGCGCGGGTGGATGATCGCGTGCCCTGCCGTCACGATATTCGTGTGAGGGTCGATGACAGGGGCGCACAGCGGGTGCAGCATCGCACCGATAAGCTCCCCGGCTGAGCCGGGATATATGCGTGTGTCGCTGTCGAGCGTGAGTATATATTTTATACCGGCGAGGGCGTCCTTTTCGCCGGTGACCTCCAAGGCGCTGGGCTCGTCGCAGATGAGCTTTGCAAGCTCCAGTATCGCGCCGCGCTTGCGCTCAAATGCGCTCCAGCATTCGCCGTCAAAGCTCCTTTTGCGCGTGAAGAGGTAAAAGCGCCCGCCGTATCTGCGGTTGAGCTCGCCTACGGCCTCGCGCACGGGGCGGATCAGAGCCTCGTCGCCGTCCGTTGTCTCACTGCCCGCGACCGGAAAGTCGGCCAGCAGGCCGAAGCTCAGGCTTGCACCCTCGCTGCGGCAGGCGTGATACAGCTCCTCAAGCCGCCGCGCGTCGGCCTCCCCGCCGAGCAGCGTGGATATAACGCATATGGTGCGCCCGCTCTCCGGGACGCCTTTCTGCGTATCCATGCGGAACAGCCGCCGCGGCGGGATGATATGCAGCAGTATAAAGTCGATGAAGCTTTTCACGAGCTCCGATACCGGCAGCAGAAGAAGCAGTGCCGGCAGTGCATTTTTTAATCGGAAGGCGAGCAGCAGCGTCACGAAAAGGGTCAGAAGCACGTTGCCGCCAATATATAGTCCGGCGGCGCGCCCTCCGCGGCCGGGGAAGAGGTAAAAGCCCACATGACGGCCGTCCTTCAGCGCCCTTTTTATAAGACGCCGGGCGTATATGTGCTCCTCCGTGCCCTCGCGCCGCGCAAGCTTTTCAACGCGGTGCAGATATGCCTGCTTTGTACCGCTGTCCATGCGCGCGTAATCGCCGGCAGGATCCGCGCACAGCACGGAATCCGTCACGTCCGCGGAGCTTATGAGCTTTTCAAGGTCGAGCACCGTGAAAAGCCGCAGCGTGCCGAAGAGAGCTTCCAGCCGCTTTGCATATTCACCTGTGTCGGAAGCGTAGCGCATCTCGCGGCACACACCGGCCACGTACTCTATAACTGCCGCGCTCAGAAGCGCCGGAATAAGGCACAGCTCGGCCCGGCGCAGCACCGTAATAGATTGAAAGCCCTCCAGAAAGAGCCGGAAGCGCTGTTCGGTCACCTCGCCGCGGCCGGAGAGCAGCATGGAGCGGCAAAGAGCCGCGGACAAAACGCCGTCTGCGCAGCGGCGCAGATGACGCGCCTGCTCGAGCTGCGGCATGCAGGCACGGTATTCGCGCTCTATCATGTACCAGTTGTCCAACAGCCATTCGCACGCGGCCGGCGGGGCAGGCATGCCGCCGTAGCGCCGCGCGATCTCTTCGTGACTGCGGCGTATATCGCGGAAGCTGTGCTGAAGGCGTTTTGCCTCCGAAAGTCCCGAGGTCTCGCCTTCGGGCGTCAGAAGTCCTGCCTGCTCCGCGGCATAGTCAAAAAGCTGCCCGGCTGAGATGTAGTTGGCTGAATTCATATTGTCCATAGACGCATCTGTCCTCTTGTTCTTCGTAATATGGTCATATACGTCCATTTTTCCCATAAGAGGAATTAATATGCAAAATCGAAGCAGGAAAGCGTTTATGGCACTTTCCTGCTTCGATTTATACCAAGCTCAGAGCTTTACATCGCGTTTCTGCCTGTCGTAGACCTTGTTCAGGACCGGCCGCACGACATAGTACAGCAGCTTGTTGTCGAGGTTGAACCAGTAGATGAGCATGCTCAGGGGAATGATGCTTACGGCGAGTATCAGGAGCTTCTTTTTCATGGCTGTCACCATCCTTTGTAATCGTCGAAGTCGACGAGGCTTGCGTCTAGCGGCTCCTCCTGCATGACGGCGGTCATGTATTCGGAGAACTGACGGCGCATCTCATTGCGGCTTATCGTGCGGTGGTCAAACATGTCGTTCTGCACCCAGACAAGGTGCTTGTCGTGATCCTTGACCTGATCGTTGATCACTCCGGCCAGCCCCATAGCGCCCTTGCATGTTATATCGTCGTATACGAGTATCATGTCGCAGTTGAATTTCTCGGCCTCGTCCCAGAACTCGAGCAGATGCTGGTATCCGCCGGTCAGGTGGCGGCGCATGACGCCGCGCTCATAGTTGTGCGCTATATCTATAAGCGCCTGATCGAGATCGTCCTCGCTGATGATGACGTTGCCGGAGAACATATCCATCTGCGCGACGACAAGAACGCCCCAGCAGTTGTATGCCCAGGTGTTGAAGTCGACGTAGTAGCAGCCGGGACCGCCCCAGGTTATCATGCGGTGGCGCGCCTTGTCGAAGCTGACGACTTTGCTGCGGTAGGCGCGCTCGGCAATTTTCAGCGCCTTTTTCGCCGCCTTGTCTATATACGGCATGGTGCCACCGGAGAAGGTGTAGTAGAACGCATGGAACAGCGGAGAAATGACATGACCGAACGCGGTGTACTGCGTTTTTGCAAGGTCCCATACCTCAAACTCGTTGCGCACCTCGGCGTTGTGCTTTTTCATCACCTCGAAGAACGCGCGCTCGTCGAACTTCTCGCCGGTGCAGTCCTCAATAAAACGGATCACTTCTTTCATCTGGGCGAGCGCATATTTGTCGGTCGCCGGGTCCTCCCAGCGCATCGGGATACCGGCGACGGTGGTGGGGATCCTGATGCGGCGCTCGATGAGCTGGCTGTTCATGGTCGACGAGTCGCAGGGCATGTTGTTTGTGACAAGGCATGCGCCGACCTCGGGGTAGTCGTCATTTATGGCGACGCCCGCCGCATTCGCGCTAAGACGGCAGGAGTCTGCCGGCAGCCCGGCATTCTCCATGATGTCCATGTAAAACGGCGCAAGATTCTGATCCATATATGTGCCGAGCAGACCCTGCAGCACCTCAAGCGGCAGCGCCTTGAGATTCGGGAAGCCTGCAACGATCTCGGGGCACATGGTCTGCTCAAGCATGACAAATTTATCGGCATACTTCGTATCGCCGAAGCGGCGGTCGCCCTTCATGCTGTCTGCGATCATACTTGTCGCGCCCTTCATGATGGCGTGCATCTGCGTGTGGGAAACTCTCAGCGCCGGGCCGCGCATACCTGCCATTGAACGGTCTATCATATGCAGGGTGCCCATGTACGCGCCGAACCATCGGTACTCCAGAAGCCCCTTGACGATGCGCACGGGCGATTTCGTGACGAATTTGGCCAGTATGCCGAGGTTGACGGCCCACTGGGTATAGTCATAGAAGGTGTCTTTCAGGCCGCGCCACTCGCGGTGCTTTGCAATGCCGCTGCCCTTGTAAAAGCGTTTTGCCTCATTGGCCATTACATTTTACCTCCCTGGAGCTTCTTTATCTCAATGCTCTCGACAAAGGCCTGAAAACGCGTGCGCAGTTGGCCTGCCGACGCCATTGTGTATTCCTTTTCGACGCCGATGCAGGGGATGCCCTCTATTTCGTTCATATCGTGCACACCCATGACGCGCTCATAGCTCCAGAACTCGCAGAATTTCATCTGAAGATACAGAATGCCGTCGGCGTTGTAGTCGCGCACAAGGTCTTTGAGGTATTGCCTGCGCTGGAGCTGCTTTTCCTTGTTCATAAAGCGCGGGCATTCGCTGGTGGAGAGGTAGTGCCGCGCGACGGCTGCAAGCGCGCTCTCGCCGCCGTGTATTTCGATCGGCTCTCTGCCGGGCAGCGAACCGTAGCAGTACCGGTCGGCTGCAACGTATGCGCCGCAGTCCTCCAGAAGCTTTGTGAAGGCGGGATCGTCGACCTCGGAGCCGGTGACGACGAGACGCGCACGGTAGGCGGGACTCGGATCGACTTCGCGCTCCTTGATCTCACGGAGCGTCGCTTCAAGCTTGTCCTTTATCAGATACTGCGGGCAGCACTCCGAAACGAGCTGGATAACATGAAACTCATAGCTCGTTACGGGCGGATTCGGCAGCTTTCTCAGCTCGCCGATCCCGCTGACGATGCGGCATATCTCGTTGTGCTCATCTATTGCCTTCCGTATCGCCTCATCGGAAATATCTATACCGTAAACTCTCTCAAGCGGTTCGAGTATGTACCGGCGCAGCTGAGCCTCGTAATGCTCATAGGCTGCCTTTGTCGTCACGAACGGCACGTCCATCATGCTCATGAAAAACTGCGGATTCTGCTCCTTGACGAGACCCATGATGTCAAAGTATTCGTGCGCACGATGCATCATCTGGCATGTCTCGGACGAGAACATGGCCGACAGAAAATTGTAGCCGCCCTCCAGACTGCGCTCAAGAACACTGCGCGTGAATGGGCAGGTCTTGTTGGTCATATAATATGTGCCGAGATCGGTGTTGGTCGTACCCGGGGCGCGCAGGCGCACCGAAAAGCAGCCACCGAGATTGAGCAGCACCTCCGGAACAAAATAGCAGGTGTAGCCCAGAGCCTTCCTGCCCTCGGCAGAAGCCTGTTTTACAAGCTCGTTGTTTGCATCCTGAAGCAGGTTTTCAAAATAGATCAGGTGCTCTAAGTCTTTCATGTTCTCCTCCTCTTTGTGTGTCCTTGCCGGCGGACAGCGCCAATATAACATGTCCCACTTCTGTTATATCAGTGAATAATCACAAACGCATATTAACACATAGATATTTTTGTGTCAATGAAAAGATTCGCAAAATATCAGGAAATGTTCTTGACAATAGCGAAAAAATACTACATAATATTTCCGTGATTGTGATTAATCAATCACAAATCTGCGCAGGCGGTAATAACTATGGCTTTTGAAAAAATAAGCATCCCCTCGGCGAAGGAATGTTTTTTTGAGGATATAAAATCGAAGATACTCACGGGCGAGCTCACCGCCGGACAGAAGCTTCCGTCCGAACGTGAGCTTTCCGAGCGCACGGGAATAAACCAGTCCGCGATCCACCTTGCGATAAAGGACCTTGAGCACGCCGGATTTCTGAATATAATCCCCCGGCACGGCACCTATGTCGCCGACTATGTTGCCAGCGGCAACTATGACACGCTGCATGAGATACTCAAGTCCGGCGGTCAGCATATGACGCCTGAACGTATCATTGCGCTCGTCGAAACGCGAAACGCAATAGAGGGCGGCGCGCTCATTCGCCTTGCCACATCGCACACGCCCGAGGACATAAAAGAGCTCGAAGCGCATATCGAGCGCTTCAGAAGCGCGCGCGGCAAAGGGCTGAGTGCGGACGAACTCGGCAGGATGACGAAGGATTTTCATTATCACATCTGCAAGCTCAGCCGAAACGAAGTGTTTATTCTCCTGATGAATTCATTTGCGGAAATATCTCAGGGGCTGTGGCGGCATTGCGCCGGTCATTGGGGGCTTGACGGGCTCATAGAGCAGAGCGAGCACATTGTTTTTCTCATAAAGCAGGGCCGCGGCCTCGACGCGCAGATCTATATTACCGAAAAATTCAACGAATACGTCCGCGAGTGCGGAATAAAAGTATAAAAGACAGGAAAGCGCACAAAACGCTTTCCTGTCTTATGCTGTGTTCAGTTCAGATGAAGCTCAAGCTCGATCTCATCCTCATCGTCGCGGCCGGTTTCCGTAAAGCCGAGCGAGCGGTAAAGGTGCAGCGCTGCGTCGTTGCCGCGGTTGCAGGTAAGAAGAACGTGATCCGAATCGCCGAATGGGCGTGCGCGGATATAGTCGAGCACGGCGGCCAAAGCAGCTCTGCCGTAGCCTTTTCCCTGCTCGGAAGCGTCTATCATCATGTGCCATATGTTGTAGGTCTGCTCGTCATAGTCGTAAATGACCATCACATAGCCGACCATCCTGCCATTGTCACAGATGCCGAATGGCGTACACTGGCTGTAATAGACATAGGCCTGCGCAAGGCTGCGTATCGGGTGGGAGACAAATCTGTCCTGTCCGCTGCCGAGCTTCAGATTGAAACACTCAATAAAATTTGATTCGTCAATTTTTGTCAGGGTAATGCTGTTCATGTTTTTTCCTCCAAATATTTGTTGTGATGATGCGGGATGCGGAAATCATGTTTTTTGTCATAATGAACAGCCCCTTTCGTAAAGAAAACTTTCCCCGGCTCGCGGCGCTTTCAAGCTGAATATTTGCGCCGGAAGGATGGAAACACAAAAAATATACCACAGTGCGGTGAAGAAAGCAATGCCAAATGCAGTTTTGTTCCCGCAGAGAGGTATGCAGAATACCAGGCCGGTTTTGAGGACAAAGAAACAACCAAATCAAAGCCCAGCCGCAGGCGAGTTTGATTCGGAAAGGAGGAGCGACGCAAAGCTAGTCCTTTAGGGCAGCGGAGTGAGCGCGAGATGACTTTTGATGCAAAGCATAAAAAGTCGTCGCAA
>URDG01000025.1 GCA_900546515.1 uncultured Eubacteriales bacterium | reverse complement strand
CAGCATGGTCTGGGCCTGCTCGGCCACCTTCGCAATGGAGGCTGAGCCGTCCGCGCTTCGACAAAAGAGCATTGAATAGGGTATGGGGCGCGTTTCGCGCCCCATACCCGGTACAAAGAGGATAACTGCATGAGAAAATCGACACTATTTACCGAGGGCAGCTTCTATAAGGGCAACATCCACTGCCATTCCACCCGTTCCGACGGTCGCCTGACCCCGGCGCAGCAGGTGGAGGCCTACAAGCAGCACGGCTATGACTTCCTGCTTCTGACGGAGCACAATGTGTTCACCGACACCCGGGAGTTCGACACGCCGGACTTTCTGCTGCTGCCGGGCATGGAGATCACGTTCCCCCCGGATGTAAAGCGGGATGTAAGGGAGTATCACTTCCTGGTGATCCCCGGCACCCCTGCACAGCGTGCCAATGCCAAGCTGCCCCCTTACCAGCATGACCACCGTCTGGAGCTGACGCCGTTCCGCACCTACGCGGACCTGCAGGCCCAGATCGACGACGCCTATGACCGGGGCTACATGGTCATCATGAACCATCCCAAGTGGTCCAAGGTGGAGTACGACGAGATCCTGCCGCTGGAGCACCTGTGCGCCGTGGAGGTGTTCAACTACGACTCCACTGTTATCGAGAACACCGGTGAGGCGTTCACCTGCTGGGATGCCCTGCTGCGCCACGGCCGCCGCTACTGGGGCACGGCGGTGGACGACACCCACAACTTTTTCCCCTTCGACTCCGGCGGAAACGACGCCTTCGGCGGCTGGATCGCCGTCAAGGCAAGATCCCTGTCCCAGGACGATCTGATGGAGGCCTTTGCCGCCGGCAGCTTCTACGGCTCTGCCGGTCCGGAGATCAAGGACTTCTATGTAGAGGACAACATCGACCCCGAGCGCATGGCCGCTCTGATGGACGTCATCGACGTAAAGCGCACCTGCTTCAACGTCATCACCAAGTCCGGCGGCACCGCCGAAACCATGAGCCAGTACCTGATTTTCACCGACGCGCTGAAAAAGGCCGTGGGAGACGACTGGGCCAAGCATATCATCACCACCACCGGCGCGGATCGCGGCAACCTGATCAAGCTGACCCGCGAAAACGGCTTTAAGCACTTCATCGTGCCCGACGGCGTGGGCGGCCGCTACAGCGAAATGTGCCCCGTAGGCCTGTTCCCCGCGGCGGTATGCGGCATCGATATCCGCGCCATGCTCAAGGGCGCGGCGTGCATGGATAAGCGCTGCCAGAGCGGCGACGTGTGGCAGAACCCCGCCTTGCTGGAGGCCGTGCTGCAATACATCGCCACCGAGCGCGGCATGAACGTGCAGGCCGTCATGCCCTATGCCGACAGCCTGAAATACATGGCCGACTGGTTCTGCCAGCTGTGGGCCGAAAGCCTGGGCAAGAACGTGACCCGCGACGGCAAGCCCTGCAACGTGGGTCAGACCCCCACCAAGGCGCTGGGCGTTACCGATCAGCACAGCCAGCTGCAGCTCTACACCGAGGGTCCCTATGATAAGGTGATCACCCTGCTCAAGGTCGGCTCCTTCCGCAGCACGGTGGAAATCCCCCATGGCTGCGAGGAGTTCCACGATGTGGCCTTCCTGGGCGGCAAGACGCTCAACCAGCTCATCGAGGCCGAGCGCCAGGGCACCGAGTACGCGCTGCTCAAGGCCGGCCGCATGAGCCAGACCATCACCCTGCCCTGCGTCAACGCGGGCACCATCGGCCAGCTGATGTACTTCTTCGAGCTGACCACCGCCTACGAGGGCGAGCTGCTCAACATCGACGCCTTCAACCAGCCGGGCGTGGAGGAAAGCAAGGTCGCCTCCTACGCGGTGCTGGGCAACGAGGCCGAAAAGTACCGCGCCAAGCAGGAGGAAATGGCCAAGCGTCCCGCGCTGAGCGACAAATACATCTTCTGATTTTCCAGCAAGCGCAGCGTCCGGAGCCTTCGCCCCGGGCGCTGTTTGTTCTATTTTTCACGGAGGATTGCAATGGAACCCATCTGGGATGAGCTGTACCGCGCTGCCCTCGCCGCGCTCAAGCCCCGGCAGGTATCGCGTTTCATCGAGGCCGGCGGCGTGGCGGCGGCCATCGAATCGGCCAGCGGCAAAATCTACACCGGCGTATGCGTGGACTCCGCCTGCACGCTGGGCGTCTGCGCCGAGCGAAACGCCATTTTTCATATGATTACCGAGGGTGAGAACGCCATCCGCCGTGTGATCGCCGTTGGCCAGGATGGCAATGCCATACCCCCCTGCGGCGCGTGCCGGGAGCTGATGTCCCAGCTGATGCCGGAGGATTACAAGGGCGTGGAGGTCATGCTGGACTACGAAAGCAACCGGATCGTAACGCTGGGCCAGCTTACGCCCGAATGGTGGATCTGAGCTGGCTGCGAGGGCAGTTCCATGATCCTGATTATGCCCAGAAAAAGGAAGCTTCTCTATCGTTTCGCGATGCGTTTTGATTGTGCAAATCGGAATTTGCGAGGTAAACAATTATGGATATACGCAGTTTTATTAAGTCTGTGTTGGCTCAAGATGAGAACACGATCAGAAACTTCTTTCACAAAGATGCGCATGTGAATTGGCATTGTTCCAACGAGCACTTTACGGTCGATGAGTTCATTATCGCAAACTGTGAATATCCAGGTGATTGGGATGGAACAGTTGAACGAGTTGAAGTGATAGGCGATTTATTCATCACGGTAACAAAAGTTTATCCCCAAGATAGAAGTGTATATTTCCATGTGGTGTCATTCATAAGAACAGCAAATGATAAAATTACGTCAATGGATGAATACTGGGCTGATGATGGAAATCCTCCGCAATGGAGAATAGATAAGCACATAGGTACACCGATCGTTTTTCGTGACGGTACAAAATAACGGGTATCCGGTGAAAGCCGGATACCCGTTATTTTGCTGCCAACACTGACCGGCAGATGCTCGTTTCGTAATTTCGGTCTGAACCTGTTTTACGAACACCCGTCTGAATCCAGCGAAGGGCTTCTTCGTTTTTCGATAGCCTTACAGAGGCTGCTTTTTCATCTGCGCCCAGCGGCGCGGATACTTTGGCGGAGTAGGCCGCATTTTCCGGATGATGACAAGACTGTGCGTTATATCCGTGCCGGGGATGGTATAGGCCGCGCAGCGCTCGAGCTTCCCGCCGAGCGCGGAAATAGCTTTTGAGGCCTCTCCTAGCTCTTCGCCGCAATCAGGCCCTTTCATTGCAATAAATGCTCCGCCGGGCTTCACAAACGGCAGGCACAGCTCGCACAGCAGATTCAGCCGCGCGACGGCGCGCGAAAAGGCAAAGTCGAAGGCTTCGCGGTATTCCGCCGGAGCCTCCTCGGCGCGGGCATGGATGCACGTCACATCGTCAAATCCGAGCCTCGCGCAGGTGCCGCGCAGGAATCCGACGCGCTTGTCAAGACTGTCAAGCAGGGTCAAGTCCATGTCCGGCCGTGCAATCTTCAGCGCAAGACCGGGGAAGCCTGCACCGGTGCCGACGTCTATGACCTTCTTCCCGGAGACGTCCGCTGCCGTAAGAACGGCGGCGCAGTCGAGGAAGTGAAGGCGCGCGGTGTCGTCCTCGCCGGAGATCGCGGTGAGATTCATGACCTTGTTCATTTCGTCCAGCCGCTCAAAATACGTGCGGTAGCGGCTCACCGCCCCGGCGTCTATGCTGAGGCCGAGACCGGCAAAGCCTTTTTCAAGTATGTCTTCCAGCATGCTCAGTGTACCTGTTATCTGTAGAATTCGTGGTTGCCTATGGTCGTGACATAGGCGAGATTCTCGCGGAACCAGTAGTTCGCATTGTCCACGGGATTGACAAAATAGGTGCTCTTGCCGACAGTGTTGTAGCCCTCGAGCACCAGATATGCCGCAATGTAATATATCTCATCCGGCTCGCTGTGCATGGCGCCTGTGGAGGCCGGCGTGAACTGCACCGTATGCTTGCTGTCGTACAGCACTTCAAAGATCGTGTCGGGAAAATCCTTGTCGTTCACGCGGTTGAGCACGACGTTGCACACGCCCATTATCCCCGCGAGCGGCTGCTCGTAGGCCTCGGTATAACCTATGCGAGGCAGCCAATAGAGCTCGTCGGCGGAGAAATTCATGGTGTAATAGTCCTCGCCGCCGGAGATGAGCCGGGGCTGCGCGGTGCTTATATCCACATGGCCGGAGCCGGCATCAATACCGGCGCTGACGCCGAAGATGCGGCACAGAGCGTCCAGCGGCAGGTAAACGTCATCGCCGCAGACGAGATAGCCGGACGGCACGTAGAGATAGCGGCAGTTCGCCGTGATATAGCCGCTGTCCTTTTCGCCGTATATTTCGAGACCGGGGGCGGAAGCGGAAAAACTGCCGGAGCTTACGCTGACGGAAACACTGATATTATATATCCGCCCCAGATCGCTCAATGACATATATACCGTGTCGCCGTTGAGATATGCGCGCCCGGACAGCAGCGAGCACACGTATACGCGCACATCTTCAAGCTCGGGCCGTTCCCTGCCGCCGTCGGCAAAAGCAGCGGCGAATGATGGACACGACAGAAGGCACAGACAAAGAAGCGCGCAGAGTACCCGCCGCAGCGGGCGGCTCATTGCTCCTCCTTATAATGACGGAGAGCCTGAGCAAGCTGATCGGGGCAGGACGTGGATTTGAAGCCGCAGCGGACGCCGTCCAGCCGGTTGATAACATCGTCGATATCCATGCCCTCAACGAGCTTTGCAATGCCCTGCAGGTTGCCGCTGCATCCGCCGGTGACTTTGAGGCTCTTGAGCTTATTGTCCTCAATATCCATCTCCATCATCTGTGAGCATACGCCTTTGGGCCTGTATGTGTATTTCATTGCCATTACCTCTTTTGCACGTCTATTCCTTATTTAAGGCAAGCACAGTTTAACATGCGCGGAAGTATTTTGCAAGCGCCATGCCCGAACAGGCGGGCGCATATCCATCTGCGCGCCCGCATAACCTGTGTCAGGTGGTGAGAAGCATGCATATGATGAAAAATTTGTCCGCAGCTCTCGTGATGGCGCTGAGCATGTATATTTTTGCCGCATCTCCGCTGTACGGGTATCTGGAAGAGTTCAATGCGCAGAGGATAGAGAGCGGGAGAATGATTAATGTGAGCGTGAACGTCTCTGAGGAGACGGAAAATGCCGGCGCGGCAGTTGCGCCGGAGCCCGCGCCCTCGACTCAGCCGGAACAGCTGAAAGCAGCCGCCCCCAGCGCGGACGAAGCGCCGGAGGCGGCCGCGGCGGACAGTGCAGCCCAGCCGGAAATGATACCGGCCTTTTCGCTGTCGTTCACGGGTGAGGGAGAAGAAGAGATACTTGAGACGACTATCGAGGGCGGACTTGCGATCAAAAATCAGACGGGCTATCAGACGGACATGGGCCGCATGCTTTTGAACGGGCCGGGCCTCACATTTCAGGCGGGAGCCCCGCAGATACTGGTCATACATACGCACTCCAGCGAAGCCTATACGCCCGCCGGCCTTGACAAGTACGAGGCGAGCGACAACAGCAGGACTGAGGACACGCGGTATAATATAGTGCGGGTCGGGGATGAGCTGTGCTCCGTATTCGAGCAGGCCGGACTTGAGGTAATACATGACCGCGGCATATACGATTACCCAAGCTACACCGGATCATATACGCGCTCGGCAGAGGCCATAGAGAAGTGGCTGACAGAGTATCCGAGCATAAGCATGGTGATAGACGTCCACCGGGACGCACTCGGGGAAAACGGCATAGTATACAAGACCATGGCCGAGGAGGAAGGCGTCTGCGCAAGTCAGGTCATGATGCTTATCGGTACGGATGAGAGCGGCCTTGCGCACAGCGGCTGGAGAGACAATCTGGCGCTGGCCGTATATTTGCAGCAGGCGGTCAGCAGCGCGCATCCGACGCTGATGCGGCCGGTGCAGCTCGTGCCGCAGCGCTATAACCAGCATCTCACGCCCGGCTCGATGATACTCGAGGTAGGCAGCAGCGGGAACACTCTTCAGGAGGCGCTTGCCGGGGTGCGGCTTTTTGCCGAGTCGGCTGCTCCGGCGCTCAAGGCGCTTGTAGCAGAGCCGGAGACGCAGGAGCTTTCCGGCTCCGCGGGCTGAAAAAAATTTTAAAAACCTCTTTACAAAATGAAAAAGCTGTGCTATATTAATAATCGAAATTAATACTTATTATTAATTTTAATTTTTTACACGATGGAGCCATAATGGAAAGCAGACGTAACAACAGCAAAAAGCGTCAGGCGATATATGAGTATCTCTGTTCGGTCACGGATCATCCGACGGCTGAGATGATATTCAACAGTCTGAAGCCGGAGATACCGGAGCTCAGTCTCGGTACGGTCTACCGCAATCTTGCGATACTGCTCGACGAGGGACAGATCATATCGGTCGGCAAGGTGGACGGACAGGAGCGCTACGATGCGCGCACAACGCCGCATGCGCACTTTGTGTGCAGAAACTGCCGGAGAGTGCTGGATGTTTTTCTGCCTGATGTGGTCAGCGGGCTGTTCGGCGAGGTAGATTCGCGGTTTGGCTGTCTGGCTGAGGGCTATACGCTCACGCTCCACGGACTCTGCGGCGAGTGCCGCAGATAAGCTTGTTTATCGCGCGGAGAGCGATAAAATATATGGAATAAAAGACAACAATAATTATCAGGAGGATTTTACAAATGAAGAAATGGGTTTGCCCTGTATGCGGTTATGTTCATGAGGGAGATACTCCCCCCGAGTTTTGCCCCCAGTGCCATGTTCCCGGCTCCAAGTTCATCGAGCAGAAGGAAGATATGAGCTGGGCGGCCGAGCATGTTGTCGGCGTCGGCAAGCAGTTCGGCGCAGACGTCCCCGAAGAGGTGCAGAAGGAGATCATAGAAGGGCTGAGAGCCAACTTCCAGGGCGAGTGCACTGAGGTCGGCATGTATCTTGCGA
The DNA here is from genome assembly GCA_900546515.1 of uncultured Eubacteriales bacterium. Classification (GTDB taxonomy): domain Bacteria; phylum Bacillota; class Clostridia; order Oscillospirales; family Oscillospiraceae; genus Limivicinus. The sequence goes on along the minus strand of URDG01000025.1, from coordinate 29,743 downwards.
TGGCGCGCGTCGCGCACCGCGAGGGTTATCCCGAGATCGGCATGTACTGGGAGAAGGCCGGCCTTGAGGAGGCCGAGCACGCGGCAAAGTTTGCCGAGCTTCTTGGCGAGATCATTACCGACAGCACCAAGAAGAATCTTGAGATGCGCGTTGAGGCCGAAAACGGCGCGACCCTCGGCAAGACTGATCTGGCAAAGCTCTGCAAGAAGTACAATCTCGATGCGCTGCACGACACCATCCATGAAATGGCGCGCGACGAAGCCCGTCACGGCAAGGCCTTCGCCGGTCTGCTGAAGCGCTACTTCGGCAAGTGATCTGAATCGGAGGAAGCACTATGAAATATGTCTGCAATCTCTGCGGCTGGGTCTACGACGAAGAGGAGCAGGGCGTGAAATGGGAAGACCTTCCCGAAGATTTTGCCTGCGAGCTCTGCGGCGTCGGTAAGGACGAGTTTACCGCTGAGGCATAAACCTGACCTGTAAAATGAAAACCACGCGTTTTACGCGTGGTTTTCATTTTATGCTTTTACCGTCTGCCCGGTAAGCTTTTTGTACAGCGCGACGATATATTTCCAGATGAGCCGGATGAGCTTTGCCGCGCCGTAGCTCAGAGCGAGCAGCCACAGGAAAATGAGCGGCGAGTATTTCGGAAGATATGTGAAGCGCTGGAACCAGTAGTAGCAGAAAAAAGTATGCACGAGCCACATAATGGCAGATTCTTCGCCCAGCTTTTCAAATACGGTTTTCAAAAGGCCGGTGTGCTTCAGCGGCAGAAATACGGTAAGCGCCGAAATGAAAACCGCGGCGTTTATAAAATCATAATACTTATTGTTGTGCGGCCGGATGAAAAATACGCCGATCATTACGAGCAGCGCGGCAAGGCAGTACAGCCACTGTCCGCCGAACCTTGTTTTTACCTCTGAGAGAAGCCCGTAGCGGGCGAAGAGACAGCCGGTGACATATGCGGGCAGTATCTCCATGAGCTCGCAGGTGTGTTTCCAGAATGAAGTTTCTGCAAGCGCGGAGAAATGCTCTGTCTCCGCAACAGATGGAATAATATACAGCCATACGGCGTTGAGAACAACGACGATCAGCATGTCCGAAAGAAATGCGGCATGCGGCCGCTCGATGAAGCGCTTTATCGCCGGAAAGAGGATGAGCAGCACGGCAAACGGGAGAACGAACCACCATTCGTCGTTGAAGCTCGTGCGCAGGCCAAGCATGTTGTATATTACTTCGGGAACAATGCCCGAGAGCAGTAAACGGCGCTTGTATATCAGCACCGGCAGGCAGCAGAAGAACACCATCCAGAAGGTCTTGTAAAGACTGAATATATGCCGCCTGACAAGTGCGGAGACGTCGTCGGAGCGCAGTGAGGCCATGTAACAGCCGTATCCGCTGAGAAATGTGAATACAGCCACGCATATCCGCCCGAATGCGCCGATGCAGACGGAGAGATTTGTGTCATTGAAGTACAGCAGAGATCTGAAAACGCCCTCCGTGACACGCTCCGGGAAGGCAAAAAGATGATGCCAGAGCATAAGGCATATTGCAGCGCCCTTTATGATCCTGGTGTCTTTCCTTGTGAACTCCACTGTGTAACCTCCCTCGGACATTCCGGAATGATGAAACAATTTATTATAGCTTTTCATTCGGCTTCCGTCAAGCAGCAGCACATTTGCGGCCACTTGCGCAACACGGATGAGCATGTTATAATACTACAATAAATATAATTTTTATAGTATACCTGTACGGTATACCGGAGGGAACATGGATAAAAACAAGCTTCGCTCATATGCAGAGCTTATAGCCCGCCTGGGCGTAAATGTACAGCCGGGGCAGGCGGTCATCATCCGCTCCGAGCCGGAGCAGATGGAGTTTCTTGAAATGCTCACGGAGCAGTGCTATCTCGCGGGCGCATCAAAGGTAACGGTCGAGTGGCGCTGTCAGGCGCTGCAGAAGCTGGACATAAAGTACCAGAGCGATGAGGTGCTTGGCCGGGTCGAGCCGTGGGAGGAGCAGCGGCTGAAAGAGAAGAGCGAAAAGCTGCCCGCCAATATCTATCTTGATTCCGACGACCCGGACGGGCTCGCCGGCATAGATCAGGACAAATGGGCGAAGGCGCAGCAGGCGCGCTACAAGGTCACAAAGCCCTACAGGGACGCCATGGAGAACAAGTACCAGTGGTGCGTCGCGGCGGTGCCGGGGGTGAAATGGGCGCGCAAGGTGTTCCCGGGACTTGACGATGAAACGGCCGTGGAGAAGCTGTGGGAAGCGATACTCAAATGCTCCCGTGCAGATGAAGATCCGGTGGAGGCATGGCGCGCGCACAACGCGAGACTCAAGGCACGCTGCGAATGGCTGAATTCTCTCAAGCTCCGCCGCCTTGTCTACAAGAGCGAAATGAGCGGGACGGACTTCAACGTCGGCCTTATCCCTCAGATGCTATTTATGGGAGGCGCGGAAGGCCTGCCCGATTCCGGCGTGCTCTATGATGCGAACATCCCCTCCGAGGAGGTTTTTACGACTCCGATGAAGGGCGACGTGGAGGGGCTTGCCGTGGCCACGCGCCCGTTGTCCTACAGGGGCGTGCTGATAGAGAATTTCTCGGTGCGCTTTGAGAAGGGCCGAGCCGTCGAGGTGCATGCGGAGAAAAACGAAGAAGCGCTCAGACTTATGATCGCCATGGACGACGGCGCATCCATGCTCGGCGAATGTGCGCTCGTGCCCTACAACAGCCCGATAAGGGAGAGCGGCATACTTTTCTACAACACTCTCTTTGACGAGAATGCATCCTGTCATCTCGCGCTTGGCGACGGGTACTCCAGCTGCCTTGAGGATTTCGAGAAATATACCCTCGAGGAAACGCGCACACTCGGCGTCAATGAATCCATGATACATGAGGACTTTATGATAGGGACCCCCGACCTCTGCATAACCGGCATAACCGAAGACGGAAGAGAAGTACCGATATTTGTAAACGGGGACTGGGCGGATGCCTGAGCCGCGGCGCAGAGCCGCTACAGGAGGGCTGTATTATGAAAAATAAAACTACCGAACCTAAGCCGAGAGCAAAATTCTATGTGGATAAGAACAGCTGGATGGTGCATCTTGCCGTGATATTGATGGCGCTTTCGGCAGTGTTCAGGCTCATAGGCTGCTGGGGCGGCTGGTCGGATCAATTTTTCGCCGCGTCCCAGATAATGCTGCCGCTGATATGCAATCTGCTGTTTATCCTGTTTTTGCTGGTGTTTGGCGGCCGCGCGTTCTGGACGACGGTGCTGCCGGTCATACTCGGCGTGGTGTTTTTCATAATCAAGTCGTTCACTTTCACCAGCTGGATACATACTGTGCTGTGCATACTGCTGTATCTGCTGGTAGCGGTGTTGTATACGGCCACGGCCTTCGGCGTTATACGCACGAAATGGCTTCTGGTGCCGTTGTTCGGCCTGCCGTTTATCTACCATGTCGCGGTGGAGGATGCCGCTGCGCTGCGCAACGCGGCCCAGCCGGTCACGCTTGCGGCGGGGCTTCAGGAAATATCTGTGCTTTGCATAATGCTTGCGCTGTTTTTTACCGCGCTGGCGATGAAAAAGCGCAGGATCAATATAGAAGATGCTGATCTGCCGAAGATAAAGGATCCGAAGGTGATCGTGCCCGGCACAAAGGAGCCGGCCGGAGAGCCGCAGGACGGCGCGCCGACGGCAGAGCTGCAGCCGGCCGTGACGGATACGCCGCCCGCGGACGGCGGCCAGCAGATCCCGGAGTAAAATAACCATGAGAGAGACAAGATATTCACATTCCGAAGCGGCAGAGAGAACGGACAGGCCAGCGGGCGCGGAGGCGCGTGGAAATACCGGACGGATGTCCCGGGAAAACTCAGGCCGCATCCGGTACGGAGATACAGGGCGCATGCCGCGCGGCGACAGGGAAAAGAGATACCACAGCCCGGAAAATGCCGCAGACGCGGAGAGCCGGGCAAAGAAAAAACGCACGCTGTACATAATATTCACGGCCATTGCCGCCGTGTTCATTATCCTGCTTGCCGTGGTGCTCAGAGGTGTGTCTGACAACAGGGCATTCAACGGATACATGGAGCAGGCGAGGACGAGCTACTACGCAGGCGATTTTGACACGGCGCTGAGTATCCTGCGCAAGGCCGCGTCGATAGAGCAGACCGACGAGTGTCTGGCCATGATAGCCCAGTGCTATGAGTCGCAGGGCAACTACGACAAGGCGCTTGAGACGCTGCGCAAAATGGACACATCCAATCCGCAGGTCTCGTCGTGGATAGACGAGCTTGAGGGCAGAAGGGACGTCATACGGCAGTCTAACATGGTGACGGTCGCCGGCAAGCAGTATAAAAGCGATACGAGCGGACTTGCGCTGGACAATATGGGGCTTGGAAACAGCGTCATACCGGAGATATTGCAGCTTTACGCGCTGGACAATCTCTCGCTTGCAGGCAACAACATAAGCGACATATCCCAGCTCTCGCAGCTCGGCGGACTCACGACGCTCAACCTAAGGGACAACATGATAACGGATATTTCGGCGCTCGCGTCGCTGACGAATCTCAGGACGCTGTATCTCGACAACAATCCGATACAGGACATGTCGGCGCTGACGTCGCTGACGAATCTCACGACGCTGAGTATAAAGGGGATCACGCTCACCGAAAGTCAGCTGAAAAAGCTTGCCTCTGCGCTTCCGAACTGTGCGATCCACAGCGAGACCACTGAGGAGGAGATGCAGGATATAAGCTTCGGCGGCGTTACATTCAATACGGATGTGACCGAACTCAATCTGAGCGGGATGGGACTGCAAAATATCTCGGCGCTGGCAAACTGCAAGAATCTCCAGAGGCTTGATCTGAGCGGCAACAGCATCTCCGACCTCAGCCCACTTATGGATATTCCGAATCTCCAGTGGCTCAATATCGCCGGCAATGCCGTCTCCGATCTGCGGCCGCTGATGGGCATTTCGTCGCTGCGGTTTCTCAACGCCTCCGGCAATTATTTTTCCACCACTGTGCCGCTGGGCAATATGACGGGGCTTACCGAGCTGCACCTGTCGGACAACAATATAAGCGATTTTTCGGGGCTGAGAAAGCTCAGAAGCCTTCAGACGCTTGGCCTTTCAAACTGCAATCTGACGGACGAGGCGCTTGCGTCCATTTCAGATCTCACCGGGCTGCGTTCGCTTAACATAGAGAATAATACAAGCCTCAGCGGCGAGGTGGTCGATGATTTGCAGCGCGCTCTCGGCGCCTGCGTTATAACCCATTCCGACCTCACCTATATGGTGAATATAGATGGTTTCTCCATTGCGAGCGACTCTACGAACATTGACCTGAGCGGGTTGAACATCAGCGATATAAGCAATGTCGGCAAGTTCAAAAATCCCGAGACGCTCAATCTTGCGCGCAACAATATTTCCAATCTGTACTATCTACAGGATGCGCCGAACAGGCTGCTGATAAAGAATCTGGACCTTTCGTCCAATTCGGTCATGGATATCACGCCGCTGTCGATGCTCACAAATCTTGAGACGCTCGACCTGTCATACAATATGATAAACTCGGAGCTTCCGCTCCTGAGCCTTTCAAATCTGCGCACGCTGAATGTCACAGGGACTATGCTCACTGAAAGTCAGGTGTCTGTCATCAAGTCAACGCTGACAGGCTGCAATGTCATTTCGGATTATGACAACAGCATCTGGGGCAGCTTCGGCGGCCAGAATCAGACAATATTCGGCGGCCTTACCTGGGGCTGACGCGGTATAAAAAACACCGGCACAGTTTCTGACTGTGCCGGTGTTTTTTTGGAGTATTGTACAAAATTTCAAATAAAAGTCCGTATGATATTACAATTATGTCATTATTCACAAAAAAGACTTCAATTCTTCTGCTTGGTATGGTATAATACAAACACCAAAGGGAAATAACCTTTGCGGGAAAGTAAACCGGCATATGAAAGGAGTTGGCAGTATGAAGTTCACTTTCACTGAGAAAAAGATGGATTCTTCCGAGGATCTGAGAGCGTATGCGGTCCGCAAGATAAGCAAGCTCGACAGGTTCTTCAAAACCGAAGCGGAGGCTTTTGTTACTTTCAGCATCAGCAGGGGCCGCTTCCTCGCGGAGATAACCATCCACAACAACGGCCTGTACTACAGGGCAAGCGAACTTACTAACGACATGTACGCTTCTGTGGATTCCGGCGTGGCGGCTATCGAGCGCCAGATACGCAGAAACAAGACCCGCCTTGCAAAGCGTCTGCGCGAGGGGGCTCTGGAGCGTGAGGCCGTGCCTGCATATGTGCCTGCGGAGGATGAGGAGCAAGAGTTCAAGATAGTGCGCTCAAAGCGCTTCTCCATCAAGCCCATGTCTCCGGAGGAGGCTATTTTGCAGATGGATCTGCTCGGCCATGAATTTTTCGTGTTCAAGAACATGGACGCTGACGACGCAATCTCCGTTGTCTATAAGCGTGATCAGGGCGGTTACGGCCTGATCTGTGATGACGGTCTGAACGACTGACGTCTTTTATATAGTAATATCATATTGAAGCTGTCCGGCCGGGGCTTTTGACCCGGCCGGACGGTTTTTATCATTACAGAAGACTTTTGAAGTAATACTTCTGGGTGCTGATTATATGCTGGCGCAGCAGCTCTGCGGCTTTCTCCGTGTTTCCCTCGACAAAGACTTCTATAAGCCTCAGATGCTCGTGCGCGCCGTTCTCCGTGCGCTCTACGGAGAAAAAGTCCTGTGTGCGCACACGCTGAAACTGATCTGACAGGCTCCCCATTATCTGAATGAGATACGTGTTTTTGCAGCAGGAATTGATGTAATTATGAAAGTCATAGTCCAGCGCGTGAATACGCGGATAATCCTTCTGCTCAAGCGCATTTATGGTGTCCTGCTTAAAGCGCATCAAAATATCAAAGTCGAGATTCGGCATGGACTTCTCAAGGATCATCGGTTCTAGCATGATCCTTGCCTCAAAGAGCTGGCGGACGGACTGTATGCTGATCTCGGTCACGAATACGCCTTTGTTCTGGATGACCTGAACAAGATTTTCCCGGGCAAGGAGATTGATCGCCTCGCGGATCGGAGTACGGCTGATGCCGAGCATTTCGCAGAGCATTTTCTCCTCCAGATATTCGTTGGGCTTGAACCGATTGGACAGGATGTTCTGCTTTATAACATCGTAAGCCTGCATCTTATAGTTTTTCTGATTGGACATTGCAGCACCTCTTGGATATTTCGTGTATACAGTTTTATTCCATTATACTCTTTTCTCGGAAAAAAATAAATATGAAAATATGAAAATTCAAAAAACTGGAGAGAAACCGCGCTGAAATACAAAGAAATCCCGCGTATAAGCAGAACGTGATAAAAATAACACAAAACTCCGCGAAAAAATGCTTGACAATTTGTCTATTACAAATATAATAAAAATATATTCTGTGTATACACAACGAATACTGATATTGAACAGGAGGCTCTTATGTCAAGCTCGGATTACAAATTCAATGAAAAGAAGACTGTACCGGTAAGCAAGGTGCTTGAATTTGAAAAAGCGCTCTATACTGCCGCCGGAATGTCGGAGCAGGATGCGGACTGCGTTGCACGCACACTGGTTGAGGCGGATGCCCGCGGGACCTATTCTCACGGAATACAGCGCAACGGCATCTATCTCAAGCGGTTTGAGGAGGGCGGAAACGATCCCGTGGGCAGACCGGAGACCGTAAAGCAGTTCGGCGCGACGGCGCTTGTGGACGGCCACAACGCCATGGGCATGGTCGTCGGCGAGTACGGCATGAATCTTGCGATCGACCTTGCGCGCAAGTACGGCACATCGGCAGTTTCCATCACCGGCAGCAATCATTTCGGTACATGCGCACACTATCTCAAGATGGCGGCGGATGCGGGAATGATCGCTTTCGTGTGGACGATCAACTGCGTGAACATCATGGCGCCGTGGGGCGGCACTGAGCGTCAGCTTGGCAATAACCCCTTCGGCATAGGCGCGCCGTGCGGAGAAAAGCCGCCTGTTATACTTGACATGGCCACGAGCGTGGTTGCGCGCGGTAAGATAGTCATGGCGCGCAAGACGCATGCGCAGATACCCGAGGATTGGGCGCTTGCACCGGACGGCAGCAAGACGACAGATCCGGAGCAGGCCTACTGGGGCACGGTGCAGCCTTTCGGAAAATACAAGGGCTATGGACTTACGCTCATGAACGCGATCATTTCGGCCATACTCAATAATTCCAGCTTCGGAAACGATATAATAGACCTCTATGAGGAGCCGGGCAAGATACAGAATTCCGGTCATCTCTTCCAGGTCATAAATATCGACGCGATAGACGACCTTGAAAGCTTCAAGAAACGCATGGACGAGGCGGTCGATTATATAAAGAACGGCAAAAAGGCCGCCGGTGTCGACGAAATATTTGTTCCCGGCGAAAAGTCGGCAAAGAATGAGAAAAAGGCAATGGCCGAGGGAATTGTGTATCCCGTTGAGGTCATAAACGAATGCAATGCACAGGCGGAGAAATACGGTCTGCCGCAGAGTATGAGACTTTGAAACAATAAAAGACGAGATAAAAAGGAGAAATAGAGATGAAATCAAAACTTAAGGTTAACGGAATGCCTGCGCTGCTGTTCCTGTTCATATTTCTGGCAGTCATGATCGGCGCATATATGGGCGTTATTCCCGATAATATGGGCGGCGCTTTTTCCGTGTGTCTGGTGTTTGGCGTCGGCCTGATGTGGATCGGCGATAATGTTCCTGTTCTGAAAGACTTCGGACTCGGCACGATACTGTGCGTGCTGGTTCCGTCCATCCTTCTGTACTTCGGCCTGCTCCCGCAGCAGTTGGCTGATATTTCAAAGAACTTTTTCAGCGGATATGACTTTACGTCCTTCCTTGTACCCGGTCTGCTGGTCGGAAGCCTGCTTGCAATGGACCGCCGCACGCTGATCAACGCGGGCGTCAGATTCATCCTGCCCATGATACTCACCGTAATTCTGGCTACGGTCATATCCGGCGCTGTCGGCGCACTGATGGGCTACGGCTTTGTGCCCTCCATACTCTACATCGCAGGTCCGATACTCGGTTCCGGCGTCAGCGCCTCCGCTGTTCCGCTCTCCGAGATATATGCAACATACGGCGGCGGTGACGCCGGAGAGATCCTCACCACGCTCACTTCCTCCGTCATGGTCGCAAACATCTGCACCATACTTATGGCCTGCATACTTGCGGCAATAGGCAGAAAGAATCCGAACTTTATCATGAAGGGCTTTGCGGGAACCGACGGCAAGCTCCTGCGCAAGGAAATAAAGATAAATGTGACCGAAGAAGAGAAAAAAGAGGTCGTCAAGGACAGCAATTCCACCACATTCCGTGAGCTTCAGATAGGCTTCCTGCTGACCTGCGGCATATTTGTGGCGGGCAAGATCTGCGCAAAGATCATTCCCGGCGGCCTGAACTTCTACCTGTACATGATCCTTATCGCAGTCGTCCTCAAGCTGACGAACGTGATCCCGGCTGATGTGTGCAATGCCTCCGGCGCATGGGGCAACTTCATGGGCAAGATCATGACACCCTGCACGCTCTGCGCGATCTCTCTCGGCGTCCTGAAGCTCGGCAGCGTCATAGAGCTGTTCAGCAATCCTTCCTACCTGATCCTGTGCGTGCTCTGCGTTGTCGTCACGACTATCGTCGCCGGCCTTCTGTGCTATGCCTTCGGCTTCTTCTTTGTTGAGGGCGCGATCATGGCCGGTCTCGGCCTTGCGGATATGGGCGGCACGGGCGACGTGGCTGTCCTCTCTGCTGCAAGACGCATGGAGCTGCTGCCTTTCCTCACGATCTGCACCCGCATCGGCGGCGCTATAAACATGGTATGGCTCACGTTCCTTGCCTCGCACTTCCTTTGATACGCAAAATAAATTGCGGTACTTTAAGACACTTGATTTTGAACTTGGAGGGCTGACGTATGTCCGCTGATACAGAGAAAAAAATAAAGATAGGATGCATTGCCGACGACTTCACCGGAGCCGGAGACGCAGCATCATATCTTGCGGCAGGCGGAATGAGGCCACTCCTGTTGATATGGCCGTGCGGCGAAGCGCAGATACCTCCCGAGTGTGACGCTGTGGTCGTGGCGCTTAAATCCAGATCGGAGTCGCCGGAGGCGGCGATAGACGAATCGCTGCAGGCGGCGGAATGGCTGAAGGCAAGAGGTGCAGAGAAGCTGTACTTCAAATACTGCTCTACCTTTGACTCAACGCCGGCCGGCAATATAGGCCCGGTCAGCGATGCGATAATGGAGAAGTACGGCATAAAGTACACGGTCTTATGCCCGACGATGATACCGAACGGCCGGATGGTGAGAGACGGCATACTGTATGTATACGGTGTGCCGCTCGCCGAGAGCCATATGAAGGATCACCCGCTGAATCCGATGTGGGACAGCTCTGTGAAGAATCTGATGGAAGCTCAGTCGAGGTACGCATGCTTTACGCTCTCGCCCGAGAAGTACATAGAGCCTGCCGGGCTTTCGGAATACATAGACGAGCTTTCAAAGGAAAACAGACATTTTTATCTTGTGCCGGACTTTTTCAAGCCTGAGCACGGCGTTGAAATCGCCGGGGTATTTGGCTCGCTGCCGTTTATAACAGGGGCGTCAGAGCTGCTTTATTACCTCGCCGGAAAAGTCCGCACGGAAGTGCCGGAGAATAAGGCGGACGGGCATGCGTCCGCCTGCCGGTACGGGCGCGTCATGGTTGCGGGCAGCTGCTCCGATATGTCGCGCAGGCAGATAAAGGCATGGCTTGACAGCGGCGGAAGAGCAGTGCGCGTCGGGTCGGACATGCTGTATGATGCGGCGGAAAAATCCATTGAGAAGATAACGGACATCTTCCTTGAACACCCTGAAAAGGATATACTTGTATACAGCGCCGGCGACATGAATGACAGGCCGGATCAGCCGCAGGAAGTGGAGATATTCAATGCGGAGCTTGTGTACAAACTGCTGGCGGCAGCCAAAGTAGAACGGCTGATAATCGCCGGCGGCGAGACCTCAGGGGCTGTTATGAAGCGGCTGGGCCTCCATGCCTTCAATATAGGCGAATCCGTGGCGCCCGGAGTGCCGGTGCTGTATCCCGTCGGAAAGAACGGACTGAGGATCGTGCTCAAATCCGGAAATTTCGGCAGCGAGGATTTCTTCCTCACAACGTTGAAGGAGTGAACGGTCATGCAGGGACTGAAGGAAAAAAAGGAACAGGCGGTCTGGATCGCAAGAAGCCTTTTTGAACGCGGCAAGACAAGCGGGACGACGGCCAACATAAGCTTCAGAGACGGAGACTCGCTCTGGATATCGCGCAGCGGCTCGTGCTTCGGCCTGCTGACGGAGGACGACCTCGTTGAGTGCAGTCTCTCCGGCGCGCCGCTTGATGCGGATAAGAAGCCGAGCAAGGAAGCGCCTCTTCATGCGGTGATGTACGGTATCGGAGAAGAGATACAGGCCGTCATACATACGCATTCGCCCTATGCGGTAATATGGTCATGCCTGGACAGCTGTTCCGGACGCGACGTAATACCGCGCTACACCCCGTATCTTGATATGAAGGCGGGCAAGGTTGCGGCGGTGCCCTATGCGCCGCCGGGCAGTCCGGAGCTGTTCGGTCTGATGCGCGAATATGCGGGCAGTGAGAGGGCGTACCTTCTTGCAAATCACGGCCCGATAGTTGGCGGACTGAGCCTTATGAATGCCTTTGAAGCCATCGAAGAGCTTGAACAGAGCGCATTTCTTGCGTGGAACTTCGCTGAATATGAAAAAATTACCGGACGTGAGGGCAGATCGATATGATAATAAGAGACGGTGAGTACAAAATCAATGCGATCCCGCAGATGAAAGGCGGAATAGGGCAGTTTGTGACCGAGGAAATGGTTCCGCCGGAATACCTCGGAAAGGCGGGCACTCTTTTTGTCAGGGGAACTCTCGCGCCCGGAGACAGCGTTGGCATGCATACGCATGTGTCAAATATGGAGGTATGCGTTTTCCTGAGAGGGGCCGGTCTCGTGAGAGACGCACAGGCGGGGGACGTCCGCCTGAGTGCGGGTGATACGCATATTTGCCTGCCCGGCTCGGCTCATGAGATAATAAATGACGGGGACGAGCCGCTGGTATACCTTGCAATAGTCCTGAATCCGTAAATACAAATGTGCAGCACAGCATACGGCAGTAAAACACCGGCCGTGTGCTGTGCTTTTTCATGCCCGGTAAAGCCGGAACGGTGCGGAATGACAGCCGTTTTCGCCGCTTTGGTATTGCTTTATAGGCAAATTAGTGTATAATAAACTGATAAAAATATAGAAATGGAGAGATAGATGGATAGATGAGTAGTTTTCAGGTATGCTTTGACGCAATATTCCCGATCATGCTTATTATGGCGCTGGGCTATGTGGCCAGAAGAAACGGCGCTTTAGACGCTGCGGCGATCCAGAAAATGAACGGCGCGGCGTTCAAATATATGATGCCGGTCATGCTTTATTACAGTATATATACCTCGGATTTTTCCAGCTCCTTTGACCTGCGGCTCCTTATTTTTGCACTTTTGAGCTATTTTGTGGAGTTTTTTGCCTGTGTGTTTCTGGCAAAAAAGGCACGCTGCCCGGAGAATTGCCGCGGAGTGATTGCACAGGGACTGTTCAGGAGCAATTTTGTTATAATAGGAATACCTCTGGCACAGAACCTGCTGCCCGGGACGGATATAGGCTCGGTCGTAGTGCTTGTTGCCGTTCTTGTGCCGCTTTTCAATATGACTTCCGTCATCGTGCTTGAGCTGTTCAACGGAAAGACCCCGGATGTTAAGGTGCTGCTGAAAGAGATAGCCACCAACCCGCTGATCGTCAGCACTGCGGCAGGCCTTATTACCGTTGCGCTCGGCATAAAGCTTCCGGCTTTCCTGTCGTCAACGCTCAAGCAGATATCCTCGGCGACTTCGCCGCTGCTGCTGTTCCTGCTGGGGGCGTTCTTCAGCTTTGACGGACTCCGCGGCAGCCTGAAAACAGTGCTTCTTGTAACTGCCGGACGTCTCGTGATAATACCGGGACTCGTTTTGGGCGCGGCGGCTGCGCTCGGCTTCCGCGGGATCGCGCTCGCAGGGCTGCTGGGCGCTTTCGGCTCCGCCACGGCCATCGGCTCATTTGCAATGACGCAGCAGATCGGCGGCGATGCAGATCTCGCGGGCAACATCGTCGTGGCGACGAGCGCAGGCTGCGTGCTGACGCTCTTCCTCTGGTCGTTCCTGATGACGGCCACCGGGCTGATCTGAGCCGCGTGTGCGGTGATATGCAGTGTTTATAATGTTTGGTATGGATGGAGACAATCATGGACGAAAAGAAATCCGGCACCCTTTATATAGTCGCGACGCCTATCGGCAATTCACAGGATATGTCCCCGCGCGGGAAGAAGATCCTTTCCGAGGTGGATATTATTGCGGCGGAGGATACACGCCGCTCGATGGTGCTGCTCAATAAGCTCGAGATACGCAACAAGCTTGTGTCAAACCACAAATTCAACGAGTACGGCAAGGCGAAATATTTCATAAACGAGATGCTGGACGGAAAGTCGGTGGCGGTGATAACCGACGCCGGTACGCCCTGCATTTCCGACCCAGGCAACGAGCTCATCAAGGCTGCGGTCGAGGCCGGAATACGCATAATTGGCGTTCCCGGCTGCTGCGCCGCGGTGACGGCGCTGTCCGTTTCCGGCTTCGATCTCTCAAGCTTCATGTTTTACGGCTTTTTCCCGCGCGAGAACGCCGACCGCCGCCGCATGCTCGAAAAACTGCGCCGCGGCGATACGCGCACATTCGCGTTTTATGAGTCGCCCAAGCGCATCATGGATCTTGTGGACTTTTTCATTGACTCCGGAGCACACTGCCGCATGTGCCTGTGCAATGATATGACGAAGCTGCATGAGATGCACTTCCGCGGCACACCCGCCGAGGTAAAGGAGCAGCTTCTTGCCAAGGGCAGCTACGAAAAAGGCGAGTACGCCATAATTATCGAGATCGACGAGGACTATGTGTTCAACAAGGTCGAGCATACCGTTTCGGCCGAGGCGATGCTTGTCGATGCAATGGTCTCCGGCAGTATCTCAGCCAGGGAGGCTGTGAGCGCCGTGCTTGCGGACGAGAATAATTCATACAGCAAAAATGAACTCAAGGCCGCAGCGCTGCGGCTGAAAAAGCTGTTCGGCGAGTGAGGGTACGGCGATGGAAAATACGGTTTCCAGACTTTGCGCCGACCTCGAGGCCGGATTGCCGAAGCTGAGCAAGGCGGTGTTCAGCCAGCCGGTGGACACGCTTGCGGACAGCAAGGTAATTATCAGGCCTGTGATGATAAAGGGTGAAGAGCGGTATCAGATCGAGAGTTTCCGGAACAATAAGGCCTTTCACAGAAATATGGGCGCGGCCGGGCTGCTGCGCATTTGCGCCGATGAGCTCGATGGACGCTACCGTCAGGCGCTGATCGTCACGCAGGAATCGTCCGCGCAGTATATCCTCAAAGCCAGAGGCGGCTATAAGCGCCGTCTTCAGGCGTCTGTGCCGGCGCCGGGAGGCGGATCAAAGGCGCACGACAGGGAGAAGAGCTATATTCTCACAGAGGGCGAAAATATTCCGGCGCTCGTTGATCTCGGCGTGTTTTCGGCGGATTTTCATGTTGTCCGTGCCAAGTATGACAAGTACAAGCAGATAAACCGCTTTATACAGCTCATAGACGACGAGTTCTCAAAGACCGACCGCAAAGAGATAACCATACTCGATTTTGGCTGCGGCAAGTCGTATCTCACGTTTATCCTTTATTATTATTTCACCGTCAAGCGCGGGATAGATGCAAAGATCATCGGCTACGACCTGAAGGAGGATGTGGTCGAGCACTGCAACGCCGTGGCCGCAAAGTACGGCTATACGGGGCTGCGCTTTGTCCGGGCCGACGTGACGCGCGATGTGCTCTATGATGAGCATATCGACATGATCGTCACGCTCCATGCCTGCGATACGGCAACCGACTATGCGCTCTGGTACGCGCTGAAAAAGAAAGCGAAGTACATTTTCTCCGTGCCATGCTGCCAGCATGAGGTCAACAGTACCATCAGGAAAGGCGGCGAGCTTGACATCTTCATGTCTCACGGCATAATAAAGGAGCGTATGTCCGCGCTTCTGACAGATGCCATCCGTGCCGCGGTGCTCGAGGATATGGGCTACAGAGTAGACATGATAGAATTCATAGACTTTGAACATTCTCCGAAGAATCTCATGATACGCGCCGTTGAAGGCGGCAGCAGGGGAGAAAAAAGACTGAAAAATGCCCGCGCGCTCGCGGATAAATATGGCTTCCGGCAGACGCTGCTCAAGCTTGCCGAAGACGGAAAACATTAAAAAATTCCCTGTATGGCCAAATATATGGCCATACAGGGAATTTTAACACTTAACACTTAAAAGTTGAAATTAGAATTTTTTCAAAAAAACTGTTGACAAAATGCGGAGACGGGGCTATAATACAACCAACCTACAAGAGAAGTAGGAAAAAGAACCGGCGAAATGAGGCGGTAACATGAAAGCGTTCAGATTTCCGCAAAATATGGATCTCCGATGTCGGAGATGTCGCTGAACCGTACTTGCAGCACGGCGCCATCAAGCTCAGAATCAAATAAAGTATATTATTGATACTATGAAAACATATTTTAATTTAAGGAGATTTTATCATGTCTAACATATACACTTCCGCTGACCAGCTTATCGGCAAAACTCCGCTTCTGGAGCTGACTCATATAGAAAAGAAGCTCGGCCTGAAGGCAAAGCTCGTTGCAAAGCTTGAGTACTTCAATCCTGCCGGCTCCGTCAAGGACAGAGTTGCAAAGGCAATGATAGACGACGCCGAGGCAAAGGGCATCCTCAAGGAGGGCTCCGTTATTATCGAGCCGACCTCCGGCAACACGGGCATAGGCCTTGCATCCGTCGCGGCGGCCCGCGGCTACCGTATTATAATAGTCATGCCGGAGACCATGTCCATTGAGCGCCGTCAGATCATGAAGGCATACGGCGCGGAGCTCGTGCTCACAGAGGGGGCAAAGGGCATGAAGGGAGCCATTGCCAAGGCTGATGAGCTTGCAAAGGAAATCCCGAACAGCTTTGTTCCCGGTCAGTTTGTAAATCCGGAGAACCCCAAAGCGCACTTTGAGACTACCGGTCCGGAGATATACGAGGATACCGACGGCAAGGTCGACTATTTTGTCGCAGGCGTAGGCACCGGCGGCACAATCACCGGCGTCGGAGAGTATCTCAAGAGCAGGAACCCCGGCGTCAAGGTCGTCGCAGTCGAGCCGGCTACTTCTCCGGTGCTGTCAAAGGGCGTTTCCGGCGCACATAAGATACAGGGCATAGGCGCGGGCTTTGTCCCCGATGTCCTCGACACGAAGGTATACGATGAGATCATCCCTGTCGCCAATGAGGATGCTTTCGCAACCGGCAAGCTCATCGGCAAGAGCGAGGGCGTGCTTGTCGGCATATCCTCCGGCGCTGCGCTGTGGGCAGGTATAGAGCTGGCAAAGCGCCCCGGCAATGAGGGCAAGACCATCGTCGTGCTGCTGCCCGACACCGGCGACAGATACCTTTCTACCCCGCTGTTTGCCGACTGATAACAGAAGTATTTCAATTATGTATGCTGTGCCCCGGCGTTTATCACCGGGGCACAAATCTTATGTCAGGGATAATGCCGATGAAAATACTTGTTGCGATGAGCGGCGGCGTCGATTCCAGCGTTGCGGCGAAGCTGCTGCGCGATGCGGGCAACGACTGCATAGGCTGCACGATGAAGCTTTACGAGAATGAGGACGCGGGCATACCGCGCGCATATACCTGCTGCTCGCTGGACGATGTAGAGGATGCGCGCAGTGTGGCGTATGAGCTTGGCATGCCGTACTACGTGTTCAATTTTTCAGACGATTTCAGGGAAAAGGTGATAGAGAGATTTGCCGGCAGCTATTGCCGCGGCCTGACGCCGAATCCGTGCATCGACTGCAACCGCTTTATGAAATTTGATAAGCTTTTTGACCGCGCACGTGCGCTGGGATGCAGCCATATTGCGACGGGACATTATGCGCGCATAGAGTACCGGGATGGGAAATACCTGCTGAAAAAGGCGCTGGATGAAACGAAGGATCAGAGCTATGTGCTCTATGCCATGACGCAGCGGCAGCTGGCCCATACGCTCTTTCCGCTTGGCGGTCTGAGGAAGACGAAGACGCGCGAAATCGCGGAGGAGGGCGGCTTTATCAACGCGGCCAAGCCGGACAGTCAGGATATATGCTTTGTCCCGGACGGGGATTATGCGCGCGTCATAGAGCTCAGCACAGGCAGAAAAGCAGAGGCGGGAGACTTTGTGGACACGTCTGGCAGAGTGCTGGGGAGGCACGGCGGAATAATCCGCTATACGGTGGGACAGCACAGGGGACTAGGCGTGTCGCTCGGTGCAAAGAAGTATGTCTGCCGCATCTGCCCGGAAAACAACACCGTCGTGCTCGGAGATGAAAAGGATTTGTACAGCATGGAAACGGTGACGGAGGACTTCAATTGGATCTCCGGAGAGGTGCCGGAGGGGCCTGTGCGCTGTACGGTCAGAACACGTTACCGCCAGCGTGAGCAGAGCGCGGCAGCAGAGCCGCTGGATGCGGAGCATGTCCGCATCATCTTTGACGAGCCGCAGCGCGCTGTCACTCCGGGGCAGGCAGCGGTGCTTTATGACGGCGACGTTGTACTGGGCGGCGGAGTCATCACACCGGGCCGGTAAATGATATTTGACTTGCCTACCGTAATTGTAGTATAATTTGCCATGCAAGGAGATGTGTGCATATGATTTCTACGCGCGGGAGATATGCCCTCAGGGTGCTGATAGATCTTGCAGAGCACAGAAACGGACAGTTTATACCGATGAAGGAAGTTGCCGAGAGGCAGGAAATATCGCTTAAATATATTGAGCGCATCATGCCGCTGCTGACGAAGGAAAAGTTCGTCGAGGGGCAGCATGGCAAGGGCGGCGGATACAAGCTGTGCCGCGAGCCGGAAAACTATACCGTGGGCGAGATACTGCGCGCAGCGGAGGGGGACCTTGCGCCGGTGGCATGCCTTGGGCAAAATGCAGAGCCGTGTCCGCGCGCGGCGGCGTGCAGGACGCTCCCGATGTGGGAAAGGTATTATAAAATGACGAACGATTATTTCGACGGGATAACGCTTGCGGATCTCATGAACACTGAGATAGGGCAGGATTATGTGATATAAACGGATATATGGATATAAAGATGCCCCGGCAGCTGTTTCGGCAGGTCTCCTGCTTCAGCGCCGGGGCGTTTCTTTATGTTAAACAGTAAATATATGTCAGTGAGAGACAGGCGCGTTATTTAGCGCGGACATTATCCAGCTTGCTACCTCGTGAAATGATCTCCCGGTTTCTCTGGCAATACGTGCGACATCTTCGTACTCAGGCTTGCTGCGGCTGACGCCCCAGCCGGAGGCGCTTTTTATATGCACGGCGCCGTACTCCGTCTCAACGGATTCTTCACGGCGTGAGAGCGTATAGCGGGAGCAGACATACTCCCTTACGCCAAGCGTCGAGGTGTTTGCAAATATGCACCTGAGCATTTCGTCGCGCTGCTCTCTCCGGCACATACAGGTGAGGAGAACGGCAGGGCGGTTTTTCTTCATGCCTATGGGCGCGGTGTATACGTCCAGTGCACCGGCGCTGAACAGCATTTCCTGTGCGTAGCCCACCTCTTCGGCTGTCATATCGTCAAGATTGCATTTCAGCTCCAATATTTCTCCGGCATCGCTGCGGCTTTCTCCGATCATGGCGCGCACTACATTGGCGGCGTCAAAATTCTTCGTGCCGGTACCGTATCCGGCAGCCGAAACACTCATAAGCGGTATTTCGCCGAAGCCGGTGCTGAAATGCTTCAGAAGCGCGGCACCGGTAGGGGTGCAGAGCTCGCCGCGGATGCTGCCGCCGTATACCGGCACGCCGCGCAGAATAAGCTCTGTTGCGGGAGCGGGTACGGGCAGAATGCCGTGCGCGCATTTTACGGTTCCGCTGCCGACGTTGATCGGAGAGCATACTATTTTGTCCGGTGCAAGCTCGTGGATGAGCATGGAGACGCCGAGTATATCCGCCAGCGCGTCCAGCGAGCCTATCTCATGAAAATGTATATTCTCAATGGGACGGCCATGCACACGGCTCTCAGCATCGGCGAGGAGCGTGTATACCGCTTTCGCATCGGCTATAACGGCGCTGTCAGCCTCGGCATGATCGAGAAATGCGAATATCTCGCTTACGGATGTGTGATGGTGATGATGCCCGGCATCGCAGTGCCCGTCCGGCTCTTCGCCCTCTTCACGGCCGTTGATGCTGACGCTTATGTGCGTGCCGGATATGCCGCATTTACTGTCCGGCGCGGCAGAGACTACGGCGCGTCCGGCCAGCGCGCGGTTCAAACGGGCGAGGAAACCGTCCCTGTCCGGGTGCAGTTCCGACAGCGCCCCCATGAGCATATCGCCGGCTGCGCCCATCGCGCAGTCGAAATAGAGCGTTTTCATAGGCTTTTAGTCCTCGCGTTCGTGTCAATTTTTATATCGTCGAAATATACGGAGAGCGCGCTGAAAAGCTCGCGCTCATGTGCCTGCGCATCGCCGAGCTGGTCTGCGGTGAATTGCAGCAGGGCCGAGCTGCCGCTCGTGCGTACACGGAAGTCCGTATATCCGCGTGAGAAGAGATAGTCCTCGCTGGCCTCTATGTTTTTCAGGCGCTCGTTCGTTAGCTCTTCGCCGGTTTTCACTCTTGTGGCGAGACAGGCATAAGCGGGCTTGGACCATGTGAACAGTCCGGCGTCCTTTGAGAGACGGCGGATATCGCCCTTTGTAAGACCGCATTCACGCAGAGGGGAGAGTATGTGCAGCTCGCCCGCGGCGCGCATACCGGGACGGTCGCTGCTGTCGTCGCTCGCGTTTGAACCGTCGAGCAGTACCGTGTAGCCGTCGTCCGCGGCTGCGCTGATGATTTTTGACATTATGGTGCGCTTGCAGTAATAGCAGCGGTCAGTCGGATTCTCCCGAACCTGCCGGCATGCAAGAATGTCTGCACGAATGACGGTCATATCCGCTCCAAGCCCGGCGGCGAGCCTCTCGGCGTCGTAAAATTCAAACTCGGGCTGAAACTGGGACTTCACATAGTAAGGCTTTATATCTGCGCCGTATTTGAGACCGGCGTACAGCAGGTATGAAGAGTCGACACCGCCGGAAAAGGCGAGTGCGGCCTTTTTGCTCACCTCAAAAAATTCTTTCAGTTCCACGCTGCGCCCCTCAATCCAGATGATTTATCATGCTCGCCATATACCCTGCGGCGTATCCGTTATCTATATTGACAACGGATACGCCGCTTGCGCAGGAGTTGAGCATGGACAGCAGCGCCGCGATACCGCCCAGCGACGCGCCGTAACCTACGCTGGTGGGAACGGCGATGACCGGGCAGTCGGCAAGACCTCCGATGACGCTTGGCAGCGCGCCCTCCATCCCCGCAACGGCGACGATCGCGCGCGCACTCATTATTATATCGAGATGCGACATGAGCCGGTGTATTCCGGACACGCCCACGTCGTAAAGCCGGATGACCTCATTCCCCAGCGTCTCGGCCGTAACGGCGGCCTCCTCTGCCACGGGGATGTCGCTGGTGCCGCCTGTGGCGACGACGATCTTTCCTTTTCCGGTCAGCGCGGGCTTTGCGCCTATAACGCCGGTCTGGGAGAGCTTGTTATAGTCGAACGGAAGCGCGCTGCCGACGTATTCCGCCGCCTCTTCCGAAAGGCGCGTGACGAGAACGGTCTCCTGACCGTTTTTGAGCATGGCCTGCGCAATGCCCAGAATATGCTCTTTCGTTTTCCCGGCCCCGAATATTACCTCGGGTACGCCCTGCCGGACACCGCGGTGCATGTCCACCTTGGCATAATCGCTTATCTCCAGAAAGGGCTGCATTTTCAGCTTGAGCGCCGCATCGCCGGCGGTCACTTTGCCCGCCGCGACGTCATTGAGCAGCTCCGTAAGTTCATGTTTATCCATAAAGAAGCTCCCATAAAATAATTGATGTAATAAACAAATATATTATATGTCAAGCAGTGCGCGTTTTCAATGACAAGTATGTAAAATCAAATCGCATTCTCGCTGCCTGCATGCCGCGCAATGATAAAAAACAGCGCAGGCGTCGGAGGACGCGGGCGTTGATATGTTGTCCTTAGGCAGAAAACTGCGCGGCTGCCGATTCTTGACCGGCCGGATGTTGTGTGATACATTTTGGGTAGATTTTCTGACAGGCAGGTGACGACAGATGGAAAGCCCATATAAGCTTGCAAAAAACGTATTGCTGTCAGGCGAAAGCGGAGCTGCGCCTGAAACCGCCGGTAGATTTGCGAGCATTGATCTGTACGGCGCTCCCGCATGTGAAAACGACGCGGCGGACGGAAGCAGCAGCTTCCATCTTGAAAACGAAAGCGGCACGGGGGGATATTTCACTCTACCGTGTTTTTCCCGGCATCGAGCTTATCTACAACGATATGCATATGTCGGTACTGCAACCGGCATCAGCAGCCGGCAGCGAACGTTATGGAGATAAACTACTGCAAAGAGGGCCGCAGTGAGTGCCTGTTCGGGGGACAGCGTTACTGCTACATGTCGGCCGGGGATCTTTCCTTCTGCTCTTTGCAGGATAACGCGCATCAATCGGAGTTTCCAACCTCACATTACCACGGCATCACAGTGACGATCGACTTTTCGGCGATCACCGGGGAAATGGAAAAGGTACTGGAGCTGCTGGCCGTGGATCTGGCGCGTATCAGAGCGCTGTCTCAGGCGGTTGAATTTACGATCATCCGGGCAGATACGACGGTGGAGCACATCTTTTCAGAGCTGTACAAGGTGCCTGCGTCTATCCGGCTCGGTTATATCCGGGTGAAGGTGCTTGAGCTGCTGCTCGTGCTGACGGGGCTTGAACCGGCGGAGCGTACTGCAAAGCGCGTATATTTTCCGGCCGCGCAGATCGAGACGGTCAAGCGTATCCACGCTTTTCTGCTGGAGCATTACAATGAGCACTATACTATAGACGAGCTGTCGGCGCGTTTTGCAATATCTCCTACAGTCATGAAAAGATGCTTCCGCGGCGTTTATGGGGATTCCGTGTATTCGTATATGAAGCGTTACCGCCTCAACATAGCCGAACGGATGCTCAGAGAAGGGGAGCTGACAGTCGGCGAGATCGCAGCCCGGATCGGATACCTGAATCCGAACAAATTTACTTCCGCTTTCTGTGCGGAATACGGGCTTCCGCCGACAGAGTACAGGAAGAAAGTCTGAACGGATAGAAAACCGTCCGCTCAGTCATTGCAATTATACATGCTGTCTTTTAGAATAAGTACCACAGTTAAATACGTTTAACTGTGGTACTTATTTATCAGGAGGATACATAATGAAACAGAGAAAAATAGTAAGCCTGTTTTTGGCGCTTGTGCTGGCGCTCTCCATGCTTACAGGCTGCGGAAGTACGGCAGCTCCCGCCGTTACCGGGACGCCCGCCGCAGCGGAGCAGACAGAGAGCCCCGCGGCCTGTATGATCCTCTCCGGCCTGAGCGGTCAGGCGGCTTATCAGGATGTGCTGCTGGACTTCCTGTTCTACAGCCTCTTCACGCCTGTCTGCACGACGATGATGAGCCGTGTGATGTTTGCAGGCGAGCAGCTCATGGCCGCGAAAAGCGCGGTGAAGCGCATTGAGGGAATACTGAACGAGCAGCCGCTTCCCGAGCCGGAGCCCCCCGGCAGCCGAAGGACGCCTCCGTGAGCTTTGAGGACGTATGCTTCAGCTATCCCGGCGCGGCTGAAAAGGCGCTGGATCATGTCAGCTTTGAGATCCCGGAGGGAAAGACGGTCGCGCTGGTCGGAGCTTCCGGAAGCGGCAAATCCACGGCGGCGCAGCTGATTCCCCGCGTTTACGATGTTACCGGCGGCTGAGTGCCGTACCGGTGCAAAAAATAATCAGGGAGCGGCCAATATCTGACCGCTCCTTTTTCATTACCCGCAGTGTCGAAAACAAGGCTCGAATACCGTCTTGCAAATAAACGGCACTGATGCTACAATATGGTTGTGAAAATGTTCCAGTCAGATAAGCCGGGTAAAAGCTGCCGCCGGCGGCAAACCCATCACCTTGGGATATAGTAAAAAAACATGGCATTAAAAATACATAATTAAAGCGAGGAAAAGAGAATGTGGAGATGTGATTTGTGCGGAACGGAAAACGGCAATAATTATACTTTTTGCATGAAATGCGGTAATATCAGGGACTACCGTAAACCCAAGACCAAGACCAAGGGAGACAATACAGAAAAATTTCTTTTTGCCATTGGCGTCTTGTCGATTGCCATTGCCATCGCGTTTGCTGTATCTCGTATTGTCAAGCCGGCTTCGCTTTCCAACGCGGCTCCGGAGCATGAATACATGTTGACTGAATGGAGCGATTGGAGCGATTGGAGTTCAAATCCGGTTACAAGTTCGTCAACGAGAGAGGTCGAAACACGCACCAACAAGACCGTCGCGGGCTATAATATGGTTCACTATGGCACACAGCAAGCAAAAGACCCTTACTATCGTATGTTCAGAGATTACAGCATAGGCGGCGAATATAACTTATACGGCGCCAGAGAGTCCTATGGGGAAAAGCACCTCACAAGATATGTATCTGCCGAGCAATTTTATCATGCAACACAGTACGCTGGAAATGGTTCGTGGGTCAGCATCACATACAATGGGGAAAATTATCAGGGCTACCAAATGAGCTCTTCCACTGCATATAATTTCGGCGACGACAACAAAGTCTGGTTCATTGAAAGTGAAAATTATAATACCACTACCGAGTACCGTTACCGGGATTGTGTAAGCGTCAATTGACAAGGAAAAGAGAATTCAATAAAATTGTGAACAGCGCCTCATTTGTTAGATAGATGATATTAAATGTCTGACAAGTGAGGTGCTGAACTATTCCAAAGCAGCTGTCCAAAGTGGCAGAAGATCTGCCCGCGGAGGTTCAGCGCCTGCGTGTCGAAAACAAGGCTCAAACACCGTCTTGCAAATAAACGGCACTGATGCTAAAATATGACTGCGAAAATGTTCCGGTCAGATAAGCCGGGTAAAAGCTGCCGCCGGCGGCTTTTTAAGTGCAATTCAGTTAGAAGCATCTAACTACAATGATGCTCTGCGCATACTGATGTAGTACGTTATACATGACCGGCACTTCAAAAAATAAACGGCGGATAAGCTTATCATGCTTGTCCGCCGTTTATTACCGCTGCTACACCCGGCCCTCCGTATCCGAAATACCGTCCGGCTCAGCAGCCGCTATTCTCTTGTGCATCTGAAGCTGTTCATATTTGGACCGCTTCTTGTCAAGCTGCCGCTGTACCTTTTGGACTTCTGCGGTTCTTAAGGGAGCAGTATCCGTCATGGCAAGAATGCAAAATCGTTCCCGTCGCTCTGCAATACAGCTTCTTCCTGTTGCTTTTCTGGAGTTTTTTTCCGGCAGTATTCATTTTTGGTTCGTCATGCTCCGTTTGCATTTTCTGCGCACAGGCACGGAGTGACAATAGCAGAACCAGCGCCATCAATAGTGCGAACATTCGTCTGGGTGTCATTTTCATAGCCATTCCTTTCAGAATTTCCCACTTCGGCCGGAACCGCCGCCGCCGGATTCGCTGTGACTGCTTCCGCTGCTGGAAGAGCTGCGCTCGATCTTCCGGCTGGAGGTCGTCTTATGGGTGAAATGATCTGTTTGCTCCGTAAGCCGGAGTCCCGCGGAGACGTAGGCGTTCGCGGTTGCTTTTTCTGATACAGTATCCATTTTCTGCCATATCACGGCGACGACCACGGCTGCTGCCAGCAGGGAAAGACCGATCACGATAAGGAGCGGATAGAACAAGCTTGCCCGGACGGGCTTTCCTGCGGAAGCCTTTTCCAGATAGACGTTGCATTCTTTGACGTAATCCTCAAAGCCGCCGTACCAGTCGTTCTCGCCGAAATTATCGAGGAAGACCTTTTCCAGCTTCTGCTGACCATAGCTGTTGAACGTATACTCGCAGCGCGAGCCGTAGCAGAACATCGCCCAATCGCGGTCATCCATGCTGAGCAGGAGCATGATCCCGTCGCGGTTCGGTCCTTCGCCCATGGTGTATTCATGGTAGATGGTGTAGGTCGCCTTATAGACGCCTTCAGAATGGAAGTCCCGATAGTCCTCCACGGTTACGATGTAAACGCCGACACCATACTTTTTGGATACGCTTTCCGCCATCTTTTCCAGCAGCATAGTTTCGTTTTCGCTGAGAAGTCCGGCCGCGTCCGTCACATAAGAAAGCTGTGCACCTGTCTGCTCAGCCGCGGCTGCGCTCACGCAGAGCACAAGGCAGAACAGAAGCACCAGCAGGAGGCTGCATATTCTTTTTTTCATATCTCAGCCCTCCCTAGCGCACCAAAAGCAGCAGCGCAGTCACACTGATGGCGATAAGAGGTGCCGCGATTGCCGCAAACAGGCCAATTACCCGTTTCGTGCTGACCGGAAGGTTGCCGACAAGCTTGCCGGTCTGACCGTTCATGGCAAAGAGGAAATCTTTTCCCTCCCACCTTGTGTTCAGAATCCAGACGGGTAGCAGCGCGTAATGCACCTTGCCGCGCTTCAAGTGGATATCCCGGCTCGTTTCATTGCAACTGGTGTAGCCCGAAACCGTGCGTTCCAGTGCGCTCAGCAGCGAGCCCGCGCAGCGCGTGTCCGCCCGTTCCCGGCTGTCTTCGACGCTGACATCATATTTATCTGCCATAAATCCGGGCAGATACGCTGTGGAAAATGGCTTGAGCTCCGCGTAATCATACGGTTCGATGGAGTCCATATAATCGTCCGGCATTTTGCTCGACGCGTCCACCGGGATCTTTTCAAAGGCAATGGAGCCTGCGCGTCGCACATCATAGTGGCTTGTCTCCGTGATCTCATAATCTCCTGAGGTGTAGGTATGTACCTGCGTAGCATGGAATTGCGCACTTCCGCTGGCCTCGCCGTCGTACATCCAGAAAGGTACATACACACCTTTGATCTCCTCCAGATGGTTAGCTTTGGAGAAGGTCGACGGCAGTAGGGGCTTTTTGAGATAGTGCTTCTTCAGCGCCTTGATGGCGTCCTCCTTGTTCAGCTTGAAGGGGAGCACAAAGTCGGGCTTCAAAATACCGGTGAACTGCCCCGGAATCACCGATGGATTTCCGCAGTACGGACAGGACGTGGCTGCAGTCGTTGCGTCGCAGAGCAGTTCCGCGCCGCACGATGGGCAGCAGTAGGCCTTCATGTCGGCCGCGTCCGCGCCCCAGTCCTCGCTCAGACCGGAGGCATCCCAGTCAGAGCCTTCTGCGGCAGTCTGTTGTTCTTCCGCTTCGGCAGATTTTTGAGCCGCTTCTGTTTCTTCCTGCTTCTGCGCCGTTTCCGCCGCTTTCGCTTCTTTTTCCGCGTAGAACGCTTCAATTTCTGCGATATTGAAGCTTGAGCCGCAGTAATCGCACTCCAGCCTGCCGGATTCTCCTACAAAATGGAGCGGTCCCGTACAGGCGGGACATTGATAATTTGTGATTTGTGTTGACATGTTCTTTCCTCGTTTCCTGTGCCGGTGCCTGACGGCACTGTAGTCCTACTCTCTGTGGTAAGTCAGCCCACTGCCCAATATGACCTCGTTTTGCGTATCGTACAGGACGTGCAGATCCGCCGCCGCATGATCGCTGTTTCCCAGCACGATCTCCTGCAGGTGCTCCGCCACGTCCTCACTGTATTCTCCGCCGAAATATGGCGTCTGAAACGCGGACTCGACGCACAGCTCCCAGCCATTCCATTTCTGCTCCGTTTCGTCGAACCACAGCTCCGCCGCACGCAACTCGCTCCCGTCTGCGTCCGTGGAAAACACATATTTTTGCAGACCATCCTCGGAGATCCACGTGCCCTCGAGCAGCGCAAAAACATCGCGTGTCTGCTCATGCTCGGTGAGCTCCCGCTCTGCCTGCGCCTGCCGCTCCGCATCGCTGTAATACCGCGCTTCGTTGCCCATCGTCATCATACCGTAGTCCAGCCAGAACGTATCTGCCAGCCACGCAAACTGCGGAGAGTCCAGATAGCGCAGATGATAGACCGTATCGTGGTCTTTATCCTCGATCGTGAGCCCGCTGATTTGTTCTGCAAAATCCGCCTGAACTGTCAGAACGCCATTTTGAAAGGAATATTCAAACTGATCTCCCAGATCTTCAAAATTCGCGTCGTAGCAGCGGATTGGCGTGTCCTTGAACTGCCCGCCGCGGTAATAGAGCTTCATGACCCCCGGGCTGTAAACGGTTTTTTTGATCTGGAAGTCGTCAAAAAGAACCGCTGTCTCCGGGTACTGATAGGTGCGCACGTCAGCGCCGCCGCAGGCGGTCAGACCGAACAGCCCCATCCACAGACCTGCCATGATGAGGAACGCTTTGAGCTTCACAGCATCCCCTCCGTTTCTCCGCAAATAGCCGGATTCTCCCGCTCCAAATTGGGGCGGGAGCCGGTTTTCGTGCAAATTTTCAGAAGGACGCTGCCCTTACTGGAACGTCATGTTGGTGAGAATGATGTCGGGCATCGTGCCCGGGACGCACTCCAATTTCGTCAGTCCGATGGACAGTGCGCGGCCGTCGTCGATCTGCGCGACATACTGGATCCAATTGTAGCCGATGTGCTTGTAGGTGCGGCCTTTGAAGGTGATGCCGCCGATCACGCGATCGTCGATGTCCTGATAGTTTTCAAAGTCGTCCTTGTAGTAGTCGAAGTCCTCCACATTGGTTCTTACCTCGAATCTGATGGCGCCTGCGCCGAAGGCTGTGGGATCGTCGTTTTCCACAAGGCAGCGCCCCCTATCATCGAACGACCAGCCGGATACCGGGATCTTCGTCATGATCTTGACCTTAACATCGTCGTGCGCAAACTGGGCTATCTCCGCGGAGAAATCCTTCATCTCGGCGTTTGCAGACGCTGCCTTGTTCGCCTCGGCGGCCTCGGCCTTCACGATGTCCAGATACTTTTCTATGGCTTCTGTGCCGGAGAAGCCGCTGGTGTTGTACGCACTCACCGTATAAACGCCCGACTCGTTTTCCTTAAAATTGACGTAGATGAAATGGGAGTCGTCGTCCTCAGAGATCCATTTGTAGTAGCGGTAGTTTGCCTTCATGTGGTCGCTGTACTCTTCCTTGACGAAGTGGCCTTCCACGCCGAAGTAGGCAACGATATCATTGTAAGTAGCGTAAAAAATATTATTATTGACCTCGTTCATCCAGACGTAGCCCTTCTGGACCTGCTCCTCAGTTACGATGCCGTCTCCGCCGGATACGTTCGCGGCAGTGGGCGTCTGGGTCATCGCATCCGTTCCGCCGGAGGTGGAAGAGGCGGCCTCGCCGCCGACCACATCCGGCATGGCGCTGCCGGACTCCACAAGCGGGAGATACCAGTCGTCATAGTAATAGGGGATGTCGTCGGGATAGTCGGCAGCAAAGTCATCCCAGAGCTGCCCCCACGGGCGCAGATAAACCTCGTAGTAAAACTCGTCCTCGCCGTCTTCGTACCAGCCCTCAATGCAGATCATGTTTTCAACATCGGGGAAACGGCTGTTGATTGCGGGATCGATGATCCAGTCGGCATGCTCCAAAGGCAGATTCGTGAAGTAGCCGCTCTCCGACATCACGGTACCGTGCTCTCCGGCACCGGCGCTGTTCAGCGTGACCGACGCCTGCGTTATCGGATCCGCTCTCGAGTAGTCCTCATCCCAGATCGTGACGGTGCCCGTATAATCCAAGCCGATGTCGATGACAGCGCAGGCGTCCCACCACTGTCCCGCCATGCTCTCGTAAGCGCCCGAGCAGCCGGTCATCGTCCACCAGCCATACCACGCGCCGTTCCACCAGTCAAGCAGCGCATCACCCGTCGGAGCGGGAAGGGTGGTGTCTGTGCTGCCCGTCGAATCGGCGGACGCTTCCCGGCTGAGCGTAGACGGATCGATGGTAATCGTACCGTTTTTCTTGCCTAACAGCTGTTCAAAGGTAGCCTTGACCGGATGGGTCGTGTCCTTCAGCACAAAGGCCGTTTGAACTTCAAGCGTCTCGCCCGGTGCAACCTCCTCAAACTGTTTGTCAATCACCGCAGTAAAGGTGGAATAATCGGTGATAACAGTAGCAACCTCCAGCTCCTCGCCGTCCTGCGTGAGCGTCTCATTAATGCTCCAGAGATACGAAGCCGATTCCTTGCCGTTGTTTGTGAAGTCCAGCGTCAGAACGATCGCGTCATTTCCGTCCGAATCCTCCATGATGCACGCGCCCTTGTAGAGAAGCTCATAGTCACCGAGCTTGATCAAATTGGAGTCTTCCGCCGTCTCCTTGCCGCAGGCGGCGAGACTGAGCAGCATCAGCGCCGCAAGAAGCAGGCATAGAAGCTTGGTCTTCGTCTGTTTCATAATTACCTCCCAATATCCTTCAGGGATGCGAAAATCTTCCGATTAACAGATTGTTTTCATTATTTCTTTACACGCTGAATAAGATTCCCGCTCTTGTCGGTGAA